>NZ_CAAKON010000054.1:4158-9250 GCF_901212655.1 Olsenella uli | reverse complement strand
CCAGGTCTCCGTGACCCTGCGCATCCCCGATACCCTGCGTGACGCTGCGAAGGAAGAGGCGGCCCTCCGGGGTATGAGCTTCTCCGCCTTCGTGCGCACGTGCATGATCGAAGAGCTCGCGAAGAAGGGGGCGTGAGCATGATCCGGGTCAAGACTCTCACCGTCCAGCTCATAGACGCGCAGCCGGACCGCATCCGCATCTGTCGCATCGACGGCGAGTCGCTTGTGACCGTCGTCATTCCGAGGGAAGACCTCGCCGAGGCGAAGTCGCTGCCGAACATCCCACAGCGCGGCGTCTACTACCTGCTCGACGAGGACCACGGCAACGTGAGCCGCGTCTACGCGGGGCAGACGACCCAGGGCATCGCCCGGCTCGACGCGCACAAGGCGAAGAAGGAGTTCTGGAACAAGGCCGTTATGTTTCTCGATGACGACCAGAACATCAGCAGGGACGCACTGGACGTTCTCGAGGCGAAGGCCATCGACTACGTGCGTACCCACGGCTCGTACGAGACCGACAACTCGGCGACGCCCAAGCCCTACGTCGACCCGTACAAGGAAGAGGCCGTCGAACGCCTGCACGATAGGATCCTCTTCAGGATGGCAGCTCTGGGGTACGACCTCGACAGAGTCGACCAGGGTCCGGCAGGTGCGCCGGCGGTCTTCCACACGAAGAAGAACGGCATACGCAGGGCGGGGCACTACAACAAGGCCACCGGGCACTTCACCGTGCTCGCTGGCTCGAAAGTGAACCTCTCGAGACCCGTGCTGAAAAACGCGGCCGTCGCGGCCGCTCGCAGGGAGATCTTCGGCGATTCGGACGGTATCGCAGAGCTCGCCGACGATCTCGAGTTTCCGACGCCCAGCGCCGCGGCAGTGTTCGTGCTCGGCGGCAGCCAGAACGGCTGGACCGAATGGGTAAGCGACGACGGAAAAACACTCAACCAAGTGTATCGAAGCGAGGGAAACTAGATGAACAAGCAGCAATTGGCATCAAAGATATGGGAATCCGCCAACAAGATGCGCTCGAAAATCGAGGCAAATGAATACAAGGATTACATCCTGGGCTTCATCTTCTACAAGTTTCTCTCCGAAACCGAAGTCGCTCGCCTGAAGGCGCGCGACTTCGCCGAGGAGGATTTGCCGAGCCTCGTGGAAGACGACGAAGAAACGGTCGAGTTCGTCAAGGGCGAGTGCGGCTACTTCATCGCCTACGAGAACCTCTTCTCCACCTGGGTCGCCAAGGGCGGCGACTTCGAGATTTCGAACGTGCGCGACGCGCTCAACGCGTTTAGCCGCAATATCGACCCGGCGCGCAAACGCGTTTTCGACGGCATCTTCGACACGCTGCGGACCGGTCTCTCCAAGCTAGGAACCGATGCGCGCAGCCAGTCCAAGGCAGCCCGCGACCTCATCTACCTCATCAAGGATATCCCGATGGACGGTCGCCAGGACTACGATGTGCTCGGCTTCATCTACGAGTACCTTATCAGCAACTTCGCCGCCAACGCTGGCAAGAAAGCGGGAGAGTTCTACACGCCGCACGAGGTGTCCATGCTCATGAGCGAGATAGTCTCGTGGCACCTGGCCGGACGCGAGAACATCACCATCTACGACCCCACGAGCGGCTCGGGCTCGCTGCTTATCAATATCGGCAAGGCCGTGGCACGACGCAACGGCGACCCGGACTCCATCAAGTATTATGCGCAGGAGCTCAAGGAAAACACCTACAACCTCACGCGTATGAATCTGGTCATGCGCGGAATTCTTCCCGACAACATCGTGGCACGCAATGGCGACACGCTCGAGGACGACTGGCCCTGGTTCGACACCGTCGAGAACAAGGATGAGACCTACGACCCGCTGTTCGTCGATGCCGTGGTGTCGAACCCGCCGTACTCCCAGAACTGGGATTCGGAAGACAAGGAGCTCGATCCGCGCTTCAAGTTCGGCGTGGCGCCGAAGTCCAAAGCCGACTATGCCTTTTTGCTGCACGACCTATACCACCTGCGCCCCGACGGCATCATGTGCATCGTCCTGCCCCACGGCGTGCTGTTCCGCGGCGGCGAGGAGGGCGCCATTCGCAAGAACCTGGTGGAGAACCGCCATATTCAGGCAATCATCGGACTTCCTGCCAATATCTTCTTCGGCACGGGCATCCCCACCATCGTCATGGTGCTGCGCAAGCAGCGCGAGACGAGCGACGTCTTGGTGGTGGACGCCTCCAAGCACTTCGTGAAAGAGGGCAAGAACAACAAGCTGAGGGCAAGTGACATCAAGCGTATCGTTGACGCAGTGACAACGAACGCGACCGTCGACAAGTTCAGCCGCCTGGTTCCCATCGACGAGATTCGTGCCAACGACTATAACCTCAACATCCCGCGCTACGTGGACTCGAGCGCGGCCGCCGAAAGCTGGGACGTGTACGCCACCATGTTCGGCGGCGTGCCGAAGGCCGAGGTCGACGCGCTCGAACGCTACTGGAAAGTATGGCCGAGCCTCAAAGGGCAACTCTACCGCGACGCCGATGGTTCGTGTCTTGCGCCCGCGACCGACGACATTGCGCATGTAGCGAAGGAAAACGCCGACGTCCGCGCCTTCTTGGGCGGCTATCGGGATGCGACAAGCCATTTACCGGCCACGCTGCGAAGCCGTTTGGTGGACGCTGCCGCTGAAGTCGATACCGTGGCGGAGGAAGAGGCCATCGCGGCGCTTTTGAAAGACGCGCTGGCGAGCACAGCCCTGATCGACGGCTACGACGCCTACCAGGCGCTCGACGATGCCTGGGTGGGAATCTCCGGCGACCTGGAGGTCATCCAGACCGAGGGGAAAGGCGCTGTGCGCAAGGTGGACCCGAATATGGTGGTCAAGAAGAAGAACGGCAAAGACGTCGAGGTGCAGGACGGCTGGGCTGGCCGCATCCTGCCGTTTGCGCTTGTGCAAGAGCAACTGCTTGCCGAAGACGTCAAGGAGATCACTTCCCGTGATTCCCGCCTAAGCGAGATATCGCAGGAGATAGACGAGATTCTCGAAAGCTTCGACGAGGAGGACAAGGGATCCTCTGCTGCTGTCAACGACGAAGGTTCGTTTGTGGCGGCTGAGCTCAAGAAGGCTGTGAAGGCTATCGGAAAGCGCCCTGAAAACGATTTCGAGCAAGGTCTGGTTCGTGCGCAGGCGCTGCTCGATGAGGAGAAAAGCCTCAAGAAGGAGAACAAGGAAGCGAGAATGGCCCTTGAGGAGACGACCAAGGAGGTCATCGAGGGTCTGACCGACGACCAGTGCGACGATCTGCTGGCCGCCAAGTGGATAGAGCCGCTGCAGGCCGAGCTTCTGGCCCTTCCCGAAACCGTTGTGAGCGACTTCATCGCGAAGGTAGCTGCGCTTAACGCCAAATACGCGACAACTTACTCGGACGTGTGCAACCAGATAGATGATGCAGAAAGCCAGCTGGCAGACATGTTGGGGCAGCTTACGGGCAGTGAGTACGACATGGCGGGCATTGCCGAGCTGCGCAAGCTGTTGGGTGGTGAGTAGCATGGCAGAGAAACAAAATACCCCAGAAATCCGCTTCAAGGGATTCACTGACCCTTGGGAACAGCGTAAGTTGGGAGAACTGCTTCTTTTCCAAAATGGTTTTAATGGCTCCAGCGAGTCATTTGGAAGCGGGATTCCGCTTATCAGTGTCATGGATGTTCTTGATGATGAATTCATTACGCACGAGACAGTAAGGGGCAAAGCTCGCCTGAATTGCGAAGAAGCTAGCCGCTATTGTGTTGAGTACGGTGATGTACTGTTTCAGCGCAGCTCGGAAAATCAGGAGGATGCCGGAACGTCGAACGTGTATCTTGACCAGCATGTTTCATCCGCTTTCGGAGGATTCGTGATAAGAGGCAAAATAGTCGGTGAGTTTAACCCTATTTTCATTAAATATCTTCTTGGCTCCTCTTTTATTCGCGAGCAAATTACTCACAGAGCTCAGGGTGCTCAACATATCAATGTGTCGCAGGATACCCTAGCCGATGTTGTTCTCTTGATGCCCTCCATGCGCGAACAGGAGGCTGTCGGATTGGTTTTCCTGCATCTCGATAACCTCATCACCCTTCATCAGCGTGAGCCACGGTTTGCTGGTACAGGCTAAATAAGAGTCGAAAGCGCCCTCATGACAATGTCAATGTCCTTATTCTCGAGCTCTTGAATGACGTGCAGATAGGTTTCCTGAGTGGTGGTCATGCTTGCATGGCCGAGCCTTCGGGATACGCTGGCGATGGAGACACCTGCAAACAGCAGAAGTGATGCATGCGTATGCCGCAGCCCGTGGACGGATATGATGGGCACGCCAATATTCTTGCAGTGGCGCGCTAAAACGCTGTTAGCCGTCGAGTTATAGACCTTTCCCTTCACAAATATAGGCTCAGTCGGCGAAAGGTCTTTGAGCAGTCCAGAAAGTTGCATGATGAGTTGCCAGTCGAGTTGAACCTTCCGCACCGATGAGGCGTTTTTCGTGGGGACGAATCCGCCGCCGTTCTTGTAATCCCAGGTCTTGTTCACCGAGAGTGTTTGATGGGCGAAGTCGAAGTCTTCGGGAGTAAGTCCAAGGGCTTCGGAGAAGCGCAGGCCCGTTTTAGCGACTATGAGAATAAGCCAATCCCAACTTGGCCCACCCGATAAGTCGAGGTCACCGAGCATGGCATGAAGCTCAAACTGGTTGAGATACTTGATCTTTTTCGCACGCGGCTGTTTTCCTTTGATGATGGCCTTGCGCGTAGGGTCGCGGGGAATGAGTCCTTCGTCAACTGCGTCAAGGATCGCCCCTTTAAGCTGATGGTGAAAGTCCATGGTTGTCTGCCGCTCATGATGCTCTGCGTAAGCATTGATGAGCTGCTGGTACGAGGTCCGGTCGAGATCTTTTATCTTGAGGTCTGGAATCAGCTTGGCGAGCCAAGACTGCGTGAGCCGATACTTTCCCATGGTGACCTCACGGATGGCTCCTTCTTTGTAGACGCTAATCCATTGAGAGTAGTAATCGCAGAAAAGCGATTCTCCATTGATAACGATTGGCATTTTTACCCACTTTCATCGTGTGAGGTGGCTC
>NZ_CAAKON010000054.1:0-4148 GCF_901212655.1 Olsenella uli | reverse complement strand
GTTGGCGGCCTCCTACGACGAGTTGAGCGATTCTCTGCAGCAGAGGCTCGAACTCGTGATGAGGCTCTTCCTGGCGCTCAGCGAGCCGATAGGCGCACCAGCGGAAGAAGAACCGCAAACGAAGGCGCCCTCTGCTGTGCCGAAGACGCCTGAAGCTGGCGCCGATGGCGACATGAGCATCTTCGGGATGGGGCGCGGGTAGCGTAATATCCGAAGCTATCCTTGAAAAGTGGACGCGAAATTGGTTCTTGATCCATGCGCGCAAAAGCAGAAGATGGGACCCATACGCTGATGAAGGGTGATGAGGCAATCGATTCTAGATAAACAGCTTCCAACCGCCTCACGCTCTGGCTTGCTGCGGGGATAATCGACCGGCGTATTTCTGAGTTCGTCTCCATTAATAGAATCAAAGGTCGAACCAACAGAAACAGTAGACCAATACCCCTCGGCTTCCTTTTTAGACAAGGCTTGAAACAGAAACTCATTGCCGGCAATTCCGGCAACTCCGCGGCCGAGGACCACGTCATAGGCGGTTTTTCCCATTGCGCCGACAGGAGCACGAACGCTCATGATTAGATCTCCAGCTTTGGCTGTTTTCGTGATCTCCGTAGTCCAGACACGAGGAAAAACCCAGCCATCTTTCAAATCGGCATTTCCCTGAACGAGAACAGCATCGTTTGGATTGTCCGTATAGCAAGCTCCATTTGGGGATTGCCCCATTGTTACAGGGGCAATATCCCCCAACTTACGCTGTTCCCAGGTAGATGTATCTATGTCTTATAATGATTGCCAATAGTTAAGTGCATAACTTTTTGCAGTTCGTAGATAGGTTTCGCCATGGTTTTCGATAAAGAGGCCGCGTTCGAGGAAGCGGTCATAACCGTGCTGAAGCAGCACGGCTGGGACGACGCGGGAGGTGTGCTTCGCTATCCCACCGAGCAGGACCTCATCGACAACTGGGCGAAGATTCTGTTCCAGAACAACGCCGACATAGACCGCCTGAACGGCTGCCCGATCACCCAGGGCGAGATGGCGCAGGTCATCGCACAAATCGAAACGCTCAAGACCCCACTTGCACTCAACGGGTTCATCAACGGAAAGACCGTCGCCGTCACGCGTGACAACCCCGACGACGCGCTTCACCTGGGTAAGGAGGTGAGCCTGAAGATCTATGATCGTCAGGAGATCGCAGCCGGCCAGAGTCGCTACCAGATAGCTCAGCAGCCGGTCTATCCTGCGAAGAGCAAGATCCTGAACGACCGCCGTGGAGACCTGTGCCTGCTCATCAACGGCATGCCGGTCATCCATATCGAGCTCAAGCGCAGCGGCATCCCCGTCAGTCAGGCCACTGGTCAGATTGAGAAATATGCCCACGAGGGCGTGTTCACGGGGCTTTTCCGCCTGACGCAGATCTTCGTGGGGATGACCCCCGACGAGGCGCGCTATTTCGCCAACCCTGGCACGGGCGCGTTCAACCCGAACTTCTTCTTCCACTGGGAGGACTTCAACAACGAGCCCGTCTGCGCGGGCGATAAACCCGGAACCGACGAATGGAAACGCTTCACCTCCACGCTGCTTTCCATTCCAATGGCGCACCAGCTCATTGGCTTCTACATCGTGGCTGACAGCTCGGACGGCTGCCTGAAAGTCATGCGCAGCTACCAGTACTACGCAGCCTCCGCTATATCCGACAAGGTGCGCAGGTGCAAATGGGACGAGAGGCCAAAGAGTAGCACCCCGGGGCGCCCCGGCGGTTACATATGGCATACCACCGGCTCCGGCAAGACCATGACGAGCTTCAAATCTGCCCAGCTCATAGCCGACTCGCACGACGCCGACAAGGTGATCTTTCTCATGGACCGCATCGAGCTGGGTACGCAGTCGCTCTCCGAGTACCGCGCGTTCGCAGACGACGCCGACGACGTACAGGGGACCGAGAACACGCAGGTGTTGAAGTCGAAGCTCGCGAGCGACGACCCCAAGAACCGCCTCATCGTGACCTCTATCCAGAAGATGAGCAACGTGAAGGCCGGCGAGGGCAGAATCACCCAGGCGGAACTCAACCGCCTGGCCTCCAAACGGATCGTGTTCGTCATCGACGAGTGTCACCGCTCCACCTTCGGCGAGATGCTCCAGGACATACGCCGCGCGTTCCCCAACGCGCTGTTCTTCGGCTTCACAGGTACGCCGATTCTCGACGAGAACCAGAAGAAGGGCTCCACCACCGCCATGGTGTTTGGCGAGTGTCTGCACCGTTACAGCATCGCAGACGGCATCCGCGACGGCAACGTCCTGGGCTTCGACCCATATATGGTGACGACCTTCGACGACCACGACGTGCGCGAAGCGGTCGCCTTAAAGCAAGCGAAAGCCGCAACAGTAGCCGAAGCCATCTTCGACGATCGAAAGAGCAAGGTCTTCTACTACTATATGGACTCGGCAAAAGTCCCCATGGGACCGATGATCGACAGCGCTGGCAACCACATCAAGGGCATCGAGGATTTCCTCACCCGCGCCCAATACTGGCCCGGCACTCCGCACCACGAAAAGGTCGTAGAGGACATCCTGCGCCGTTTCCCGGTGCTCTCCCACGGCAACAAGTTCCATGCAATCTTGGCGACGAGCTCCATCCCGGAGGCGATCGACTATTACCGAGCCTTCAAGGAACGCGCCCCGCAGATGAAGGTGACCGCCCTTTTCGACCCGAGCATTGACAACAAAGCCGGCTCTACGGTGAAGGAAGATGCCCTGGTCGAGCTCATAGAAGACTACAACAAGGCATACGGCCAGGAGTTCACCATCCCCACCTGGCCCGCCATGAAGAAGGACATCTCGGCGCGCCTGTCTCACAAGAAGCCCTACGTCAACGTCGACTCCAACCGCGACTCTCGTATCGACCTGCTCATCGTAGTGGACCAGATGCTCACGGGCTTCGACTCCAAATGGCTCAACACGCTTTACCTCGACAAGGTCATCGACTACGAGAGCATCATCCAGGCGTTCAGCCGCACGAATCGCCTGTTCGGCCCCGACAAGCCCTTCGGCACGATCCGCTATTACCGTCATCCCCACACCATGAAGGGCTATATCGAAGCGGCAGTGAAGCTGTATTCGGGAGACCGACCGCTCGACATGTTTGTCCAGAAGCTGCCGGAGAATATCGCGTTGATGGACGCGCGCCTTCAGGAGATACTCATGGTCTTCGAAGCAGCTGGCGTAGGAGACCTCTCCAAGCTCCCCGCATCGCAGGAAGCCAGGCGCAAGTTCGCTAAGGAGTTCGTTGAGCTCAGCGAGTTCCTCGAGGCCGCGAAGGTGCAGGGCTTCACATGGGAGCAGGACACCTACGAGTTTGAGGAGGAGCCGGAGGAAGGCGAGCCGAGGGGCAAGTCCTTCTTCGTGCAACCGGTCATCGACGAGCGGACCTATCTCATTCTCGTGCAGCGCTACAAGGAGTTGTTCGCAGGAGGGGGCGGGCCTGGCGACGCGCCCGAAGCGCCCTACGAGCTCGATGGTCATATAACCGAGATCGACACGGGGCTCATAGACAGCGACTACATGAATGCGAACTTCGAGAAGTGGCTGAAATGCCTTGAGCAGGACGACGAGGGTCTTGCCGCCGCGCGCGAGGAGCTCCACCGATCGTTCGCGTCCCTAAGCCAGGATGACCAGCGCTTCGCCGAGCTGTTCCTTCACGATGTCGAGCGAGGGGACGTCGCCCTGGAAGACGGCAAGACGTTGAGGGATTACATCACGTCCTATGCCCGCAAGGTGAAAAACGCTCAAGTCGAGCGAATCGTCGAGGCGCTCGGCATAGACGGCGAGCTTCTTGCCGCCATGGCTGCGCTTGACCTGACGGAATCGAACATTAACGAGTTCGGGCGCTTCGATGATTTGAAGGACTCGGTGGACAAGGTGCGCGCCAAGGCCTTCTTTGAGCAGAAGGAAGGCAAGACGCTTCCCCTGTTCAAGGTGAACACCCGTGCGGCGGCGCTGTTAAAGAAGTTCATCCTAGAAGGCGGCTTCGATATCGACGAATGAGCGGCTTTTTTGAACAGGCGAAATCGAAAGTTTGTCTATCTGAGGGGACGCATGCGACCATGCGCCCCCTCGTTTCAACTTGGGAACAGCGTAAGTTGGGGGATATTGCC
>NZ_CAAKON010000053.1 GCF_901212655.1 Olsenella uli | reverse complement strand
GCGAAAGATCATTGACGGTACCACCACGCGTTCGCCCGGATGCTGGGGGGGGTTGCCACGTGCTCACCCGGATACCAAACGCTCTTCCGAGCATCTCAGATACTTCCCCCGGACGTCACAACACACCTACGCAACCAACGTGCTAACGAAACGGCGCCCGAACGCGACGCTTTCCCGAACTGTGCACAGATTTTAAGGCGCAAAGACCTCTATACAAAAAAGGTTATCTGGCGTTTGTACTCTCGAGGCCGCTCGCGCGAGACAAATAGCAGTGCCCTATTCGGGAAAACGTCTCGCCAAGATCTCACGATTTCCGGTAGATAGCGTAGTGGGCTCCTTCCCCCACTCGCTTAGATAGCGCATTGGGTTCGTATCCCGTTCGAGTTCTAGGTATCCGCCACACGTTAATATGCTTCGCTTCGCTTTGCCTCATTAAGTCCAGACGCCCCATAAGATCCAGACAACGCATTAGGTCCAGATGGTCATGAAGAGGGTTCCACAGACGATGAGCACAAGCCCGGCAGCGGCCGCACGCGAGAGGCGCTCGCCAAACACGAGCCACGAGAAGGCGACCGACACGAGAATGGACAGCTTGTCAATCTGCACCACTATGCTCACCTGACCCATCTGGATCGCATAGTAGTAGCACAGCCATGACGCACCGGTAGCCAACCCCGAGAGCACTAAAAATGCCAGCTCACGGCTATTGATGCGGCGTACCTGGGCAAGCTTGCCCTTGACTGCGACGACGGCCCACGCCATCACGAGCACTACGCAGGTACGCAACGCCATCGCCAGGTTGGAGTCCATGCCCTCGACGCCAACCTTCGCCAAGATTGAGGTGAGAGCCGCAAAGACGGCCGATGCCACGGCGTAGGCGAGCCATGCGCGTGAGCCCGCGCTACCGTGCAGGCCCGCGCCGCCACGCGCACCTCTGCCGCCACGTCGTTCGACCATCATGAGTGTGCCCACGAGAATCGCGACAGTGGACCCGAGCTTGACTGCAAGATGGCCGGTCTCGCCAAACAAGACAATGGCCAGTAGCACCGAGAGCACCGTACTCGACTTGTCGATGGGCACGACCTTGTTGACGTCTCCCGTGGCCAGCGCCTTGAAGTAGCAGATCCACGAGGCACCCGTGGCGAGACCGGAGAGTGCGAGAAACACGTAGGAACGCCCCGAAATCGAGGCGAGTGCCGCGGGAACGTCGGTGCCCTCCACGGCGACCATCACCCACGAAAACACCAGTACCACGAGGGTACGCACCGCTGTAGCTACGTCGGAGTCGGTATGGCGCACGCCGCACTTTGCCAGTATCGCCGTAAGGCCGGCGAACAGTGCCGAGCCAAACGCCACCACGGTCCACAAGTCCACGACGTACCCCCCAAAGACCCTGCCGCAAACAACCTACCACGGAGCATGTCACAGAGTGTTCCTGGACCTCGTTCATAAAACCATATGTAAAATAGACGTCTGACAACGCTTTTGGGCCTTCGCAGGAAGTCGATAGCACCTTCGGACTCCAATGACCTGCGGTTTTGCTGAGCCAAGGAGCGAGTCACTTCGCAAACACGCCCAAAAGTGTTATCAGATGAAAAGCTGCTCCCGATTTGCCCCAGCTTTACGCCCGCATACCCCAGCCGTCACAGTCTACGAACGCATTCATGCATCCCGGCCACCAAGGCTACCGAACCCAGAAGACGAGGCCATGCGCCCATGGCACATGCACCCATGCGTTCTTGTCATCATGCTTGCCAGGCCCAAATCACCATAGCTGCCAAGCACAAAAGAGCAGATAAGCACAGGGATCGGGGCCTGCCGGGCACAGCTGAACCTGGCAGGCTCCACGCTGCAATCAGCACCGCATACCGCACGAATGGCCAAGCGCATCGCCAACGTGCAGCACCCTTACGCACGAAGTTGGTGCGCTTGCGCTTGGCAGGAGCGGCCGGCACCTCGATGCCCGCCGCACGACCGGCCTCGAAGCACTTGAGCATCCACGCCATGTTGGCGCCCATCTGCTGCATGATCTGCACGCCTTCCTCGTCGCGTAGCACCTCGTCGGGCGTGTTGCCGTGCACCATGGGCCAGTAGAACAAGCTCACGATCGGCATCTCGGCAAACGTGGGGTACTTGGCGAGGCCATCGATGACCGACGTGGTGCCCGCACGGCGCGCCGTGGCAAGCACGGCACACGGCTTGCCCGCGAGCAGCTCGCGGTTAGCCTTGCCCCACAGGTGGTCCATGAACAGCTCCATCTCGCCCGTCGGGCTGGCCCAGTAGACCGGCGTGCCCAGTACGAGGCCGTCGGCGTCCTTGAACGCCTCGACCGCATGAGTCACCGCGTCATCATCGATGAGAGAGTTGGAGCCCCAGCCCCACATGATCGGGTCGGAGAACTCGTGCGGGTACAGGTCGTCCCAGCTGCCGCCCTTCGTGGTGACCTTGATGCCGAGCTTGCCCATCTGGTTGGCGAACTCGTTGGCCATGGCCTGGCGCACCGAGTCGGTCGAGGGATAGTAGGGATCGAAGGCGCAGGCACGGCCGTCCTTGGCATAGACACCGTCCGCGCCCTTCGCCCATCCGGCGGCCTCGAGCAGGCCGGCGGCCTTGCCGAGGTCGGTCTCGCACCGCATGTCGGGGTTCGCCCACGGCATGCCGTCGCCCACGCCGTAGGCCTCGGAGCCATAGCCGTTGAGCACGTTGTCGATGAGCGCCTTGCGGTCGATGCCGTAGCTGATAGCCTGGCGCACCTCAAGGTTGCAGGTCACGTCGTTGCCGGCCGGGCACTCGTTCTCTCCGTCCTTCTTCGTGGAGCCCGTGGGGACGAGCGGCTCGTGCACGTGCTCGCCGCAGCCCCAGTTGATGCACGGGTCGAAGCCAGCGGCCGGCTCGTTGTCGGTGCTCATGGCAATGGTGACCTGCTTCTTGGGAGCGACCGAAGAGACCGTCGCAGCTGCGTTCGAGCCCGATCCACCGCAGCCCGCGAGGCCGGCTGCAGACAGGGCGGCCAAGACGCCGGCACCCGCGATGAACGCGCGGCGCGACACGGGAGGGGCAGCGTTCGATTTCTTCATAGAGAGGCACTTACTGAAGAACTGAGGGGTTCTTGGTACTTATGGAACAAATAGTAGATAGTGTTCT
Organism: Olsenella uli; assembly: GCF_901212655.1. Lineage (GTDB taxonomy): Bacteria > Actinomycetota > Coriobacteriia > Coriobacteriales > Atopobiaceae > Parolsenella > Parolsenella uli_A. The sequence goes on along the minus strand of NZ_CAAKON010000053.1, from coordinate 108,328 downwards.
GATTTGGCAGATACATCCCGCGCGGCGTCCGTTTGCCCCTGGGCCACCAAGGCGGGCGATGTAATCGAACGATATGAGACGAATGTTCATGAGTTCAGGCAAGGCCATGCCACGCGACCTCACGAGCGGCCCCATCGCGGCCGGGCGCGCGATCACGCGCGTCACGTTTCCGCTCTACTGGCTCTATGCCTTCCTCGAGGTAAACGCCGCCTCGCTGCGCGGGCGCGGACACGCCCTCGCCCCCATGGCCATCATCATGGTCAACGTGTTTGTGCTGCGCACAGCGCTGCTCGCCCTGCTCACGGCCCACGGCCCCACGCTCGACGGCGTGGCTCTCATGTATCCGCTCGCCTGGGCCAGCACGGCCGTCTGCATGACGGCGTGCCACGCGCTCATCCTGCGGGGCCTGCGCAGGAGGGGCGGGCGGCGCTGAGCCTGCGGGCGCCCCGCCCCGCGCGCCTACGGCTGGAGCACGGAGTCGACGAGCCTCCGCGCGTAGTCCGACGAGGGATGGAAGATGACCTCGTCGGGCGTCCCGCGCTCCACCACGCGACCGGCCCGCATCACGAGCACGTGGTCGCAGAGCGACTGCACGAGCGCGAGGTTGTGGCAGATGAACAGATACGACGGGCCGTCCGCCCCGGCGCGGAGGTCCCTGAGCAGGTCCATGATCTGGGCCTGCACGGTCACGTCGAGCGCGCTCGTCGCCTCGTCGAGGACGAGCACGCGCGGGGACGGCGCGAGGGCGCGGGCGAGGGCGGCCCGCTGGCACTGGCCGCCGCTCACCTCGTGCGGGTACCGGTCGGCAAACCCGGCGTCGAGGCCGCAGCGCTCGAGGAGGGCGCGCACGCGTGCACGGACCTCCCCGACGGTGACGCCCCGGTTCCGCAGGCTCTCGCCGATGCCCGCACCGAGCGTCTGGCGCGGGTCGAACGAGCCTTGGGGGTTCTGGAAGACCATCTGGATGGTCGCCGAGGCCTCGCGCAGCTCGCGACCGCGCGTGTGCGTGACGTCGCGCCCGCACAGGCGGACCGTCCCCGACGTGGGCTCGAGCAGCCCCGTGACCATGCGCGCGAGCGTGCTCTTGCCGCTGCCGGACTCGCCCACGATTCCGAGTGCCTCGCCCGCGCTGAGCGAGAGGCTCACCCGGTCGACGGCCACGAGGTCCGGCTTGCCGGGCGTCCTGAAGACGCGCGTGAGCTCCCTCGCCTCGAGAACGGCGTCCTCGCCCGCATCCGCGCGGGGGTCGGGTGCCTCCGCGGGGTCCGGCGCGCCCGTCGCCTGCGCGCGCGGGGCCGCCGGCGCGGCCGCCGACGCCTGTCCTCGCACGGTCAGCGCCCCCTCGAAGCCCGTTCCCACAGCCGTCTCGTCCCTCATGCCGCCTCCCCCTCCGGGTGCCGCAGCCGCGGCACGGCGGCGAGCAGCTCCCTCGTGTAGGGATCGGCAGGCTCGCGCAGGGTCCGCTCCACGGGCCCGCGCTCGACGACGCGGCCGTCGCGCATGACGAGGACCGTGTCCGCCATGGCCGAGACGACCCCGATGTCGTGCGTGACGAGCACGATCGCCGTGCCGAAGAGCTCGCGCAGGCGAGCGAGCTCGTCGAGCGCCTGCCGCTGGACTGCGACGTCGAGCGCGCTCGTGGGCTCGTCGGCGAGCAGCACCGCCGGGCACGGCATCATCGCGATCGCAATGCCGGCCCGCTGGTTCATGCCGCCCGAGAGCTCGAAGGGATAGCTCTCCCAGACGCGCTCGCCGTCCTTGAAGCCGAGCTTGGCGAACAGGTCGAGCGCCCGCGTGCGGACGTCGCCCGCACGCGCGCCCTCGTGGGCCCGGACGGCCTCGACAATCTGGTCGCCGATCGTGCGGATCGGGCACAGCGAGGCGCCCGCGTCCTGGAAGACCATGCCGATCTGCGCGCCCCTGATGCGGCAGAGCTCGCGCTCGGGCAGGTCGGGCAAGTCGCGCCCGCGAAACCAGATGTCACCGCGCGTCACGAGCCCCGTATCGCCGAGCAGGCCGAGCGCGGCCCTAAGCAGGGTGCTCTTGCCACTGCCGGACTCCCCCACGATGCCGAGAATCTCGCCGGCGGCGACACCGAAGCTCACGTCGTGCACGACGGCCTCGCCGTTGAAGCTGACCTCGACCGAGTCGTATCTCAGCACCTCTTCCATGGCCGACCCTAGGCGCTCGGCCTGAGGCCGGCGGTGACCTCGTAGAAGTCGCACGGGTGCGCCGTGAGGCCCGTGACGGAGGCCTTAGAGATCATGCTCATCTTGAGGTGGGAGCAGAAAATCGCGCCGTCGTCGGCGAGCAGGACCTCCTGCATCTTGATCGCGAGCTCCGCACGCTTGCTCGTGTCGAACTCGTCGGCGAGCTGCGCGGCGAGCCGCTCCATCTCGTCGCTGTGGTAGTGGCCGTTGTTGTTCGACGAGCTATCGAGGAAGTGCGTCGTGAAGAAGTACTCGGGGTCGCCGGTGGGCGCCGTCACCATGGCGCTCTGGTACACGTCCCAGGCCGAGCGGTCCTTGCGGATCGTGTTGTGGTCGGCGGTGCTGTTTACCTGCAGGTCGATGCCGATGTCCTTGAGCGTGGCCTGGGCCGACTCGGCGAGCAGCGGCTGCTCCTGGCGGCTCGGGTAGGTGAGCCAGCGCACCTGGAGCCTCGTGCCGTCCTTGGCACGGATGCCGTCATCGCCGACGACCCAGCCCGCGTCCTCGAGCACCTTGCAGGCGCCATCGGAGTCGTAGTCCTTCGCGCCCTCGATCTTGCCGCCGAACGGGAGGCTGTCCGGGTAGGCGCCGCTCGCGACGTAGCCGTTGCCGTCGAGCAGCTTGTTCACAAACCCCTCCTTGTCGATGCCCATGGCGATGGCCTTGCGGACGGCCGGGTCTCTCGTGATCGGGCTGTCGAAGTTCATCTCGCAGAAGAACGCGCGGCTCGTGGCGCAGCTCGAGAACGTGTAGCCGTCGCCCTGGAACAGGTTGTAGCTCGCGTAGGGCACGCCGTAGGCCGCGTCGATCTCGCCGGACTGCAGCGACATCGTCAGGGTGTCGCCGTCGGAGATCGTGATGACCTTGATCTTGTCGAAGCCCGGCACCCCTCCCCAGTAGTCTTCGTTGCGCCTGAGGTCGAGCTCCTTGTCGGTCTCGAGGCTCTCGACGACGTAGGGACCGGTGCCGGCGACGATGCCGTCGTCGGAGACGCCGGCCTGCATGTCTATGATGCAGCCGTAGGGGTCGCTCAGGTAGTTGAGCAGCGTCGGCTTGGGCTCGCTCGTCGTGATCGTGAGGGTCTGGCCATCTACCGCGATGTCCGCGATGGCGAGGTCGCCCTTCGCGCGATCGTGGGTAGCGACGAGGCCGTCGAGGCAGTCCTTGACGGCCTGGGCGTCCATCGCGCGACCGGAGGAGAACTTCACGCCGTTGCGCAGCGTCACCTTCCATGTGAGCTCGTCGACGTTCTCGAAGGAGGTGGCCAGCCACGGCTCGATCTCCATCGAGTCAGAGTACTTGAAGAGGGTCTCGCCGACGCCGTAACGCATGCAGGCCCAACCAGCGTAGGTCTGGTGCGGGTTCACGTTAGGCTCCTCGTTCTCCGAGTTGAACGTCGTGTCACCGAACGTGAACGACGATGCGCCGCCCGTCTGGGCGGCCGAGCCGCCCTGGCTCGAGCCACACCCGGCGAGCAAGAACGAGGCGACGCCGAGCGTCGCCGCAAGGGCGCCGCGGCGCGTGACGGGCCTCGAGAGGATGGAGTCGGTGTGGGTCGTGGTCATGGTGCAGGTCTCCTTTCGCGGCCGGGGCCGCATGGTCTAGGGGGTTCGAGGTGCGGAATGCGCCCGCGGGAATGCGGGGCGGGGACGCTCGCCCACGGCGCTGACGCCACCGGCTCAGGCCCTAGCGCCCGAGCGCGTTTCTGGGGTCGAGGTAGTCGCGGACCGCGTCGCCGAGCAAGTTGAAGATCGCGACCGCAACGAAGATCGCGACGCCCGGGGCCATGACGACCCAGGGATAGGTCTGCAGCATGCTGCGCCCCGAGCTCATCATGTTGCCGAGCTCGGCCGTCGGCGGCTGGGCGCCCAGGCCGAGGAACGACAGCCCCGCGAGCTCCATCATCATCGTGCCGATGTCGAGCATGGCCGTGACCAGGATCGGCCCCATGATGTTGGGGAGAACGTGGCGGACGATGACCTGCACGGGCGTGTCGCCGGCGAGCCGGGCCGCGTCGACGTAGGTCGCGCCCGCCACCGCAAGCGTCTGGCTGCGGGCGATGCGCGCGTACTTGGGCCAGCTGATGACCGCGAGCGCGAGCACGGCGTTGTGCAGGCCGCCATTGAGCACGGCGGCGATGGCCAGGGCGAACACGAGCCCCGGGAACGCCAGACAGACGTCGGACACGCGCATCATGACCGAGTCCGCGAGCCCTCCCGCATAGCCGCAGACCACGCCCACCGCCGTACCGACGACGGTGATGATGGCCACGAGTGCGAGCGTCGCGAGCACGCTGGTCTGCAGGCCCACGAGGATGCGCGAGAGCAGGTCGCGGCCGTAGCGGTCGGTGCCGGCGAGGTGCGCGGGGCCAGGCGGGAGCAGGCCATCGAAGGACTGGGCATCGGGGTCGTAGGGGCAGAGCCGGCGCGCAAGGACGGCCACGAGCACGAGGGCGAGCGCGAGCAGTGCGAACGCGACGAGCCGCCGGCGCGCGTGGTCTCTGCGCACGCGCTGGACGCGCACGGTCACGGGGCGCCCTCCCGTCTCCCGTCCCGGCCCGGCGGGCCGGGCGCGCGCCTCCTGCGCCATGCGCGTCTCTCGCGCCCCGCGCTCCCTCAGCGTCATGATTCCTCCCCTCCCAGGCGGATCCGCGGGTCCAGGAGCCGATACGAGAGGTCGCACAGCAGGTTCGCCACGACGTAGATGATCGCCATCCACATCACGTAGGCCTGGATCATCGGGTAGTCGCGCATCTGGATCGCGTCGACCGCGAGCTTGCCGACGCCGTCCCACATGAAGATCGACTCCACGATCGCCGTGCCGCCAAGCAGGCTTCCCACCGAGAGCACGAGCAGGGTGACGATCGTCACGAGGCAGGCCCGCAGGACGCTTCGGGTGAGCGTCACCCCGAACCTCACCCCGCGCGCCCGGGCGCCCACCACGTAGTCGCGCGAGAGCTCGTCGAGCACCGTCGCCCGCACCTGCCTGAGGTACTTCGCCGACATCGCGATCGCGAGCGTGAGGCTCGGCAGGACGACGCCCGCGAGGCTCACGCTCGTCGACATCACGGGGAGCGCCTTGAGCCTAATCGCGAAGGCGTACATGAGCAGCAGCGCCACGAAGAAGTTCGGCATGCTGTTGCCGACGAAGCTCGCCGCGCGGACAAGGTAGTCCGTGAGGCGGTTCTGGCGCACGGCCGCCAGCACGCCGAGCGGTATCGAGATGAGCACCGTGAGGGCAATCGAGACCACCGCGAGCAGCAGGGTCGCGGGCAGCTTCGAGACGAAGGACGAGAACACCTCCTTGCCCGTGACGTAGCTCACCCCCATGTCGCCGTGCAGGAGGTTCGCGAGCCACATGACGTACTGGACCACGAACGGCCGGTCGAGGCCGAGCTCGGCGCGGGCCCTCTCAATCGCGTCGGGGCTGAGCGCCATGCCCGTGTTCTCCATCTTCTGGAGCACCGCGTCGCTACCCGCGAGCCTCATCATCGCGAAGGACAGGAACGTGATCACGAGCAGGATGGGGACGAGCTGGGCGAGCCTGCGGATGACGTAGCGCCTCACGGACGGCCTCCCTTCCTGGCCTCGATCATGAACAGGGGTGTGGAGGCGTTGTTGACGCGCTCGCACTCGGTCCACAGCGTCTCCCACGCTCGCTCGTCGGCGACGGCGTCGAGGCCGAGGCGGGCAAGCTCGTCGAGGTCCCACGCGGGGCGCTCGAGGCGGGAGAGCGGGGTGAGTCGGGCGATGGCCTCCATCTCGTCGACGTCGGTGCCGGCCGTGTCGTCGGCGACGCCCGTGCGCCGCACGTTGTCGCGGTCGCGCCGCCTGCGCGCGGCGGCGCCGCCGTCGTAGAGGTAGCGGTACCAGGCGGCGTCGAAGTTGAGCAGCAGGCCGCCGGGGGCGAGCAGACGCTCCCACTCGGCGTAGGCGGCGGCCGGGTCGGGGAGGTCCCAGGTCACGTTGCGCGACACGATGACGTCAAAGCCGCCGGAGGCGAGGCCCGTGCGGGCGACGTCGGCGCGGCGAAAGACGATGCGTCCCGGCTCGAGCGCCCCGTTCGCGCGGGCCTCGTTCGCGCGGGCCTGATCGAGCATCGCGTCGGTGTAGTCCACCGCCCAGACCCGGTAGCCGAGCTCGGCGAGGATGATGGCGAAGAACCCCGGGCCCGTGCCGGCATCGAGCACGCGCAGCGACCCCCTCGCCCTGGGGCCGAGGCGCTCGCGGATGCGCCCGTCGATCCAGGAGGCCCACACGCGCCGCTGCGACCCGTCGAGCTCCTCGCGGTTGACGTCCGAGTAGCCCTCGGCCCGTCCGGTCCAGTAGGCGGCGTTCCTCCTCGCGAACGAGGAGGTCGAGACGGTCTGTTCGGCCATGGCCACCCCCCTAGGCCCGCGCCGTAATCGCAAAGATCGGCGTCGGATTGAAGAACTCGTCGCGCTCACGATAGACGCGACGCCACACGCCCCCGTCGACGCCGACATCCGTGAAGCCCGCCTGGCTCAGGAGCTCGAGGTCCCACGCCGGGCGCGGGCGCTGGGAGGGGCGTAGCTCGTCCTTGATGCGCTCGTAGGCCCGCATCGTCTCCACGGAGAGGTCGCGGTGCGCGCCCACGGCCGGCAGCGGCCCGCCACCGTTCTCGCGGCAGTAGTCCGCGTCGAAGTTGACGAGGACGCCGCCAGGGACGAGCAGGGCGTGCCAGGCGGCGTAGGCCGCACCGAGGTGCGGGAGGCTCCAGGTGAGGTTGCGCGTCACAATCGCGTCGAACGACGCCGCGGGAAAGTCGGGCGCCTCGGCATCCATGACCTCGAAGGAGGCGGGGATCGAGAGACGCTCGGACAGGCGGCGCGCCTCCGCGACCATGCCAGGCGTCAGGTCGATGCCCGTGAGGACATGGCCGCGGGAGGAGAGCAGGAGGGAGAAGAACCCGGTGCCGCACCCCACGTCGAGGATGCGCAGGACCCGGCACGCGGGCAGGCGGCGCTCGAGCTCGGCGAGCCAGCGCAGGTGCAGCTCGCCCTCGAACTCCCTGACCCGCAGCCGGGAGAAGCCCTCCACGCGGCCCGTCCAGTAGGACACGACCTCGCCCTTGACCTCGCGGGTGGATTCGCGCGACTCGCCGCCGGCCTCCGCCGGAGCGACGTCCGCGCCGAGACCGGGGGCCCGCTCGCCATAGACGGGGCCGAAGACCTCCCCGCCCCCGCATGTCCCGGGTCGGGCCCCCGTGCCCAGCTCGACCTCGCGTGCGACCGTCATCGTTGCCCGCATGTCCGTCCTCCCCACAACGGGTCGGTATTGTGTCACGAACGAGGCCCCGGATTCGTGATTCTCGAACAAATAATACATACTGTTCTGAAATCGCATCCGGCACTTGTTAGAATGACCGCCGAAAACCGAGGCGGGGACATCGGGCCCCTCGGGCACGCCCGGGCGACACGCGGCCAGACGACGGCCGCCGTCGCCAGCGAGGGGGCGCGCACCCCGCCGTGACCAGGAGGCTCACATGCACTTTGACCTCGACAAAAACGTCCGCTACGGGCTCGCCTACTCCGGCGGCGTCGACTCGTGCTACCTGCTCGCGGAGCTGCTGCGCGAGGGCTACGACGTCAAGGCCTACACCATCCTCGACGACCTGCAGATCACGCGCGACACGGACGACTCCGTGAGCGTGGCCAAGATGCTTGGCGCCGAGCAGCAGATCATCCCCATCAACATCTGGGACGGCCACGACGACCTGCGTGCCAACCCATGGAACCGCTGCTACCACTGCAAGTCCATGGTGTTTGGCACCATCCTCGAGCACATGCGCAAAGACGGGCGCACCGTGCTGCTCGACGGCACCAACGCGTCCGACCGCGAGGACCGCCGCCCGGGATTTCGCGCCATCCACGAGCTGGGTGTGGTGAGCCCCCTGCGCGCCGCGGGCCTCACCAAGGACATGGTGCGCGAGAACTCCGCCAAGCTAGGCCTGCCCACCGCAAATAAGCCCAGCTACGCGTGCTATGGCGCCTACTTTGAGAAGAACGAGCACATCACGCCCGAGTCGCTGCGCAAGACCGTGGCAAAGTTCATGGAGAGCCACCCGGACGCCGCGGAGCGCGTGCGCACGGACGGCAACATCGAGCCGAGGCCGGCAGAGGCAGCGGCGCTCGCGCGCGAGAAGGCCGCCGCGGAGCGTGCGCGAGCCGAGGAGGCTGCAGTGGCAAGCGGCACCGCGATGGCCGGCGCCCCCGCGGCATCCGACGGTACCGCCGCACACGAGGGCCGCTAGATGGACAAGCGAGAGCTCGAGGAGCTGCTTGCGCGCGTTGCCGCGGGCGAGGTCGCGCCAACCTCGGCGCTCGCGCGCATTCAGGCCGCGCCCGTCGCCAACGTGGGCTTCGCGGAGCTTGACCTCGCGCGCGGCGTGCGCCAGGGCGCAGGCGAGGTCATCTACGGCGAGGGCAAGACGGCCGAGCAGATTGCCGGCATCATCGACGCGCTCGAGGGTGCGGGCCAGGCGCACGTGCTGGCCACGCGCGTCTCGGCAGAGAAGGCGCGGTGCGCGGCCGAGCTCGTGACCTCGGGAATTGGGCTCGAGTATCACGAGGACGCGTGCCTGCTCGTGGCAGGCGGCATGCCCGAGCCCACCGGTGCGGGCACCATCGTGGTGGCCTGCGCCGGCACGAGCGACCTGCCCGTGGCCGAGGAGGCCGCGCTCACGGCCGAGTTCCTCGGCAACCGCGTGGAACGCGTGGTGGACGTGGGCGTGGCGGGGCTGCACCGTCTGCTCGCGCACGCCGAGCAACTCGCGGCGGCACGCGTCGTCATCGCGGTGGCGGGCATGGAGGGCGCGCTCGCGAGCGTCATCGGCGGCCTGGTGAGCTGCCCGGTCATCGCCGTTCCCACGAGCGTTGGCTACGGCGCGAACCTGGGCGGCGTGGCCGCGCTGCTCTCGATGCTCAACTCGTGCGCAAGCGGCGTAAGCGTCGTCAACATCGACAACGGCTTTGGCGCCGGCTACCAGGCCAGCCTCATCAACCATGTGTAGGTGGCGACAGCTTCCTTTTCGACTTTGCTGAATACTGCCGTTTTCAGCAAAGTCGAAAAGGAGGCTGTCCCCAAACCCATAAGGAGCAAACGCCATGGGTAAGACCCTGTTTCTTGATTGCTCGTCTGGCATCAGCGGCGACATGACGGTTGCCGCGCTTCTGGACCTGGGCGCCAGCGAGGAGCGACTGCGCGCCGCGCTAGCCACGCTGCCGGTGGCAGGCGAGTTCAAGGTTGCCGTGAGTCGCGTCATGAAGAGCGGGCTCGCCGCCTGTGACTTCGACGTGCGCCTGGACGCCGCGCATGAGAACCACGACCACGACATGGCCTGGCTCTATGGGGTGGACGAGGCAGGCGAGCACGTGCACAGCCACGACCACGCGGAACACCACGATGACGAGGCTCACGCTCACGGACCGCACGAGCATTGCCATGGGCACGACCACTCGCATGGCCACCACCATCACCACGCCCACCGCTCGCTCGCAGACGTCACGGCCATCATCGGCGCCTCCCGGCTTACGGAGCGCGCCAAGCAGCTCGCCCTCGCCATCTTTGGCAAGCTGGCTGAGGCCGAGGCCAAGGCGCACGCCGCCACGCCCGAGACCGTCCACTTCCACGAGGTGGGCGCCACGGACTCCATCGTGGACATCTGCTCCATCGCCATCTGCCTGGACGACCTCGGCATCACGGACGTCATCGTGCCCAGCCTGGCCGAGGGCCACGGCACCATCCGCTGCGCCCACGGCATCATGCCCGTACCGGTTCCGGCCGTGGTGAACCTCTGCCAGGCGGCGGACATCGAGCTCGTGCCGGCCCCAGTCCACGGCGAACTCGTGACCCCCACGGGGGCGGCTACCGTGGCGGCGCTACGCACGGCCACGGAGCTGCCAGCGCGCTACCGCATCGTCGCCTGCGGCTACGGAGCGGGCAAGCGCCCGTACGTGGGGTGTTCGGGCCTCTTGCGCGCACAGCTCGTTGAGGTAACCGCCGCGGGCGGCGGGGGGAGCGCGCCGCGGGCCGAGGCGCCGGACGGGCCCGCCGCCTCGGCCGAGACGCGCGCGACCGCCAGCGAGCCCGGCGCAGCGAGCTACGCCCTCCCCTTCCCCACCGAGGCCGCCCGCACCGTCACCAAGCTCGAGACCGATCTCGACGACTGCACCGGCGAGGCGCTGGGCCACACCATCGCCCTGCTCATGGCCGCTGGCGCACGCGAGGCCCATGCCGTGCCCGTCATCATGAAGAAGGGTCGCCCGGGTTTTCAGCTTGAGGTGGTCTGCGACGCGGATAAGGTGGCCGAACTCGAGCGCCTCATCTTTGAGAACACCACGACCATCGGCATCCGCAGCCTCGCGATGCGCCGCGATGGCCTGCCGCGCCACGCGGGCGTGGCCGAGACCCGCTTTGGTGTCGTGACCACCAAGGTGGTTACCATGCCGGACGGCTCCGAGCGCGCCTATCCCGAGTACGACAGCGTGGTGGCGGCCCACGAACGCACGGGCGCCTCGTTCCAGGACGTCTTCCGCGCCACGCAGGCAGCCGCGGATGGGGCCCCTACAGATGGCACGGATGCAGCGAGCGCGGCGGATACGAAACGCGCGAACGGCACGGTCGCTGCGGCCGCGGCCGACGCGACAGGCGTGGACGCAACGGATCCGGCCAGCGCCTCGGCCGACAACCCGAGCTAGGAGCCCCATGGACAAGCGCAAGGAGCGGACCAGACGCGCAATCCAGCAGGCCTTCGTCGAGCTCATCGCAGAGCGAGGCTTCTCCGACGTGACCGTCCAGGACATCCTGGACCGCACGGGCGTGGGTCGGGCCACCTTCTACGCCCACTTCCACGGCAAGGAGGACCTGCTTGCCCACCAGATCCGCAGCATCTGCAACCATGCCCTCAACCCCACGAACCCCGAGCACCACCATGACTTCGTGGGCAAGAGCGACCCGATCTCCATGACGGAGCACGTGCTCTGCCACCTACGGGAGCGCGAGAACGGCGTGCGCGCGCTCGTGGCGGGTGAGGGGTCCGAGAAGTTCGCGGACTGTCTGCGCCACGAGATCGTGAAGCGGGCCGACGAGGCCGTGCCGGAGCATCCCACGGGGCCGGCGGCACAGATGAACCGCACGTTCCTTTTGCACCACATCGCCGCGAGCTTCGTGGGAATGGTGCGCTGGTGGGCGTGGACGGGCTTTGCCGCCGCCCCGCACGACCTTGCGAAGGACTACCTGCGCGCCATCCTGCCCGTCTTTGGGGACGAGCCTCCGGCGTAGGGCCGAGCCCTTGTGCGAGCCCTCGGTCGATGGAGTGGCGCACCACCGGCTCGCCGTCCACCATCACCAGCGCGCCGTTCTCGCACACGTAGCCGTTGCGGTCTGTCAGCGGAACGAACTGGTGGCGGAGGCCCGCGTACTGCCGGCCACTCGCCGCAAGGAAGAGTGCCCACGGTCGCAGACGCGCTCGATGGCGGGCCACGCCTCGGGCGGCACGTCCTTGCGGTAGCCCGCGAGCAGGGTGCCGTCCAGGTCCGTGGCCACCAGCCTGATGCCACCAGCGAGCTCCCCCGTCGGCTCAAGCCTTGCAAGCGCGTCACCCGTCACGACACCACCCTCGAGCCGTCCATTCGCCATGCGCCCCCTCTCGTCTCGTTCGTCACGGCAGCATAGCCCGGCCGGGGCGGGCGCTCGGCGCGCTGCTATCATCTACCGCGGGACAAACACCATAAGCGAGGAGATGCCCATGGACCGAACCAAGATCGCACAGCTCTACGCAGACGCCGAGGAGCTCGCCGGCCAGCACATCACCGTTGCCGGCTGGGTTCGCTCCGTGCGCGACATGAAGATATTTGGCTTCGTCACCCTCAACGACGGCAGCTGCTTCAAGGACCTCCAGGTGGTCATGAACCGCGAGGGCCTCGCCAACTACGACGAGATCGCGCACCAGAACGTCTCGGCGGCCCTCGTCTGCACGGGCACCCTCAAGCTCACCCCCGAGGCCAAGCAGCCCTTCGAGCTCACCGCCGAGTCCATCGAGGTGGAAGGCACGAGCGCCCCGGACTACCCGCTCCAGAAGAAGCGCACCACGGTGGAGTTCCTCCGCACCCAGCAGCACCTGCGCCCGCGCACGAACCTGTTCCGCGCCGTGTTCCGCGTGCGCTCGGAGGCTGCCGCGGCCATCCACCGCTTCTTCCAGGACCGTGGCTTCTGCTACGTGAACACGCCCATCATCACCGCGAGCGACTGCGAGGGCGCCGGCGAGATGTTCCGCGTCACCTCGCTCGACCTCGCCCACGTGCCCCTGAACGACGACGGCGCCGTTGACTACACGCAGGACTTCTTTGGCAAGCCCGCGTCGCTCACCGTGTCCGGCCAGCTCAACGCCGAGAACTTTGCCATGGCCTTTGGCGACGTCTACACCTTTGGCCCCACCTTCCGCGCCGAGAACTCCAACACCACGCGTCACGCCGCAGAGTTCTGGATGGTCGAGCCCGAGATTGCCTTCGCAGACCTCGAGGACGACATGGAGCTTGCCGAGGCCATGCTGCGCTCGGTTATCCGCGACGTTATGGAGCGCTGCCCCGACGAGCTCGCCATGCTCAACAAGTTTGTGGACAAGGGCCTGCTCGCACGCCTCGAGCACGTGGCATCGAGCGACTTTGCCCGCGTAACCTACACCGAGGCCGTGGAGATCTTGGAGGACGCGGTTGCCGCCGGCCACGAGTTCGACTACCCCGTGAGCTGGGGCATCGACCTGCAGACCGAGCACGAGCGTTTCCTCACCGAGCAGCACTTCAAGCTGCCCACCTTCGTGACGGACTACCCCACCGAAATCAAGGCCTTCTACATGCGCCTGAACGACGACGGCAAGACCGTGGCCGCAGCCGACTGCCTCGTGCCGGGCATCGGCGAGATCATCGGTGGCTCCCAGCGCGAGGAGCGCCTGGACGTGCTCAAGCGCCGCATCGAGGAACTGGGCATGGACGAGAGCCAGTACAAGTACTACCTTGACCTGCGCCGCTACGGCTCCTGCAAGCACGCGGGCTTTGGCCTTGGCTTCGAGCGCCTCGTGATGTACCTCACAGGTGTGGGCAACATCCGCGACGTCCTGCCGCACCCGCGCACCGTGGGCAGCTGCGACTTCTAGGCCGCCCGTGGCATAGTCCGGTACGGGGCGCTCGATTCTCCGGCCTCACGTCTCCCACGGACCAATCCTCCCCGATCCGCCCAGCCCGACCCCATGCAACCCGGCACCATATCCCACACGACTCACGCGGCGCCCGCCACCCGGCAGGTGCCGCGTCGCTTTTGTCGCACCAGCGGTGAATCGGCATATCGAACCGGTTGCGAACATCCCTGATTTCGCAAAGAAGATAGCTATGGTTAACTGATGCGTGTATGATGGCAGTCTAAGACGATCAAACGCTAACATTGCTGCACAGCGTCACAACCAGACAGGAATGTCAGACGATCTCGCATAGCGATTCCGACCAAATCTCGTGACGCACGAGGTAAGGCATCGGCTATGCGACATTTGTCTGAGAGCACGAAAAGCAGCGCAGCGCCATCGCGCAAGCACAGGGGGACCCATGGGCAACGAGGACTTCATTGGCGTAGGCATCCACGCCGCCACGCTCGACAAGACCGATTACGAGCCGGCCGAGAACCCCATGGGCTACGGCAGCCTCTGGCGCTCGTACCGCTCCGACAGCGGCCAGACGGTGGGTTCGATTCACCTTTGTGCCCCCACGCGTGACTGGTCCATCACCGTGCGCGACTTCACGCCCATCGAGGACGTCCTGCTCGAGTTCGACCAGCCGGACCACCTCTCCATCTCCTGGTACGAGTCGGTCTCGGGCGAGGAGTTCACGCCGTACCGCAAGCTCCGCGCCAAGAGCGTCTGGGGTATCTTCAGCGGCGCCGGCGGCTGGCGTGGCCTGGTGCACGAGGGCGTGCCCGTTCGTTCCATCTCCATCGAGATGTCACCCGAGGCCTCGCGCGCCTTCCTGGACCGCGAGTACCCGGGCGAGTTCAAGAACCTGCGCGACGCCTTCTCCTCGCTCTCCGACGACGGTGAGTTCCCCGAGATGCGAAACCTCCTGCGCCGCCTCTGGCCCCGGCCCGACTCCTCCGACTACGACGCCGCCCACTACGAGAAGCAGGTCTTTGACGCCCTGCGCCTCATCGTGAACCGCACCCGCGCGCTGCCGCCCCGCGAGACACGTGCCGTCACCGCCGAGGACCGCGAGCGCATCTTTGGCATCTCTGCGTACATCGACGACCACTACACCCGCATCCTCAAGGTCCCCGACCTTGCGCGCGTGGCCGGCATGAGCCCCACGAAGTTCAAGGAGTGCTTCAAGGCCGTCACGGGCTGCACCCTCACCCAGTACATCCAGCGCCGGCGCATCAGCCAGGCCGAGCAGATGCTGCACCAGCCGAGCCTCTCGATCGAACTCATCTCGCATGCCGTGGGCTATACCTGCGTGAGCCGCTTCTCCGAGCTGTTCCGCCGCGAGACGGGCCTGCTACCGAGCGAATACCGCCGCGGGCTGTAGCAGCCGGCAAAGCGACGGGCCGCAGGGGCAGGCCCATCCGTGCGGGCCGACATCCTTACGCCAGCACCTCGGCGAGGCCGGCGACGAACTTGTCCACGTCGGCCTTGGTGCACACCAGCGGCGGCAGGAAGCGCAGCGTGGTGGGGCCGGTGGCGTTGATGACATAGCCCGCCTCGAGCGCCTTGCTCACAAGGTCGTGAGCGTCGGGCAGGCCCTCGGCAAGCTCCGCGCCCAGCATGAGGCCGGCACCGCGCACCTCGGTGACCTGCGGCAGCCCCTCAAGCTTCTCGGCCAGGTAGGCCCCCACCTCGCGCACGTGCGCCAGGTAGCCGGCACCCACCTCGCCCTCGGGCGCAGTGCCCTCCATGAGCTCGGCGAGCACGCGCTCGGCCGCCGCGCAGGCAAGCGGGCCGCCACCAAAGGTGGAGCCGTGGTCGCCCGGCTTGAAGGCCTCGGAGACCTCCGCCTTGGCAACGCAGGCGCCCATGGGGATGCCGCCGGCGATGGACTTGGCCAGGGTGAAGACGTCCGGCACCACGTTGTAGGCCTGGAAGCCCAGTGCGTAGCCCGTGCGGAATATGCCGCACTGCACCTCGTCGCAGATCATGAGGGCGCCGTGCTCGCTCGTGAGCCTGCGCACCTCGGCCATGAACTCGGCCGTCATGGGGTGCACGCCGCTCTCGCCCTGGATGGGCTCGAGCATCACGGCGCAGATGTTGGAGCCGCGGTCGGCAAAGACCTGGCGCAGTGCCTCGACATCGTTGGCGTCGATGGCCACGAAGCCGCCAGGCAGCGGCTTGAAGGGGTCCTGCGCCCAACCCTGCATGGTGGCAGCGATGGTCTCCATCGTGCGGCCGTGGAAGCTCTTGTTGAGGCAGACGACGTCGTAGCCGCCGTTGCCGCCACGCTTGGCCCAGAGGCGGGCGAGCTTGATGGCGCACTCGTTGGCCTCGGCGCCGGAGTTGCCAAAGAATGTGCGCCAGACCTGGGGCTCGTCCGGGGAGGCGGCGGCAGGCTCGCCCGCACCGGCGTTCGCGAGCTGCGAGAGCCTGCGCGCAACCTCGCCGCGGTGCTCGATCTGGAAGTAGTTGGAGACGTGCAGCAGGCGTTCCGCCTGGCCAATGACAGCCTCGTTGAGCTTGGGGTTGTTGTAGCCCAAGCAGTTCACGGCGATGCCGGCGAGGAAGTCCAGGTACTCGCGGCCGGTGCTGTCCGTGAGGTACATCCCCTTGCCGCCGATGAACTCGACCGGCGAGCGGCCAAAGGTGTGCATCACGTAGGTGTCGTCAAGCTTCTTGGCCTCGTCGTACGACATTGAGGCTCCTTTCTATCCGGATGAGTCACCCACCCCGAAGGGGTGCCATCCCGTTTGACTCAGTCGCGGGCGGTTAGTTGTTGACGGCGAGGCGGCTGGCGAGCGTGCCGAGCGGGTGCGCGTCGTACTCGAGGGCCTCGTCGGTGGAGTGCATCGTGGTGCCCACGCCCTTGTCGGTGAGGAGCTCGAGCAGCAGCGAGTGCGGAATCTTGCCATTGATGACGTGGCTGCGGAACACGCCGGCACGCAGGGCATAGCAGCAGCTCTCGAGCTTGGGAATCATGCCCTTGTCGACGGTGCCAGAGGCCAGCATGTCCTCCATCTCGCGCAGGCTCATGTTCGAGATGAGCGTGTCCTTGTCGGAGAAGTCGAGGTAGACGCCATCGACGTCCGTGAGGTAGATGACCTTGTGCGCGCCGATGGCCGCCGCCACGTGGCCGGCCGCGACGTCGGCGTTGACGTTGTAGTAGCCGCCATCCTCGTCGATGCCCACCGTGGCCACCACGGGAATGTAGTCCATGCGCATGAGATTCTCGAGGTAGCCGGTGTTGACCTGGTCAATCTTGCCCACGCGGCCCAGGTCCGGGTCAAGCGTGGAGCACATGAGCGTGCCGGCGTCGGCGCCAGAGACGCCCACGGCGAGGTTGCCATGGCGGTTGATGCTGGCCACGAGGTCTTGGTTGACCTCGCCCACGAGCACCTGGCGCACGACGTCCATGGCCTCGGGCGTAGTGACGCGCTGGCCGTCCTTGAATTCCACGGGGAAGTTCAAACGATCGAAGGCGCGGTTGATGGCCTTGCCGCCGCCGTGGACGATGACCACGTTCACGCCGAGGATCTTGAGCAGCACGATGTCGCTCATGACATCGGCGCGCAGCGGGGCGCTCTCCATGGCAGAGCCGCCGTACTTGATGACGACGGTCTTGCCCGTGATGTTCTTGATCCACGGAAGGGCCTCGAACAGTACCTGGCCCGCCCGCTCATCGGGCAGCTTGGCGCGCCCGTACGTTTCAGTTGCGAATTTCATGCCTCATCCGTTCAAATTAGCTGCCAAATCAAGCCGCCAGATCAACACCCCGGCCCACCCCTCGCCCCGTGCAGGGCCAACGGGTCGGAAACCGCGCACCAGCGCGCACGGCGGGGCGCACTCCACATGGGATGCCAGGGGACGGAACCGAGCGCAGGGCTGGGTCCACCCTCAGCGAGGGCCTGGGAAGGCCCGAGAGCCCGTGGGGCCCAGAAGCCTACGTGCGGTACTCGCCGTTGATCTTCACGTACTCGTGCGTCAGGTCGCACGTCCACACCGTGGTCTCGCAGGTGCCGGCGCCGAGGTCTGCCCAGATGGTGATCTCGGGCTCGTCGAACCGGCGCAGAGCCTCGTCCTCGTCGAAGGGCACGGTAAGGCCATCGCGGCAGACGGGCATGCCCATGATGTCGATGTCCACGTCGCGCTGGTCGAACGGCACGCCGCACTTGCCAAGCGCCATGGCGATGCGGCCCCAGTTGCAGTCGTGGCCGTAAATCGCGGTCTTGACCAGCGGGGAGTTCGCCACGGCACGTGCCGCGGTGTCGGCGTCCCCGTCGCTGGCGGCGCCGGCAACGGTCACGGTCACGAGGCGGCTCGCGCCCTCGCCGTCGGCCGCGATCTCGCGGGCGAGGTGCTGGCAGACCTCACGGAAGGCGCGGGCCAGCTCGGCGGCCTCGGGCGTGCCGGCCTCGATGGCAGGCACCCCTGGCGCGGCAGCGCCGGTGGCCAGCGCGATGCACGTGTCGTTCGTGGAGGTGTCGGAGTCCACCGTCACCTTGTTGAAGGTCACCCGTGCCGTGCCCAGCAGAATCTCGTGCAGGGTCTCGGGCGTCACGGGGGCGTCGGTGGTGATGACGCAGATCATGGTGGCCATGTTCGGCATGATCATGCCGGAACCCTTCACCATGCCGCCCACGGTGACGGTGTGGCCCGCCAGCGCGCCCGTGGCCTCGTAGGAGACCGCGCGCTCCTTGGGATGCGTGTCGGTGGTCATGATGGCACGCGCCGCGTCGTGTCCGCCGGCCTGGCGCGCGGCCTCGTCCGCGGCCGCGGCGATCTTCTCGTGCAGCGCCGGCACGCCGGTCTCGAACGGCGCCACGTCCAGCAGCTGGCCGATGACGCCCGTGGAGGCCACAAGCACCTCGCGGGGGCTGCACCCGATCTCGTTCGCGACGAGCTTGCAGGACTGCTCCGCGCTCTCGAGGCCCTCGTCACCCGTGGCGGCATTGGCGTTGCCGGAGTTGATGACGACGGCGCGGACCTTGGCGCAACGGCCCTCGCCCAGGTGCTCGCGCGAGACGGTCACGGGAGCCGCGCAGAACTTGTTGGTGGTGAAGACGCCCGCGGCGCTCACCGGCTCGTCGAACTCAACCAGCGCGAGATCGAGGCGCTGGGGGTTCTTGCGGAACCCGGCGTGGATGCCACCCGCATACACGCCGGCCGCGCTCGCAACGCCGCCCTCGGGCAGCACCGTGAGCTTGGGGTTGTTTTCGTTCATTCGCTCTCCTTGCAGGGAGGCGGCCCGGCGGACCGCCTGCATCAATTCCAGGGGTCCAGCCGTCCCGTCGCCTGGGCCCTCCCCGACGCGACGGCATGGCCGACCCCACGCATTCTCTAGACCGGCATGCCCACACGCGGCAGGCCGCAGGTCTCGTCCAGGCCAAAGACGAGGTTCGCGCACTGAATGCCCTGGCCGGCGGCACCCTTGCAAAGGTTGTCGATGGCGCCGGTGGCAATCAGGGTGTTGGTGCGCTCGTTCTTGGCGAGGCCCACCTGGCACACGTTGGTGCCCACCACGCTCGAGGTGTGCGGCTGCTCGCCGGCAGGCAGCACCTGAACGAAGGGACGACCCGCGTACAGGTCCTTGTAGCACATGAGCATGTCCTCCACGGTCATGCCCGCAGCCTCGTCGGTCAGCTGCAGGTAAACGGTGGAAAGCAGGCCGCGCTTCATGGGAATGAGGTGTGGCGTGAAGACGAGCTCGCCCTGCTTGCCCAGGATCTGCTCGATCTCGGGCGTGTGACGGTGGCAGCCCACCTTGTAGGCCTGCACGTCCTCATCGGCGTTGCAGAAGTGCGTCTTGGCGTTGCAGCCCTTGCCGGCACCCGTCACACCGCTCTTGGCGTCCACCACAACCATTCCGTGCGTCCAGCCAGCGCGAATCGCCGGGGCAGACGCGAGCGAGGTGGCCGTGGGATAGCAGCCGGCACAGGCAACGAGGGCCGGCTTGCCGGCAGCGTGGAGCTCACAGGCTCGCTCGAGGTCCTCGGCAAAGAGCTCCGGCAGGCCAAAGGCGCGGATCTTGAGCAGGTCGGGCGAGGTATGGGTGGCGCCGTACCAGCGCTCGTAGACGGCCGGGTCGGAGAGGCGGTAGTCGGCAGAGAGGTCAACCACCGTCACGCCGGCATCGAACAGACCGGGCACCTGGGCGAGGGCCGCGGTATGCGGCACCGCCAAAAAGACGAGCTCGCAGCTCTTGACCGCAGGGTCGTCGTGCGTGGTGAACACGAGGTCAGACGCTCCGGCAAAGGCGGGATAGACCTCGGAGAGCGCGGTGCCCGCATCTGAATTGGAGGTGATGACCTCCAGGTCGAACTTCGGATGCTGCGTGAGCAGCCGTACGAGCTCCGCTCCGGCATAGCCGGCAGCGCCAATTACGCCAACCTTGATAGACATGCGCCTCTCCCCATCTTGCAGGCGCGCGAGAAGCCGCGAGTGGCCCCGCACGTCCGAGTCTCTACGTTTGAGACCGCCATTATAGCCCTCTGGGGATTGAGCGCACGATTATGTTTCCGTAACTATGTATATTTTAACATGTTTGATTCACGTTTATGCATAATCTAGTAACGTGTCGTGAATATAGCCCAAGCAACCGGCCTCGAGCATCCGGCCGCGACGCGCAGGCACTTCCGCCCGGCGCGGACGCGACCCTAGCGATTGGCCTTGAGCGTGGCGAAGAGCTTCGTGTTGTGGCGCTTCACGAACGAAATAAGCTGCCCCTCGGCAAGCGCGAGCGCCGCGTTCTTGGCGCGGATGGGCATGAGCATGAGCTCCATCATCCGAGACTTCGGCCTCGCCACCGAGAGCGCCAGCTGTGTGCGCTCGCTATTGATCATCTGCTCGGCCAGCGCACGCTTCTCGGCACCCGTAAGGGTGCAGCTGGGCTCGCACAGGTTCTCGATGCACCCCACGAGGCGCTCGATGTAGCGGCGCTGAATCATCTCGGCGCTGAGCGGATCCCCTGCCAGGCCCCAGTGCTCATAGAGGTCGAGCATCCAGCCGTGCTCCTCCTCGCGCTTCTCGTACATGTTGGGGCGCCACTTGCTGGTCTCGCTCTCCGCGCGCAGGCGGATGAAGTGGTAGTAGGCCCGGTCCGTCACGGCAACGCGCTCGATATCGCGCACGAGGTCGAGCACAAAGGGGAAGTCGTCCCAGAACGTGGGCTTGAAGCGCACGTGGCACTTCTCGATGTAGGAGCGGCGAATGAGCTTGTTCCACGGCGTGTACAGCAGGTTGGTGTCGAACAGACGCCAGGCGGCAGAGCGGAACTCCTCGCGCGTGGCAAAGACCTGCGAGGGCTGGTTCTTGAGCTCGCTGGTGTGCTGGTCGCCCTTGCCGTAGTAGGTCTCGATGTAGAAGCCGGCGATGACGAGGTCTAGGTCGTGCTCGTCCGCAAGGGACACGAGGTCTGCCAGCATGGCCGGCTCAACCCAGTCGTCGCCGTCGACGAAATGCACGTACTCGCCCTGCGCGCGGTCGAGCGCGGTGTTGCGTGCCGCGGCGGCGCCCCGGTTCTTGGTGTGGATGACGTCGATGCGAATGTCTCGCTCGGCCATGCGGTCGGCCACCTGGCCGGTGCGGTCCGTGGAGCCATCGTCGACGATGAGAAGCTCGAAGTCCCCAAGGGTCTGGTTCTGCAGGCTCTCGATGGCGCGACCGATGAAGCGATCAACGTTATAGGCCGGAATGATGACCGAAACCTTTGGCGTCCTCTTCATCTTGCGCTTCATCGAGCCACCCTTCGAACGGACAGGGCATCCCTGATCAGCGTGCCCACGTTCGAGAGACTACCATCGGCGCCCCTGAGCGCCGCGCTTGCCCGCATGCGTCCAGTTAATCTGCGCAAATGAGACACCGCCACTCGCCTTTGCGCCAATCGGGCGCGCAGGCGGGTGGCGGCCATGTGGAGGGGCGCCTTGTGCGGAAGGGGCGCCTTGCGGGGGGCTACCGCTGGCGCAGCGCACCGGCGAGGATGGCGATGTCGCTCGGGAGCATCTCCTTGTAGGAGGCGCCATTCGGGTCGGTCTCGTCGGTGGTGTTCACCACAGCCATCGAGTCACTTGAGAGCCCAGCGCTCACCGCGCGCTTGGCGAGGTCTAGCAGGGTGACGGTGTCCATGTCGCTCTTGGTGATGCCGCCCGCCAGCTCGGTGGCCTTGCTCGCCAGGGCGGAGGTGCCCTGCGAGGCCACCGTCATGAAGGCGTTCCAGCCGCTCTCGACCATCACCGCGAGGTGAGAGACCGGGACGCCGCACTCGCTCGCGAGCGTGGAGGCAAGGGTCGCGCTGCCATTGCTCGCGTAGATGGCCGCCAGCGAGCTCGTGGCCGAGTCGGACCTGAGGCGGGCGTCCGCGGGAATCTGCACGAGCGTGGAGGTGCCCTGTGTCTCGTTGAGCACGGCCAAGTAGAGCGAGGAGAGCTTGCCGGTGCTGTTGTCCGGCGTCACCACGAAGAGCACCGTCGTGAGCGTGTCGCCCGAGGGCACGTAGCCAATGTCGCTGCCGAGCTGCACCTGCGTCTCGGTGGTTGGGGTGGCGGCGGAGACGGCCGTGGCCAGGTCCTTGTCGCCCAACGCCGTGTTCTCGTTGGCGAGGCGCCAGAGGGTGGCCACGAGCACGAAGACGGCGATCGCTATCACCACGAGCACCGTCACGGCGATGACGTTGGTGTACTTGCCACCCTTCGGCACGTCAGGACGCTCGTACATGATGGCCTCCTCGCTCACGCAGGCACATACCCGCTCGCCGCCTACCCCCAGGCGCTCAGCAAACCTTCGGGATAGTCTACCCCCACAAACGTCAGGCCCTTCGCGGGCGCGCAGGGACCGGCGGCCATGCGGTCGCAGGCGGCAAGAGCCTCCCCCACCCAGGCAGGGCTGCGCCGGCCGCGTCCCACCTCAGCAAGCGTGCCCGCAATGGTGCGCACCATGGAATGCAGGAAGGCGTTGCCCACCACGTCAATGCAGATGACGCGCTCACCGCACTCTGCCTCCTCCATGACGTCGAGGCCCATGATGCAGCGCCACGTGGGCCTGCCCACGGCCGAGGTGGCCTTGCAGAAGCTCTTGAAGTCATGCTCGCCCACCAGGTAGGCGGCGCCCTCGCGCATGGCGTCCACGTCCAGGGGGTTCCTCAGCCACCACGCGTGGTCCCAGGCGAGCACGGGCCGCGCCCCCCCGCCACGAAGCGATAACGATAGCTGCGAGAGCGCGCGTCGAAGCGGGCGGAGAAGCCCTTGGGCGCACGCAGCAGGCGCCGGGGCGAGATGTCGTCCGGCGTGAGGGCGGCAAGGCCACGACTGAGCCTGCGAGCCGGCAGTGCAAGCTCCTCGTCTGAGACGGGCACGCTCACGTACTGGGAGAGGGCATGGACGCCCGCGTCGGTCCTGCCGGCACAGGTGAGCTCGACAGGTCTGCGCAGCAGTGTCTCGAGCGCCCTCGTGGTCTCTCCCGCCACCGTGCGCTGGCCGGGCTGCGCGGCAAAGCCGGCAAACTCGGCCCCGCGGTAGCCAAGCTCGAGCACAAGCGTCCCCGCAAGCGTGGCGGGGTCCTGGGCGCGCTCGTCGATGGACGGGCGCTCGGGCGGCGTGTGCGTCATTGGCTCGGTCATCGTGTTCCCTTCTCAATCGCCAAACGGGCTGACCCGGCATGAGTTAGCCCCACTAAGCCAGTCCCACTAAGCTTGCCATCCCGTTTGATCCATTTTCCCGTCTCCACGCCAAGCCAGCCATCCACTTTGCATCATCCGGCGATGAGCCAAAGCGGATAGCGACCCAATGAGTCGGGCGGCAGGCCTAGCGGACGGCTCATTAACCAGATGAGCCAAACGGGATGGCAGCCAGGACATGGGTGGCTCATGAGACCAGGCACATGAGCACACAGGCCGCAAGACCGCCGGCAAGCGCGGTCACGTCGCTCGCGCGCAGCCGGTGACCCAGACGCGTGCGGCCCTCACCACGATAACAGCGCTCACGCATGGCGCAGGCAAGGTCGTCGGCCCTGCGGAAGAGCGCAACCACGAGCGGCGTGAGCACGGAGAGCCACCTCCGCACGCGGACAGGCACGGTCCCGGAGGCAAAGTCCTCGCCGCGCGCACGCTGAGCGTCCTGGATTCGCGCGAGCTCCTCGGCCGTGAGCGGAATGAACCGGAGGGCCACCGAGACGATCATCGCGATGTCTCCCGTCGGCACGCCCAGACGGCCCAGCGGCGCCATGAGGCTCGCGAGCGCATCGGCCACGGCCGTGGAGGACGTCGTGGACGTCACCACGAGCGAGGCGGCCACGAGCACGATGATGCGCCCCACCGCCACCGCGCCGCGCACAAGGCCCGCCACGCTCACGCCCCAAGGACCGACAAGCGCAAGGTCCCCGCTCCCATCGATCACGAAGGCATTGGCCAAAAGCGAGAATGCGAGAATGACGGCCGTGGGCTTGAGGCCCTTGAGCAGAGCCGGCACGCCCACACCTCCCAGGCGCGCCAGGGCCACCACCAGCACAGTCGCAACAACGAGCATCACAGGCGTCCTCATCACGAAGAGCGCCACCGTGCTTGCCACGAGTAGACAGATCTTCACGCGGGCATCAAGCCGATGGAGTGGGGTGTCGGCCGCAACGTAAGAGCCGAGCAAGACGCTACTACGCATGGCGCGCCACCTCCCAACGAACCCTCAGCCACAAAGGGGCCGCGATGCCGGCGCCTTCGAGCGGCCCAGGGTCTTCCGCGAGCTCTCGAGCCGCGCCCTGCCACGAGATGGCGCCCCCGCGAAGCAGCACCACCTCGTCGGCCACATCAAGCCACTCGGCAAGGTCATGGCTGACGACGAGCACCGCATGCCCGGCCTCGGCAAGGGCGCGAATGCGCGCGTGCAGAAAGTCGCGTCCCTGGGCGTCGAGGCCGATGGTGGGCTCGTCGAGCACGTACGCGGCCGGCCGCATCGCCATGACGCCCGCGAGGGCACCCCTGCGGCGCTGGCCTCCCGAGAGCGCAAAGGGCGAACGGCCCCAGAGCTCCTCGGCAAGCCCCATGTGCGTGAGCGCGTCCTCGGCACGTTCCCCGGCCTCCTCAGCCGAGCAGCCGAGGTTGCGCGGGCCAAAGCAGACGTCGTCGAGCAACGTGTCACAGAAGAGCTGGTCTTCCGCGCGCTGAAGGCAGAGCCCCACCTTGCCTGGAGCCACGTCACCGCCATCAAGGCCAACCTCGCCCGCATCAGGAGCGAGCAGGCCCGATGCCACATGCGCGAGCGTGGACTTGCCGGAGCCGGAGCGCCCAGCCAGCAACGTCACCGTTCCAGGCGCGCAGTCAAGCGAGAGCTTGCGAAGCGCGGGAGAAAGCCCCTCGCCGTAGCTCACCGAAACATCCTTGAGCGCAAGCCCCGAGTATTGGCCCTGCGAGCCCTCCGCCCGCAACCGCCCCGCCACATGCCTCTGCTCCGGCGGCCTCAGGGTCTCCAAGACTCGCCCGCACAGGGACGACCCATGCACCTGTCCGGCGAGCACCTCGGGGCTGCCCAAATGCTCGATGCCAACGCCATAGGCAACGAGCAGGTGCGCCAGGGCGGCGAGACGCTCCCGCCCCAAGCCCAGCCGGCCGAGCAGCTCGGCGCTTCCAAAGAGCTCCGCAGGCCCACCCTCCCAAACGATGCGGCCCTCCTCCAGCAGCGCGATTCTATCAGCCGTCACGAGCTCCTCGGGATCGTGCGTGACGGTCAAGACGCCCACGCCCTCGTCCGCAAGTGACCGCACGATATCCCGCACGTCGAGGCGCGCAGAGCCGTCGAGCATGGAAGTAACCTCGTCGAGCACGAGGTAACGAGGCCTCATGGCCAAAACACCAGCGATGGCCACGCGTTGCAGCTCGCCGCCAGAGAGCTCCGAAACGAGCCGTGCGTCAAAGCCCTCGAGACCGCACGAGGCGAGCGAGGATAGCGTGCGCTCGCGCACCTCAGAAGGCTCGAGGCCGAGGTTGCAGGGACCAAACGCAACCTCATTGAACACGTCGGGAGCAACAAGCTGGCTCTCAGGGTCTTGGCGCACAAAGCCAACCGAGCGGCAAAGCGACCGAGAGGGAACGACCTCACCGTCGAGGAGGACTTCAGCGGCATCCGCCTCCAGGGAGCCCGCCATAACGCGCGCGAGGGTGGATTTGCCGGCACCGTTTCGGCCCACAAGGGCCACGACCTCTCCGGGTGCCACGCGAAGGTCTGCCGCATCCAAAACGGGGTGAGCGCCCCCGGTGTCACGAAACGCTATCGAAACTCCTCGCGCCTCAAGCATGGCGTGACTCCTCCCCGGGCATGGATGGCGAAGCAAAGCAAAAAGGGCCAACCGTCGGATGACGATCGACCCTTAGATTCAAGCAAATGCGCTCGATTGAAGCTACTCGGCAGCCTCGGTGGCCTCGGCCTCGGCCTCAGGCTCGGCAGGAGCCTCGACCTTCTCGACCTTCTTGACCTCGGTCTTAGCAGCCTTCTTGGCCTTCGGCTTCACCGGCTCGGTCACGAGCTCGATGATGGCGACCTCAGCGTTGTCGCCCTTGCGGGGGCCAAGCTTCATGATGCGAGTGAAGCCGCCGTTGCGGTCGGCCCACATGCCCTGAGCGGCCTTCTCAAAGATCTCACGAATGATCTCCTTGTCGCCAACCTTGGCGATGGCCAGGCGACGAGAGTGCAGGTCGCCCTTCTTGGCCCAGGCGATAACGCGATCCACGTCGCCGCGGATAGCCTTGGCGCGCGGCAGGGTCGTCTTAATGCGGTCGTTGGCGAGCAGCGCCGAAACCAGGCTCTTCTTCATAGCCTTGGTGTGGCTGGCGTCGGTCCCCAGCTTCATACCGCGCTTCTTCTGATGCCTCATGTGTTACTCCTAATGCGAATCAGCAGCGACGTTAAGCCTTGAAGCTCAGGCCCATCGACTCAAGCTTGTCCTTGACTTCCTCGATGGACTTCACGCCGAAGTTGCGAATGTTGAGCAGGTCGTTCTCAGAGAACTCCACAAGCTGACGGACGGAGTGGATGCCGGCGCGCTTCAGGCAGTTGTAGGAGCGCACGGACAGGTCCAGATCCTCGATCTGCTTGTCGAGCTCGGTGTTGTCGTCGGTCTGGCCAGCGGCGAAGATCGACGGCTCCTCAACCTGCTCGCCCTCGTCGGCCAGGGACATGAAGGCGCCCATGTGCTGGTCGATGATGTTGGCAGCCTCGACAACGGCCTCACGGGGCGTAACGCCACCGTTCGTCTCGACCTCGAGGACGAGACGGTCGTAGTCGGTGTGCTGGCCAACGCGGCAGGGCTCGACGGCCTTGGCGCAGCGACGCACGGGCGAGAAGAGGGAGTCAACGTGGATGAGCCCAATGGGATCGTCCTCGCGCTCGTTGTCCTCACCGGAGACGTAGCCGCGGCCGGTGCCGATGCGCATCTGCATGGTGAGGTGCGCACCGTCACCAAGGGTGCAGATGACGTGCTCGGGGTTCACGAGGGAGAACTCGGTGGGGACGTCAAAGTCTCCACCAGTCACCGTCGCAGGACCGTCGATGGAGATGGAGGCAGTGGCCTCCTTGCCAACGCCGAGGGTCTTGAACGCAAGGCCCTTGACGTTGAGCACGATGTCGGTGACATCCTCGTAGACGCCCTCAACGGTCGTGAACTCATGCTGCACGCCGTCGATCTGGATTGCCTCAACCGCAGCGCCCTCAAGCGAGGAGAGCAGCACGCGGCGGAGGCTGTTGCCCAGCGTGTCACCGTAGCCGTGCTCAAGCGGCTCGACGACAACGCGGGCGACGTTCTCGCTGACCTCTTCTACCGTCACGTTCGGACGGATGAAATCGGACATACAAACCTCCAACCGAGTCGACTACTTGGAGTAGAGCTCGACGATGAGCTGTGCGTCGATGTCGAGGTCAATCTGATCGCGGCTCGGGAGCTGCAGGACGGTGCCCTTCAGCTTCTCGATGTCAACCTCAAGCCAGGCGGGAACAGCCATGTGCTCGGAGGAGACGATGGCCTGCTTGATGGGGAGCAGGTCCTTGTACTTGGGGGCGACGGCAACGACGTCGCCGGACTTGACGCGGTAGGAGGGAATGTCCACGCGACGGCCGTTCACGGTAATGTGGCCGTGACGGACGGTCTGACGGGCCTCCTTGCGGGTGCGGGCGAAGCCGAGGCGGAAGACCACGTTGTCAAGGCGAGACTCGAGAATGGTCATCAGGTTGTCACCGGTGATGCCCTCGATCTTCAGAGCCTTGTCGTAGTAGCTGCGGAACTGCTTCTCGAGAACGCCGTAGATGAACTTGGCCTTCTGCTTCTCACGAAGCTGACGGCCGTACTCGCTCTCCTGGCGACGCTGACGCTTGGGCTGGCGATTCGACTTCTTGTTGATGCCCATGACGATCGGGTCGATGTCGAGCGCACGGCACCTCTTAAGGACAGGAGTCCTATCCACTGCCATAGTTAGATTCCTTCCTTACCTACACGCGGCGACGCTTGCACGGACGGCAACCGTTGTGCGCGATGGGGGTCTTGTCCTGGATGCTCGAGACCTCGAGGCCAGCGGCCTGGAGGGAGCGGATGGCCGTCTCGCGACCCGAACCCGGGCCCTTGACGAAGACGGACACCTTGTGGACGCCGTGCTCCATGGCCTCCTTGGCGCAAGCCTCGGCAGCCATCTGCGCCGCGAACGGCGTGGACTTACGAGAGCCCTTGAAGCCGACCATGCCGGCAGAGCGCCAGGAGATGACGTTGCCCTGCGGGTCCGTGATCGAGATGATCGTGTTGTTGAACGTGCTCTTGATGTGCGCCTGGCCGACGGAGATGTTCTTGCGGTCCGCGCGCTTGATGCGGCCGCGAGCCTGGGCGCCCTTCTTAGCAGTAGCCATAAGTCAAACTCCCCTACTTCTTCTTCTTGCCGCCGACCTGACGCTTCTTGCCCTTGCGGGTGCGAGCGTTGGTGTGGGTGCGCTGGCCGTGAACGGGGAGGCCCTTACGGTGACGGAGGCCGCGGTAGCAGCCGATCTCCATCAGTCGGGCGATGTTCTGACGCGTGTCACGACGGAGGTCGCCCTCAACGACGTAGTTGGCGTCAATGAAATCACGCATCTTCGTGACCTCTTCCTCAGTGAGGTCGCGGACACGCGTGCTCGGATCAACGCCGGTCTCGGCGCAGATCTTGGTGGCGGCGGTACGGCCGATGCCGTAGATATAGGTAAGACCGATCTCAACGCGCTTCTCGCGCGGGAGGTCGACGCCGTTAATACGGGCCAACTTGGTGCTCCTCTCCTAGCCCTGACGCTGCTTGTGGCGCGGGTTCTCGCAAATCACGTAGACCTTGCCGTGGCGACGAATGATCTTGCACTTGTCGCACATCTTCTTGACCGAAGGACGTACTTTCATCGTTCTTCCTCTCGGTAATGCTTGCGGTACCTATATGAACGCCCAGCCGCTGGCGTGAATATCCAAGGCTGACGACCCCGCGAGAAATCCCGCGAAGGCTGGCCCGCTCTGGGCCGAAAGCGCGACGCTCTTCCTACTTGTAGCGGTAGGTGATGCGTCCGTGCTGGAGGTCGTACGGGGAAATCTCGACGACAACCTTGTCGCCGGGAAGGATGCGGATGTAATTCATCCGAATCTTGCCCGAAATCGTGCAGAGAATGGTGTGGCCATTCTCAAGCTCGACTTTGAACATCGCGTTGGGCAAGGCCTCGACGATTTTGCCCTCGAGCTCGATTGCATCCTGTTTGCTCAAAGCTGCTACCTTTTCCTCGATGTACAGACAGCGACCAAACATCTTATCGAAAAACCCGCGCTACGTCTATGTGGCGCGGGTTCTTCACAATCTGACCTGAACGGCAGCGGGGACATACCTACAGGCGGGGTTACTTCACTGCGCGAAGTCCCTGAGCCCCTTCCTCCGGCATGTCCCCGCCCGGCCTCTGCTGCCTCACTCGGGAACCCGTGCTGATGTGGCGGGTTGATTTCTGGCCCCGGCGAGAAATCTACTGCTTGTCGTCGGTACCGCCTTGCATGGGACACCAGGGGCCTTCGACGTCTTGCGTGAGAATGACGGGGCCGTCTTCCGTGACGGCGATGGTGTTCTCATAGTGAGCAGCGAAGCCACCGTCATTGGTGACCACGGTCCAGCGGTTGGGCTTCACATGGCTCTCGTAGGAACCCATGGTGATCATCGGCTCGATGGCGATGACCATGCCCGCCTGGAGCTTGACACCCCTCCCCTTCTTGCCGTAGTTGGGAACGTTGGGCTCCTCGTGCATCACATGGCCAACGCCATGGCCCACGTAGTCGCGTACCACGCCATACCCGTTGCTCTCGGCGAGGCTCTGAACCGCAAACCCGACGTCACCGAGGCGGTTGCCGGGAACCGCCTGCTCGATGCCGGCCTTCAGGCAGTCACGCGTGACCTCGCAGAGGGCCTTGTTGGCCTCAGAGGGCGTGCCGCAGAAGAAGGTCCAGGCATTGTCGCCAACCCAGCCGCCGTAGACAGCGCCCGTATCGATGGAAACGATGTCACCATCCTTGAGAATACGGTTGTGCGAAGGGATGCCGTGCACGATTTCCTCGTTGATGGAGCAGCAGATGGAAGCCGGGAACCCACCGTAGCCCTTGAAGGCAGGCGTGCCCCGATGCATGCGAATGATGCTCTCGGCCACACGATCGAGATCGAGCGTGTCAACGCCGGGCCGAATCATAGCGCCCACACGGCGAAGCGCGAGCTTGGAGATAGCACCCGCCGCCTTCATCGACTCGATCTCTGCGGGCGTCTTGATCTGGATCATAGTCCCAGGAGCTCCTTGACATCGGCATAGACGTCATCGACGGGCCTGTCGCCGTCAACGACCTTGAGCAGCCCCTTGCCGCGGTAGTACTCCACGAGCGGGGAGGTCTGGTTCTCGTACACGTCGAGACGCTTCTGGATGGTCTCGGGCTTGTCATCGTCACGCTGGTACATCTCGCCGCCGCAGGAGGGGCACTTGTTAACGCCGGCAGGGGCGGTGTAGCCGCACTCGCGGCAGGTACGACGGCTCGAGAGGCGCTTGACGATGACGTCGGCCTTGACGTCAACGAGAAGAGCGGCGTCGAGCGTGCGACCAATCTCGGCCAACATGGAATCGAGCGTCACGGCCTGAGCGGTGTTGCGGGGATAGCCATCGAGGATAAAGCCCTTCTGGGTGTCATCGGCCTCGAGGCGCTCCTTAACAAGGTCAACGAGGAGCTGGTCGGGAACGAGCTTGCCCTCGTCCATGTAACCCTTGGCCTTGAGGCCAAGCTTGGTGCCGGCCTTCACCGCAGCGCGGAGCAGGTCGCCCGTGGAGATGTGAGCAACGCCGTAGTCCTCGACGAGCTTCTGGGCCTGGGTGCCCTTGCCCGCGCCGGGCGCACCGAGCAGCACGATGTTCATGTGATTCCTCTCTTCGTCATCGAGGGGGCATCCCCTGCGGACGCCCACCCGCCATTCGCTAGCAAAAAGCCTACCCCAAAACAAACGGGGCCACCGCCCAAAGGCGGCGACCC
Source organism: Olsenella uli (assembly GCF_901212655.1). Classification (GTDB taxonomy): domain Bacteria; phylum Actinomycetota; class Coriobacteriia; order Coriobacteriales; family Atopobiaceae; genus Parolsenella; species Parolsenella uli_A. The sequence continues at coordinate 77,402 of NZ_CAAKON010000053.1, read as the reverse complement.
CAGAAAAAGGTCTCTACGAGAGGGCTACTTGATGAAGAGCCCGTCGTAGTTGTGGGTCTTGAGCTGACTCTCGACCTGGGAAATCGTATCGAGGGCAACGCCAACCATGATGAGGATGGAGGTACCGCCAAACGCCTGGATCAGGGAGTTGCTCGTGAACGTGAAGAGAATCGACGGAACCACGGCGATGATCGCGAGGAACAGGGCGCCGGGAAGCGTGATGTGATTCAGCACATTCTTGATGTACGCCGCGGTAGCAGGGCCGGGACGAACGCCCGGAATGAAACCACCCTGCTTGCGAAGCGTGTCGGCCGTCTCCTCGGGGTTGAAGACCATCGACGTGTAGAAGTACGCGAAGGCAACGATGAGGAGCACGGAGAGGGCCCAGTTAAGCCAACCCGTGCTGACGGCATTGGCAAACGTGGTCATCCAATCGACGCCAGGGAAGAACACAGCAATCTGCGCCGGGAGGTACAGGATTGCGCTGGCGAAGATGATGGGGATGACGCCGGCCGTGTTGACCTTGATGGGAAGGTACGTGGCCTGGCCGCCCATGACGCGACGGCCTACAACTCGCTTGGCGTACTGCACCGGTATGCGACGCTGGCCGCGCTCGATGTAGACGATGAACGGCACGACAGCAAGGATCACAAGCACGACGAGAACGGTGAGGATGATGCCGTTCTCGGACGTCTGCAGCGAGGAGATGATCGACGTCGGCAGGCCCGCCATGATGTTGGCGAAGATGATGAGGCTCATGCCGTTGCCGATGCCGCGCTGCGTGATGACTTCGCCCATCCACATGATAAGGATGGCGCCAGCGAGCATGCTAGCGATGACCACGACATCCATGAGGAGCTCGGGGATGCCCGTCCCGCTGAAGTCAATACCGAAGCTGGAGCTCTTGAACAGAAAGAGGTAGCCGACAGAGTTCAAAAGTGCGAGACCCACCGTGAGGTAACGCGTGTACTGCGTGACCTTGCGCTGGCCAGCCTCGCCCTCACGAGCGAGCGTGCCAAGGCTCGGGATAACGGCCTGAAGCATCTGCATGATGATCTGAGCCGTGATATAGGGCATGATGCCCAGGCAGAACACGGACACACGGGAGAGTGCACCGCCGCTGAACAGGTTCAGCACTGCGATGGCGCTATTCGCAGCGGAGTTCGACTGATATGCCGAGAGCATCCCCTGGAAGGGGATGCCCGGCACGGGGATATAAGCCCCGATTCTGTACAGTACGAGAATACCCGCAGTGAGCAGAATCTTATTGCGAAGCTCCTTCACGCGAAAAGCGTTGAGGATGCCTTTTAGCACGGAGCCTCGACCTTTCCGCCGGCGGCCTCAATCTTGGCCTTGGCAGACGCGGAAACCTTGTCCACGGACACGGTGAGCTTCTTGGTGAGCTCGCCGTCGCCGAGGACCTTCACAAGCTCGTAGGTGTGCTTGATGACGCCCTTCTCGACGAGAGCCTCGACGGTGACCGCATCGCCATCGTTGAAGAGACCGTCAAGACGAGCGACGTTCACCGGAGCGTACTCGACACGGTTGCGGTTCTTGAAGCCAGGGAGCTTCGGGAGGCGCATAGCCAGCGGCTGCTGACCACCCTCGAAGCCGGCGCCCTTGCCGCCACCGGAGCGGGAGAGCTGGCCCTTGGTGCCGCGGCCGGCGGTGGTGCCGTGACCAGAGGAGTTGCCGCGACCGATGCGCTTACGGTTCTTCTTGGAGCCCTCGGCAGGGCGGAGATCTTTAAGCTGCATGGGTGTGACTCCTAGTTCTCTTCCACGGTAACGAGGTGCTTGACCTTGAAGATCATCCCGCGGACGCTCTCATTGTCAGGCAGCACCTTGGTGCTGTTGATCTTGTGAAGGCCAAGGGCGCGGACGGTGGCCGTCTGGTCCTTCTTGACGCCACACGTGGCGCTCTTGACGAGCTTGACGGTGAGGGTCTTCGCCATGACTAGTTCTCCTTCCCGACAAACATCTCGGCAACGGTGATGCCGCGGCGCTCGGCGGTCTCCTCAGGGCTGGAGAGCTGCTTCAGGGCCTCGGCGGCAGCCTTGATGATGTTGAGGCCGTTGCTGCTGCCCATGGACTTGGACAGGACGTTCTTGATGCCGGCGAGCTCGAAGAGCGGACGCACGGGGCCGCCGGCGATAACACCGGTACCCTCGATGGCCGGCTTCACGAGAACGCGACCGGCACCAAACTCGCCGATGACATCGTGAGGAATGGAGCCCTTGTCGGTGACGGGCACCTTGAACATGTTCTTCTTGGCGTTGTCCGAGGCCTTCTGGATGGCCAGGGGCACCTCGGCGGACTTGCCCATGCCGAGGCCGACGTTGCCCTTGCCGTCACCAACGACAACGAGAGCGACGAGGGACATACGACGGCCACCCTTGACCGTCTTGGAAACGCGGTGGATGTAGACGACGCGCTCCTGGAGCTCGGAGGCGTCGCGCTGCTTCGGGTTACGAGCCATTACAGATACCTCCTAGAACTGAAGGCCCGCGGAGCGGGCGCCGTCTGCGAGAGCCTTAACGCGGCCGTGATAGATGCGGCCACCGCGGTCGAACGTGACCGTGGTAACGCCCCTCTCGACGGCGCGCTTGCCGACCATCTTGCCCACGATCTCGGCGGCCTCCTTGTTGGAGCCAATCTTGCCGAGGGCACGGAACTCAGGGTCGAGCGTAGAGGCGGTGCAGATGGTCTTGGCATCCACGTCATCAATCAACTGAGCGTAGATGTTGGCATTGGTGCGGTGAACGCTGAGACGGGGACGCTCAGGGGTGCCGTTGATCTTGGAGCGAACGCGACGCTCGCGGCGCTTGAGGCCAGCCCTCTTAGCCTGGTGCTTATCCATAACAATCTCCTTGGTCACGCCGCCACCTGACAGGGTGACGGACTTCTATGACAGCTTGGGTTGAGGCTACTTGGCGGCCTTGCCGAGCTTACGACGGATGTGCTCGCCCTCGTAGTGGATGCCCTTGCCCTTGTACGGCTCGGGCGGACGCTTCATGCGAATCTCAGCGGCAACCTGGCCAACCTGCTCCTTGGAGATGCCCTGCACGGTGATGTGCGTGTTGTCGGGCACCAGGAAGCTGATGTCGTGCGGAGCCTTGTAGATCACGGGGTGAGAGTAACCAAGGGAAAGATCGAGGTCCTTGCCCTTGAGCGCAGCACGATAGCCGACGCCCGTGAGCTCGAGCTTCTTCTCAAAGCCCTCGGACACGCCGAGAACCATGTTGTGAATGAGGGTGCGGGTCAGGCCGTGCTGGGCGTTGGCCTCACGAGACTCGTCGACGGTGGCGACGATGACCTCGTTCTCGACCTCAGAGATGGAAACGAGCTCGGAGAAAGAACGGTCAAGCTCGCCCTTCGGGCCCTTGACGTGCACGTGGTTGCCGGTGATGGTCACGGTGACCCCGGCCGGAATCTGGACAGGCTTCTTGCCAATGCGGGACATGGTGTCTCCTTTCCTATCCTGCCGTGGGTTACCAGACGTAGGCGATGACTTCGCCGCCGACGCCGAGCTTACGGGCATCGCGGTCGCACATCACGCCCTTGGACGTGGAGATGATGGCGGTGCCGAGGCCACCGAGGACGCGAGGAAGATCCTCGGCCTTGGAGTAAATGCGCAGGCCCGGCTTGGAGATGCGCTTAATGCCGCGAATGACGCGGGCGTGACGCGCACCGTACTTGAGGGTGACAGACAGGGTCTTCTGGGGCTTGGTGTCCTCGACGGCATAGCCCTCGATGTAGCCCTCCTCCGCGATAACGCGGACGATCTCGACGAGCACCTTGCTCGACGGCATGGAAACGACATCCTTGCCGGCGGTGTTGCCGTTGCGGATGCGCGTCAGCATGTCTGCAATCGGATCGGTAACGTTCATTGGGATTCTCCTTCGTTGGGGATGAACCTCTTCATCCGGTTCACGCCGGCCCTTGGCCGGAGTGCCTGGACGGGAGTCTTCCTACGACCTGGAGCAGATAGGAAGACCTACCAGCTCGCCTTGCGGACGCCAGGAAGCTCGCCCTTGCTCGCGAGCTCGCGGAAGCACACGCGGCACAGCCCGAACTTGCGATAGACGCTGTGCGGACGGCCACAGCGCTGGCAACGGTTCTGGGTGCGCGTCGAGAACTTCGGCTCTCGCTGAGCCTTGACGATCATCGATGTCTTAGCCACAAATCCTCCTTCGGAGTGTTCGGCCACGCTTTCTGCGCGGCTACTGTATCTGCCGCCGAGGCGGCAAGACGCCGCCAGGCCGAAACCCGGCGGCGAAGGTACCTACTTAGGCCTGCTTGAACGGGAACTTGAAGCCATCGAGAAGGGCCTTGGCCTCCTCGTTCGTCTTGGCCGTGGTGACGATGGTGATGTCCATGCCGCGGGTGTGATCGATCTTGTCGAAGTCAATCTCCGGGAAGATGAGCTGCTCGGTGACGCCCATGGAGAAGTTGCCACGGCCGTCGAAGCTCTTCGGGGAGATGCCGCGGAAGTCGCGGATTCGCGGGATAGCGATGCAGATCAGGCGATCGAGGAAGTCCCACATGCGGTCGCCACGGAGGGTGACCTTGGCGCCGATGGGCTGACCCTCACGGAGGTGGAAGGTAGCGATGGACTTGCGGGCGCGACGGATGGTCGGCTGCTGGCCGGTGATGGAACGAAGGTCGGCGACGGCACCGTCGATGGCCTTGGAGTCCGTGGCGGCCTCGCCAACGCCCATGTTCACGACGATCTTCTCAATCTGCGGAACGGTCATCGGGTTGGTGTAGCCAAACTGCTCGATGAGCTTGGCGCGGACCTCGTCCTTGTACAAGGTCTTGAAGCGGGGGATGTACTTCTCTTCAGCCATGTTCACTCCTTCTTGGGAATTGACATACGGGGTTGGCGCAAGCCCTCGTCCTGACGTGAGACCAAGACTCTGGCACGCTTGGCATGCCGCGTGCTCCGTTGCCCTCGTACCTCCCGCCGGCGGCTAACCGGCAGGAGCCTTCACAGTGCAGCTCACAAGGATATGCCTTTGCTAGGTATTTTGCTAGGAGAAAGTTGCGTTGCCGCGCGCGGACGAGGACTCATCCACGCATCATGCACAAATGGGCGACCCCAGAAGGAGTCGCCCATCGAAAGCCTATGCAATGAGGTCAGAACACATAAAGCCCTACTGGTCGAGGCTCGCGTAGAACTCGGCCTCTTCGGCCAGGTCATACAGGCTCTTCCCATCGATGCAGCGAAGGTGCAGCACCTCGTTGACCGTAGGAACAAGCTCGGAGCAATCGGTGAAGTGACCCTTCTCGTTGAGCTTGCCGCAATCCTGCACGCGCCAATAACCATCGGTGTGGGTGACGTAATACGTGCCCTCCCCCACCTTAGCGAATACGCGCGTGTTGGAGCGCAGGTAGTTGTCGAGTTCATCGGGACTAATCTCTACCGTATCCTCTGCCATTACGCCCATGCCCGCTCCTTTCTTCAAGATGCGCCCACGTTAAGGAGCGCATCTGCCAATCGTCAGTCACTAGGCTCGCGCAGCGGAGAAACGGTGCGCTCGGCGATTCCATAAGCGGCGCATTTAGGCGCCGGAGCGGTACGAAAAAGCCCCGACCAGAGTTTGGCCGGGGCTTCAAAGACAAGTTATAGCTTGTGGCTACTTCTTGTAGGGGTCGGGGATAACCTCGCCGCTCTTCTTGGCGACGCGCACCTTGGTGCCGTCCTCCTCGATGCGGTAGCCGACGCGCGTGGGCTTGTCGGTCTTGGGGTCAATCAGGGCAACGTTGGAGACGTCAATCGGCATCTCCTTGTTGACGAAGCCGCCCTGCTGGTTCTCCTGCGTGGGCTTCTGGGCCTTCTTGGCCACGGCGACGCCCTCGACGACAACCTTGTGCTCGGAGGGGATGGCGCGAACGACGGTGCCGCGCTTGCCCTTGTCCTTGCCGGAAAGCACCTGGACGGTGTCGCCCTTCTTGATCTTCATCTTAGCCATAGACATGGTGGATCCTCCTACAGCGTCTCGGGCGCGAGCGAGACGATCTTCATGTACTTGTGATCGCGGAGCTCGCGGGCGACGGGCCCGAAGATACGGGTGCCCTTGGGCGAACCATCCTTGTCAATCAGGACGCAGGCGTTCTGATCGAACTTGATGTAGCTGCCGTCCTTGCGACGGGTCTCCTTAGCCGTACGAACGACGACGCAACGAACGACATCGCCCTTCTTAACGGAGCCACCCGGGGTGGCCTCCTGCACGGCAGCGATGAAGACGTCGGCGAGACCGGCGTAACGACGCTTGGAGCCGCCCAGGACCTTAATGCACCTCACGCGCTTGGCGCCGGAGTTATCGGCAACGGTGAGCATGGTTTGCATCTGAATCATTGCAAATCCCTTTCGAATACAACCGGCTCAGAGGTGCGCCCACACGCGCGGTGCACGTGAGCCGGTGATGTGGCCTTGGCAGTTACTTCGCGGCCTCGACGACCTTGACGAGACGCCAGCGCTTCGTCGCAGACAGAGGACGGGTCTCCATGACCTCGACGGTGTCGCCAACGTGGGCAACGCACTCCTCGTCGTGAGCGTGAAGCTTCTTGGTGACGGTCATCATCTTGCGGTACTTGGGGTGCGCCTTGCGGTTCTGAATCGTCACGACAATGGACTTATTGCCGGAAATCGAGGTAACGACGCCAGTGCGCACCTTGCGGTGATTGCGAGCCTCGGTATCGCTCATGTTCTACTCCCTAGACTCTACTTGGCCGCAGCGGCGGTCTCCGCTGCGATCTGACGGGCGCGCTGCTCGGTCAGGATACGGGCAATGTCACGCTTGACGGTCTTCAGACGAGCCGTGTTGTCGAGCTGGCTCGTAGCCATCTGGAAGCGAAGGTTAAAGAGTTCAGCGCGGCTGTCCTCAAGCTTCTTGGAGAGCTGCTCGTCAGAGAGCTCGCGGATATCGGTCATCTTCATGGCTACTTATCCTCCCCAGCCTGCTTGGCACGGGTGATGATCTTGGTCTTGATGGGCAGCTTGTGCTGCGCGAGGCGCAGGGCCTCCTTGGCGACGGCCTCGTCGACGCCACCAACCTCGAACATGACGCGGCCGGGCTTGACCACGGCAACCCACTCCTCGGGGTTGCCCTTACCCTTACCCATGCGGGTCTCGGCGGGCTTCTTGGAGACGGGCTTGTCCGGGAAGATGGTGATCCAGACCTTACCGCCACGCTTCATGTAACGGGTCATGGCAATACGGGCGGCCTCGATCTGGCGGTTGGTGATCCAGTGAGCCTCGAGGGCCTGGATGCCGTACTCACCAAAGTAGACCTGGGTGTTACCCTTGGCGTGGCCCTTCATGGAGCCACGCTGCACCTTGCGGTGAAGGATGCGCTTAGGAGCCAGCATTAGTTGCCCCTCCTCTCATTGCGGCGACGGGGGCGCGAAGAGCCCTCGAGGGACGGCTGCGGCTTGGGCTGGCCGGGAAGCTTCTCGCCCACGTAGATCCAGACCTTCACGCCGCAGGCACCCATGGTGGTGCGAGCGGTGGCCTCGCCGAAGTCGATGCAGGCACGCAGCGTGTGCAGGGGCACGCGACCCTCGCGGTACCACTCGCGACGACCCATCTCGGCGCCGCCGAGACGACCGGAGCACTGAATACGGATGCCCTTGGCGCCAGCCTTGCGGGCAGACTGAACGGCCTTGCGCATGGCGCGACGGAAGGCGATGCGCTGCTCGAGCTGCTCGGCGATGGACTGGGCAACCAGGGAGGCGTCGAGCTCGGGGCGCTTGACCTCGATGACGTCGACGTTGATCTGGCCCTTACCGACCTTGGCGATCTTCTCGAGCTCGCCGCGCAGGGCGTCGATCTCGGCGCCCTTCTTGCCGATAACGACACCAGGACGACCGGAGAAGATGGTGACCTTGACCTTGTCGCCGGCACGGTCGATCTCAACGCGGGAGAGTGCGGCCTTGGCGAGGCGCTTGGTCAGGAACTTGCGGATCTCGAGGTCATTGCCGAGCGTGGTGGCGTAATCCTTGTCGGCGTACCAACGGGAGCGCCAGTTCTCGGTGACGCCGAGACGGAAACCAGTGGGGGAAACCTTCTGTCCCATGTGGTCTTACGCCTCCTTTCGAGCAGCGACGGTAACGGTGATGTGGCTCGTGCGCTTGTTGATGCGGCTCGCGGAGCCCTTGGCGCGCGGACGGATGCGCTTGAGCGTCGGGCCCTCGTCAACGTAGGCCTCGGCGACGACGAGAGAGTCCGGACGCATGCCGTTGTTCTGGTAGGCGTTGGCCACGGCGGAGCGCAGGACCTTCTCGACGTCCACGGACACGGCGCGCTCGGAGAACTGGAGGATCTCGAGGGCGCGATCGACGGACTTGTTGCGAATCAGGTCGACAACCATACGGGCCTTGCGCGGAGCAACGCGCACGTACTTGGCCGTTGCGGAAACCTGGCCCTCAATCTTCTTCTTAGCCATTACTCAGTACCCCCTAGTTGGCCTTGTGACCGCGGAAGGTGCGGGTCGGAGCGAACTCGCCCAGCTTGTGACCAACCATGGACTCGGTGACGTACACGGGCACGTGCTTGCGGCCATCGTGGACGGCGATGGTGTGACCAACCATCTCCGGGAAGATGGTGGAGGCACGCGACCAGGTCTTGATGACCTCCTTGGTACCAGCCTCGTTCTGCGCGGCAACACGCGAAAGGAGGCGAGTCTCCACGAACGGGCCCTTCTTGAGACTTCTGCTCATAAGTGCTTTCTCCTACTTCTCGTGTTCCGACTACTTCGTCTTGCGACGACGGATGATCAGACGGTTCGTCGACTTCTTCGGATCGCGCGTCTTCTTGCCCTTGGCCGGCTTGCCCCACGGAGAAACGGACGGACGACCGGAGGTGTGGTTCTTGCCCTCGCCGCCGCCGTGCGGGTGGTCGACCGGGTTCATGACCGTACCGCGGACCGTCGGACGGACGCCCTTCCAGCGGTTACGACCGGCCTTGCCGATCTTGATGTTGGCGTGATCGGCATTGCCAACCTCGCCGATGGTAGCGCGGCAGGTGTCGAGGACGCGGCGCATCTCGGAAGACGGCATGCGGAGGATGGCGTAGCCGCCCTCCTTGCCCATCAGCTGGCAGGAGTTGCCAGCGGAACGGGCGATAGCGGCGCCCTTGCCCGGCTGGAACTCGACGGCGTGCACGAGCGTACCGACGGGAATCTCAGACAGGGGCAGAGCGTTGCCCGGCTTGATGTCGGCCTCGGGGCCGGAAACGACCATGTCGCCCACAGAGAGGCCCTTCGGGCAGAGGATGTAGGCCTTGGCGCCATCGAGGTAGTGAAGCAGGGCGATGCGAGCAGAGCGGTTGGGGTCATACTCGATCGTGGCGACCTTGGCGGGCACGCCATCCTTGCGACGCTTGAAGTCGATGATGCGGTACTGACGCTTGTGGCCGCCGCCCTGGTGACGGGTTGTGACGCGACCGTTGTTGTTGCGGCCGGCCTTGTTGGGCAGGGGCTCGAGCAGCGACTTCTCAGGCTTGGTGCAGGTGATCTCGGCGAAGTCCGAAACCGTCTGGAAGCGCCTGCCTGCGCTCGTGGGCTTGAGGTGCTTAACTGCCATGTTTACTTTCCCTTTCTGTTTCCGTTGGCCATCCCGCTCAAGGGATGAGGCCAGTGGCCTCGGCGGGATGACGCCGGATTACCACGGTGCCGAGCGTATCCATACGCTTGGCAAGGACTCGCCCCCGCTTACGCGGGGACGGAGGTGCCTGGGCTACTCTTGGGCAGCCTGCTGACCAAAGACCTCGATGGTGTCGCCCTCGGCGAGGGTGACGATGGCCTTCTTCCAGCGACGGGTCTGGCCGGCAACATAGCGGACGCGCTTCGTCTTGGGCTTGACCCACATGGTGTTCACCTTGACAACCTTCACGTCGAAGATCTTCTCGATGGCGTCGGCAATCTCCTCCTTGGGAGCATTGGCGGCAACCTCGAAGGTGTACTTGTTGTTGCTCATCAGGTCAAAGGAACGCTCGGTGACGATCGGGCGAATGATGACGTTGTAGACGGAGTTCATTTACGCAAGCACCTCCTCGAAGTACTTGGCGCCAGCCGCGTCGAGCACGAGGGCGGCGTTGTCGATCAGGGCGTGCGTGGTGGCCTCGCTGCAAGCGACGAGACGGACGGTCTCGACGTTGCGGAAGGACAGGTAGGTGAAGATGTCGTCGTCGGCGACAACGAGGGTGACGCGCTTGCCCTCGAGGCCCAGGGCCTTGAGCATGGCGACCGCCTGCTTGGTGCAGGGCTTGTCGAAGCCATAGTTGTCGACAACCGTGAGCTCGCCATCGCGGAGCTTGCCGGAGAGCACGCTGCGCATGGCGAGCTTGACCTCCTTGTTGTTCAGGCGACGGTTGTGGGTACGCGGGGTGGGGCCGAAGGGCACGCCGCCGCCGACCCACTGGGTGGCACGGATGGAACCCTGGCGGGCACGACCGGTGCCCTTCTGACGCCAAGGCTTGGCGCCGCCGCCGGAGACCTCGGAGCGACCCTTGGTGTCGTGGGTGCCCTGACGGAGGTTGCCGAGCTGAACGGTCACAACCTGGTGGACGACGGGGATGTGCGGCTCAATGCCGTAAACGCTGGAGCTGAGCTCGACGGTGCCCGCCGCCTGGCCCTCCACGTTCTTGATTTCGATGTTGGACATCATGTTCTCCTTGGTAGCCTAAAGGTTCGTTGCTCTAGGCCCTTAGGCCATGCGGACCGACACGAGGGCGTTCTTGGCACCAGGGACGGCACCCTTGACGAGCATGAGGTTCTGCTCAGCGTCGATGCGGACCAGCTTGAGGTTCTTGACGGTAACGCGCTCGTCGCCCATGTGGCCGGCCATGTGAAGGCCCTTGCGCACGCGGGACGGATAGGCGCACTGACCGATGGAACCCGGACGACGCTGGTTGCGGGAGCCGTGGGTGATGGGGCCGCAGGCGAAGTTCCAGCGCTTGATGGTGCCCTGGAAGCCCTTGCCCTTGGAGGTGCCGGTGACGTCGACACTCTTGACCTCGGAGAAGTCGGCAACGGTGACGACATCGCCAACGTTGTGCGCGGAGGCGTCCTCGACGCGGACCTCGCGGAGGTAGCGCATCGGCTCAACGCCGGCCTTGGCGAAGTGACCCGCCATCGGCTTGTTCACGCGCTTCTTCTTGATGTCGCCGAAACCGATCTGAACGGCGTTGTAGCCGTCGGTCTCAACGCTCTTGACCTGCGAGACAACGCAGGGGCCGGCCTGGATGACCGTGACGGGCACGACGTTGTCGTCCTCGTCAAACACCTGGGTCATCCCGATCTTGCGGCCGAGGATGGTGCTGACCATACACGTTCCTTACCTTCGGTGGTCATGGGTAGATGCGAGCGCCCCTTGCGCCCGGCCCCAGCGGACCACAACCTACAAGAACCGCGCGGGTGAGGGCGTTGGCTGTGAGCTGCGGCTTCCCTCGCGTTGCCGGCGGACGGGAGAACCGTCTCAAGCCCGTTCGAGGGATACGCCCGAGACCGTGTGTTTGGCCTCGGCACAGCATGCCCCTAAAAGCGCTACCTTTGAAGTATACGGCTCCAAAACCCACTCCATACACTCTCCAAATAATAGAGAGCGCATGCCCTCCCCCAACAAAGAAGCAGCGAGCGATGCCACCCTATCGCCTGGCATCCCAAAAGGAATGGCAAGAGGCTCGCCCCAACCCGGCAAATAGAGCAACGAGCGATGGCAGACCTGCCGCCTAGCATCTCGCGACAATTCAAGTGAGCAAACAGCAGGAGGCCCGCCCTCGTGCATGCAAAGGAACAAATCTCAGCCGCGCTTAATGCGGCGAGGGCGTTTCCGTGCAGTACGAGGACGGGCCTCCGTCAGGTAAGTAAGCCTACCTTAGAGCTTGATCTCGATGTCGACGCCAGCAGGCAGGTCGAGACGCATCAGCGAGTCAACCGTGGAGCTCGTCGGCTCGAGGATGTCGATGAGGCGCTTGTGGGTGCGCATCTCGAACTGCTCGCGGGAGTCCTTGTCCTTGTGAGGCGAGCGGATGACCGTGTACAGGTTGCGCTCGGTGGGCAGAGGGATGGGACCGGACACCTTAGCGCCCGTCTTCTGGGCGGTGTCAACGATGAGCTTCGCGGACTGGTCGACGACCTCGTGGTCAAAGCCCTTCAGGCGAATGCGGATCTTCTGGTTAGACACTTGGAACCTCCATCGGCGGGTGCGTGCCTCGCTTCTGCGCGCACCCGGTCGTTACTGTGTGGGCTTTGCTTAGGCGTTGCCGCCGGCCTTGCTGACGAGCTCCTCGGCAACCGACTTCGGCACCGGCTCGTAATCGCTGAACTGCATGGTGTAGCTCGCGCGACCCTGGGTCTGGGAACGAAGGTCCGTGGCGTAGCCGAACATCTCGCCCAGGGGCACCTTGGCCTTGATGGACGTGGTGCCGTTGCGGTCTTCCATGCCCTGGATCTGGCCACGACGGGAGTTCAGGTTGCCCATGACGTCGCCAAGGTACTGCTGCGGCGTCTCGACCTCGACGTCCTCAATCGGCTCGAGAAGGACGGGGTCGGACTTCTTGAGGGCGTCCTTGATGGCCATGGAACCGGCGATCTTGAACGCGGCCTCGGAGGAGTCGACCTCGTGGTAGGAGCCGTCGATGAGGGTCACCTTGATGTCGACGACCGGGTAACCGGCGATGACGCCGTTCTCGAGCGCCTCCTGGATGCCCTTGTCGATGGAGGGGATGTACTCCTTCGGCACGACGCCGCCAACGATGGCGTTGACGAACTCGTAGCCCTTGCCGGACTCCTGCGGCTCCATGTCGATAACGGCGTGGCCGTACTGGCCACGGCCGCCGGACTGGCGGACGAACTTGCCCTCGGCGTGCTTGACAGCGTGACCAGCGGTCTCGCGGTAGGCAACCTGCGGCTTGCCCACGTTGCAGTCAACGTTGAACTCGCGCTTCAGGCGGTCGACGATGATCTCGAGGTGCAGCTCGCCCATGCCGGCAATGATCGTCTGGCCGGTCTCCTGGTCGGTGTGGACCTGGAAGGTCGGGTCCTCCTCGGCCAGCTTGGCCAGACCAACGGACATCTTGTCCTGCTCGGCCTTGGTCTTCGGCTCGACGGCGACGTCGATGACAGGGTCGGCGAACTCGATGGACTCGAGGATGATCTGGTGAGCCTCGTCGCAAAGGGTGTCGCCCGTGGTGGTCTTCTTGAGACCCACGGCAGCGACGATGTCGCCCGTGGCGCACGCCTCACGGTCGGTGCGGTCGTGGGCGTTCATCTCGAGAATGCGGCCCAGACGCTCGCGGTCGCCCTTGGTGGCGTTGTAGACGTAGCTACCGGCCTCGGCGGTACCGGAGTACACGCGGAAGTAGGTAAGCTTACCGACGAACGGGTCGGTCTGGATCTTGAAGGCCAGAGCGGAGAACGGCTCCTTGTTGTCGGCCTTGCGGGTAATCGTCTCCTTGGACTTGGGGTCGGTGCCCTCCACCGGCGGGACGTCGAGCGGGCTCGGAAGGTAGTCCACGACGGCGTCGAGGAGCTCCTGGATGCCCTTGTTCTTGTAGGCGGAGCCCACGAAGACGAGGTTGAGCTCGTTGGCAATAACACCCTTGCGGAGAGCCGCCTTGAGCTTGTCGACGGGAATCTCGGCCTCCTCGAGGATAAGCTCCATCAGCTCGTCATCGAAGTTGGAGGCAGCGTCGAGCAGCTCCTCGCGCTTCTCGGCAGCGGCGTCGGCGAACTCCTCGGGGATAGCATCCATGGCCTCGGGGTAGATCATGCCCTTGGCGTCTTCCTTGAAGTCCCAAGCGGTCATGGTCACGAGGTCGATGAGACCCCAGAACTGGTCCTCGGCGCCCATGGGGAGCTGCGCGGCAACGGCGTTGGCGTGCAGGCGCTCCTTCATGGTGTCGATGGCGTGCTCGAAGTCGGAGCCCACACGGTCATACTTGTTGATGAAGGCGATGCGCGGGACGTTGTAGTTGTGAGCCTGACGCCACACGGTCTCGGACTGCGGCTGGACGCCGGCGACGGCATCGAAGACCGCCACGGCACCGTCGAGGACGCGCAGGGAGCGCTCGACCTCGGCCGTGAAGTCCACGTGACCCGGGGTATCGATGATCTGGATGACGCTGTCCTTCCAGAAGCACGTGGTGGCGGCGGACTGAATGGTCACGCCACGCTCCTGCTCCTGAACCATCCAGTCCATGGTGGCGGCGCCGTCGTGGACCTCGCCGATCTTGTGGGTCTTGCCCGTGTAGTACAGGATTCGCTCGGTGGTCGTGGTCTTACCGGCATCGATGTGGGCCATGATGCCGATGTTACGCATGTCCTTGAGCGTGTACTTGCTCTTTGCCATGAGTGATTACTCCTCTACGTATCTCTGTTTACCAGCGATAGTGCGAGAAGGCGCGGTTGGCCTCGGCCATCTTGTACATGTCCTCGCGCTTCTTGACGGAGGCACCCACGCCGTTGGAGGCGTCGATGATCTCGTTGGCGAGACGCTCGGCCATGGTGTTCTCCTTGCGGGCGCGAGAGAAGGTGACGATCCAGCGGATGGCCAGCGTGGTGGCACGACGGGAGTTGACCTCCATCGGCACCTGGTAGGTGGCGCCGCCGACACGCTTCGGCTTGCACTCGAGGGTCGGGCGAACGTTGTCCATGGCCTTCTTGAAGACGGACAGCGGATCAGACTCGGTCTTCTCCTTGACCTGGTCGAAGGCACCGTAGACGATGCGCTCGGCGACGGACTTCTTACCGTCGAGAAGGACCTTGTTGATGAGCTGGGTCACGAGACGATTGTTGTAGACGGCATCCGGCGTGATCTCACGACGGCTGGCTGCTGCACGACGCGGCATGTAGAACTCCTTACAGGATCAGCCCCTTGCGAGGCGGTAACGATTACGAAGGCGGGCGAGCTTAGCCGCGCTTGGCACCGTAGCGGGAACGGGCCTGCTTGCGGTCCTGGACGGCCGCGCAGTCGTAGGCGCCACGGATGATCTTGTAGCGCACACCAGGGAGGTCGCGGACACGGCCACCGCGGACGAGCACGATGGAGTGCTCCTGCAGGTTGTGACCCTCGCCCGGGATGTAGGCGGTAACCTCGATGCCGTTGACGAGACGGACACGGGCGACCTTACGAAGGGCCGAGTTCGGCTTCTTCGGGGTGGTCGTGAAGACGCGGGTGCACACGCCGCGCTTCTGCGGGTTGTGCTTAAGGGCGGCGTTCTTGGACTTACTCTTAATCGAGGTGCGGCCCTGGCGGACGAGCTGGTTGATAGTAGGCAAAGCTTCTCTCCTTCTTACCTATCTGCTTCCTGCGCTTGTTCAACATGTGAAGGCGACGCAGCACGACGCCACCCTGAATAGGCGCAAGCTGGAACAATACGCCTCGAAATTTGAGGTGTCAAAACGCCACGGTGCCGGGCGTATCCATCTCCACATTTCACCAACGCCGTATTCATATAACCGCCCGCAAGAAGCTGCACATGAAGCGACCTGCGAGCGGAATGGACGAGATGCCCAACGTTCTTGGAAAAGCTCACGGTTGGCGCCGAAGTGACGGCCAAGCCTGAGCCATATGAAAAGCGGGGCTGTGACACATACTCACAGCCCCGCTTTGTACCTTACTGATCTCCTACGAGATAACCGCTGCTAGAGCTAGTCCTCGTCGCCACCGATCAGGCCGTCTCGACGGACGACGTTGGAGAGCAGATCGTCGAGGGAGTCGAGCCCCTCATTGATCACGTCCGGCTTCTTCTCCGAGTCGGAGGAGCCGCCGCCGATGAGCTCGTCATCGTCATAGTGGTGCGGCGCAGACGAGGAGGCGCCGAGCATGACGTCGGAGTCCGCATCCGGGCTGAAGACCATGTTCAGGAGCTGAGACAGGTCCTCGTCGTCCGCGGCGTCATCGTCAGGCTCGAGGATATAGAGGAGGTTGCGCTCTTCCAGACCATGACGCAGCTCCTCGATAGCCTTGGCGCCGATGCCATCGATATGCAGCAGGTCGTCTTCGGTCTTGCCGATGAGGTCGCCCACGGTCTCGATGCCCACCTCGCCAAACTTGTTGGTCCAGCGCTGCGAGACACCAAGGTCGTCAAAGAGGTAGAGCTTGGCGTCCTCGCTCGAGAGCGTGCGGCCGTTCTTGGAGTAGACGCCGGGGTAGCCATAGTCGTCACCAACCCACTCGAACTGCTGCGGCAGCTGCTCCTCAACCTCCTTGAGCTCGTTGGGCGCCCACTCGGGCAGGCTCTTGGCAGTCGGGGCCGTGGGGCCGTCGATGCGCTGGCCGTGGTAGGTGAGCTCGACGTCGTTGTAGGCGGCAAGACCCGTACCAGCCGGAATCTTCTTGCCCACGATGACGTTGGACTTGAGGTCCATGAGGTGGTCCACCTCGCCGGAGATGGCGGCCTCGGTGAGGACGCCGGCGGTACGGATGAACGACGCGCTGGAGAGCCAGGAGTCGATGGAGCTGGCCACCTTGAGCGTACC
This sequence comes from Olsenella uli, assembly GCF_901212655.1. GTDB lineage: Bacteria > Actinomycetota > Coriobacteriia > Coriobacteriales > Atopobiaceae > Parolsenella > Parolsenella uli_A. The sequence continues at coordinate 60,916 of NZ_CAAKON010000053.1, read as the reverse complement.
GAGGATCGAGGGCTCGGCCTCAGGCGGCGTGCCACCGGCGAGGGTGATCTCGTTAACCGTATCGGCAAACTCGTAGCGGTCGATGTACTGGCCCATGAGGTACTTGGAGTCACCGGGGTTGGTGATCTGGACGCGGCGCAGCATCTGGCGCGCGATGACCTCGATGTGCTTGTCGTTCAGCTCAACGCCCTGGGACGTGTAGACGTCCTTGACGCTCTCGACGAACGTGTGCATCGTGCTCTCGATGTCCGTGAGCCTGCGCAGGTTGCGGAAGTTAACGAAGCCCTTGGTGATCTGGTCGCCGGCGCGAACGTCGCAGCCGTCCTCGATGCCCGGCATGAAGCGGGCGGACGCCGGGATGCGCTTCTCGTCGAGAATGCGGCTCGGATCCTCGGAATCGAGGATGCGCACGAGGTACTCGGTCTGCTCGGGCTGGATGGAGAGCTTGCCCGAGAGCGGGGCCAGGTCAGCCTCGCGGCCAAGGATCTTCTCGTTGACGTTGCCGACGACGTCGAACATGCGGCCGACAGTCGGCAGGCCCTGCGTAATGTCGTCGACGCCAGCGACGCCGCCGGAGTGAATCGTACGCATCGTCAGCTGCGTGCCCGGCTCGCCGATGGACTGGGCGGCAATGATGCCCACCGCGGTGCCCACGTTGACCGGACGACGCGTGGAGAGATCCCAGCCGTAGCACTTCTGGCAGACGCCGTTCTTGGAACGGCAGGTCAGCAGGGCGCGAAGCTCGACCTTCTTGAGGCCGGAGTCGACGAGGCGCTGGATGTCGGCGGCAGACTCGATGTAGCCGTCCTTCGGGATAAGGACCTCGCCCGTCTCGGGGGCGATGAGGTCATCGAGGACACAACGGCCGATGAGGTCGACGTTCAGGTCATCGGTGCCCGGCTTGACCAGGTTGTAGGCAACGCCCTCGGTGGTGCCGCAGTCCTCCTCGCGGACGATGACGTCCTGCGCGACGTCGACGAGACGACGGGTGAGGTAACCGGAGTCGGACGTGTGCGAGGCCGTGTCGACGAGGCCCTTACGGGCGCCGTACGTGGAGATGAAGTACTCGAGCGGCAGCAGGCCCTCGCGGAAGTTCGCCTTAATCGGGAGGTCGATGGTGTCACCGGACATGTCGGCCATGAGGCCTCGCATACCAGCGAGCTGACGCAGCTGCGTCTTGGAACCACGGGCGCCCGAGTCGGCCATCATGTAAATGGGGTTGTCGTCGTCGAAGCCCTCGAGCATCGCCTTACCGAGCGCCTCGGTGCACTCGGTCCAGGCGTTAATGACCTCGGCGTGACGCTCCGCCTCGGAGAGGAAGCCGTCCTCGTAGTACTCGTTGATCTCGTTGACGTTGGCCTGAGCCTCGACAAGCATGTGCTTCTTGCAGTCGGGGATCACGGCGTCCCACACGGAGACCGTCAGGCCGGCGCGGGTGGCGAAGTGGAAGCCGGCGTACTTGATGGCGTCCAGGATCGGCTCCACCTGCGCGAGCGGGTATCGGTCCGTGCAGTCGTTCACGAGCTTGCCCATGTCGCTCTTCACCATCTTGTAGTTGATGAAGGGATAGTCGGCGGGCAGGCACTGACGGTTGAAGATGATGCGACCGGCCGTGGTCTCGAATCGTGCGGGCTTGTCGGTGACGTCGTAGTCCACCGTCTCGCCGCCGGCGTTGCGGACGCGGAAGATCTTGCGGCCTTCAACCTCGACGTTGGCATCCTTGACGCTGACGCGGACCTGAATCTTGGCCTGTATATCGAGCTTGATGCGGTTGTCGTAGGCAGTCAGCACGTCCTCGAAGCTCGCGAACACGCGACCATCGCCCTCGGCGTTGTCCTTGGACGTCGTGAGGAAGTAGACGCCAAAGACCATGTCCTGGGACGGCACCGTGAGCACCTTGCCGGAAGCCGGCGAGCGCAGGTTGTTGCTCGAGAGCATGAGCACGCGGGCCTCGGTCTGGGCCTTGGTGGACAGCGGCACATGGACGGACATCTGGTCGCCATCGAAGTCTGCGTTGAAGGGGGCGCACACGAGCGGGTGCAGGTGGATGGCCTTGCCTTCGACGAGGACCGGCTCAAAGGCCTGAATCGACAGACGGTGCAGCGTCGGGGCGCGGTTCAGCAGGACGAGGCGGTCCTTAATGACCTCCTCCAGCACGTCCCAGACCTTCGGCTCGGAACGCTCGATGGCGCGCTTGGCGCTCTTGATGTTCTCGTTCTTGCCGCCAAGCTCGACGAAACGACGCATGACGAACGGCTTGAAGAGCTCGAGCGCCATGGCCTTGGGCAGGCCGCACTGGTGGAGCTTGAGCTGCGGGTCCGTGACGATGACGGAACGGCCGGAGTAGTCGACGCGCTTACCAAGCAGGTTCTGACGGAAGCGGCCCTGCTTGCCCTTGAGAGCCTCGGCGAGGGACTTCAGCGGACGACCGCCACGACCGGTGACCGGACGCCCACGACGACCGTTGTCAAACAGGGCGTCGACGGACTCCTGCAGCATGCGCTTCTCGTTGTTGACGATGATCGCGGGCGCGTCAAGGTCAAGCAGGCGCTTGAGTCGGTTGTTGCGGTTGACCACGCGACGATAGAGGTCGTTGAGGTCGGACGCGGCGAAGCGGCCACCGTCGAGCTGCACCATCGGGCGCAGATCGGGCGGGATGACGGGAATGACGTCAAGGATCATGTTCGCCGGGTCGTTGTGGCCCTCGAGGAAGGCGTCGACGACCTCAAGGCGCTTGACGGCCTTCTCGCGGCGCTGCTTTTGGCCCTTGTCGTCGGCGATGATCGCGCGGAGCTCCACGGCGGTCTTCTCGAGGTCGATGGCACGCAGAAGCTCGCGAACGGCCTCGGCGCCCATGCCACCCTTGAAGTAGATGGAGTAGTAGCGCTTCATCTCACGGAAGAGGCTCTCGTCGGAGATGAGCTCGCGCTCCTGAAGCTGCATAAACTTCTCATACGCCTCGGTGCGGAGCTGCTTCTCCTCCTCGTACTCCTCGCGCAGGTCCACGATGGCAGCGGCGAGCTCGTCGTCGGAGAGGACCTCGGTGCCGTCGAACTCGTCGACGACGCCGTCGGCCTGGTCCTGACGCATACGCTCGATCTGCTCGTCGCGCTCGGCGTCGAGCTGCTCGATGTCGGCGGCCAGCTCCTCCTTGAGGTCGGCGGCGTCGGCCTCGCGGGCTTCGGTGTCGACGCTCGTGATGACGTAGCTGGCGAAGTACAGGACCTTCTCCAGGTCCTTGGACTTCATGTCAAGGAGGCGCGAGAGCGGGAAGCTCGTCGGGCTCTTGAAGTACCAGATGTGCGAGACGGGAGCGGCGAGCTCGATGTGGCCCATGCGCCCACGACGCACCTTGGCGCTCGTGACCTCAACGCCGCAGCGCTCGCAGACGATGCCCTTGAAGCGGATGCCCTTGTACTTGCCGCAGGAGCACTCCCAGTCCTTGACCGGACCGAAGATCTTCTCGCAGAACAGGCCGTCCTTCTCCGGCTTGAGCGTGCGGTAGTTAATCGTCTCCGGCTTCTTCACCTCACCGTGCGACCAGCTGCGAATGTCGTCGGCGGAGGCGAGGGAGATCTTGATGGCGTCGAAATCTGTGGTGTCGAAATCTGCCACGGTTCGCTACTCCTTATCGTTCGTGGAATCGGCGACGAGGGCGGCGCCGGCGTCATCAGAAGACGCGGCGGCATCGTCGGCAGGCTCGCCAATGAGGTCCTCGGCCACGCCCTCGCCGGCGAAGACGTCGACTGGGTTCTCGGACTTGGCCTCGGTGTCCTCGGCGTCCTTGGCGGCACGCTTCTTGTAGGAGATCGGCTCGATGTCCAGCGCGAGGGAGCGAATCTCCTTGACGAGAACCTTGAAGGACTCGGGAATGCCGGCGTCGGGGACGTTCTCGCCCTTGACGATGGACTCGTACGTCTTGACGCGGCCATTGGTGTCGTCGGACTTGACCGTGAGGATCTCCTGCAGCACGTTGGAGGCGCCGTAGGCGTAGAGCGCCCACACCTCCATCTCGCCGAAGCGCTGGCCGCCGAACTGGGCCTTGCCGCCGAGCGGCTGCTGGGTGACGAGGCTGTACGGGCCGGTCGAACGGGCGTGGATCTTGTCGTCGACCATGTGGCCGAGCTTCAGGATGTAGCTCGTGCCCACCGTGATCTTGTCGCGGAACGCCTCGCCGGTGCGGCCGTCGTAGAGCGTGGTCTTGCCGAAGTTGTTGAGCTGCGGCACGAACTGCTCGTCCATGTTGTCGCCGTAAAGCTCGCGTGCGCGGTTCACGAGGTTGATGTTGGTGCGGCGAATGGCCTCGGCAACCTCAACGTCGGTGGCACCGTCGAAGACCGGCGTGGCAACCGGCATCGGGCCGGGAACGTAGGTCTTGGAGTCGGCGTTGTCGCGATCCCAGCCGTGGGCGGCGGCCCAGCCGAGGTGACACTCGAGCAGCTGGCCGACGTTCATACGGGACGGAACGCCCAGCGGGTCGAGCAGGACGTCGACGGGCGTGCCGTCGGCCATGTAGGGCATGTCCTCGACCGGCAGGACGCGGCACACGACACCCTTGTTGCCGTGACGACCGGCGATCTTGTCGCCCTGCTGGATCTTGCGGCGCTGGGCCACGAAGACGCGGACGAGCTCGTTGACTCCAGGCGGGAGGTCGTCGCCGGCCTCACGGCTGAAGCGCACCACGTCGACGACACGGCCGTAGGCGCCATGCGGCATCTTAAGCGAGGTGTCGCGCACGTCGTGGGCCTTGGCGCCAAAGATGGCGCGGAGCAGGCGCTCCTCGGAGGTGGCAGCGGTCTCGCCCTTGGGCGTGACCTTGCCAACCAGGATGTCACCAGGGCCAACCTCGGCGCCGATGCGGATGATGCCGTCATCGTCGAGGTTGGCGAGCATGTCCTCTCCGAGATTCGGGATCTCGCGGGTGATCTCCTCGGGGCCGAGCTTCGTGTCGCGGGCATCGGTCTCGTGACGGGAGATGTTCACCGAGGTGAGCAGGTCATCGCGGACGACGCGCTCGGAAACGATGATGCCGTCCTCGTAGTTGTAGCCCTCCCACGGCATGTAAGCCACGGTGAGGTTGGCGCCCAGCGCGAGCTCGGAGTGGTCGATCGAGGGGCCGTCGGCGAGCGGCTGACCCTGTGCGACCTCCTGGCCGACGTGGACGATCGGGCGGTGGTTGATGCAGGTGCTCTGGTTGGAGCGCTCGTACTTCGGGAGGTCGTAGCGCTCGGGGCCCTTCTCGGTGTCGACCACGATGTGCGCGGCGTCGACCTCGGCAATGCGACCGGCATGCTCAGCGACGATGATTTCGCCGGAGTCCACGGCAGCGCGGCCCTCCATGCCCGTGCCGACGAACGGCGCGTGAGCGTGAATCAGAGGCACGGCCTGACGCTGCATGTTCGCGCCCATGAGGGTACGCTTGGCGTCGTCGTGCTCGAGGAACGGAATGAGCGTGGCAGCCACGGAAAGGAGCTGACGCGGCGACACGTCCATGTAGTCGACCTCGGTCACCGGGCACTCGGCGGGGGCGCCGAAGGAGCCGTCGAAGTCGCGCGTACGGGCGACGATGCGCTTCGGGTGATAGAGCTCGCCGTTCTCGTCGAGGGCGATGAAGGAGCCGTCCTTGGGATCAATCGGCGTGTTCGCCGGCGCGATGACGTGATCCTCTTCCTCGTCGGCCGTCATCCAGTCGATCTGGTCGGTGGCCTTGCCGTCAACGACCTTGCGATACGGCGACTCGATGAAGCCGTAGTCATTCACGTGCGCGTAGAGGGCCAGCGAGCCGATGAGGCCGATGTTCGGGCCCTCGGGCGTCTCGATCGGGCACATGCGCGCGTAGTGGGAGTTGTGGACGTCGCGGACGGCGGTCGGCACGTTCGTGCGTCGGCTGGAGCCGCTCTTGTGGCCGGCAAGGCCGCCGGGGCCAAGGGCGGACAGGCGACGCTTGTGCGTGAGGCCAGCAAGCGGGTTCGACTGGTCCATGAACTGAGACAGCTGCGAGGAGCCAAAGAACTCCTTGATGGACGCGACGATCGGACGGATGTTGATGAGGCTCTGCGGCGTGATGTCATCCACGTCCTGGGCGGCCATGCGCTCACGGACGACGCGCTCCATGCGGCTCATGCCGATGCGGAACTGATTGGCAACGAGCTCGCCCACCGTGCGGACGCGACGGTTGCCAAAGTGGTCGATGTCATCGGTCTTCTTGGTGGTGTCGCCGGCGTGGAGGGCCAGCAGGTAGCGAAGCGCCGTGACGATGTCCTCGGCCGTGAGCACGGACTCGTGGGCGTCGACGTCGATGCCGAGCTTCTTGTTCATCTTGTAGCGGCCAACCTTCGCCAGGTCATAGCGCTGGGCATTGAAGTACAGGCCGTCAAGCAGGCTGCGCGCAGAGTCGACCGTGGGCGGCTCGCCCGGACGCTGGCGCTTGTAAATCTCGATGAGCGCGTCCTCACGAGTCTGGGCAACGTCGCGCTCGAGCGTGGAGCGGACGATGTCGGAATCACCCAGAATGCTGAGGATGTCATCGTCGCTCTCGGCGATGCCGAGGGCACGAAGAAGCAGCGTGGCGCTCTGGCGGCGCTTGCGGTCGATGGAGACGACGAGCTGGCCGCGCTTATCGACCTCGAACTCGAGCCATGCGCCACGAGCAGGAATGAACTGCACCTTGTGAACCTGGACGCCGTTGTCCATCTCGGCGGAGAAGTACACGCCCGGCGAACGGACGAGCTGGGAGACCACGACGCGCTCGGTGCCGTTGATGATGAATGTGCCACGCTCGGTCATGAGCGGGAAGTCGCCCATGAAGACGAGCTGCTCCTTGATCTCGCCCGTCTCCTTGTTCACGAAGCGGACGTCGACCAGCAGGGGCGCCTGATAGGAGATGTCCTTGGCGCGGCACTCGGCGATGGTGTGCGCAGGGTCGCCAAACTGGTGGTCACCAAAGGTGATCTCCATGGTGCCAGCGCTGTTCTCGATCGGCGAAGCCTCCTCGAAGGCCTCGGCCAGTCCTTCGGTCATGAAGTGCTCGAAGGACTCCTTTTGGATCCTGATGAGGTTGGGGAGCTCCATCGCGGGGGCGATCTTCGAGAAGCTCACGCGATCGTGCTTGACTGCGGAGGTGGTAGTAGACTTAGCGGTACGCACCAGGCATTTCCTCCTTCAACATGGCATAGGGCGGCAGTTGTCGCAAACTAGTAATCTATCGAAGGTAGAGCCAGGCGTCAATGAACAGTCTTGACTTTCTTTTTCCCTTCAAGTAAATTACCGAGCTTTCTCGCGCTTTCCAGGCATTTTGAACAGAGCAGGCTGTGCAGAATGTGAATGGATTGTGAACGCACGCCTCTCACGGCCCCATGGCACCGGTAAGGAACCCATAGAAAAAGGGCCCGCACCTTTCGATGCGAGCCCTTTGAGCCATAAAGCCCTCTGCAGGCGATTCGCCTGCAAGAAGTTACTTCAGGGAGACGGCGGCGCCGGCAGCCTCGAGCTTCTCCTTGGCAGCCTCGGCGTCCTCCTTCTTGGCGCCCTCGAGGACGGCCTTGGGGGCACCCTCGACGAGCGTCTTGGCCTCCTTGAGGCCAAGGGAGGTGAGCTCACGGACGACCTTGATGACGGCAATCTTGTTCTCGCCGAAGCCCTCGAGGACGACGTCAAAATTGGTCTTCTCCTCAGCGGCCTCGCCGGCGGCAGGAGCGGCGGCGACGACAGCGGCGGGAGCGGCGGCGGAGACGCCGAAGGTGTCCTCAATGGCCTTCACGAGCTCGGAGGCCTCGAGAAGGGTCATTTCCTTAAGGGCATCGATGATCTCATCGGTGGTAAGCTTAGCCATTTCTAAGTCCTTTCGGTTTCCGTGCGGCGTAGCACGGAGATCTGTCTGCGCGACGCACGAGTGTGCGTCGATGTGCGCGGCCAGGCCGCGCGGATGGTGCTAGGCGGCCTTCTGCTCGGAGACCTGCTGGATCGAACGGGCGAGACCAGAGGAAACGCCGTTGACGCACACGGCGATATCGCGGGAGAAACCGCTGATAAGGCCGGCGATCTGACCCAGAAGCTGCTCCTTGGACGGAAGCTCGGCGATGGCGAGAGCCTCCTCGGCAGTCAGGACGGAGCCGTCGACGATACCACCGCGGAACTCAATCTTATTGAGCTTCTTGGAGGTCTCCTTGACGGCCTTGGCAGCGGCGGCGGGGTCGTTCTCATAGAAGACGCAGGCAACCGTGCCCTTCAGGTAATCGTCGACAGCGGGAAGCTCATTCTTCTCGAGGGCGATACGGACGATGTTGTTCTTGTAAACCTTCATCTCCGCGCCGCACTTACGAAGCTGACGACGAAGCTCCTGGGTCTCCTTCACGCTCAGACCACGGTAGTCGATGATGAACAGGCCCTTGGAGCTCTCGAGAGAGGCGCAAACCTTCTCGAGCATTTCGATGTTGGACTGTGCTGGCATACTGTGCACCTCCCCTCGAGCGAATCATGCACGTCTCGCCAGTAGGCGGGACTTCGCTCGAGTAGACGCAAAGACCCCGCCGGCAGTAGCCAGACGGGGTCTTGAGTATCAAACTCTTTAGACCACCTCGGCAGGCGGGACATATCCCCTTAGGCCCTGAGGGCACCGGCTGTCTCTGGCAGCGGACGTGCTATGTGCAAACCTATAATAGAATACGGCCGCCTGACAGATAGTCAAGCGGCCGCACAAAGTACCTACAAACTCAGGCTACGTACTAGTCCTCGAGCAGGTTACGGGTGATGGTGCCGTCAACCTTGACGCCAGGGCCCATGGTGGAAGCCAGGGCAACGGACTTCACGTACTTACCCTTGGCGGTGGCGGGCTTCACACGCAGAAGCTCGTTGAGGAGAGCGCCGTAGTTCTCGACGATCTGCTCCATCGGGAAGGAGACACGGCCCACCGGCACGTGGCAGATGCCGTAGCGGTCGGCGCGATACTCGACACGACCGGCCTTGAGCTCGCCAACCATCTTGGCAACGTCCATGGTGACGGTACCAAGCTTGGGGTTCGGCATGAGGCCACGGGGGCCGAGGATCTTACCGAGACGGCCGACCTTGGCCATCATCGGGGGCGTGGCAATGGCGGCATCGAAGTCGATGTTGCCGGCCTGAATCTGGGCAACGAGGTCATCGGAACCAACGATATCGGCACCGGCCTCCTCGGCAGCGGTGGCCTGGGCGCCCTCGGCAAAGACAGCAACGCGGACCGTCTTGCCCGTGCCGTGCGGCAGGGCGATGGAGCCACGGATGTTCTGGTCGGCCTTGCGGGTGTCAACACCGAGACGGAACGTGGCCTCAATGGTCTCATCGAAACCGGCGAAGGAAATCTCCTTGACGAGGTTCACGGCCTCCTTCGGGGTGTAGAGCTTGTTCTCGACCTTGGAAGCGGCCTCGAGGTACTTCTTTCCGTGCTTAGGCATACGTTCTACCTCCTGTGGTCAACGGGTTGAAAACCCTCCCACATCGTGCGGCATCAGCCGCGCTTTAGCCGGCGATGCCGGCGGAATACCAAACTTGCGCGAAGCCAAAAGTATGCCGCCCTTAAAGGGCGGCAAGAGGTGCGAGCTGCTTACTCAGCGATAGTGACGCCCATGGAACGAGCGGTGCCGGCGATGATCTTCTTGGCAGCCTCGATGTCGTTGGCATTAAGGTCCGGCATCTTAAGCTCGGCAATCTCGGTGAGCTGCTCCTGGGAGAGCTGACCGACCTTGTCGCGCTGAGGAACGGCGGAGCCACTCTTGAGCTTCAGGGCCTTCTTGATGAGCTCGGCCGCGGGAGGGGTCTTGCAGATGAAGGTGAAGGAGCGATCCTCGTAAACCGAGATCTCGACCGGGATGATATCGCCCTTCTTGTCAGCAGTCTGGGCGTTGAAGGCCTGGCAGAACTGCATGATGTTGACCTGGGCGGCACCGAGGGCCGGACCAATCGGGGGCGCAGGGTTAGCGGCGCCGGCGGGAATCTGGAGCTTGATGAAGTGGACAACCTTCTTCTCAGCCATTGTTCTTGCCTTTCTTGGTAACAACGTTAGTGCGTTCTATACGATACACGCCCCACAGAAGCATTCCTCACCGAACGAGGGGCGCGGAGTACGAGGAGCGACTAGGAAATCGTCGCAACCTGGTCGAGCGTGAGCTCTACGGGCGTCTCACGACCAAAGATCATGAGCATAACCTTGACCTTGCCAGCATCAGGCATGACCTCGGAGATGATGCCGTCGAAGTCTGCGAGCGGCCCAGAGACAACGCGGACGGACTGACCGGCCTCGAGATCGGTAGCCGTGCGATGTGCCACAGGAGCGCCCTTCTGCGGCGAGACGCGACGCATGATCTTGTTGAAGTCGTCGCGAGAAAGGGGCGCAGGCTTGCCATCAATGCCAACGAAGCCAGTAACGCCAGGAGTGTTGCGAACCACAGCCCAGGAGTTGTCGTCAAGCTCCATGCGAACGAGAACGTAACCCGGGAAGACCTTGGAGGATTTGGACTCGCGCTTGCCGCCCTCCTTGATCTCGGTGACCTCCTCCGTGGGAATCTTGATGTCCACAACGGCATTCTCGAGACCAAAGGTCTCGATACGGTGCTCAAGGTCTACCTTGACCTTGTTCTCGTAGCCAGAGTAGGTGTGAATGACATACCAGCGCTTAGCCATCATTTACCCCCTGAGACCAGAGTAGGAGACAAGACCAGCGACAACGCCCGTGTCGATGAGCCACACGGCGATGCCGAAAAAGACGAGCATGCAAACAACGGCCACGGCATAGTTCTTCAGCTCGAGCTTGGTGGGCCACGTCACGCGCTTCATCTCAGACTTGACGCCTGCAAACCACGTGGCGATACGGCCCTTCTTCTTGGCAGGGGCCTTCTTCTCAGCCTTGGCCTGAACGACAGCGGCCTTCTTGGAGGCAGATGCAGAAGCGGGCGCGGAAGCGGTACGCTTTGCCTCGAGCTCCTTACGCTCGGCAGCGCGCGCCTTGCGAACGCTCCTCTTCTGACGATCCTTGTTGGGCATGCTTCTTCCCTCCCGGGAGGCTGTCGCTATTCATGGAAACCGGCCCCCTCACGGGGACCGGTGAAGTGTCTGGCAGGCCAGGTAGGACTCGAACCCACAACAAACGGTTTTGGAGACCGCCGCTCTACCATTGGAGCTACTGGCCTGTGTGGATTAACCCTTAACGGGTCTCCTTGTGCAGCGTGTGCTTGTGGCACCACGGGCAGTACTTCTTGAGCTCCATACGCTCAGGATTGTTCTGCTTGTTCTTCTTGGTGGTGTAGTTGCGACGCTTGCACTCAGTGCACGCGAGAGTAACCAAAGTACGCATGAGTTCCTCCTGATAGTCATGGCCAAGACTGTCTCAGCCATGGCGCGGTGGTGAACGATACCACCCTATCAATGAATCTGTCAAGCATAGAGTCGGCGCCCAATCGAAAGCGCTCATCTCTTTATAAGTCCTCCACAAGTAATGCCTTGACGTGCATGTCATTGGGAGGAACGTAAAGTTCGACTTGTGCATAGTAGCAGAAAGCTGCCGCTTATATGCTTCACGCACAAAAAAGCCCGGCCCCCATTGGGAGCCGGGCCTCAAAGGCTATGCAGCCAAGTTACTCGATGATCGTAGCAACACGGCCATCGCCGACGGTGTGACCACCCTCGCGGATAGCGAAGCGGTCGCCCTCCTCCATGGCGATGCCGTGGATGAGGTCAGCCTCGATGGTCACGTGATCGCCCGGCATAGCCATCTCGACGCCCTCGGGCAGCACGATGGAGCCCGTGATGTCGGTGGTACGGAAGTAGAACTGCGGGCGGTAGTTAGAGAAGAACGGCGTGTGACGGCCACCCTCCTCCTTGGTGAGGACGTAGACCTCAGCGGTGAACTTGGAGTGCGGGGTAACGGTGCCCGGCTTGCAGATGACCTGGCCACGCTCGATGTCCTCGCGCTTGATGCCGCGGAGCAGGAGGCCGACGTTGTCGCCGGACTCGCAGAAGTCCATGGTCTTACGGAACATCTCGATGCCCGTGACGACGGAGGACTGGGTCGGCTTGATGCCGACGATCTCGACCGGCTCGTTGAGCTTGAGCTCGCCGCGCTCGACACGACCGGTGGCAACGGTGCCGCGGCCGGAAATCGTCATGACGTCCTCGATGGCCATCAGGAACGGCTTCTCGTTGTCACGAGCAGGCGTCGGGATGTAGCTGTCGACGGCAGCCATGAGCTCGCGGACAGACTCGACCCACTTCTCCTCGCCGTTGAGGGCGCCGAGAGCGGAACCACGGATGACGGGGATGTCGTCGCCGGGGAAGTCGTACTCGGAGAGGAGGTCACGGGTCTCCATCTCGACGAGGTCGATGAGCTCGTCATCGTCGACCATGTCGCACTTGTTCAGGAAGACGACGATGTAGGGGACGCCGACCTGACGGGCGAGGAGGATGTGCTCGCGGGTCTGGGCCATCGGGCCGTCGGTGGCGGCGATAACGAGGATGGCGCCGTCCATCTGAGCAGCACCGGAAATCATGTTCTTGACGTAGTCAGCGTGGCCCGGGCAGTCAACGTGGGCGTAGTGACGGGTCTCCGTCTCGTACTCAACGTGAGCGACGGAAATGGTAATACCACGCTCGCGCTCCTCGGGAGCCTTGTCGATGTTCTCGAAGGCAGTGTAGTCGGCCTTGCAGTTCGGGGTCTCAGAGAGAACCTTGGTGATAGCAGCCGTCAGCGTGGTCTTGCCGTGGTCGACGTGACCGATGGTGCCGATGTTCACATGCGGCTTGGTGCGCTCAAACTTCTCCTTGGCCATTGCCATCCTCCTCATGGATGCTAGCTTTAGGCCTTGACGGCCCGTTTGCCTATTTATACGTCCAGCGGCGCCGCCGAGGCGACGCCGCGAGGGCTCTGGTAGCGGTGACTGGATTCGAACCAGTGACGCCGCGGGTATGAACCGCGTGCTCTGACCAACTGAGCTACACCGCCGTGCTTGAATGGAGCCCGCGACCGGATTTGAACCGGTGACCTCTTCGTTACCAACGAAGTGCTCTACCTACTGAGCTACACGGGCATGGTGGGGATGCTTGGACTCGAACCAAGGAACCCAGAGGGAGCGGATTTACAGTCCGCCGCAGTTGCCGCTGTGCCACATCCCCATACCGTTTTCAAGCGTCTGCGTTGGACCGCAGTCCCAAGCAGCGGAAAGGATAATACGGGGAAATAGGAAGGTTGTCAAAACTATTCCACCCACCCGGGCGTATCTATACTATCGCTCGAGGTAAAGTGCCGTATTAACGCAATTGAAATCGAACTTTGCAGAGTCTTGCGGGAAAAAAGATTTTGGATCTGGCCAAAGATTTCCGGCGTATGGCTGCCCACAGACCGCCCAAATGAAAAAGGCCCCGTCGCCGGGGCCGTCTCGTGCATGGAGCCGGGGGTGGGAATCGCGAGGGTTGCGCGGCAACCCTCGGCGGCTCGGGCTCCGCCCTCGCCACGCAAGGCGCCACCGGCGCCTTGCGCCCTCGCAGGTTCGATTCCCCGCGGGGCCCCTCCGCATGAAAAAGGCCCCGTCGCCGGGGCCGTCTCGTGCATGGAGCCGGGGGTGGGAATCGAACCCACAACCACTTGTTTACAAGACAAGGGCTCTACCATTGAGCTACACCGGCGTATGAGCGCTTCTGCGCGTAGTCATGGTACCCGAAGATTGAGCCCGCGTCACGCCTGGCTACCTGCCGAGGAGCTTGTTGAGCTTGGCAAGCGTCTCGGGGTCAAGGCGATCTTCCACCGTAAGACGCCCGTGGGAGCGGTCTGCCGCCTCAACCTCGCACTCCGCGTCCAAGACGTCAATCTCATGCGCGAGCAGGCTGCTCGAGATGCGCGTCACGGGGATGCCGCCCACGGTGGCCCTGATGGCGTTATCCGAAGTAACCACCGTCACCTCGCGCATCTGCTGACGGCACTCGGTCACGAGCTTCTCAATCACTGTGTCGGCCGTGACCCCCGTGGGCGAGAAGACCATGCGTACGCCGCCACTCCTGAGCTCCGGGTGCTCGGGATTGAGGTTGCCCGCGGCGTCAAAGACGATGACCGGTTCGTAGCGCCCCTGGGCAAATGCGGCCACATCCCCCACGAGCGCCTCGCGGGCGCGGTCGAAGGGGTCATGATCGCGCGAGCTTCCTCCTCGACGGTCCACGAGCCGCTCGTAGCGGGGCGTACCAAAGATGACGTTGTAGCCATCCACTACAAGCAGCTCGTGCATGTTGCGCTTAGCCACGGAAGTCGCCGTCCGAGAGGTCGAAGTCCGACGTGTCGGGGAAGCCTGCACCGAAATCGAAATCGGAGGTGTCCGGGAAGTCTGCCCCCATGGCGTCGAATCCATCGGCGCCTGCAACAGAGCCAGAAGCCTGCCCCTCGCCCGTCATGGAGCGACGCAGCCACTCGTAGGCGATGGCCGTCGTGGCCTGGGCCACGTTGAGCGACTCCACGCGTCCGCGCTGCGGAAGCTTCATCTCGAAGTCGCAGTGCTGGCGCACGAGCTTGGAGATGCCGTTGCCCTCAGAGCCCATCACGAGCGCCAGGCGACCGTGTATGGGTGCATCCCAGATGACGTCATGGGCATGCTCCGTAGCACCTCCCGCCCAAAAGCCGTGCTCCTTGAGCTCGTCGAGCGCGGCGGCAAGGTTGGATACCTGCGCGATGGGAAGGTGCATCACGGCGCCGGCGCTGGTCTTGTACGCGCCCACGCCCACACGGGCCGCGCGCGCCTTGGCCACCACGACGCCCGCCGCACCCACGACCTCCGCCGTACGCACGATGGCGCCAAAGTTGCCCTCGTCCGTGACATGGTCGAGCACGATGACGAGCGCGTCGCCCTCCCCCGCCGCGGCGATGACGTCCGAGAGCTCCGCATAGCGGTAGGGCTGGACCCTCAGCACGATGCCCTGGTGGGCCCCATGACTCGAGAGCGAATCGAGAACGGGCTTCGCCACGCACTCAACCTCGACGCCGTCCTGCTCAAGGCGCGTCACCAGACGGACAAGCGCCGGATCCTGGTTTCCGCCGTCCTTCTGCACGAGAGCGCGCTTGATGGGCAGCCCCAGGTCGAGCGCCTCCTCGGTAGCTCGGCGCCCCTCGAGATAGTCGCCGGGCGTCGTCTCGCGGCGCTCAGGGCGCCCACCGCGGCCGGTCTGGGGGCGTCCGCCGCGCTCGCGAGGGCTTTGGGGTGCAAAGGAGCCGCGACCCTGCCGACCACGCCCACCCTGGGAGCCACGGCCTGCCTGGGAAGTGCGCTGGTCGCGCGCGCGGCCCTGCTGGCCACGTCCGCCCTGACGTCCGTCTCGCCCGCCAAAGGAGTTGCGGGCATCGGTGCGGCCTCCGCCGCGGCGAGCCATCCTAGGCCTCCTTCTTGGCAGGCTTGATGCGCGTACCAGCGGCGGTGTCCTCCACCACGAGACCCAGGGCCGCGATGCCGTCGCGAATGGCGTCCGCCACGCCCCAGTTCTTGGCGGCGCGGGCGGCGGCGCGGGCCTGGATGAGGGCAGACGCGGCCTCGTCGGCGTCATCGCCCGCATAGCCGGCCTGCTCGCGAGCGAGGTCAACGAGCTCGTGGGGCAGCTCTGTGGCCACCGGGCGCACGGACTCCACGCCCAGCACGCCCAGCAGCTCGACGAGTGCGTCGGACGCGCGGAGCGACACGGCGGTCGAGGTGTCCTCTCCAGCGTCGCTCAGGTACGTGTTGGCGGCCGTGACCAGGCCAAAGATGGCCGCGAGGGCGCCTGCCGTGTTGAAGTCGTCGTCCATCTGGCGCGCGAACTCGGCAGAGGCCTCGTCAACCGCGGCGCCAAGCACCCGGTCAGCCTCGTTGAGCTCGCCGTCCTGAGGGGCGCTCTCGGCGGCCCAGCGCAGGTTGGCAATGGTGCCGCGGACGCGCTCGAGGGTTCCCACGGCTCCGTCCAGGCGATCGAAGGAGAAGTCCAGGGGCGAGCGGTAGTGCGTCTGGAGCATCAGCAGGCGCACCGCATCGGCCGGGTACTTGTCCAGGACCTCCTTGAGGGTGAAAAAGTTGCCGAGGCTCTTGCTCATCTTCTCGCCGTTGATGAGCAGCATGCCCGCGTGCATCCACACGTTGGCAAGCGGCTCGTGCCAGCAGCAGCAGGCCTGGGCGTGCTCGTTCTCGTGGTGCGGGAACTGCAGGTCCTGGCCGCCGCCGTGAATGTCGATTGGCGTGCCTAGGTAGCGATGCACCATGGCGGAGCACTCGGTGTGCCAACCCGGGCGCCCCTTGCCCCAGGGACTCTCCCACATCGGCTCGCCGGGCTTGGCCGCCTTCCAGAGGGCAAAGTCGAGTGGGTCGCGCTTCTCGTCGTTGGCCTCGATGCGGGCGCCCACCTTGAGCTCGTCCACATTGCGGCCAGAGACGGTGCCATAGCTGGGGTCGCTTCGCACGGAGAAGTAGACGTCGCCGTTGCCGGGCGCATAGGCGTGCCCCTGCTCGATGAGTCCTTGGATCATCTCGATCATCGCGGGGATCTCCTGCGTGGCGCGCGGGCGAATGTCGGGGTCGAGCACGCCAAGCCGGTGCATCTGCTCGATGAAGGCGTCGGAGAACTCGCTCGCGACCTCCTCGGGCGTACGCCCCTGCTCATTTGCGCGGTTGATGATCTTGTCGTCCACGTCCGTGAGGTTCTGGGCAAACGTCACCTGATAGCCCTTGTAGGTGAGGTAACGCCGGATGACGTCGAAGGCAAGGAAGGTGCGGCCGTTGCCCACGTGAATCTGGTCGTAGACGGTGGGGCCGCAGACATACATGCGAATCTTGCCGGGCTCGACGGGCGTGAGCTCCTGCTTCTTGTGCGTCTGGCTGTTATAGACGAGCATGGCTACTCCTTCGTCTTGAGCTGGGACTCCAGCTCGGCAATTCGCTTCTCAAGGCGCTCCACGTGCGCGGTCAGCTCGTCAACCGTGCGGTCGAGCGGGTCGGGCAGGTACTCTCGGTGCTCCAAGTCCTCGCGCTCGCGGATGACCTTGTCGATTGTAGCCGCGTCGTCAATGGCCAGGCAGCTCAGGCGCTGACCGGCGGCAGAGCGAACGCGGATACCCCCGCGCGTGGTGACGTGACCGGGCACACCCACGACGGTGCAGTCTGCCGGGACGTCACGCACCACCACGGCGCCGCCGCCAACCTTCACGTTGTCACCCAAGGTGATGTTGCCAAGCACCGCGGCGCCCACGCCAACAACCACTCCGTTGCCCAACGTGGGATGACGCTTGCCCCTCTCCTTGCCGGTGCCGCCAAGGGTGACGCCCTGGTAGAGCTGGCAGTCATCGCCAATGATGGTAGTCTCGCCGATGACGATGCCCATGCCGTGGTCGATCGTGAAGCGGCGTCCAATCGTGGCACCGGGGTGAATCTCGACCCCAAAGTGGTGGCGGCTCCACGTGGAGAGCGTGCGCGCCAGGAGCTGGTGCCCGTGGACCCACAGCCAATGCTGGCGGCGATAGGCCCAGATGGCCCTCATTCCGGGCGAGTTGAGCACGATGGAGATGTTTGACGTTGCTGCCGGGTCATGCGCCCGGAACGTCTCAATGTCCTCGCGGAAGCGTTCGAACATGAATATCCTCACTAGCTGGAGCGCCATGGCCACGTGGCCTGCGACGCATGGATGTTGCGACAGGATACCGCTCCGATGTGTCGATTGACCAGCCTAGCGGCCGTCGTCGAGCAGCGCCACCGCCCAGGCGGCCATGCCCTCCTCGCGCCCCACGAAGCCGAGGTGCTCGGTGGTCGTTGCCTTCACACCCACGCTCGTCACGTCAACGCCGAGGGCGTGCGCGAGGTTCTCGCGCATCTGCTCGCGATGCGGGGCCAGCTTGGGCGCCTGGGCGGCGATGGTACAGTCGCAGTCCAGCAGCTCGTAGCCGCGCTCGCGCGCAAGGCGCATCACCTCGGAGAGGAGCTTGAGGGAGTCCGCGCCCTTATAGGCGAGGTCGGTATCTGGGAAGAGCTTCCCGAGGTCCCCGAGGCGCGTGGCACCCAGGATCGCATCGGCCACAGCATGAGTTGCCACGTCGGCGTCCGAATGACCGAGAAGCCCCAGCGCGTGGGGTATGTCGACGCCACAAAGAATAAGCTTGCGGCCCTCGACGAGCTTGTGGACGTCGTACCCGTGGCCAATGCGCAGCATCAGCGGCCTCCCCATGCGCGCCGCCCCGCGGCGCGCCCCTCTGCCTCGCACTCAGCAAGGCGTCCGGACAGAATCGCCTCCATGGGGCGGCGGTCCTCCGGCATGGTCATCTTCATGTTGTCGCTCGGGCCCTCCACGCAGGCAACGCGACCCCCTTGCCGCTCGACGAGCGAGGAGTCATCGGTTCCCACAAAGCCCTCCGCCACAGCGGCCTCATGCGCCGCGAGGATGGTTGCGACGCGAAACGCCTGCGGCGTCTGGACGGCCCAGTAGCGCGAGCGGTCCGGCGTGGAGCGCACGATGCCGCCCTCCACCACCTTGAGCGTATCCGTGGACGGATGAGCGCAGATGGCGCCGTCCACGGAGGCGTCGTTGCGCACGCGTGCGATGACAGCCTCGATGGTGGGCACGTCCACGAGCGGGCGCGCTCCGTCGTGGATGGCAACGAGTGGCAGCTGCGCCGGCACGGCACGCAGGCCCACCAGGCACGACTCCTGCCTCGTGGCGCCTCCGGGCACGTAGCTCACGGGGATGCCTGGCCCCAGCCGGCGCACAGCCTCGCGGGTCTCCGCCTCGCGACCCTCCGGGCACACCACCACGACGTGCGCCACCGAGGGCGCCTCGTCAAACGCCGCGATGGACCAATCGAGCGCGGGCAGGCCGCAAAGCTCGACGTACTGCTTGCCGCGCGGGTCCCCAAACCGCATGCCAAGGCCACCCGCGGCCACGATGGCGCAGGTGTCGGCAGGTGCTTTGGCCCAGCCGTGCGAGCGGGTCAGGCTCATGCGCTACTCCTTCTTGCCCCACATGCGATACAGGCTGTCCGCCAGAATGCTGGGGTTCTTCACGCCGATGACGTCCAGGCGCGAGGGGTTCTGCTCGATATCGTCCATGAGCTCGCGAAGGTTGCCATACTCATCCACGATCTTGTCGGCCATGCCCTCGCGCACCACGCTGACGCGGCTCAGGGTGCGTAGCCCCAGCGGCACCATGACACTGTCCTCGCGCAGGTCATCGTAGCCGAGGGCCTTGGCCACGCACTTGGGCGAGCGCAGGTTGGCCGGGTCCGTGCCGTGCAGGTTCTCGCGAATGGCCTGGGCGTGCTCCTCGGAGGAATCGCGCGCGTAGTCGCGGATGAGCAGGAGGTACTCCTCCTCCATGTCGCCCACGAGCTGCTCGCGCTGCATCTCGACGGTGCGGCCCTCGCTGCCGAGCTGGTCGATGCACTTGTCGAGCTCGTCGGCGGCGGTCATGAGCGTCTCGAAGTAGTTGAGGATGCCCGTGACGTCTCCCAGCGTGACGTAGTTATCCAGCTCGAGCGTAGTGAGGCGCAGCAGGCCGCGGTCGAGCGACTGGCGCGTGGTCTGGAGCGTGGTAATGAGCTGCGAGGCGCTCGTCATGATCTCGGGCACGGCGCGCAGCTGGTGACTTTTGCCGTTGATGTAGAGGTTGACCACCTGGCGACGCTCGGAGACCGAGATGACGAGGGCGTTCGTGAGCAAGCTCATGCGCGCGGCCGTGCGGTGGCGCATGCCCGTCTCGCTCGTGGGCAGGCTCGGGTCTGGGTTGAGGTGGAAGTTGGCGCGCAGAATCTGCGTGAGATCGCGGTCGACAACGATGGCGCCGTCCATCTTGGAGAGCTCGAACAGGCGGTTGGCCGTGAACGAGATGTTGAGCGGGAAGCCGTCGTTGCCAGCGGCGAGCACGGCGTCCGTATCGCCCACGCAGATGAGGGCGCCAAGGTGACCAGCGATAATCATGTCCAGCGCCCGACGCACGGCGGTGCCGGGAGCCGTGGTGAGGATGGCCTGCTCGATGCGCTCGGCCGTGGTGGGCTCGCGACGCTCGGGCTGGGCCGGTGCCGCAGGCTGCGGAGCGGGCACGGCTGAGGGGGCTGGCTGGGAGCTGGGCATGGTGAACAGGCCGGTGGAACCCGGGTCGGCAGAGTTCATCGGCGCCGGAACGACAGCGCCCGTCACAACGCTCGGGGCACGTCCTTCGACCTGGCTCGTGGTGTCCTGTTCCATGGCGCCCCCTCCGATAGCTTCTTATATACAGCGCCTTTTAGTATACGCACCCCTCGCGGACGTCCTCGCGAACGACACAGGGAGGAAATGCCGCGGCCCCGTGAGGCGCCACGGCTCCCCACCAGCACGCCGCCGCGCCCTGCGGGACGGCGAAGCCTCGCCATTCCGTCGCCGCCGCTCCTCGCGAATCGACCCCTGCGCCTCGCCGTTCCGCCTTCGCAACCTGCGAGAAAGCCCCTGCCTTACCAATCCGTCACCGTCGCGTAAGACGGCATATATGGAGCGACCGGCCCCGCCCGTCGAGAATTGGGATGACAGGCGAGGCGCCGCTCAAGGCAAGGCAGGAGACGGGGGGGTTCCTCGAAAGCAGACGGACGATGAGAAAGGATGGGCGGCATGCCGTACGAGATGACCTCTAGGATGGGCGGATGGTCGGCAGCCGCTGGCCGCAAGAGCCCGACGGCCGCTGACTGCGGGAACTTGCGCGTCCCCAGCCGCAAAGTTTCGGGAGCCACTGGCCATGGGAGCCTAGCGGCAGCTGACTCCGAAGACTTGCCCGTCACCAGTCATGGGCGCTTGGCGGCCACAAGGCCTCAGGGAACACCGACGGGCTCCGCCCGGCCGCTGCTCGTCAATCGCTCGCACCCCATTCCTCGGGGCTACCGACCGAACCTTGTGTCCCTCGAGGACGGCCGGCTCATGGATGCGTACGCCGCCGATGCCGCCCGCCGCATGCTCGACGCTTGCAGGGCATCCGGGCTCGACCCACGCGTCACCTCCGCGTGGCGCCCACGCTCGAGGCAGACGTTCCTGCTCGCGCGGAAGGTGATTCGGCTTCTCGGGCGCGGCCTTTCGCCACGAAGCGCCTGGGATATCGCCCGGCGCTTCGTGGCGCCTCCGGGAACCAGCGAGCACGAGCTCGGGCTCGCCCTCGACATCTGCTCGGCGCGGGACGACGTGAAGGCTCATGCCCGCGTGCAGGCATGGCTTGCCGCCCATTCCTGGCAATTTGGGTTCATCCGGCGTTATCCGGCGGACAAGTCCCACATCACGGGCATCAACCACGAGCCGTGGCATGTTCGCTACGTTGGGTTGGACGTGGCGCGAGAGATGCACCAAAGCGGCGAGTGCCTCGAGGAGTACGTCGAGCGCACACAATAAGGCGCGGTGCCAACAAGGCGCACGCGCCCATGGAGCCTAGATGCCCGACGCGGCAATCGCCGCCACGGCGGCACGCAGGCGCTCGGGAGGCTGGACCAGCGCCATGCGCACGAAGCCCTCGCCCGCCGCTCCGAAGCTCGCGCCCGGCGTCACGATAACGCCCGCCTTCTCCATAAGCTCGGGCACGAAGGCCATCGAGTCCGTGCGGCCATGCGGGAGACGAGCCCAGACGAACATGGAGCCATGGGCGTTGGGGCGCTC
Organism: Olsenella uli; assembly: GCF_901212655.1. Classification (GTDB taxonomy): domain Bacteria; phylum Actinomycetota; class Coriobacteriia; order Coriobacteriales; family Atopobiaceae; genus Parolsenella; species Parolsenella uli_A. The sequence continues at coordinate 39,302 of NZ_CAAKON010000053.1, read as the reverse complement.
CCAGCCGATTGCCTCGAGGCCGTCGCAGAGCACGTCGCGACGCTGCTGGTAGAGGGCCTCCTGCGCCACCACGGAGTCACGCGGACCCGTGAGCGCCGCGATGGCCGCGTGCTGGATGGGCAGGAACATGCCATAGTCCAGCTGGCTACGAAGCTTGTAGGTGGCGGCCACCACGTCTGGGCGACCCACGAGGAAGCTGATGCGCGCGCCCGTGACGTTGAAGGACTTCGACAGGCTGAAGAACTCGACGCCCACCTCGGCGGCACCGGGATTCTCGAAGAAGCTGTGGCCCTCCACGCCATCGAAAATGATGTCGCTGTAGGCGTTGTCGTGCACGATGAGCAGGTCATGGACGCGCGCAAACTCGATGATCTGCGCATAGACCTCGGGCGTGCCCACCGATCCCACCGGGTTGGCAGGCAGCGACACCACCATGTACTTGGCGCGATTGGCCACCTCGGGGTCGATGCCGTCCACGTAGGGCAGGAAGTCGTGCTCGGCATCGAGCGGATAGAAGGCCAGCTCGGCGCCGGCCATCACGGCGGAGGAGCGGAACAGCGGGTAGCACGGGTCGGGCACGAGCACCGTGTCGCCCTCGTCGACGAGCGCAAGCGCCATGCGACTCATGCCCTCCTGCGTGCCGTCGACGCTCATGACCATATCAGGCGTGACGTCCACGCCGAATCGGCTCTTGTAGTAGGAGCAGACCGCCGCCTTGAGCTCGGAGAGGTCCGCGATGGCGTAGCGCCAGTCCTCCGACTTTGCGGCAGATTCCAGCAGGGCCTGCTTGACGTGCGCCGGCGGTTCGAAGTCGGGGGTTCCCACGGATAGGTCGATGACCTCCCGCCCCGCGGCCTCAAGCTCGCGGCGCCGCGCGTTAAGCGAGGCAAAGACCTCGTCGCCAAACTTGTCGAGCCGCTTCGAGAACTGCATGGGGACCTCCGGGGGATAAGAAGACGCCCCACCAGCAGCTGACGGGGCGTCCGAATGCCGCAATGTGGCTGTATTGTACGCCGGCCGGGCCGCAAGCCCACCAGCCAGAGGCGAACGGTGTGCGGCGATGGGACGGCTAGCAGCCCTCGGTCGTGGTGCTTAGGACCTCCTCGCCTAACGTGTCGGCGAGCACGATGGCGTCGTAGAGCTCGTCGGGCGTGACATCGCCGGCCATGTTGTGGATGGTTTCACCCTCGGCGCAGGAGTTCTTGGCAATGGTGCGCACCTGCTCGTCGGTGGTGATGCCAATCTCGGCGAGCGTCACCGGCAGGCCAACGGACAAGCAGAAGTCCTGGACCTCCCTGAACTCCTCGGACGGCGCCTGCTCGAGCAGCAGCTGCACGAGCGTGCCAAACGCGACGCAGTTGCCGTGGGGCGCGGAGTGACCGCCCAGCGAGGTAAGGCCGTTGTAGAAGGAGTGCGCCACGGCAAGGCCGCCGTTGTCGGCGCCCACGCCGGAGAGGTAGACGTTGGCCTCGATGACGGCATCGAGCTCGGGCGTCACGACATGCTTCTTGCATGCGGCGAGCGCCTGGGTGCCGTATTCGCGCAGCGTCTTGTAGCACAGCTCGCACAGCGCCATGGCCGAGCGGGTGATGCCGCCGAACTCCAGTGAGAGCGAATGCGTGCGGTCGCAGGCACGTGCCTCGAAGTACGTGCCGAGGGCATCGCCCATGCCGGCCACGAGGAACGACGACGGCGCGTTGGCGATGACCGCCGAGTCAATGATGACCGCCTCGGGGTTCTTGGGATAGAAGAGGTACTTGTCGAACGAGCCGTCATCGTTGTAGATGACCGACAGGCCCGTGCACGGGGCGTCCGTGGCAGCCACGGTAGGCACGATGACAACCGGCAGGTTCTCGTAGTACGCCGTGGCCTTGGCCGTGTCGCCGGCAGAGCCGCCGCCCACGCCCACCACGACGTCAATACCCTCGTCTGCCACGATTTTGCGCATCTTCTCGATCTCGCCGTTCGACGAGACACCGCCGAATATCTCTTAGTGGCGCTTGGAATCCAAGTCGCCGAAGCTCTGCTCGATCTTGTCGCGCGTGGCCTTGTAGCCGCTGCGGGAGCAGACGAACAGCCAGCTCTTGCCGAGAAAGCCCATCTCCTTCTCAAGCGCGCGCCGGTCAGTCGAAGTCTCGCCTCGCGCGAAGCGACTTGATCTCGCCGCGGACATGCTTGGCCTTGAGCCGGCGCTCCTTCGAGCCGCGCGTGGGCTTGGTCTTCCTCCGCTTCCTGGGAGGCTTGGCCTTGCGCGCGAAGATGCCCCTGAGCTTCTCCAGGCAGCTCCGGCGATTCTGGAACTGGCTACGCGACTCGCGCGACACCACGACGATGCCCGTGGGCACATGGCGCATGCGCACGGCCGAGTCCGTGGTGTTCACTCCCTGCCCGCCGGGACCGGTTGCCCTGAACACGTCTACCGCGCAGTCGCGGTAGACGCGCTCCGGCGACTGCTTGGCAAACTCGGCATAGTCACGCCACGTCAGGCCCCTCGAGGGGTTCTGGGCGGCCTTGCCGCCCGGGCGATCCGCCCGGCGCTCGTCTGCGCGGTCCGCGTTCCGCTCATCCACGGGAGTCACCGCCAAGCGACGCGAGCAGCCCCTCGCATCCGGCAAGCACGTCGCGATAGGTGTCGTCGAAATTGCCCGTATACCACGGGTCCGCCACATCACGCACCCTGCCATGCCGATCCGCCGCCGCAGGCCTAAGGCCGGGGTCCTCACGCGCGTACTCGAGCAGCTTCACGCACTTTCCCGCAGGGTCGTCGATCCCGCCGGTCGCATCGTGTCCGAGGATGCGTGCAAGTCCCCACTCGTTCTCCTCGTCCATGTAGACAAGGAGGTCCCAATCCCCATACTCGTCCCGTCGCACCTGCCGCGCAGCATGCACCCCAATCGGAACCCCCACCTCGCGCAGCTTGCGCACGGTACCGTGATGGGGAGGGTTGCCGATCTCCTCACGCGAGGTTGCCGCGGAGTCAACCGTGAACGCGTCTTCCGCGCCCGCACGACGCACAAGGTCCTCGAAGACGAACTGCGCCATGGTGGAACGGCAGATGTTGCCGTGGCAGACGAACAGGATGCGGTGCCGGCGGTCGCCTTCCATGGCTACCCCTCCTCAATCCTCAGCGTGGAGCCGGTACGCCCCCGCTCCACCACGATCTTGCGGTCGATGCTCTCCTTGAGCTCCTCGACGTGGCTGATGATACCAACGAGCTTGTCCGTGCCCGTCATCTCGGTAAGCGTGTGGATGGCAAGGCCCAGGGATTCCTCGTCGAGCGAGCCGAACCCCTCGTCCACGAACATGGCGTCGAGCTCGACTCCGCCCGCATGCGCTTGCACCACGTCGGAGAGGCCGAGGGCCAGGGCGAGCGACGCCTTGAAGGACTCGCCGCCCGAGAGCGACGACGTCGAGCGGGGCTTGCCCGTGAAGGAGTCGCGCACGTCGAGGTCGAGGCCCGTCTGCGCCGAGCCGCCCCCGTCCCTGGCGCCCGTGTGCCGCACGAGCTCGTAGCGCCCGTCCGTCATGACGAGCAGCCTGCGATTGGCCGCCGCGAGCACGCGATCGAAGGCGCGCGCCTGGACGTATGTCTCGAAGCTGATGCGCTCCTTGCCCGCAAGGCGCCCGTTGGCCGTCTGGGCGAGGGACGCGAGCTCGCCATATGCGTCCGCGATGCCCTCGAACTCCTGGGAGACCCTTCGAACCTGCCCGGCAACGCTGCGGTTGTGTTCGAGCCTGCCCGAGACCTCCGCCACGCGGGCGTTCGCCTCGTCTTGCCGCGAACGGGCGGCCTCGAGGCCCCTCCGTGCGTCCTCCACCGAAGGCGTGTCCCCGTCTTCCAGGGACGCCACGCGCACGGCGAGGGTATCTCGCAGCGTCACGGCACGGTCTCGCTCCGCTGCCGCCTCTCGCAGAGCTCGCTCGGCGGCAGCCCGAGCGCAGTCGAGCTGGCCCATCCCCTGCTCCACGCGAGCGACCTCGGCCCGGGCCTGGGCCTCGTCTCGGCAGGCCAGGGTCTTTGCAAGCTGCTCCTCCGCCGACGATGCCGCCGCGGCATCCGCCCGGGCGGCAGCCGCGGCATCGGCCGCCTCAAGTGAGGCACGCTCCAGGCCGGAGACCTTAGGCTCGAGGCGCGCGCCCATCTCGCGCAGCCTGTCAAGCTCTCGCGTCTGCTCCGCCAGGGCCTTCTCCCTGGCTCTCCCCCTCGCGAGCCGAGACTCCGCGTCGCGAAGGCGCACCTGGGCCGTCGTCTCGTCACACTCGCCCACGGAGGCCCGCGCCGTCTCTGCCGCCGAAGTCGCCGCCGCAAGTTCCTGGGCGCTCCTCGCGCGGGCGTCCGCCGCCTGCCGGGATTCCTCGCGTGCGCGGTCGAGGCGCTCCTCGAGCTCGGCCACCTTGCCCCGGGCCTCGTCCAGGGATGCCACGCGTACGCGAACTTGGGCGATGTCCCCATCGAGCGCCGCAACCTCGCTCCGCAGCTTGGCGAGCCGCCCCTGGAGCTCAGGCCGCGTCCCCACGGAGCGCTCCGCATCCGCGAGCTCTGCCGCACAGAGCCTCAGGCGTTCCTCCGCCCTTCCGCTCTCCGTCGACGCGGCCTGGGCGCGCGCCTCCGCCTCCCGCCTAAACGCGCGAGCATCCTCGACATCGCCCTGGGTGGGAACGGAGTCCAGGGAGGCGGCCGGGCTCGGATGAGAGACGGACCCGCACACGGGACAGGGCTCGCCGTCTTTGAGCCCGCGCGCAAGCACGCCCGCCTGCCCGTCCAGGAACGCAAGCTGCAGGCGCGAGAGGTCGTCATCGGCCCGGGCAAACTCCTCGCGCTCGTGCTCGTAGATGTCGGCAAGACGCTCGTGGTCTGCCTTGGCCCGCTCGAGCTCGGCCTCGCGCCTCCCAAGCTCATCGAGGGAGGCACGGGCCTCGCGTACCCGGCGCCGTGCGTCATCTGCAGCGGCGCCCAGCTCGGCCAGGTCCTTGGGTGCGGAGGCCAACCCCTCCGCCGCTCGCCTTGCCTCCGCGAGCCGCGCCTCGACAAGGCCAACGGCATCTTGAGCGGCTTGGGATCCGCGCTGAGCCTCGGCGTCCCGATGCTGGAGTTCGGACGCGCGCGCCTGAAGCCGGGCAAGATGCGCAAGTGCCGCCATGCCGTCACGCGCCACACCGACCTCAAGTTCCGCTGCCCGGACCTCCGCCTCGGCCTCTGCCTGGGCAGACGGGGCGTCCGCAAGGGCCGTCGCCCGTTCGCGCACGTCGATCAGCCGTGCCCTCGCATCTTCGAGCGCCTCCTGCGCGGCGCGCGCCGCCTCCCGCGCCGCCTCCTCACATGAGCGCGCCTCGCCCGCGCGTCCCCGCGCTGCCGTGAGCTCGGCATATCTCGGAAGCGCCTCACGCAGCACGCTCGCGCGGGCAGCCAGCCGCTCGCGCTCCGGCGCCCTGGCCGCCTCGGAGGCAACGGCGGCCTCGGCCTCCTCAAACCGCGCGCGCACCTCGGGAATCCGCTTCTCCGCCACCGCGAGTCCCACGCGCGCCTCGTCCAGCTGGCGGGCGCGCTCGTACCTCTGGGCGCATGCGCCAACCTCTCGCGCCGCCGCCTCGGCATCCGCCTCGCAGTCCTCGAGCAGGGCCTCGTCCTCGGCGCACGCAGCCGCAAGCAACTCGAGTAGCTGGGTGGGAGGAACTCCCTCCTCCGGCAATCCCCCACGGCGCGCCTCATCAAGCACGGCCAGACGCGCAAAGCCGTCAAGCTGCTTGCGCGCACCCGCCGCACGATCTTCGAGCTCGCTTCTGCGCTTCTCGAGTCCACGCTGGAAGTCCAGGTAGGAGCCGGTTCCAAAGAGCCGGCGCAGTATCTTTGCGCGCTCCTTGGTGTCTGCGGAGAGCAGGCGCCTGAAGTCGCCCTGGGCAATCATGACGATCTGCGAGAACTGGCTGCGGTCTATCCCCAGCAGCTCCACGACGGCCTTGTCCACCTCGGACGCCTTCGTGACGGGAGGCGCATCCGGCAGATGGAGCTCGGCGGCCGCAAGCTCCTTGGTCATGCCCTCGCCGCGCTTCTTGGGACGCTCGTACTCCGGGTTCCGTCGCACTACATAGCGCTTCGCGCGATGCTCAAATTCCAGCTCCACATACGTGGGGGCATCCGCCGCGGCAAAGTCGCTTCTGAGGTTGCGCACGGCCCTGTCCGCCCCGCTCGCCACCCCAAAGAGCGCATACGAGATGGCGTCGAAGACCGTGGTCTTGCCGGCCCCGGTGTCTCCGCACACGAGATAGAGGCCGCTGCGCCCAAGCTTGGAGAAGTCCACCTCAACCAGGCCTGCGTAGGGGCCAAATGCGCTCATCACGAGCTTTATGGGCCGCATCTACCTCACCCCCGCCCTCTCGAGCTCATCAATGACGGTGCCCTCCTGCGCCTCCGAGAGAGGGCGCCCGTTCTGGCGCTCGAAGAACTCGCCAAACAGCTCGAGCGGCAACGCCTCCCCATCCTCCGGAGCGGCCTCGCCCGCCTGCAGGCCTGCCGCGCGCGTGCGCGCGTTGTCATACTCCACGCCCATGACGTTGGGGTACAAGGCGCGCAGGCGCGCCATCGCGTCGATTGCCGGCCCCTCGTCCGTCAACACCACGTGCAGGTAGTCATCCGAGTCTGCGGCACCCACAACCTCCGGCGCCACAAGCTCCGCAAGCGGCCCGCGAATGCTGCGCAGGTCATGAAGCGGCTCCAGGGGCACGAGCTCAACGGCGGGCTCCTCCCCCGGCGCGCCCAGCTCGACAAGGGTCGCAGACTTGGTATCGCGCGCCTCGGAGAAGGAGTACTTGAGGATTGAGCCCGCATAGCGAACGGCGGGCCTTCCCACCCGCTGGGGCCGATGAACGTGTCCGAGCGCAACGTAGTCGAATGTCGAGAGCACCCCGGCGTCCACGTTGTCGAGACCGCCCACGGAGACCTCCGAGTCGCTCCGCTCCGGCTCGACGCCGCCGGCAGTCACGAACTGGTGCACGACCGCCACGTTGCGACACGCGCCGGCGCCTTCCCCGCACGCGCCGCATGCCTCGAGCGCCACGCGCATGGCATCCGTATAGGTAGCGATTTCCTCGTCTGGGAAAAAGTGTCGCACCGTGGCGGGACGCAGGAAGGGCACGGGCCAGATGCGTACCGGGCCCCAGACGTCCTCCAACTCGACGGGCTCGATCGAGCCGTCGTAGACCGGCGCCACATGGATGCCCTGCCGAGCCAGCAACGTCCCGGCATAGGCGACGCGCTCGGCGGAGTCATGGTTGCCGGGAATGACGACGGCCGGCACCCCCGTGGCCTCCACCTCCGAGAGAAACCAGTCCACGAGCGCCACGGCCTCCGAGCTGGGCTGGGCCTTGTCGTAGAGGTCTCCCGCAACGAGCAGGGCATCTACCTCGCGCTCGCGCAGCAGCGCCACCACCTGAGCAAGCACGTGACGCTGGTCCCCCAACATCGAGAACTCGCATACGCGCTTGCCGATGTGCAGGTCTGCTATGTGCAGCAGCCTCATGGCCCCTCCGCTCCCCGGGCGCGCCTGGCGCGCAATCGCATCGAGCAGATACTACCCGACCTTCCGGACAGAAAAGCATCTCGAGGTCATGGGCCATGCCAGCACAAAAGAGCCACCCGCCGGCCCGCGCACATGCGGCAGGCCGGCGGGCGGCAACTCGCTCTCACCCCATCGAAGCCGAAGACGCCCATCAGAGACGCCCCGTCCCCTCATCGAGCGCCGGGGACCCAATCCCCGCGCACGGGCCACGTTCTGGGCGGGCATCCCTCGCGCCTAGGCCCTGCGGCTCCTTACCAGGCGCACCACGGTAATGGCGAGCCCCACCGCAGCAACGGCCGCGAGCAGGTGGAACACGGAGGCGAAGCCAAAGAGGAAGACATCCGGGCGCCCGGTGACGTAGCTCGTGACCTCATAGCCCGCCGCCACGCTCATCTGCCCGTAGAGCACCGCAGAGCCGGCCGAGATGCCGATGGCCATACCCGCATAGCGCGCCAGGCTCGAGATGCTGCCCGCAAAGCCCAGCGCCTCGCGCGGGGCAGACCCCATGAGCAGCGAGTTGTTGGGAGACTGGAAGATGGAGACACCCATGGACATAAGCCCCACGAAGGCCACGACGCGCGCGACGGAGCTCGCCTCGCCCAGGGTTGCCACAAGCATGAGGCCGCACACGTACACCAGGAACCCCGCCACCGTGGGCACCTCGCAGCCCACTCGGTCCGAGATGGTGCCGGAAACGGGCCCCACCACGGCGTTGACCACAGGCAACGTCATGAACAGCAGGCTCGACGTGGCGGCAGAGAACCCGTGTGCGTCCTGGAAGTAGAACGGCAGCAAGAACTCCGAGGCGCCAATGCCCACGAAGACGATGAGCATCGTGGTGAAGTTGAGCGTGAACGTGAGGTTTGAGAAGCACAGCCTCGCCGCCCCCAGGAAGGATGCCGGCGCCGCCGAGTTGTCCGCCGTAGGACGCACGTGCGGAAGGGTCCTCAGCCCCACCGCAAACGACGCGATGCCCACGGGCACGTTGATGAGAAAGATGCCCTCCCACGCAAAGGCAGACACGATGGCACCTCCCAGCACGGGGCCGACCATCATGCCCAGGGCCACGAACGTGGAAAGCAGGCCCATGGCGCGCCCGCGCTCGCGCGACGGGAAGGCCTCGGTGATGATGCCCATGTTGTTGGCCATGGCGGCCGCGCAGCCAATGCCCTGCACGACACGCGCCGCGATGAGCGTCGGCAGCGTCTGGGCAAGGCCGCACAGCAGCGATCCGAGCGTGAAGACGACCACGCCCGCCTGGAACACGTAGACCTTGCCACGCTTGTCGCCCAGCCTGCCAAACGGAAGGACGCCCACGCACGTGGCAAGCAGATACACAGACGAGACCCACTGAATCTCGTCGAGCCCCACGCCCAGCTCCTTCTGCATGACCGGAAGCACCACCGTCACGATGCTCGAGTCGAGGCACACCATGAACGTCATGACCAGCGTCGTGAACAGAATCGCCCACTTGCTGTACGTCTTTTCCGCCACTCAAAACCTCCCACAACAAAAAAGGGCGGGGCCAGTCGGAGTCACGACCGGTCCCACCCTATGTACGTTGGATGCACGAACTTGCTCGCGCCCCGTAGCTTAGCCGGCGCGACGCAGGCTGGCAAGGGTGTCATGCGATTCGCACGTCAGCCGTCGTGCGCTGTGATGGGGACCGCCAGACCGGCCCGCGACCCGCCCTGCAGCGCCCCTCGCGGGCGAGCCACGGGTCGGCGAGAGCCGGACCGTCCACAGAAGGCATCCGTCAGGCAGGCCCGCGGACACCATACTTGTATGAAATGTCATACGCATATGGTGGAGCCGCGCATCGAGGGCATACATATTGAATGAATGCCAGCTCAGAATACATATCCACTCAAAGCCGCCTGCGCGCGCCTCTTCGCCTTCAGGCTTCGCCAGCTCCGCAGGAGCCGGGGGCTCACCCAAGAGGAGGTTGCCCAGCGGGCAGGCATCGCCACCTACACGTACCAAAAGTTCGAGAAGGGCGAGTCCAAGCCCGGCACGCCCGCAAACCCGGGACTCTATACCCTGGTCTCCCTCGCAAACGCCTTCGAGATAACGCTGCCCGAGCTCGTCACCTATGACGGCCTGGAACTCGGCGGGCGTGGCACGCATGAGCTCCCCGATTCCCCAGATGCGGACGAGAGCCCCAGCGATGCTCCCCTCTGGCTCGGGGGGCGCTAGGGCCGCCGCCCGGCCATGCCCTTGTCCGCGGAGACACCCGGCACTGGAGCCGCCGCGTACAATGCCGTCCTAAGAGCAGGCCACGGCAAGATGCGGGAGCCACCATGTACGGACTTCAGGCAGAGGCGCACTTCGACGGCGCCCACTTCCTCACCAACTACTACGGCAAGTGCGAGAACCTCCACGGCCATCGCTGGCGCGTCGTGGCGACCATCGAGGTGGAGAGGCTCGAGAGCGCCCAGTCGGCCATGCCCGACGGCGCAGAGGCCAGTCCCTACGCCAAGTTCGGCCGTGGAGAGGCGACGGGTTGCCACCTCGACGCCTCGGGCCTCCACGCCGCCGGCCAGCTACGCAAGGACGGGTCGCGCACGGGAGCCGGCACGATGCGCGGCATGGTCGTGGACTTTGGCGTGTTCAAGCGCACGGTAAAACAGGTGGCCGACGAGCTCGACCACACGTTCCTCGTTGAGGAGGGGTCGCTCAGGCCGGCCACCATCGCAGCGCTCGAGGGCGAGGGCTTCACCCTCTCCATCCTGCCGTTTCGCACCACCGCCGAGAACCTCGCGCGCTGGTTCTATGACCGCCTCGCCGAACGCGGCCTGCCCATCTCCCAGGTAGAGGTGGACGAGACGCCCAACAACCGAGCCTTCTACGCGGCCGAGGGGCACGTGGGGCGCTAGTCCCAGAACTGGTCGCCCAGGATCTTGAAGCAGATCTTCCTGACCTGCTTGGCCCCGTCGCCGGGGAACTGGAGCGTGGGCATGTGCGGCTCGCCGATCACGAAGATGGCAAAGCGGCCCTCGTCCAGGTTGCCGTCGACGGAGCCCCCCGCATCGCACAGCTCGTAGTCGTCGCCCTCGTCGTAGGCCTGCACCTCGATGGTGGCGCCCTGGCTCACCTTGAAGGCCTCGCGGCCCTCCACGTCGATCTGCAAGTCCATATAGCGGTGGTGGGTCTCGTAATGGGCCTCCGAGAGCGGGCGCGTCGTGGGCTCCATGACATTGGCGTAGACCTTGTCGCCGCAGATGTCGTTGCGGCCCACGGGCAGCTGTGCCGGGTCGTGCTCGCCCAGCCAATCGATGAGGACGTCCAGGCCCTTATAGAGGCCGCGGTAGCGCTCGACGTTGCTGAGCTGGTCGTAAATCATGGGATTTCCTTCCGTGTATGGGTGCGCCCGGGCGGGCGCGTGCCACCCATCATAGCCCCTCGCAGGTAGAGGCCCTGCGAGGGGCCCATCGGCGGTTGCCTGCCACCCATCAGAGCGTGCCCGCAGGCAGGGGCCTTCGCATCGAACAAGCCATGACGGGTTTGTGACCAAGCCGCTCGAGAGCACTTAGTGTCCGGGATCCGTTGCAAGATAGTGACGCATGGAATGCGAACATCTGTTTGTAATGAGGGGAGGATGCATGAACGCATCATATTCCCAGCTAGAACACATCGAAGACACTCACCGAGACCTCACGGACACGGGTCGGATATACCTCTGCATCGACCTCAAGAGCTTCTATGCCTCCGTCGAGTGCGCAGACCTCGGCCTGGACCCGTTCACCACCAACCTCGTCGTGGCGGACACGAGCCGCGGGCCCGGCACCATCTGCCTCGCACTCTCGCCCGCCATCAAGGCCCAGGGCGTCACGGGCAGGCCGCGCATCTTCCAGATCCCCAAGCAGATTCCCTACCGGGCCGTGCAGCCGCACATGCGCCACTACATGGAGGTGTCGGCCAAGATCTATAGCATTTACCTGCGCTTCATTGCCAAGGAGGACATTCACGTCTACTCCATTGACGAGTGCTTCATCGACGTGACACCCTACCTCTCCTACTACCGCACGAGCCCGCGCCAGAGCCGGGTTGACGTCGCTCGAAAGATTGCCGTCATGCTCATGGCGGCCGTGCAGGACGAGACCCACATCTGCGCCACGGCGGGCATCGGGGCCAACCTGTTTCTGGCCAAGGTGGCGCTCGACATCATCGCAAAGCACGAGGACAGCCACATTGGCCACCTCGACGGGGAGAGCTTCCGGCAACGCATCTGGCACCACCGCCCCATCACGGACATCTGGCAGATTGGCCCCGGCATCGCGATGCGCCTGGCACGGCTTGGCGCCTATGACCTGGCCGGCGTGGTTGCCATAGACGGCGCCACGCTCTACCGGGAGTTTGGCGTCAACGCACGGCACCTCATCGAGCATGCGCGCGGCATGGAGCCCTGCACCATCGCACAGATACAGGCCTACGAGCCTCGGAGCAACTCCATCAGCGTGGGGCAGGTGCTCACGAGGCCCTACTCCTACGAGGAGGCCCTCGTGGTCACGCGCGAGATGGTGGACGAGGGGGTGCTGCAACTGGTGGAGCGCCGCGCTGCCTGCGGGCACGTGTCGCTGTGGGTGGGCTACGCCATGAAGGACCTCGACTGGGAGCTCGCCGTACGGCGGCAGGGGCCGGGCGCGAGCGTGTCACGCAAGCTCTCCGAGCACACGAACTCGCACGCGGCGCTGGAGCGGCAGATCGTATGCCTCTTTCGCGCCGTGGTGGACCCACGGCGCCAGGTCAAGCGCATAGGGCTGGGCTTTGGTGCCCTCGCACCCGAGGAGCAGGCGGAGCTCACGCTGTTCACAAACGTTGAGGCGGAGGCCTCCGAGCGGCGTCTCGCGGAGGCAACGCTGGCCGTGAAGGGCAGATTTGGCAAGAACTCGCTGGTGCGGGGCCTGAGCTTTCGGAAGGGCGCCACAGCGCGGGAGAGAAACGAACAGGTAGGGGGACACCATGCGTGAGACAGGGACAGGCAGGTATGCCACGATGGGCGCGGAGAATGGAGTGGCTGGGGCCATCGGGACGCCTCGCGCCACGGACGCGGCTCAGTTCATGCCGTTTGCGGCGTTGAGCGGCTATTACGACCTCGTACGCGAGCAGGAGCGGCACAGCGAGCCTCGCCGCGTGCCCACGGAGGAGCACATGGAGGAGGTCTCGCGCATGCTCATGCGCCTCCGGAAGGGAGACGAGGTGTTCGTGGTCCACTACGAGCGAAACGCCTACACGGTCACGTCTGGCACGGTGCGCCAGGTAGACGAGGCGATGCGCTCGCTCGACCTCACCTCGGGCAAACGCATCCTGTTCGAGGACATCTGGGATGTCCACTGGGCATAGGCAGGCGAGCGCGGGGGACAGACGAGCGCAGGGGACAGGCATACGCAGAGGCAAGGCCGCCGCGCAGAAAGCCGCGGAAACAGGACAGGGCGGAAAAGCCAGACGCAAGGCAGGCGAGCGCGCGAGCAAGGCAGCCGCAGGTCAACGCGAGCGATTAGCCCACCGCCGAACAGGGGCGTGCGTGAGAGAATGCACTCGTCTCGCTTGGTCGTTTGAGGAGGACGCATGGACATCGCAGAAGGCAGCGCGCAGGAGCCGCGCTACGTGGAGGACATCGGTCAGAAGGTCGACCGCTTCTCGCTTTCGGTGGGCCGCGCGCTCGTCAACGGCGGGGAGCACCCCTACTCGTTCATGCGCATTCGGCCCGGCGTCTGCGTGCTGCCGCTGGTTGGCACCGGCACGGGCGCCCAGACCATCCTCATCCGCCAGTACCGCTTCCCCGTAGGCGCCTGGCAGACGGAGCTTCCCGCCGGCGCCATCGATGACGGCGAGCAGCCGGCGCAGGCCGCGGCCCGCGAGCTTACGGAGGAGACCGGCTATGCGGCAAGCGAGCTCGTAAGCCTCGGGTCCTTCCACCCCTCGCCCGGCTCCACGGACGAGACCATCCATCTCTTCCTCGCCCATTGCGAGGCGCGCGAGGGGCAAGCCCACCTCGACCCCGCCGAGGACATCCGCCACCGCCGCGTGCCCGTGGCAGAGCTTGGAGACCTCATCGCGTCGGGTGAGTTCTCCCATGGCGCCGGCATCGCCGCCTGGGCTCGGGCCAAGGCGCGCGGGATGCTGGAGTAGGTGAGCACCTTCTTCCTGCATTGCCGCAGCCGGCGCCGCGCCAGAGACCGGGGCACGTCACCCGCCGGAATAGGCAGGCGCCTCGCCCAAAGGCCGAGTATCCTAGCCATTCGAGCCATATGAGCAACATGCTCGGCGTCAGCACGAGGAGGCCCCTTGGACACGTCCCAGCCAAACCCAGAGAACAGCAACGGGCCCGACATCGGCACACCCACCCCGTTGAACGTGCTGCGCGAGACCTTCGGCTATCCCTCGTTTCGCCCGCACCAGGCAGAGATCATCGACGCCGTCCTCGCCGGCCGCGATGTGCTCGCCGTCATGCCCACCTCGGCCGGCAAATCCATCTGCTACCAGGTGCCGGCCCTCGTGCTGGGCGGGCTCACCGTCGTGGTGTCGCCGCTCATCTCGCTCATGGCAGACCAGGTGGGAGCCCTGCGGCAGCTGGGCGTGGCGGCCGCCTGCCTCAACAGCTCACTTTCGCCGGCCGAGCGGGAGGGCGTGCTGCACGACGCAGCCTCGGGCTACTTGCGCCTGCTCTACGTGGCCCCAGAGCGCCTCGATGACCCAAGCTTTCTCGAGTTGGCGCGCGAGCGCGGCATCGCCCTGCTCGCCGTGGACGAGGCTCACTGCATCTCCCAATGGGGCAACGACTTCCGCCCCAGCTACCAGCGCATCATCGACTTCATAGCGGCGCTGCCCAAGCGTCCGCCCGTCTGCGCGCTCACCGCCACGGCCACACGCCAGGCACGCGAGGACATCGAGGCGGCGCTAGGGCTCGTCGATCCATTGCGCGTGGTGGCAAGCTTCGATCGCCCCAACCTCTCCTTTGCCGTGGAGCGGCCAGGCGGCGCCAAGGCAAAGGACCGTTCCCTCGTGGAGTTCGCGCGCAGCCGGCCGGACAAAAGCGGCATCGTCTACTGCATGAGCCGCCGCGCCGTGGAGACCGTCTGCGACCTGCTTTCGGAGCAGGGGCTTGCGGCCACGCGCTACCACGCCGGACTCTCTCCCGCCGAGCGCGACCGCAACCAGGAAGACTTCCTCTACGACCGCAAGACCATCATGGTGGCAACGAACGCCTTTGGCATGGGCATCGACAAGAGCAACGTCAACTACGTTGTGCACTACAACCTGCCGCTCTCGCTGGAGAACTACTACCAGGAGGCGGGGCGTGCCGGGCGCGACGGCACCAAGGCAGAGTGCCTGCTGCTCTACTCCCCCGGAGACGTCCACACCGCCGAGTTTCTCCTCGAACGCACCGAGCGCGACGACCTCACGCCCGAGCAGCTCGAGCAGCTGCGGGCCCACGACGCCGAGCGCCTGCGCCAGATGGTCTTCTACGCCACCACCACAGACTGTCTGCGCGCCTTCATCCTGCGCTACTTTGGCGAGGAGGCGCCAGCCTACTGCGGCAATTGCTCAAACTGCCTCGCAGACTTCGAGGAGCGAGACGAGCGCACCAACGCGCTCAAAATCGTAAGCTGCGTGGCCCGCGTGGCCATCCGCTGCCGGGAGACGGGCGCTTACTCAGACACGGTGG
The DNA here is from genome assembly GCF_901212655.1 of Olsenella uli. Taxonomy (GTDB): domain Bacteria; phylum Actinomycetota; class Coriobacteriia; order Coriobacteriales; family Atopobiaceae; genus Parolsenella; species Parolsenella uli_A. The sequence goes on along the minus strand of NZ_CAAKON010000053.1, from coordinate 24,077 downwards.
GGGCGGGCACCATCGTTGACATCCTGCGGGGTTCGCGCGCGCAAAAGATGCTCGACCGCGGCTGGGACACCCTCTCCACCTACGGCATCATGTCCGACGTGCCCGTGACGCACATCCGCACCCTCATCGACGAGCTCGTCTTTCGCGGCGTGCTCGCGCGCTCCGCCGGCAAGTACCCAACCATCTCGCTCACGGCAGCAAGCATGCCGTTCTTGCGCGAGGACGCCCCGTTTATGGTGAAGGTGGCCAAGGGCAAGCCGCGCAAGAAGCGCAGCGAGTGGGCCGAGGGCGGCGCATCTGCCCGTGACACGGCGCAGGCGGCCGAGACCTTCGAACCCTCGCCCGACGACGAGGCGCTCTTCGCCGAGCTTCGCGAACTCAGAAGCGAACTCGCCCGCGAGCAGCAGGTGCCACCCTACTTCATCTTCTCCAACGCAACGCTGCAGGCCCTGTGCCGCATCCGTCCCGCCACGGCGGAGGAGCTCCTCGACGTCCCCGGCGTCGGCGCCAAAAAGGCCGAGCGCTACGGCGAGACGTTCCTGGCAAAGATCGCTGCGCACGCCTAGCGGGCGCTTCGCGACGTGCCGAGGCAACACGCGCGAATGGCGAGGCACCTGCCGCCATCGCAGGCTCGCTTCATGCAGGGCAAGCCGCCACGTGCGGGTGGCGCGATAGCGCCTCGCCGTCCACACCAACCGCCAATACGCAAGATTGCCGGCACCCTCACTCGGGCATACTGCGATCGGACGGGCTTGGGGAAGCCCGAGGAGAGGAGCACAGTATGTCCAGCCAGGCAGTTGCCGAGGCGCTTGCGGCGCTTGGGCTTGGGAAGAGCCGTCTCATCAAGGACACCACGCGCGAGGAGCGCATCGAGATCATCCACAAATCGCTCTCGTGGTGCGGCGAGGGAAGTTGCGAGAACTGTGGCTCGTGCCGCCTGGGCTCGGGCGACCCCTATGCCATCTACCGGCCCTACGTGGACGGCCTCAAGGAAATCAGCGAGATAAACGCCGAGATCGCCGCCGAGCGCGAGCATCGCATGGAGCGCGGGTAAGGCCGGGCGCGGGCACGCACCACTCGCAGGCACCTCGGCTACAATCAATCGAACACACCAGCACAAGAGGGCCGCGGCGACAGCGTCGCCGCAGACAGGAGACTTCATGCGCACCGTGAACGTCGGCATCATCGGCCTTGGCACCGTGGGCGGCGGCGTCGCCCGACTCATCCTCTCCCACCACGACGACTACGTTGCCAGCTACGGCATCGACCTCAACGTCAAGCGCGGCTGCGCGCTCAACGAGGCCGCCGCTGCCGCCTGCGGCATCACCGGCGACGCCTTCACCAGCGACTGGCACGACGTCGTGAACGACCCGGATATCGACATCGTGGTGGAGCTCATCGGCGGAGAGCACCCCGCCACCGAGATCTACGAGGCTGCCTTTGCCGCCGGCAAGCACGTCGTCACCGCCAACAAGGCCTTGCTCGGACGCCACGTCGAGCGTCTTGCTGGCCTGGCACGCGAGGCGGGAGTGCAGCTTCGCTGCGAGGCTGCGGCCGCCGGCGGCATCCCGGTGGTGGAGGCCCTCGAGCACAGCTTCATGGGCAACCACATCCTCACCATCGCCGGCATCATGAACGGCACCACCAACTACATCCTCTCGCGCATGACGACCGAGGGCTCCAACTTTGCCGACGTCCTCGCCGACGCCCAGCGCCTGGGCTATGCCGAGGCCGATCCCACAGCCGATGTCGACGGCTTTGACGCCGCCAGCAAGACGGCCATCCTCGCGAGCATCAGCTTCCACACCCGCGTCACCACCGACGACGTCTACCAGCAGGGCATCCGCAAGATCTCTGCCGAGGACATCGCGGTGGCCAAGGACCTGGGCTACACCATCAAGCTTCTGGGCATCGCGCGCAACACCCCCGAGGGCGTCGAGGCTCGCGTGCACCCCACGATGATCCCGTCCACCCACCAGCTCGCCGCCGTCTCCGGCGCCATGAACGCCGTGTACGTGGTAGGCGACGCCGTGGGCGAGACAATGTTCTACGGTGCTGGCGCCGGCTCCTTCCCCACCGCGAGCGCCGTCGTGGGCGACATCTTTGCCCTGGCCGAGCCCATCAGCCGCGGCGAGAAGCCGCTCGCCGAGGTCAAGCCCTACGAGCACGTGCTGCCGGTGCTGCCCATCGAGAAGCTTTCCAACAGCTTCTACGTGCGCCTGCGCATCGCCGACGAGGTGGGCGTGCTTGCCCCCGTGGTTGCCGCCTTTGCCGAGGCGGGCATCTCCATCTCGCAGATCAACCAGCTGGAGACCGAGACCGACGGCGCCTGCTCCGTGGTCTTCATCACCCACGAGGCCAGTGAGGCCGCCATGGAGAACGCCACCACCGCCCTGGAGGCCCTGCCAGGCGTGTGCAAGGTGGCCAACGTCATCCGCATCGAGAACATCGCCCGCTGGACCGAGGGCGTCTTCGACAACTAAGGGCCTAACGGCGCGATTAGACCAGGCGGCACGCGGAGCCGAGACGTACGCCGGGCTCTGGGCGCCATACGGAGGCCAAGCGCCGAAGCAGGCCGAGGCGCGCGACACCCGCCGGTCATCACCAAGGGCCGAAGCGGCCAGCTTCCAGTGGGCAACAAAAAGCACCGAGGCGCACGTCAACAGCCCTCGCATCACATAGCTGCCAGGCGTGCTAACGCAAAGCGGGCGACCACCACCGTGGCCGCCCGCTCCTTTACTCAAACAAGCCCCAGCGCCGAAGCCGCAGAGCGGCACCGCGGAGTCACCGGAGGCGGCCGCCGAGCGCCCGGTGGAACTTGGCGTTGGGCGATTTCTGGAGCGCCCTTCGCTCCAGCTGAGCCCAAGCCAAGTCCGGCAGAGCACCCAGCAGCAGCCCGGGGATTACATCAGCGCTACTTTGCGATGAGCTGGGAGATCTGATCGTCCCTGCGTGCGATCTGCTCGTCCTTCTCGGCAAGCTGCTTGGAGCACAGGTCGTCCTTCTGGGCAAGCTGCTCCTTCAGGAACTCCACCGTCTCGCGAAGCTCGGCGACAAGCTCCTCGGTTGCCGCGGGAATGGCCTCAGGCCTGGCAATGTTCTTAGAGCCTGCGGGGCGACCTCGCTTGGCGCCGCCCTTCTCGAAGTGATTGCCAAACTCTTCGACCGCATAGTCGTCAATGACAAAGGCACGCCCTTCCTTTACAACGTGCCCGTCGAAAAGGCCAAGACTCACGAGGCGGTTCTTTGCGGTGATCTTTGTGATGCCGTAGGCATCGGCAAGTTCAGATAGGCTGGAAGACATGGCGGTATACCTGCTTTCTCATATGCGCGAACCGTGTGTTCGCACCTACTTTGATGCTAACAAAGTAACACTAAGCTCCGTCAGTATTCGTAAAAAAGTCGCTCAACATTGTATATTTGCAGATGAAGGTTACAAAAACCTCTTCAATTTCTGCGTATCAGCAATGCATAACTAAGCGACCCCGCCATCAATAAGGCCAGAGAATCCCGCCTCGCAGGCACCCGGGCAAGAACTCTCCGTCACAGAGAAGCCGTCCGCCTTTCCACGCGCAAGACGGCTCACGACCCCCTCGGCAACATCGACATCCGTGGAGACGGCATCGACCAGCAACCGCGTCACACCAGCGGCAACAAGCCCTCCCGCACGCGAGACAAGGTCGACCGGCTCATCGAGGTAGACGCGGGAGCGCCCCCGCCCGTCAGTCACCGTGGGGAGGCGCCGGTCATCGACGTTGACCAGCCAATGCTTCTGGAGACGGCGACGACAGCTGGCATGGTTGCGATTGCAGCCGTAGGCAACCTGCAGCACGCAGTGCTCGCAGGTCATGAGACGCGGGCGTCCGAACACGGAGATGCCAAGCGCCACGTCCAGGCCCATGGCGTCGGCAGCGCTCGCCAGCTCGCCAATTTCGGCAAGGGAAAGCTCGGGAGACAGCCACACGCCACGGGCGCCAAGGCGGCCCAGCTGCGCCAGGGCCTCCACGTTGTGCACGGGAATGCAGCTCCTTGTCTCCGCCGCCACGCCAAGCTCGCGCGCAAGGGCAAGCTCGGACACATTCCCCACCACCCCCTCCACCCCGGCCGCGACCCAGGGATCGAGCCGCGTGTGGTCCGGCTCCCGGCATACCTCGTCCAGCACGGGCACAAGATTCAGCTCGTGCGCCATCTCAACCTGCCCCGCCGAGGCCTCGATGCCAGAGACGTCGAGGTACACCCGCGTGGCACCCGCACTCCGAAGCACCCGGGCTTCATCCGCGTTGCTAACAAGGGCGCAGATCTCCACGCCGTCGGAGGCGCGCGCGAGAGGAAGGGACGAAACCCCCGGCTTGGCCTCGGCAGCCCTTCGCCTCGCATCTCCCGCATCGGCACCCTGCAAGGAGGCGCCGATGAGCGCCCCGGAATTATGCGACACGGCACCCTGGGTGGTGGCAACGGAGAGCGCCCCGGAGTCGTCTGCCCCGGCAGCCCAAGAGGTCGCGCCCGGCAGCATCTCGGAACCCACCGTCCCCGCACACCGAGCCCGCTCCGCTAAAGCACCCTCGCTGCCGCCTCCCTCGCCACAGTCGCGCCAGTCGCCCCGGCAGAGCTCGGCCTCCATAGCCGCAACGACCTCAGCCGCCGCACGCTCGAGCGCCACGCTCTTGGTAACGCGTGCCTCGCAGCCCGGCGGCATGGGCCGCGGAACGCGAACCCTCAGCTCCTTGCCCGGCCCGGCTTCGCCCGGCACCTCCACCACAAGAAAGCGCGTCGGTTCGACGGGATGGCGCAGCTCGAGGGAATCACCCCGGGAAACGGACGCCGTCAGGCTCACAAGCGCCTCGCCGCGCACCTGCTGACCGTCGCGGGGCACGAAGCCCGGTTCCGGCTCAAAGCCAACAACCTCGCCCACAAGCTCGCCACGGTTGCCAGACCGCTCATAGCTCATAAGCTCATTGCCCGAAGTCCCGCGCAGGTAGGCGTCCGTGAGGCCACGATTGAAGCTACGTTTGAGGTCTCGACGGCGCAAGCCCGCGCCATCAAGCCCCGAGCGCCAGGCGGCGACAACCGCGTGCACATAGGTCGCCGGCTTCATGCGGCCCTCGAGCTTGAGCGATGCCACACCCGCGGCCGCAAGCCCCGGGATGTCAACGATTGCGCAGTTGTCATGCGTGCAGAGCGGCCGCTCCCGCTCCAGAGGCTGCAGGCGCGTACCTTCCTCGCCCACAAGGTCAAACGGGAGTCGGCACGGCTGCGCGCAGAGACCACGGTTGGGGGAGCGCCCCTCACGCAGAAAGCTCGAGAGCATGCAGACGCCCGAGTAGCTGGGGCAGATGGCCCCATGCGCAAAGACCTCAAGCTCGCAGGGGGTGCCACCCTCGCGCGCCGCACGCTCACGCTCGGCCCGTGCGATCGCCCCGATCTCGGCAAGGGACAGCTCGCGCGAAAGCGTCACGCGCGCGGCACCCAGCCTCGCGCAGAGCGCGACGCCCCGCGCATCGTGCACATTGGCCTGCGTGGAAACGTGAACCTCTGCCCCGGGGAGCGCGCGGCGAACCTCGGCCAGCAGGCCCCAGTCCTGAATGATGAAGGCGTCGACGCTAGCGGCCGCGTAGCGCCCGAGCGCCTCGATGGCACCGGCAAGCTCGCCCTGCTTCACGACGATGTTGGCCGTCACATACACACGGGCTCTGCGCGCATGGGCAAAGGCGCAGAGGTCTGGGAGCTCATCCTCGGCGATGCCAGCCGCCTTGCGTCGGGCATTGAGTCCGCCCGCAATGCCGCAATAGATGGCGTCGGCACCCGCCGCAATGGCCGCCAGGAATGCTTCACGGTCACGTGCGGGCGCCAATAGCTCGGGCTTCTTTGCCATCATGCCTCTCCCTCGATTCACAAGAACACCAGTCTAGCGAAAGTCAATACGGCGGCCACTCACCGAAAGGCGCTTGAACCGCCCCGCAAGGCTCCCATCATTGCGTCCCGGAACCGACGTGCCGCACGGGCACAACCCGGCCGCAACCAGCAAGGGAGAGCATTATGAATCTGCGCGAGAAGTACGGCGAGTGGGGCGTTATCCTGGGCGCCACCGAGGGCGTTGGCAAGGCCTTCTGCGAGAAGATCGCCAAGGGTGGTATGAGCGTCGTGATGGTGGGCCGCCGCGAGGAGAAGCTCCACGAGCTCGCCAAGGAGATCGAGGCCACGTACGGCGTCCAGACCAAGGTCGTGCGCGCCGACTTCTCCCAGCCCGATGCCGCCGAGACGGTCTTCGCCGCCACCGAGGGGCTCGACATGGGCTTCATGAGCTATGTTGCCTGCCTGCACTCGTTTGGCAAGATCCAGGACACCCCCTGGGAGAAGCACGAGGCCATGATCAACGTGAACGTGGCGACGTTCCTCAAGTGCTTCCACCACTACATGCAGATCTTCGCCGCGCAGGACCGCGGTGCCGTCATCAATGTCTCCAGCATGACGGGCATCTCGAGCTCGCCGTGGAACGGTCAGTACGGCGCTGGCAAGGCATTCATTCTCAAGATGACCGAGGCCGTAGCCTGCGAGTGCGAGAAGACCGGCGTGGACGTTGAGGTCATCACGCTGGGCACCACGCTCACCCCGAGCCTGCTGCGCAACCTTCCGGGGGGTCCCAGGGCGAGGCGGTCATGAAGATTGCCCTCACGCCGGAGGAGTGCGTGGACGAGGCCTTCGAGAAGCTCGGCAAGGAGCTCTCGGTCATTGCAGGCGAGCGCAACAAGAAGAGTGTCCACGACTGGAAGGCCAACCACACCGAGGACGAGTACATCCGCTACATGGGCTCGTTCTACGCCGACAAGGACTAGCCGCTTGACGGGAGCGAAGATGGCGCGCATTGCGCGCATTTAGCATTCGCCCCACGCGGGCAAGGACCAGCCCCATTCTGACGTGCTGCTGCTCGCCAACGGCGAGTTCGCCCCACGTGGGCAAAGACCAGCCTGTAGAAGCGAGAAAGGCGGGCCGCCCATTCGGTTCGCCCCACACGGGCAAGGCCAGACGAAAGATAAGCCGCCTCGCGAGGCAGCCAGACAAAGAGGTGCCGGACCGCATTGGCGGCCGGCGCCTCTGCCCCTTCGCCCCGTGGCCCATCCCTCTTCCGGGACTTCATAGCCTCGCGCGACTGTCCCGTGTTTATTTTTTTCGTTTGTGAAGCTACTATTCCCGACCCCTGGAGTATCGGCTCCATGCGGCAAGCCATTGACCTGCATCTTTTCGCGGAGTAAAAGGAGGCGCTACTCAGAGCACCGCAAAAAACCACTTCACACTCGAAAAAATTAAACAAGAGACCCACATCCAGTCGAGCCCGCACGCCGAAACTCCACCTCAATGTGCAGCTTATTGCCAAGTCGCCTGGTGCCAGAGTCGGGCTTCAGTATTCCTCCGCGGCACGCAAATCGCAGGCGAGACGTCTCGCGGCGAATTCGGATGTCGAGATTCCACTCGCAGCATTCAGACCATCTACGGAGGTGCCCGGCTCCAGGTTCTTGCTTCGAGGCATCGTTCGCGATGTGCGGGCTGCCTGCTGGGTCACCAAACACTAACCTGTGGATTCCGTCCACAGCATGCGGATTGCAGGCAGGCCACCCGGCATCGGATTCGCGCGGCGGAATCCCCTTCTCCGCATCGACCAGCAACCCCCACATCGCTCATAATGGAACGTTGCAAGCCAGGCCGCCCAGCTGTGCCTTGGCTGGCAGCTGCACAACACACGCGGACAACCCAAGAAGGGCAGGACCAATGGTCTCACGCATCTACGTAGAGAAGAAGCCGGGCTTCGACGTGGAGGCGCAGCAGCTCCGCTCCGAGCTGCGCACCATCCTGGGCGTCAAGGGCCTCGAGGGCCTACGCCTCGTCAACCGCTACGACGTCGAGGGCATCGATGAGGAGCTGTTCCAGCGCTTCATCCCCGTCGTGTTCAGCGAGCCGCAGGTAGACACGGCCACCGCAGAGCTCCCCGTCCCCTCCCTCAAGCTCGGCGAGGACGGCTTCGTCACCGAGGCGCCAGAGGGCACGGCCGTCTTCGCCGTGGAGTACCTGCCCGGCCAGTTCGACCAGCGCGCAGACTCCGCCAGCGAGTGCGTGCAGCTCATCAGCGCCGGCGAGCGCCCGGATGTTCGCTCCGCCAAGGTCTACGTGCTCACCGGTGACCTCTCCGACGAGGACGTCGCCGCCATCAAGCACTACGTCATCAACCCGGTCGAGGCCCGCGAGGCATCGCTTGCCCCCAAGGCCACGCTCAAGATGGACGTTACCGTTCCCGAGAAGGTCGAGGTGCTCGACGGCTTCCGTAAGCTGGACGAGGCCGGCCTCAAGCAGCTCATCGCCAACCGCGGCCTGGCCATGGACCTCGCGGACACCAAGTTCTGCCAGGAGTACTTCGCGGCCGAGCAACGCGACCCCTCCATCACCGAGATTCGCGTCATCGACACCTACTGGTCTGACCACTGCCGCCACACCACCTTTGGCACGCAGCTCGAGAACGTCCAAATCGATGACGCCGCGGTGAAGGCCGCCTTCGAGAAGTACCTCGAGGTGCGTCACGAGCTTGGCCGCGACGCTAAGCCGGTCTGCCTCATGGACATGGGCACCATCGGCGCCAAGTGGCTCAAGCACACCGGCCAGCTCAAGAACCTGGACGAGTCCGAGGAGATCAACGCCTGCACCGTGAAGGTCACCGTGGACGTTGACGGCGAGGACCAGGACTGGCTCTTCCTCTTCAAGAACGAAACGCACAACCACCCCACCGAGATTGAGCCGTTCGGCGGCGCGGCCACCTGCATCGGCGGCGCCATCCGCGACCCGCTCTCCGGCCGCAGTTACGTCTACCAGGCCATGCGCGTCACCGGCGCGGCCGACCCCACGCGCCCCGTCTCCGAGACGCTTCCCGGCAAGCTCCCGCAGCGCAAGCTCGTGACCACCGCTGCTGCCGGCTACTCCAGCTACGGCAACCAGATTGGCCTCGCCACCGGCCAGGTTTCCGAGCTCTACCACCCCGGCTACATGGCCAAGCGCATGGAGGTGGGCGCCGTCGTGGGAGCCACGCCGGCCAACCACGTGCGCCGCGAGTGCCCCGCCCCCGGCGACAAGATCGTGCTGTTGGGCGGCCGCACCGGCCGCGACGGCATCGGCGGCGCCACCGGCTCGTCCAAGACGCAGAACGTCGAGAGCCTCGAGGAGTGCGGCGCCGAGGTGCAGAAGGGCAATGCCCCCATCGAGCGCAAGCTCCAGCGCCTCTTCCGCCGCGGCGACGCCTGCCGTCTCATCAAGCGCTGCAACGACTTTGGCGCCGGCGGCGTGAGCGTGGCCGTGGGCGAGCTGGCCGACGGACTGCACATCGACCTCAACAAGGTCACCAAGAAGTACGAGGGCCTCGATGGCACCGAGCTCGCCATCTCCGAGAGTCAGGAGCGCATGGCCGTGGCCCTGGCAGCCAGCGACGTTGACGAGTTCCTCGGCTACGCCCGCGAGGAGAACCTCGAGGCCACGGTCATCGCCACCGTCACCGAGGAGCCGCGCGTCCGCATCGAGTGGAACGGCGACACGATCGTCGACCTCTCTCGCGAGTTCCTTGCCAGCAACGGCGCCCCCAAGCACATGGACGTGCACGTGGAGGAGCAGGGCAAGTGGGAGCCCAGCTGGGAGGGCGCAAGCTTTGGCGAGCGCATGAACTCGCTGGTCACCGACCTCAACGTTGCCTCCAACAAGGGCCTCTCCGAGCGCTTCGACTCCACCATCGGCGCAGCCACCGTGCTCATGCCGTTTGGCGGCAAGCACCAGCTCACGCCGAGCATGGCCATGGTCGCCAAGTTCCCGGTGACGGGCGAGACCACCACGGCCTCCGCCATGGCCTGGGGCTTCAACCCCTACCTCATGGAGCAGAACCAGTTCGCCGGCGCCTACCTCTCCGTAGTCGAGAGCATCGCGCGCCTGGTGGCTGCCGGATTCCGCCACGAGGACGCCTACCTCTCCTTCCAGGAGTACTTCGAGCGCCTGCGTGACGTGCCCGAGCGCTGGGGCAAGCCGGCCGCGGCCGTGCTGGGCGCCCTCATGGCGCAGATTGACCTGGGCGCCGGCGCCATCGGTGGCAAGGACTCCATGAGCGGCAGCTTTGAGGAGCAGGGGGCCGAGCTCAACGTGCCGCCCACCCTCATCAGCTTCGCCGTGGCCGTGGGCAAGGCCGCCCGCGTCACCTCCCCCGAGTTCAAGGGAGCCGGCCACCGCGTCATCTGCATCGACCCGGCCGAGTACGGCGACGACTGGCGCCCGGAGGTCACGGGCCTGCTCGAGGCCTTCGAGCTGGTGGAGGGGCTCGTGGAGCGCGGCGAGGCCCTGGCCATCTCCACCCCGGGCTACGGCGGAGACGCCGAGGCCCTCTTCAAGATGTGCGTGGGCAACGGCATTGGCGTGACGCTGGACCCGAACGTCCCGGCAGACAGCCTCTTTGCCCCCGCCTACGGCAGCTTCATCGTTGAGCTGGCCGACGGCGCCAAGCTTCCCGAGCACACGGACGCGGTGGCAATCTCCGTCATCGGCGAGACCACCGAGTCCTACGAGCTCGTGGCCGAGGGCGAGCATGTTGATCTCGCCAGCCTGCAGGAGGCCTGGGAGCACAGCATCGAGGGCGTCTTCCCCTACCGTACCGCCGCCGGCGCCAAGCTGCCCGAGGTGCCCGCCGAGACCTGGCTCGCGGCCGACCATGGCACCGCGCCCGCCGTCTTCACCGGCGTCAAGATCGCGCGCCCGCGCGTCATCATCCCCGTGTTCCCAGGCAACAACTGCGAGTACGACTCCGCGCGCGCCTTCGAGGCCGCCGGCGCCGAGGCCGACGTCTTCGTCATCAACAACCTCACGCCCGAGGCCGTTGCCGGGAGCACGGCCGAGCTTGCGCGCCGCATCCGCGAGAGCCAGATCGTGATGATTCCGGGTGGCTTCTCCGGCGGCGACGAGCCCGACGGCTCCGCGAAGTTCATCACGGCCTTCTTCCGCGCGCCCGAGGTCACCGAGGCAGTGCGTGACCTGCTCAAGGCCCGAGACGGCCTCATGCTGGGCATCTGCAACGGCTTCCAGGCCCTCATCAAGCTCGGCCTCGTGCCCTACGGCGACATCGTCGACGCCACGGCCGTCGCACCCACGCTCACGTTCAACACCATCGGCCGCCACCAGAGCCGCCTGGTGCGCACGCGCGTGGCCAGCGACCTCTCCCCGTGGATGAGTGCCTGCAAGCCGGGCGACGTCTACACCGTGGCCATCAGCCACGGCGAGGGTCGCTTCGTGGCGAGCGACGCCGTGCTCGACCAGCTGCGCGCCGGCGGGCAGATCGCCACGCAGTACGTGGGCGAGGACGGCAAGCCGAGCATGGACCTTGCCGTGAACCCCAACGGCTCGCTCGGCTGCATCGAGGGCATCACGAGCCCCGACGGCCGCGTGTTTGGCAAGATGGGTCACGTGGAGCGTCGCGGCGAGGGCCTCTACGCCAACGTACCGGGCGAGAAGTTCATGCCAATCTTTGAGAGTGGCGTGGCCTACTTCGCCTAACCACCCTGTCATATTTCCTTCCGTTCGATCTGACACATTTCGGGACCCAGGCGCACGCCTGGGTCCCGTTTTTCCACGCATCGCCATTCCCCTTGAAACAAATCCCTCCCCTCCCGCGTACTTCTCGTGAAGGCCTTCAGACCCACAAGCCACCACACGCGGCGGAGCACCCCCGCGTGCGCAACCAGAGGAGTAGGAGGTGGGTACGTGCAGAACGACGAGTTCAGACAGGCGGTCGAGCGCCATCGCGACATGGTGTTCCGCCTCGCCTACACCTACATGCGCGACGCGGCTGACGCCGACGACGTGGCGCAGGACGTGTTCGTGAAGCTGCTTCGCCACGATGACGCATTCATGTCCGACGGGCATCTCAGGAACTGGCTCGTGCGCGTCACCATCAACACGTGCAAGTCCCTGTTTCGACGGCCCTGGCGCCGCATCGAGTCCATCGAGTCCTACGCCGAGACGCTCGCAATGCCCAGCGAGGAGCACGTGGACCTGTTCACGCAGGTCATGAGGCTTTCCGAGAAGTACCGCGTGCCGCTCGTGCTCTACTACTGGGGCAACTACCCCACAGACGAGATCGCCCGGCTGCTACGCGTGCCGCCCGCGACCGTACGAACCCGCCTGACACGTGCCCGCACCCAGCTTCGCACCTATCTGAACGAGGAGGAATCATGGGAGCCCCACTCCATGGCAACACGCCCGAATCACTGATGGGCGAGGCCCTCGACAGCCTGCATGCCGCAGACGACCTGGCCGACCGCGCCCTCGCGGCGGCCCGCGGCTCCGCGAGGCGCCGCGGCCATGCACCACGGGTCGCCACCGTCCTTGCCCTCGCAATCGCCCTGACCCTGACCCTGGGCGGCACCGCCTACGCCATCGTGAACAGCGACCTTCTTGCCCGCGCCTATAGCGGACACGGGCTCGGCGACACCGCAGCCTGGAGCATCAGGGGAGACGACGGGAAGAGCGTCTACAACTTCTCCCAGAGCCTCACCCCCGCCGCCGGCGAGGACGTGGCCCAGACCATCGCGGACGCCACCGAGCCGGTCAACCTCACGACGACCGCGAACGGCTACACGCTCACGGTCGAGTCGATGGTCCTCGACGCCAACGGCGCGGGCGTCGCCACGTTCACGCTCGCGAGCGACCACGGCTTCAGGCTGCTTCCCGACGCCGTGCCCGGCGAGCTGGTGTTTGACGGCGATTCTGACCTGGGGCTCGTCTCTATGGAGTTCCCCGGCGGGGACTTCCCGGATACCCGCTGCTACTACGACGCCTCGGCCTCGACCGACACCGAGCTCCACGGCACCATGTACTTCACCTCGAAGGGGACGGACGCCTTTGCGAGCGGGGTTGCCTGGGTCCTTGGCGGCACGCCAGGTGGAGATGCCGTCACCGGCACTTTCACGCCCAGCAGGGTCGTGGGCACGCGGGAGTTCTCCGACGAATCGGGGACCGTCGTCAGCCTCTCCCCGCTCAGCCTCAAGGCCAGTTTTTCCAATGCGCAGGGTGAGCACAGCATGGACCTGCTCCAGCTCAGCCATGCCGACGGCACGACCCAGACAGTCCTCGACCACGACTACGACTCCGGAGCAACGAGCGAGACCAACTACTACACCTCCTACAGATGGGACGAGGGTGACGACGAGTGCATAATCCTCTCGCTCTCGCAGATCACCGACCCCGCCACCGTTGACAGCGTCTTGATGGGCGTGCACCGGTACGCCAACGACGGGAGGAAGGACGCCTCCTGCGCCCTCACGCCCACGTCCTAACCCCCCCCGCTGTCACATTTCCTTCCGGATGATATGTCGCATTTTGGGCTCGCCGGCCACTCGCCCATCCTGTCGCGCTTTCATCCGTATGATTCGTCATATCACGAACCAGGACGCCTACCTGCCCACCGCGCGCAGGTAGGCGTTCGCGTAGCCGAGCCAGGCGTTCTTGGTGGCCAGGTCACCTTGCAGCCCTGGTCGGTATGCTCCGCGTGAAGTCTCCGCCGGACGCCTCGCCCCTCTTGGCCGCGACGGCCGCCTTGCCCGCCTCGCCTAAGGGGTCGTAGCTGCCCGAGATGCGCAGGCTGCCAAGCTCGGCGCCCATCGTGGTGCCGTCGCCGGATGCGGGGGCCATCGCCGCGAGCGGCTTGACCCTGGCGCCGCAGTGGGTGCAGAACTTGACGCCATCCTCGAGCTGCGCGCCGCATCGCGCGCAGCACATGGAGACCTCCCCTTCCGAGGCATGTCACGATTCGCGTGTCGTCCTGCCAAGCGCAACCTCACGGCCGGACAATTTGTTGCACAACAAATCACGGCCTCCCCGCCGCTGCGGGCGGGCCCCACCGTGCCCGCACCGTGAAAATGTGACGAATCATGCGGAGGGGAATGTGACAAGGGGAGCGGGGCGCTAATTTGACTCTTTCCCAGCGGATATATAGGATTTCTGACCACGTCGCGAGCGACCAGAGGAGGAAACGTGGAGCAGCACCAGGCGGGGCACCAGGGTTCGGCCCTGCGCGCCGCCTTCCCGCTTACGGTTCCCATCCTTGCGGGCTTCCTGCTCACGGGAGCCACCTGCGGCATCTACGCAACCTCCATGGGCCTCCCCTGGTGGACGCCCACGTGCGGTGCCGGCCCTCGTGCTCATTTTCCTCACGCGCTTCGTGCCGTTCTGGGCCTTTCCGCCCGGCAAGCCCACGTCGGCCTACATCACCCACCTCGGCAAGGCCCTTCCCGGAGCGGTCTTTGCACTGCTCGTGGTCTACTGCCTCAAGGATGTGAACCCGCTCGCGGGCACCCATGAGACGCCCGAGGCCATCAGCATCGCGCTGGTGGTTGCCGCCTACCTGTGGCGCCGCAACATGCTCCTCAGCATTTTTGCCGGCACGGCGCTCTACATGGTGCTCGTGAACCTCGCGCTCGTATAGGCGACATTCGCAGACACCATCAACCCTGTCCGCGGCACGCTCGCCGGACAGCCCCGCAATAGCCTCAAGCCGCCTTGGCGGCCACAACCGACCTTGGAGCCCTCCATGCCAGGACTCGGAACGCTCATCAACGTAGCCTGCATCATCGGCGGCGGCCTCGTGGGCCTCGTCGCAAGCTCCTTCGTGACGAAGCGCCTGCAAGACGCCCTCATGAAATCCTGCGGTGCCTGCGTGATGTTCGTGGGCATGGCCGGAGCGCTCGAGAAGATGCTAACTGCGAGCGCGACGGCAGACGGCAGCATTACGCTCGGAAGCACCGGCAGCATGGTGCTCGTGGGAAGCATGGCCGTGGGCGCGGCCATCGGCGAGGCGCTCGACATCGATGGTCGCTTCGAGGGCCTTGGCACCTGGCTGCGCGACCGAACCGGTAGCCAAGGCGACTCCAGCTTTGTGGACGGGTTTGTCACGGCCTCGCTCACCGTGTGCATCGGCGCCATGGCCATCGTTGGCTCGATTCAAGACGGGCTCACCGGCGATTGGTCGATGCTCGCGCTCAAGGGCGTGATGGATGCGATCATCGTCTGCGCCATGACAGCGAGCATGGGCAGGGGATGCGTCTTCGCCGCCCTGCCCGTGGGCGTCTTCCAGGGCCTCATGACCGCCCTCGCCACGCTGCTGCAGCCCATCATCACAAACGCCGCCCTCGCGAACCTCTCACTCGTAGGTTCGGTGCTGATTTTCTGCGTTGGCGTGAACCTCATCTGGCCGCACACCTTCAAGCCGGCGAACATGCTGCCGGCCGTGGTCATCGCTGCCGTGGCGGCGTATCTTTAGGCACGCCTCATACGCTCCTCGACATGGGAGAATCACTTTGGAGCGAAATGCCGCTTGCCAGCAGCTTCTCTGCCTAACGCATGGCCCGCCCCATGCCGTTGGCGAGGCGCGCTTCACCTGCCAGGATTCTTGTGGGCTTCATTTCCGCGCGAAAGCCCTTAGATACGATGTGCCTCGTAACTCAGCCCGGTCAGCGCCTCGAAGCTTGTGCGGACGGCATCCTCCGATATATTGCAGGTGAGCTCCCAAAGGGGCACGTTGGTCAAGACGGCATCGATGACCTCGAGCGCTCGCGAGGCGGCAGGCTCGTCGAAGGGCATAAAGGTCTGGCGGAGCATAGTGTCCAGGAACTCGAACGGCTCCACGCGACGAATGGAACACGTGCGCCCACGCCTGATGAGGCAGACACCCCGCAGCGGCGCCGAGTCGTTCTCAAAGATTCGCTCCTTGCCGCCCCACGGCGATCCCCACACGGTAACGTCGGAAGCGCACTCTCCGCCCCCGGAGACAACCGGCTTGTCGCCGCTCAGGATATGCGCGGCGCGGCCGAGATAGCGTTGCCAGAGGAACGCATGCGTGCTCTTGCCCGTTCCACTCGAAGCCGTGAAGACATAGCCAGCACTGCGATACTTCATCGCGACGCCGTGGAAGATGATGCGATGACGCAGGGGCAACATGTCGCCAAACGCCTTGTAAAGGCCGTCCATATCGGCAAGCACTCGATTGCCAGACGGATTGCTGCGCTCCCAGTCCAACGCAGCCGGGATGGAATCAATCTCGAGAGCATGGCTCGCGTCACGCAACCCGGGGCAATTGGATGACTGAATCGCAAATGACTCGAAGGCCTCGAAGGCCTCAACATACCGCGCTATTGCGACCTGAGAAAACCCACCCACCGAAACTGGCAGTTCAGCCCGTGTACCCACCGCATCCAACCATCTTTTGAGAGCATCTCGGCGCACGCCATACTACACAACCTGGAGGCGGCCATGGGGCATGGCTTACGTCGGGAATCTATTACTACAGCTCGGAGTCAGGACCCAGCCCGTGGATAATTGGGCCCATGTCTTGGTCGTCACCCTTACCGCCGCTCGTTCTGATTATATCGCCCGGCGTGCGCACGAGAATCAGACGAGGCTCCTCGTAAGCAGCGGCAGGAACTACGCAAGCGTCAAACGACTTCCCACACACGCCCCTAAACTCCTCATGCGCGCTATTTGTCACCATGCCGTGTTCCCTAATCGATGATTGCGCCAAAGCCGGGTGTGTCGTCGCCCTTTGATTGCCCGCCCTGATTCGAGGACGAGCCATCACCGGACCCACCGCCTGCGGTGTCTTGAGCCGAATCGGATTTATCGGCAGACGAGCCGTTGGCGCCCTGCGTGACAGAGCCACCCGTGGAGTCCTTCTGGCAATCTGATTCGGAGCCACCCTGTTTAACCGAGGAGACGCCAGAATTCACCGCCCCGCCATCCGGTTCCCCGTCAGCTTGCGTGTCGACACCATCGTCGAAGGAGCCAACCCCCTCGGAGGGCAGCACGGCCTCGGCTGAAGCGCCAGCATCGCCGCTCACCGCTTCTTGCACGAACGCGGTATCCGACGCTGCGGAAGACGAGTTCGAGTCTCCCGTAGACGACGTCGAGTCATTCACAATCGCAGACAAACCGGCGCTCGTAGAACTCGCCGAGCCGATTCCGGAACCCGACCGTGACCCCCTGGCAACCAGCACGCCCAATACTACGCAAACCGCAACCGCGATACCGATGCCAACGACAACGTCTCTGCGCCGGGGGGAAGGTCTACCCGTCACGGCCGGCTTCGCATACCGAACATGCCTTGAGCCTCCCGACACGAGATTCCCCGGCCCTTTGAAACGCTCGCGACCCATGCCGCCCCCTAGCACCAAGATAGGCTGGACGGGCAGAAGATCCCGACCGACCCACATCATTTTGCAGCTCTGCTGTTACGCTACTGCTACTCCAGGCCAAGACCATCGTCAGCGCTCGAGAGGCTGCCGCCATCCTCGCCGCTCGTACCACCGTTGTCAGTACGAATATCATCGGCGCCGATAATAATGACCTTCATCTCGGGATCGTCATACAGCTTCATTATCAAATCCTCTCTTGTCTTCGCGCGCTAGCGCACCATTTGCTTTACTTGGCACCCTCAAGTAGTTTCACGGCGCCAATGGTCTCAGACGGACCAGTGACAACCGTGCCGTCCATCGTGGTCCACGAGGGGGTCACCTTGAAGGAGCCATCGAAGTCTGCCGCTATGCCTTTGAGGTAGGCCCTGCACCACAGAAGCGGAGAGCTAAAGCCCTCAGGCAGCTGCTTGGCATACACATCGCTCGCATAAGTCTTGGCACCATTGGCCGTAACGTAATCCCAGTTGTTAAGGGTATTGATGACCGCCTTACGACCGGTCGCCGCGCCCGTGTTGTCAAGCTCCTCAATCTTGAAGGTGGCACCGTTGTAGTTGTAGCTTTCCTTCGCAATCATGAAGCGTGCAATCCACGTGGAGCCGCCGGTCGGCTTGGTCGTGGGACCCTCGCTCTTGACATCAAGCAGAGAGGCCGGGACGAACTTTGCGTATGCGTAGCCGGCGGTAGCATCCTTTACGAGCGCAGCCTGGTCGGCAGCGCCCTCCTTCAACTGCAGCTCCTTCGGGAGAACGTCGGAGACGTAGCCGTTATTGGCCGTACCCGTACGAAGGTCGCCGCCACGGGTGTACCAACCGGCGAAGACGTAGCCGTCGGGGGCGGTGTCTCCCTCGATGCCGGAGGTGGCGCCGGCCTTAGGCGCGGTGTAGGTGCCATTGGCACGGTAGGCGCTCACGTCCCAGCCGGCCTGGAGGTCATGGACCGGGCTGTAGGCATACGCGTGGCCATCGCCCTCGATGCTCGTGTCAGCATTCTTGGCAATCTCGTACTTGCCGTACACCTGGGGCTTGCCAAGCGGGAGGTTCGCCGTCACCGTGGCGCCCTGAGCGGCATCGCTGGGATCGGTCGCAGACTCCGTGGCCCCGTCGGTCAGCTTGTCCGCCTTCGCAGCGACCAGCTTCTCCAGGTCATCAACGCTCGCCTGGCCAGCGAGCTTCCACAGACCACGGCTCTTGCTCGCATCCGTCACACTCTCGGATACCGCGTTCTGGCTGTCGAAGCGCGCGGACGCCTTGTACTGGCCGGACGTGAGGTGATCGCCGACGTACTCGGACTTGAAGCCGCCGAAGCTCGGGGTGTCGGAGCTCGTGCTGAAGGTAACCGGGCCGTTAGATTCGGTTGTCTCCTGCTCGTACAAATTAGCGGCCGTATCCAGATAGACAGCCGGAAGCTCGCCGACCTGGCTATCGGCGGGGATGTCGGACACGACGCTGTCCGTCAGATACGCCTTTGCGGCACCCTCGAGCTGAAGCGTCGCTTTGATATTCACATCTCCGATCTTGGCACGCCCGCCCGGCGCGATGTAGCCGAACTGGGTGTCATGCGCAACGAGCTTCGCACCCGTCGGCTGGCCGTTATTCGTACCGTCGATACGGACGGTGCCGAGGTCGTCACCGTTGCCATTCGCGTTAAAGCTTGCATCGTCGGTCGGGTTGATCACGACGGTGCCGTACGACTGGATTGCCTGATACTTGGCATTCTCGGCCGTGAAGCGACCGTCGGTGATGGTCAGCTTGCTGTTGTTCCCGGCGGTTACGCAATAGGTTCCGCCGTAGTTGCCCTTGTTGTCTTCCGTCCAGCCGGTCCCACCCTCGACCTGGCCCATAAAGCCCGACGGGGCAGCACCGAGCACTGCCGTCGCAGGCTTGCTGGCATCGCTGCTCGAGACAAGCTTGATGGTGTAGGCTTCACCCCTACCGTTATCGGACACGATGTCGCCGGTGCCCTTGGTCTCGAAAGAGCCGCCGGGCTGAACCGTAATGGGCTTGACCGCACCAAGGGGCGAACCCTCGTTGCGGGCGTCGTTGATATTGACGTCCTGGAACGTGAGCTTGGCACGATCGGCAACGTTGAACTCGATGCCGTAGAGGTACGCATCCGGGTTGCCGGTCTTGTTGACGATGGTCACGTCGTGGTCGATGTTGACGGACTCGGGGGTGGTGCCAAACGTTGCGCTATAAGAGGGCTTACCAAAAATGCTGGTATGGAAAAAGTTGAACAGGCCATTGCCATCCTCGCCGTTACCGGTGAGCTCAATGGTGGAAGCCCCGCTTTTGACAGCATCGATGAACTGCTGGCCACCGCGGGTTACCTGGACGGTATCGACCGCACCAGCCGCGGGCTGGACGGTATCGGCCGCGCCGTTGTCAGCGGTAGCCGTGGCCTGCTGGGTGTCCGAGGCGGTCGTGGCCGCCTGCGTGGTGGCCGTGGCCGTAGTTGCAGCCGTGGTCTCGGACTGGGCAGCCTTGGTGGTCGCGGCGTCCTGCGTGGTGGCCGCGGCAGTGGTCGCGGGCTGCTCGGCGGCAACCGCGAACACGGGCGTTGCCGTGAGGGCGAGACCGAGGATCACGGCACTTGCGGCGCGCGTGATACGAGGAGTCACCCCACCCCAAGCACTCTTCTTCATGTCCCTCTTGCTCCCCTCGTCAACGGTGCGCCGCCCCTGTGATGGCGCATCTGAAACCACCGAATATGCATTCAGGAAAAAGACAGACCACAGTGTAGGCAATTCCAAAAGGTGGCCCTCCCCCGTTTCTGTAACGCTTGCGTAAGGGCTACCGCCTTCTGGTCAACTTCTTCCATCTTTAATTGAGAAATGTTTATTTACCAGCTTGTTTACCTATTTCCCATTTTTTTGATTGATTGTCAGGTTCGTATTTCGGGAAACGCGAAACAGATTTTCCACCTTTACGTCAGCATTACAGATTTCATACAAGCCTGTTTCACTTTTATGCACGCGAGCGTCCATGCTAGGCCCGTCTGGCCTTTCTGCAGGCCTATGCCGATTGGCTGGGGCGCGCCCACCCCAAAACGAGAAAGAAGGACGTTCATGGCCCAACTCAACCCGAATATCTCGCGTCGCGGCTTCATGCGCCTGGCGCTCGCCGGAGCCGGCGCCGCCGCATTCGCCTGGGCCTTCGCCCAGGACCCCGAGGCCGCCTACGCGGCGGAGGAGGCCTCTGCCGCCGCGCCCTACGCCAACACCGTGAAGGTCGCGATTCTCTCCGACATCCACTACATGTCGCACACGCTCTTCGCCGAGAACGACGCGTTCCACTCCGCGGAGAACTCCGACCGCAAGCTCTTCCGCCAGAGCGCCGACATCCTCGACAAGGCGCTCCAGGACGTACGCGCCTACAAGCCGAACGCCATCTTCGTCTCCGGCGACCTCACCAAGGACGGCGAGCAAGTCTGCCACAACGAGGTGCGCACCAAGCTGCTCCAGGCCGCCGGCGACAGCGCCGAGGGCTGCGTCGTCCGCATCATCAACGGCAACCACGACATCAACAACAACGTCGACGGCCGCAACTTCAAGGAGATCGCCGCCAACGGCGAGGCCGCCCCGGCCGGCACCGTCAAGCCCTCCGAGTTCCGCAGCGACACCTACTACGGCAAATGCGGCTACAACGACGCGGACGAGCTCTACGTCAACAGCTCGTACTACCCGCAGCCCGAGCCCGGCCACGACGCCACGGCCGGTGCCGCCTCCTACGTCACGCACTTCGACGGCACGGACGGCACCAAGGTCACGATGATCTGCGTCGACTCCTGCCGCTACTCCTACGACACCACCGACACCGGCACCGACGAGCACGAGACCCACGGCCGCATCACCGGCGTGCCCAAGGACGCCGACGGCAACGCCGTGTTCGACCCGAGCCAACTCGGCACGACGGGCCTGCTGCCCTGGATCCTCAAGAAGGCGCAGGACGCCAAGAACAACGGCGACGTCGTCTTCGCCATGCAGCACCACGGCATCGTGGCGCACTTCGGCCAGGAGCCGACTATCTTCGCCGACTACCTCGTCGAGGACTACGACGTGGTGGCCCGGTACTACGCGTGGGCGGGTATCAGCTGCGTGCTCACCGGCCACATGCACGCCAACGACGTGGCGGTGCACCAGTTCCCCGAGTTCCGGGACACGTCGAACCACCCCACCGCCGTACCCGCCATCTACGACATCGAGACCTGCGCCACCATCACTTACCCGTCCGACATCCGCTACCTCACGCTGAACTTCGGAAAGGACGCGGACGGCGCCACGGGCGCGACCCTCGCCTTCGCCTCGCACAAGCTGGGCGCGGTGACCTATACGCTGAAGAACGAGGACGGCTCGCTCGCCAACTGGGACGACGCCGGCACGCCCGCTCAGGCCGAGATTGCCGACATCACGGAGTTCGGCCACGAGCGCCTCATCTCCAAGGCGCTGCTCACCAACGTCGTGGGCGTGTACGGCGCCATGGCGCTCAAGTACATCGAGGCCACGGACGGCCCGCACTTCATCGAGAGCCTGAAGATCCCCGGTGGCGGCATCAAGGCACTGCTCGCAAGCATGCTGAGCTCAACGCTCGCGCCGGACGCGACCGAGGAGCTCACGGCCGACCAGCTCAACGGCGCCGTCTTCAAGTTCCTGGCGAAGTACCTGACGGACGCCGGATACACGAGTGTGGACGCGGGGCTGAAGATTGCCGTACCGAACAAGGACCTTGCACTCGGCATGACGTACCAGACGGTGCTCGGCAAGGCCATCAGCATCTGGTACAACACCGCGAACAGCCTCATCACCATCAACAACACCGACAACGCAAGCACCGCGGCCATCACCCTTGCGACCACGCCCGAGCAGGACGCGCGCGCTGCGCAGATCGTGTACGACACCGTGGCCGAGAACGGCGGCGTCATGCCCGCCGCCGTGGTGAACCTCAACGCCACCATCTCCGCCACGGGCGACGTCTCGCTCGACACTTTCCTCAACGCGGTGTTCGCCGACCTCGACGCGATCATCACGAACAACGGCGTCGAGGGCGCCAAGCTGCTCGACACGGTCCAGCGCATCCTCGTCGACGCCTGCGACGCCCCGATTCCGGCGAACCCCAGCGAGAACCTGCTTGGCATCATCAACTACGCCTACGCCGACCACCTCAAGGGCGACGAGAAGCGCGACGCCTGGGTGCAGACCGCCCTCGACGCGATGAACACGAACACGGGCGTGGACGCCGACGGCAACAAGGTCGAGAACGACGGCTCGCTCATCTCGTTCATCCGCAAGGCCGTGGACGGCAATGCCGACGACGCCGGACAGGCCAAGGCCGCCGACCTCATGCTCATCCTCGCCGCGATCCACACCGACGCGACCAAGCTCGCGAGCATCGATGCCGGCGCGGTCTTCACCAGCATCATCAAGAAACTGCTCTCGAGCAACTACGGCACCGCCGACAAGCTCGTCTCCGCCCTCGCCGGCTCGGACAGCACCCCCGGCATGGCCATCCCCGACATCCCGGCGCTGCGCACGTTTGTGATGCCAATCCTCTACACCCTCACCGAGGACGACAACACCGCCAAGCCGGGCGATGACGCCGAGAGCGGCACCGAGCCCGACGCCTCGAAGGTCGACCCCTCGGCCGGCCTCGAGAACCAGGGCGACCACCACTTCGGCTTCACCGTGGGCACGGGTGCGCTGACCGGCGAGGTCGTGATCTCTGGCGACAGCGTGAGCGAGAACGCCGCCAAGCTGCAGCTCGGCAAGACGCTCCAGCTCACCGCCACCTACCAGAGCAACGCCCCGCAGACCTACGCCGCCTACGACGGCAAGTGGAGCTCCGACAACGAGTCCGTCGCGACTGTTGACGCACAGAGCGGCCTCGTGACCGCCGTCACGCTCGGCACCGCCAACATCAGCGCGATGGTCAACGGCACCACGGCGAGCGTCGCCGTCACCGTCGTCGCAGCCGAGGTCGCCGGCGCCGACATCCTCAACGTCGACTTCCGCCGCCGCTCCGCGCAGGACTGGACGGGCAAGCACGCCCCAGACCGCTCGCGCTACCGCGGTGGCACGCGCATGGACAAGACGCTGCGCCAGCCCGTCGCGATGATGGACGGCAAGGGCGGCCTGGGCTACAAGCTCACCGAGGACGACTACTCGGCGATGCAGAATGGCTTCACAATGGAGCTGCTCTTCAAGGTGCCGAGCGCCAAGGCCGACGGCAAGAACCAGCGCGGCCTGTTTGACAACGTGCAGAACGATGGCATGGGCCTTTACCTTGACAAGGACAACGGCGCGAAGCTCACCTTCGAGGTGAAGCAGGGCGCGAGCTCATCTAAGACCGTGAGCGTGAGCGGTGTCCAGGCCAACACCTGGTACCACGTCGTCGCCGTGAACGACAACGCGGGGACCGTCTCTGGCGAGGCTCGGATGACGCTGTACGTGAACGGCACGCAGAGCATCAACAGCCCCGACGCCCAGGCCGTCGGCAGCCAGGAGAAGTCCAACACCATCTACATCGGCGCCGGGGAGTCCAGGAACAACGGCGGCCCGGAGTACCCGGCCGCCCGCAACACGGCCATCGCCTTCGCACGCATCTACGGCAAGGCACTCTCGGCCGACGATGCCGCGCAGCTCTACGCAAAGAGCGGCCTCGCCAAGTAGCGAGCTCGCCTGGCGGGGCCCGCCAAACGGCAGCCGTAAGGTGTCCGGGGCGCCGTGCGCGCGGCGCCCCGGACGAGTGGCTCCGATTATCACTGCCACTTCGGCATGGCGCCCGGTCCCCGCAGCCGAGCGCGACGGGCCCGGAAGCCTCACGGCTTCCGGGC
>NZ_CAAKON010000052.1 GCF_901212655.1 Olsenella uli | reverse complement strand
TCAGGAAAATGAGCCGAAGTAGACGGCAAGTTTCGGTCGGGCTGACTCGCGGGGATGGTGGAGAGTGGGAACGGACGACGGGTCCGCTCCTCGGCGCGCGCCGTCCCACGCCAGCGCGCGGCATCGCGCGGGCACCGTACAATGATGCCGCTTGAACATCACATGAGGAGGCATCATGACCGACCAGCAGACCAACCCCAACGGCCCCACGGATTCCGCGTCCTACGCTGCCGCCGCATTCGCCGACGCCGCCAGCAAGCCCTTCCCCGCAGACATCTACACGGATCCGCAGCTGCGCTGGGCCGTCATCGGCGCCGCGGCCATGGCGCAGCAGATGGCCACGTCGCTTGCCCTGGGCGGCCGCACCTTCCACGGCGTCTGGAACCGTACGCACAGCAAGGCCGTCGACTTTGCCCGGCGCAACAACGTGGAGCGCGTGTACGATACGGTCGATGAGCTCCTTGCCGACCCCGAGGTCGACGCTGTCTACATCACCACTCCGCACAACAAGCACATCGAGTTCATGCGTCAGGTTCTCGCCGCCGGCAAGCATGCGCTGTGCGAGAAGCCCATCACGCTCAACTCGACCGAGCTCGCCGAGGCCCGCTCCCTTGCCGATGCCCATGGCGTGCAGCTCATTGACGCCACCACGATCCTGCACATGCCGCTCTACCGTGAGATCATCCGCCGTGCCATGGCCGACGAGTTTGGCAAGATGAACCTCGCCCAGATCAACTTTGGCAGCTACAAGGAGTACGACCCGAGCAACCACTTCTACAACCTGGACCGCGCCGGCGGCGCCATGCTCGAGATTGGCGTCTACGCCGTCACGATGGCGCGCCTGTTCATGGTGAGCCAGCCCGAGGACATCGTGTCCATCGCCAATGCCTGCCCCACGGGCGCCGACGTCACGAGCGGCATCGTGATGCGCAATCCCGAGATGCAGATGGCCACGCTCTCCATCACCCTGCACTCCAAGCAGCCTAAGCGCACCGTGCTCTCCTTCGACAAGTGCTTCATCGAGGTCATGGAGTACCCGCGCGCCGACAAGGCCACCATCACGTGGACCGAGGATGGCCGCCGCGAGGAGGTCTCGGCAGGTGACATGGCCTACGCGCTCTGCTACGAGGTGGCAGACCTGGAAAAGGCCGTTGCCGGCGACCAGACCGAGCGCGCGATGATCGAGTACACCACGCAGGTCATGGAGATCATGACGAAGCTCCGCCACGACTGGGGCGTCGTCTATCCTGAGGAGCGCTAAGGGGCGGAGAGGGGCTGGCCGCGAGGGTGACGGCAGCCCCGGCGCTTTTTCAGCGGAGGTCCAGCCTCGGAGGCCCTGTTGCGGGGGCCCAGCTCCCGAGGCCCGATTCCTTGCGCTCCGCGCCTCCCACCCCATGGGTGCCGTCCAACACCGTCGCGCTGGCCGCCCCTCGCGCCCCGGCCTTCCTCGCGCATGCGCTCCCGCCTGCCCCGCCGTGCGAGTACCCCCTGCTCCTTTCGTAAGCCCTGCGTCAGGGAGGGTCGCTTGTGAGTCTCTCGCGCTACACTCGATGCAACGACAGTCGAGAGGATTCGCGCATGACCGCAGCTAACATCGCCTCCTTCCTGCGAGGCGCCCACCACCTCGTTTCACGCCCGGACGGGCTCGTTCGCCCCGCAAGAATGTCCGACAAGCAGGTTCAGGCGGCGGCCGAGGGTGGCCGGGAGCAGGCGGCCCGCAACTCCGCGGGCGTCACCATCAATCTCGTGACCACGGGTGACGAGGTCTCGTTCGACCTGGCGGTGCTCCAGGGCATCGACGAGACGAAGCATTCCGTCCAGGAGACCATCGAGCTTGCCGGCCCGGATGCGCCAGATGCCAATAACGGCCTAGTAGATGGCATCGACCTGTTTGTTGACGGCGCCTATGTGCGCACCGCCCCCGTAGCGAGCGGCCTCGTGAGCCTCTCCTTCGAGAACCCCTCTCATGCGCCGGCGGAGGTGTGCGTTTACCTGCCGTGCCTCTCGAGCGTGGCGGTGGGCAACCTCTCCACCAACGGCACTATCGAGCCGGCGCTCGAGCGCGGCTACCTGCTGGCGCTGGGAGACTCGATCACGCAGGGCTACGTGGTGGGCAAGCCGGGCATGTCGTGGCCGGCGCGCGTGGCCCGTGCCTGTGGGCTCGACCTCGTGAACCAGGCCATTGCCGGCCACCACTTCGACCGCGCGACGCTCCGCGGCATGCGCCCCCTGCGCGAGAACCCGCCCGCGCTCATCGTGGTCGCCTATGGCACCAACGACTGGGCTCATGCCGAGTCCAAGCGCGAGATCACGGCGAACATGGCCAAGTACCTCGAGCGCGTTGCCAACCATTTCCCCGATACGCCCGTGTACGTGGTCTCGCCCGTCTGGCGCGCGGACGAGGCGGAGCCGCGTCGTTGCGGCCGCTCGCTTGCCTGGGTGCGCAGCCATCTCTGCGACGAGTGCGCGCGCTATGGTCTGCGCTACGTGGACGGCGCGCCGCTCGTTCCGTCTGAGACGGGCCTCTTCGCAGACGGCAGGCTGCATCCCAACGCCGAGGGCGCCCGCCTCATGGCCGAGGGCGTGCTGGCGGAGCTCGGCGCGGATGGCATCCTGGCCGAGCTGGGCGGCCGACACGACTCGCCGGTGGCTCGCGCAGATGCCCAGACCCGCCTGCGCCCCGAGGCGCCTGCGCGTCAGACGGCGTTTGACGAGGTGGCGCGCACCATCTGGCGCCTTCGCCAGCCGGACGGCTGCCCATGGGACCGCGAGCAGACGCATCCGAGCATCGCCAAGAACATGATCGAGGAGGCCTATGAGGCCGTAGAGGCTATCGAGGCCGGCGACGTGGCCCACCTGCGCGAGGAGCTTGGCGACGTGCTCATGCAGGTGTTGCTCCACGCCCAGATCGCGGCCGATGCGGGCGAGTTCACCATCGCCGACGTGTGCCATGATCTGGACGAGAAGCTCGTCCGGCGCCACCCGCACGTGTTTGGCGCCGGCGTGAGCGCCAAGAGCGCGAGCGAGGTCCTCGACATCTGGAGCAGCGTGAAGCTCGAGGAGCATCGCGAGGCGGGGGAGGGTGCCGCCGACGGCGCGGCGGGTGCCGCTGGAGTCCATCCCGGCTCGGGCGCGAGCGCCGCGGGCAGTGACATCTCGGCCGCTGGCACGAGTGCCGCGGCTGCCCCCGCCGCTCAGCTCGCCCCAAAGCCCGGCCTGCTCGACGCGGTGCCGCGCTCGATGCCGGCCCTCATGCAGGCCCAGAAGATCTCGCGCAAAGCCGCTGCGTGCGGCTTCGACTGGGACTCCACGGCCGACGTCTGGCGCAAGATGGGCGAGGAGCGCGCCGAGTTTGAGGCGGAGGCACCTGGCAGCGAAGGTGCTCTCGAGGAGTTTGGAGATGTTCTGTTCTCGGCCGTGAACGTGGCCAGGCGCGAGGGCCTGGACGCCGAGACGGCGCTGCGCGCCAGCTGTGACAAGTTCCGGCAGCGCTGGGCCGCAATGGAGGCTGCGGCCGCTGGCCGCGGAGCGGCGCTCGAGGACCTCTCGCACGACGAACTCGAGGCGCTTTGGGCCCAGGCAAAGGAATCCGAGCGCGCCTAAATCTGTCATAATCGAGCCAATGGCCGCGGCAGCATCACCGTCGCGGCATTCAACTGCACAGCAGGCACAAACACACCAGAAACGAAGCAGGCGCCATGAGTGCTCCCTCCGACATTCTCACCATGGGGCGAATGTCCCCTTCCGCATCTCCCTCCCGTGGGGAGTCGATTCGTCGTAGCTCCTATGCATATAGGTCTACCAGCGATTATATGAGTCGAGGCGGAATGGGCGGAACCGCTGGCCTTGCGGTGTCTGGTGGCTCTGCGGCCGTGGCGTCCTACGGCGCTGCCCCTGTCGAGCGCGTCTCGGGCCGCGGCTCTGCAGCCCCCTCGCGTTACGGGCGTCGTCCCGTGCAGCTGGTGGGTGGCTCGCGCGGCTCCTACGGGCGCACGGCATTCGACGTCGAGTCCGGACATGTCTCTGACCGTTCGTCGCGTCCCCGACGCGTTGCCTCTGCGTATGCCGGCTCCGGTCGAAGCGCCTCCGAACGCGCTGCGTTTGGGCGCGAGGATTCTGGTCGCTCCTCGTATGCGCGCATGGGCTCCGAACGCGTCTCTTCCGGCCGCACCTCGTTTGGGCGTCCGGATTCTGAGCGCGATGGCCTTGGCTCCGGCTCCTCGAGCCGCGGGGCCTCTGCGCGTGTGACGGCATCCGGCTTTTCGGGCGGTGCGACCGCGGCCGTAATCGGCTCGGTCCGCGACGGCGCCGCCGCGGCCACGATTGGTGCCGTGCGCGGGGCCGCCTCGGGTTGGATTGGCTCCACGCGCAATTCCGGCGAGCGCGATGGTGCGCGTGAGCGCGGCTTCGCAGACCGCGCCGCCTCCCGCGACCGCGGTGTCTCCCACGAGCGCGCGGCCGCCAAGGCCTCGCCCGTCGCTGTTGCCGCGGAGTGGGTGGGCGTCCATCGCATCCTCTCCGCCGCTATCGTTGTGACGCTCGTGCTTGTGCTTATGCTCTACCCGCCGGCGCGGGCGTACTACGGCGCCGTTCGAACCAACGGGGTGCTCTCCTCACAGCTCAGTGACATCAACGCCAGCAACTCCACGATGCAGAGCCAGGTGGACTCGCTCATGACGCGCGAGGGCATCGAGGACGAGGCGCGCCGCCGCGGCTATGTGTCTGAGGGTGATACGCCCGTGGACATGTCTGGCGTGGACGACACAGGCTGCCCGAGCGCCGACACGACGGTGACCCAGCCGAGCTCGTCTGCCTCGAACCCGGATAATCCCTGGTACATCGGTGTGCTCGACGCGTTGTTCCGGTACGACCCCTCCTCGCAGGGTCTCTCGTAGCTTCGCTGCCCGCCTATCCGGCGGGCAGTTTTTGTATATGCGTGAGCTGACCCGGGATGACCGGCAGACCGGTCGGCTCGCATGGAAAGGAGCCCGCATGGGCCGCGTTGCGGTAATCGACATTGGAACGGTGACCTGCCGCCTTGGTGTGGCGGACGTATCCGACGGGCGCGTGGTTCGGTGCGCCAAGATGTCCACCATCTGCAGCCTGGGCGAGGGCGTGGCCGAGACGGGCCGCCTGTCCGAGGCGGCGTGCGAGCGCGTGCTCGCGTGCGTTGACCAGGCGATTGCCCAAGCGCGTGCCGCCGGAGTGCCGGTTGGCTGCTGCACGCTCACGAGCGCCGCGCGCGATGCCTCCAACTCCGAGGTGCTGCTGGAGGGCCTGCGCCGTCGCGGTGTGGCGCCCGAGGTCATTCCGGGCGAGGTGGAGGGTGCGATTACCTTTCTCGGCGTGGCCCAGGACTTCCGCAGCCGGCGCATCATGGTGGCCGACAACGGCGGCGGCTCCACGGAGGTTGCCGTAGGCGCCCTGGGGGAGGACGGCGTCGTGTGCCTGGATGCCGTGCGCTCGCTCGACGTGGGCTGCCGCCGCGTGACCGACCTCTACCTCTCGAGCGATCAGCCGCTTGAGGCCGACGCTCTCGAGCGGGGGCGCTCGTTCTGCCGTGATGCTTTTGCCGCGGGCGTGCCGGAGGCGGCGCGGGGCGAGGGCAAGCCGGAGCGCCTCGTGTGCGTGGGCGGCACGGTCACGACGCTCGTGGCCATCTCGGCGGGGCTCGAGCCGTATGACCCGTCCTTCGTCCACCTGCACGAGCTGACGTTGGCCGAGGTAGACGGGATTGCCGAGCGCATGGCGGCGATGCCGCTCGCCGAGCGCCGCAAGCTCAAGGGCCTGCAGCCTAAGCGCGCCAACGTGATTGTGGCGGGCGCCATCTGCGTGGGCGAGCTCATGCGTGCGTGCAGGGTCGACCGCCTTACCGTGAGTGAGAGCGACCTGCTCTTTGGCCTCTCGCTCGTAGCCGATGCCGCTGCGAGTGGGGCTGCCTCGCCCATCGGCTGGCACCCCGAGCTCTTCCCGCTTTGCTAACTCCGGCTGGCGCGGCAGACCAACGCGTTCGGCCAGGCACAGATGCGTCGCGCAGCCTCGCGTAGCGCGTCTGCGCGACGAGTTTGGCCAAAATATGAACTGTATCTGGAAATAATGGAGAAGAACGGCTAAATTACCCATCTGTCTAACGTGATTCGACCTTGCGCCGTGCAGACACCCAAACGAACGCGAAGCCCGCAGCGCACGCAAGCCACGAGGTCGATGGTGTCGTTGTGTAAAGGAGAACGACGCTGCGATGAAGCATATCCTCATGGCTTGCGGGACGGGCGTCTGCACGTCCTCGGCGGTGCGCGATCGCGTCCGCCGCTTCCTTGACTCGATGGGCTATGCCGGCAAGTATGACGTGACCCAGTGCCGCATGGCCGATGTGCCTGCGCTTTCTCCCACGCACGACTTCCTCGTGGCGGTGACCCTTCTTCCCGGCACGCTCGACATTCCGTTCGTGAACGGCGTTCCCTTCCTGACCGGTGCGGATGCGACCGAGTCAGAGAGCGCGCTGCTGCAGCTCATGGGGGAGCGCGAGCTCAAGTCGGCCTAGGCGGTGCGGCCTCGCATACGCGAGGGCGAGATTCGACGCACCTCTGCTATACTCACTCCCGCGTCCCCATCGTCTAGCGGTTAGGACATCGCCCTTTCAAGGCGAGAACACGGGTTCGAGTCCCGTTGGGGGCACCATCGCATTGCCGCAGGTAGATTGCTTGCAGAGAGTTGATAGTGCGTGTTATCGCCTTGCTATCAGGTTCAAAATTGTTCTTTTGGGGAACTATTGGGGAACTCTCTGCGGAGTTGGTTGTGTGGCCGCGTCATCTGGGGGCGTGGCGGAATGGCAGACGCAGAGGTCTTAAAAACCTCAGCCGGAAGGCATGTGGGTTCGAGTCCCACCGCCCCTACCAAATACTTGTGAGCCAGAAGTTCCAAATGCCCGGGGACGGGTGTCGCTCGCGTGGACTCGAACCCGCGAGGGCGCGAGCGTCAAGCAAACGCGAAGCGTTTGTAGCGAGCGGGCGAGCCGCCCGGAGGGCGGCGAAGCCGTCAGGCCGCGCAGCGGCCGGAGAGTCCCACCGCCCCTACCAGTCCAAATCATGCTCCTCGGCATAGCGTTGGGCCTCGGCGGCAAAACCCTCCTGCGCGGTGCACCAGGCAATGAAGTCTGGCGTATCCACCACCACGGGGTCCGCCTCGTGCACGGCAAGGCATGCCTCCTCGAACGTTCCTTGGCCAAATGCGGGGCGGTCGGGCAGGTACGCCTCCACAAACGTGGGCCTCAGCAGCGCATAGGCTCCGCCCTGGCACAGGCTTGCGTATCCGCGCAGCGCGCGCCGCGCGGCAGACATGCGGTCAAGCTTGAACATGAGCAGCGTGCGCGCGATGTGAGACCACGCGTTTCCCCGGCGCCCAAAGCGTGCGTCCAGATCGTTGAAGCCCTGCTCGTCCTCAAGGCGCGCACAGGCGAGTGCCCAGGTAAAGCGCGCGCCCAACGGGTCAGACGGCGTCAGCGCAACGAGCCTACGGCAGCACTCGCGTGCGGCGCCGAACCGCGTCGTGTTGAGGTACTCCTGCGCGATGACGGCGTGCAGGCGCAGAATCGGATGCTCAAACACGTCCGTCCAGTCGTCGGTGTTGGGCATAAGGGCCGTCTCGTCATCCGCCGCGCGCTCCGCCGGCTCGGTTATCGCGGAAGAGGCGTAGGCCTCGTTCGTCGCAAGAGGCTCGGCGGTGGCCCCCTCGTTCGCGATGCCCTGCCCGTCGTCGCAGGGGATGAGGTCGCCCATATCCAGCGCCACATCGGCTGAGCCGCCGCAGGTGGCGTCGAGACTCAGCAGCTCCTCGAGGATGTCGCCCGCGTCATTGCCCTGAAGGGCCAGGATTGTCGAGGCGTCGAGGCAGTGGCGGTCAACCTCAAGCACTATGCCGCAGGTATCCCGGAGCCTACCGAGCCTGCGCGTCCGAGACTTCTCGTACGCGTCGTCGTCCAGAAAGTCCTCGCCCTCGCGTGCCTTCGCGTTTGCGTCGAGCGCGTCGGCGAGCATGAGAAAGGCACGTTCCTGCTCGTCTTCCACAAACTTATCCGGGTTGTTCTCAACGGCAAGCCTGAGCTCGGCATACCCCTCGTCGGAGAGCTTTCCCAGCCGCGCCTTGCGCTTCAGGGCGATGCGTTCGATCGCTTCCGCACGTGCCCTCATGAGCGGTTTCCCCTCGTGTCGGTGCCTGGCTCTGCAGGGCCGGGGCGGGCGGCGCGCGCGGACTGTCCCGGCGCGCTGGCCACGTCGAGTGCGTTTGCCTTCTGGACCTCGGGCCTGCTCGCAAGCCACGAGCCGAGGGCACCGCGCTCGTGCGAGTCGCAGCCCTCCTGCAGGATTACGGTTGCCTCGGACACGGCGAGGATCAGCTCGTCCTCACTGCCCGGCTCCACCACGATGCGCGAGAACACGCCGTCGGGCAGCCAGTCCTGACGCGCGAGCGTCATCCCGGAGTGGGGGTGTCCCGCGATGAGGGCCGTCACCTCCCGCTCCGCCTGGCCAAAGTGGCGGTTCTTGAACGCGAGGGCGAGGCGCGCGAGCCCATACCACGGGTTGTGGCGGCCGCGACCGTCCGGGTGACGGCGCATGAGCGCCTCGAGGCCCGCGGGGTCCTCGAGCTTGGCATAGGCGAGGGCTAGGGTGAGGCGAACGTCCGCCTGGTCTGTGGGATCGAGTTTCAGCAGCTCGAGCGCCGTATTGACGCAGATGCGGTAATGACCGCACTCGAGCGCCTGGCCGGCAAGTACGGCAAGCCAGCGCAGGTAGGGATGCATGGAGAGGTCCTCGGCAAGGGCGTGTGCGTCGCCTTCGGGCAGGTCAACGGCGTCGCGGGCCTTCTCGGAGGCGCGGCGTGCGTCCTCGGCGCCGTCGGCCAGGAAGCGGTAGAAGTCCTCGAAGGAGGGATTGTCCGCCGCGGCGAGCATGCGCTTGGCGTCGCAGCTGGTGGGGTCAAGCTCCAGAGCCTCCTCGAGCAGCTTGCGCGCGTCGGCGATGATGCCGGGCGCGGCCGCGTCTGCGGCAAAGGGCAGCTGGTAGTCGATGAGGTCCGTCGCACGGGAGACGAGGTGGAAGGCGCGGTCCTCGTCCGTTTGGGGGAGCGAGTCACGATTCTGCGCAAACCGGCGCCCAAAGTCCGCCATCGAGCGAACGGCGCCAAACGGATCGCTCCCGTCGAGCGAGGCCGCGTGATGCAGCCCCAGCCTCTGAAAGTCCTCGATATGTGCGTCAAACGCCATGCGCCCCTCCATTCGGTCATCGCATCACATAGTAAGTCACGCGCGCGAAGGAAACGATCGGCTCCTGCACCGCGCGCCCGCTCGCCGCGAGGATAAAGCCGTTTACCGTCAAATCGCGCCATTCCCCGGAGAGGTACTTGTCATACATGTCAATTTCCTAGTTGACAAATCCTCCGCAAATGCCATTATCATAGTCATCCACTGGAGATGGCACGTGGGGATGCGTGCCCAGGTGAATCAGGAGCACTACGTTATGAACAATCAGCTATCCATTGAGGTCGTCATTATCTAGACGGGTGGCTGAGTTTGGCCGCCCGTTTTCACGGGCGGCCCCAAAACGAGGGGTCGCGGGGCCATACGCCCAGCGGCCCCTCGTTTTTTCATGCGATACGGTGTCCTGGCTCGGAAGGGAGCAAGTCTTGAATGGAATAGCTTTGATGGCCATTGCGGCTGTGGTTCTGGCCGCCGGCTACCTGGTCTATGGCCGGTGGCTCGCCAACAAGTGGGGCATCGACCGCGATGCCATCACGCCCGCCCGTCGCATGGAGGACGGCCAGAACTTCTCGCCCGCCTCGTGCTTCACGGTGTTCTCGCACCAGTTCAGCTCCATCTGCGGTGCTGGCCCTGTCACGGGCACCATCGTCGCGATGGCCTTCGGTTGGCTGCCGGTTGTCCTGTGGGTCCTCGTCGGCGGCATCTTCTTTGGTGCCGTGCATGACTTCGGCGCCCTCTACGCCTCGATGAAGAACAACGGCAAGTCGCTCGCCCAGCTCATCGAGAAGTACATCGGCAAGACCGGCCGTCGCCTGTTCCTGCTGTTCAGCTGGCTGTTCTGCATCATCGTCATTGCTGCCTTCACTGACATGGTGGCCGGTACGTTCAAGATGGGCGAGGGCATGGCCGCCGGCATTGGCCTTGGCGTCGACGCCGCCAACAAGTCCTACGCCGCCGGTACCGCCGGCACCATCTCGATGCTCTTCACCTTCGTGGCCATCGCCTTTGGCTGGGCTTGCCGCAAGTTCAAGCTCGAAGGAGCCAAGGAGCTTCTGCTCGCCGTCGTGCTGACCATCCTCATGTTCGCCGTTGGCATGCAGTTCCCCATCTACCTTGACAAGTTCGGCTGGTTCGCCGTAATCGCCGTGTACCTGGTCTTCGCCGGAGCCATGCCCATCCAGACGCTCAAGACCCCGCGTGACTACCTCACTAGCGTCATGATGCTCGTCATGATCGTCTGCGCCGTGCTCGGCATCGTCGTCCTTGGCGCCAACGGCCAGGCCACGATGACGGCCCCGGTCTTCACCGGCTTCACCACCAAGTCCGGCATGATGTTCCCGATCCTGTTCGTCTCCGTTGCCTGCGGCGCCCTCTCTGGCTTCCACAGCCTCGTGAGCTCCGGCACCTCCTCCAAGCAGGTCGAGCGCGAGCAGGACGCCCTGCCCGTTGGCTACGGCGCCATGGTCGTCGAGTCCTTCGTGGGCATCCTCGCCATCATCGTTGCCGGCATCATGTTCTCTGATATGAACACCGCCGGTACCGGCGCCCTCAACAACGGCACCGCTTCCACGCCGTTCCAGATTTTCGCCGCCGGCATCTCCCGCGGCATGCAGGCCTTTGGTGTCAACGCCACCGTTGCCACCGTCTTTATGACGATGTGCGTCTCCGCCCTGGCCCTCACCTCGCTGGACGCCGTGGCCCGCATCGCCCGCACCTCGTTCTCCGAGTTCTTTGCGCAGAGCAACGACGCTCTCGCCATCGATGCGGCTCAGTCCGGCGCCATGAAGCTCGTCATGAACCCGTGGTTTGCCACCGTCGTCACGCTGATCCCGGGCTTTGCCCTGGCCTTCGGCGGCTACCAGAACATCTGGCCGCTCTTTGGCGCCTCCAACCAGCTGCTCGGCGGTATGACGATGATTACGCTCGCCGTGTTCTGCAAGGTCACCGGTCGTAAGGGCCTCATGCTTTACGTGCCCGTCGTGTTCCTGCTTTGCTGCACCTTCACCTCGCTGGTCATGAGCATCATGGGCTGCATCACCGCGCTGTCCACCAAGGGCGCTGCCGTGATTGCTACCTCTGGCCTGCAGCTTGTCTTTGCCGTGCTGCTCGTTGCCCTGGGTCTCATTGTTGCCTACAACTGCCTGAAGGAGTTCTTCACCAAGGCTGAGGGCTCCATCCCCGACGAGAAGCCCGAGTGGACCGAGCTTGGCCGCGAGCACGTTTCCGCTTCCGCCGGCAAGGGCGCCTCTTCCGGCGAGGCTGCCTCCGAGCAGGCGTAAGCAGTCGGAGATTCGTGGCCTATTGGCTCGGCAGGCTTGAGACCTAGTGTTTTGCAAGGTTTGGGGCCTTGAGTCTGAGGTGGTCGATGCTTGTAAAAGGTCCCCAAAGGCCCGTCGCTCTTCGTACTAATATGCAAGGCCACGAAGGCCCGCGTCCCAAAGGGGCGCGGGCCTTTTCTCTGTGGCCCCATGCCGGTCGCATGGGTGGCGCATCCATGCGACATGCTCGTGCTTCATGGCCAAAGCGTCGCTCCCATGCCCGCGCCCAGTCCGAACGTTCCCTGAGGAGTATGGTTGCTGTGGAGCCTTTCCCCCATGGCCGATCCATTCAACTGCCACGGCGAATGCGGGTTATGGGGCCCCTTGGGCGCCCGATCGCATTGATTCCCACAGCCCCGCCTGGCACTTCAGGAATGCCGTCGCGAGGTTGAGCGCCACCGTCAAGATCGGCGGCAGCGCGAGAAGGCCTAAGCGGCAATGGGACAAATTGGATGGCAAACGAGAGTGGGGCTACTCGTTTGGGTAAGTTGCCCACGCCTCGGGTGGTTTGTCCCATTCAGTCACATGTATGCGGGAGCGAGGTCAACTGGGAAAGTAAACCGAGGTTTCGCAAAAATCTGCGGACGGTCGAATTGTCGCGCTCGCGGAAAGCTGGGTTTAGACGGAAACCCGGGTGGGACAATTTCCACGGTGCGGGGGATTCAAGGGGTTGGCGCCTAGGAAACATGGCTTTAGGCGGCCAATCAACGTGCATCTTCGTCCTGGTGGTTGGCTACGAATACATGCGGACCACACCGTCGAAACACGCGCGACGCCCTGATTTCAACGCGCATCCGGCTTGGGAAGGCCGGAACCAGGGGAGAGACGGCGGCCAGGGGTCGTCGTGGATTCCGCCGGCTTCAGCTCCGGCGGCAACGTATTTGGAGGCAGTTATGGGACGTTTTACCAACCCGCGTGACCTGTACTTTGGTGAGGGCGCCCGCCACGAGGTGAAGAATCTCAAGGGCCGCAAGGCCATCATCGTCTCCGGCGGTCACAGCATGCGCCGCGGCGGCTTCCTGCAGGACGTCCAGAAGGACCTTGAGGACGCCGGCATGGAGGTGCAGCTCTTTGAGGGCGTCGAGTCTGACCCGTCCATCGAGACGGTCATGAAGGGCGCCAAGGCCATGCAGGAGTTCCAGCCCGACTGGATCGTTGCCATCGGCGGCGGCTCCCCGATTGATGCCGCCAAGGCCATGTGGGTCTTCTACGAGTATCCCGACGAGTCCTTCGACAACATCATCCAGCCGTTCAGCTTCCCCGAGCTGCGCACGAAGGCCAAGTTCTGCGCCATTTCCTCCACGTCCGGCACGGCTACCGAGGTCACCGCGTTTTCCGTCATTACGGACTACCAGAAGGGCATCAAGTACCCGCTGGCCGACTTCAACATCACCCCGGACGTCGCCATCGTCGACCCCGAGCTCACCTACTCCATGCCGCAGAAGCTCTGCGCGCACACCGGCATGGACGCGCTGACCCACTGCCTCGAGGCCTACGTCTCCACGTACGCCTCCATGTTCACCGACGCCAACGCCCTGCACGGCATTCGCGAGATTCACGAGTGGCTGCCCAAGAGCTATGCCGGTGACCACGAGGCTCGCCAGCACATGCACGAGGCCCAGTGCATCGCCGGCATCGCCTTCTCCTCTGGCCTGCTCGGCATCGTGCACTCCATGGCGCACAAGACCGGCGCTGCCTTCTCCGGCGGCCACATCATCCACGGATGCGCCAACGCCATGTACCTGGGCAAGGTCATCCAGTTCAACTCCAAGGACGCGCGTGCGCACGACCGCTACGCCTACGTGGCCAAGGAGATCCTGCACCTGCCGGGCTCCACGGACGACCAGCTGATTGACTCGCTGGTCAAGGAGATCCGTCACATGAACGACCAGCTCGACATCCCGCAGGGCATCAAGAACTACGGCCAGGGTGGCGTGAAGTCCGAGACCTCCATTATCGACTATGACGAGTTCGAGGCCAAGAAGTCCGAGGTTGCCGCTAACGCGCTGCTCGACGCCTGCACGCCCGAGAACCCGCGCCAGCCGTCTCAGGAGGACATGGAGAAGCTGCTCGAGTGCGTCTATCGCGACGAGGACGTCGACTGGTAACAAGTTGCTTGCTGTGCGTTGCCTAGCTGTGTGACGAGGCAAGACTCGGCGGGGGCCGGGGCCTTTGGGCCTCGGCCCTCCTTGCTTTTGCGCCGAGGCGGCAGAGGGGGGGGGTGCGGGCTCGGGGCGTGCGCCGGGCCGAAGCGAGGGGCATGTCGCCTCTTAGTTTCTAGGATGAGGCCTCGTGGCCGCTCATGAAGAAAGGGCCCGAAGCGCGTTGCTTCGGGCCCCTCGAATAGGCATGGACTTGTGGCGCTTGTCCGCGCTACTCCTTCGCGGCGAGCAGCGAGCGCATGGCGGCCACCCAGCCGTCGGTGGCCTTCTCGCCGGAGACGAAGATGTTGTTGCGTGCGGCCAGCTCCTCGGCGGCGCGCGGGTGTCCCAGGCCATTGCACATGAACAGGAAGGTGCCCACGGCGTCTGCGATCACGCAGTCTGCGGGGGAGTCGCCCGCGCCCAGCACCTCGTCCGGCTGCAGGCCGGCCAGCTCCACGAAGCGCACGATGCCCGTGCCCTTGCTCACGCCGGCGGGCGTCACGTGGTAGGTGTGGATGCCCACGGGGTGCTCGAGATCGCAGTTGAGCGTGGTCTCGCCGGAGATGCGGCTCACCATGCCGTTGTCGGCGAGGTAGAGGGGCAGACCGCTCTCGTCCAGCATCTCCTGCGCCTCGTCCTCGTCGATGGCACCACGCAGGGCTACGGTGACCTCGCGGTACTCAAAGCCGATGCCGTTGTCGTGGTAGGCCTCGAGCGAGCCCTTCCACCGGCTGAGTATGGCGTTGATGACGCCCGTATCGCAGATGACGTCGTGCGGTGTCTTGCCGCAGCCCTCCTCGTAGGGCATGGAGCCGCAGAAGTAGTGCCACTCGGGCTGGCTGGACTGGCGGGTGCAGAGCACGCTGCCCATCTCTGCGATCCAGCCGGGGAAGCCCAGCACGCGGGCGTCCTCCTGAATCATGGCGCGGTTGCGGCCCGTGCAGGGAATCACGGAGACTCCGGCGAGCTGCAGCTCAACGAGAATCTTGACGAGCTCGGCGCTGGGCTGGCCGGCGGTGTTCACCGTTGCCTTGGCACCGGTGAACATGGTGCCGTCCGCGTCGGTGATGATGTAGCGAATCTTGCGCAGGCGCTCGGCAAGCTCGCCGGTGGGGTGCTCGGGGAAGGTTGGATAGGCGGTGGTCATGGGCACGTCCTCTCGGTTGTGGCGGCGCCGCGCGCAGGGCCGCGGCCCAGTATGTCAGTCGTATCGATTATGGCCCGAAATGCGGACGGGCGGCCGAGAGGTTCGCGAACGGACCCCGGCGTGCCGCAGGACCCCGGAATGTCTCACGCCCTAGAGCTCGATGCCCCGCTCCGTCGCCGCCGCGCGGAAGGCGTCACCGTCCGGAACCATGCGCTCGAAGCGGTCGCCGCGGTGGATGAGCGTCTCGTCTCCTTTGCCCAGCAGGCACACGAGCGCGGGCTCGCCATAGCTCAGGGCCACGTCCAGGCAGCGGGCCACGGCCTCCTGGCGGTCGAGCACGTACTCGTGGGTCACGGGTGTACCGTCTGCGAGCGTGGCGCCGACGGGCACGTTGTCGTCCATTTCGCGGCAGATATCCTCGTTGGAGTCGTGCGCCGGGTCCTCCTCGGTGGCAACAATGTGGCTCGCCCAGCGCGCGGCCTCACGCGGCAGCTCGCTGCGGCGCTCGTAGGCCTTGCCGCCCGGCGCGCCGATGAGCGCCACGATGCGCCTGCCCGGGAACTCCTTGGCCATGGAGGCAAAGAAGCTCTGGTAGGAGAGGGTGTTGTGCGCGTAGTCCACTACGCAGAGCACCTGGGCGTTGGGCTTGCCGATGAGCTCCATGCGCCCCGGCACGCGGCAGGCTGCCAGGCCTGCGGCGATATGCTTGCGCTCGATTCCCAACAGCTCGGCGCAGGCGATGGCCGCGAGGGCGTTCTCCACGTTAAAGAGGCCGGGGAAGTTGATGGTGACGGGCAGTGACCATTCGGCGGGGTCGGTGCTGGCGGCCTGCTCGGTATTGCCAGCCTTTGCGGCAGCCGAGGAGATGATGCCGTTCGTAGCGGAACCGTTAGTGCCTGCGGAGGGGTCCGCGTCGCTCGGGCTGGAATAATTGGCGCCTGCGGCCGCACCAATGCTCGCAAGCCCCTCAAAGCCGTGCGCCACAAAGGTGAGGCGCGAGCCCTCGGGCTTAATGTCAGTGGCCCAAACGTCGGGGTAGACCATGTCGCAGCTGCCACACTCCACGGCGTCCGGCCCCGCGGTGGAGACGGTCACGAGGCGCGGCGCCTTGCCGTTCACGCCAGAGGCGGCACCAGCAGCAGAAAGCACGCGGTCGAGATGCGACGTACCCAGGTTTACCACGGCATTCTTGCACTGGGAAAAGATGCGCAGCTTGCTGGAGAAGTAGTCCTCGAAGGTGGGGTGCTCAACGGGGGAGATGTGGTCGGTGCCGATGTTCAGGAAGGCGGCCACGTCAAGGTCCACGCCAAGGGAGCGGTCGTACTTGAGTGCCTGGCTGGAGACCTCCATCACCATGGCGGCAAGGTGCGCGTCGCGGGCGTTGGCGAGGTGGCGCCACAGGTCTGGCGCCTCGGGCGTGGTGTTGGTGGACTCGGCGTCCTCCACCCCGTCATAGGTGTCGATGGAGCCCATGATGCCGCACGTCTTGGCTCCGTGAGCTGCGTCGATAATCGAGCGAAGCATATAGGCCGAGGTAGACTTGCCCTTCGTGCCAGTGATGCCCACCATGGGCAGTGCGTGGTCTGGGCGGTGGAAGCTCGTGGCTGAGACGTAGGCCATAGCCTTGCGCATGTCGCTGGTCACGAGCGCCGGCGTGCTCGGTGCCACGGCGGCGAGCTCGTTTGCGCGAGTTTCTTCGCAGATGTAGGCGATGGCGCCCTTCTCAAGCGCGCTCGTAAGGAACGCCGGCCTAAACGCAGCGCCCTTGCAGAAGAAGACGTTGCCCGGGCGCGCGCAGCGTGAGTCGCA
This sequence comes from Olsenella uli, assembly GCF_901212655.1. GTDB lineage: Bacteria > Actinomycetota > Coriobacteriia > Coriobacteriales > Atopobiaceae > Parolsenella > Parolsenella uli_A. The sequence continues at coordinate 18,731 of NZ_CAAKON010000052.1, read as the reverse complement.
GGCGGCGCCGGTGACGGGGGTCTCCGCCGCGCCGCAGCCGTCTGCGAGGCCGCGCAGGAGGATGGTGTGTCGCGCGAGCAGGTTTTGGACGCCCGCAAGGGTTACGGCGGCGAACGTCGCCTCGTTGTCGCAACTAGAAGAGGTTGACGGTGTGTTGGTTGCGCCGACGCTACAGGCGACTTCATTCATGGTATCCATGCGCACAAGTATACGCGGGCTCACCTGCCTGGCTGCCGCGCCAAATCCCTGTGCTACACTCCCAATGCTAACGGGCGATTGGCGCAGTGGTAGCGCAGGGGCTTTACACGCCTAAGGTCGGGGGTTCGAATCCCTCATCGCCCACCAGAGAACAACCCGGCCCCCGGCGACGGGGGCATGGAGCTTTCCTCGCCCACCAGAGAGTCCGGGGCCGCACCCTCAGGGCGCGGCCCTTTTTGTGGAGGCTGCATGTCTGCGAACCATCCCGGCGACGGCTTCGACCCAGGCGCCGCGCTCGACCTGCCGGACCTTCCTGTCAACAGCAAGCCCATCGGCATCTTCGACTCCGGCCTGGGTGGCCTTACCGTGGCCCGCGCCATCGCGAGCCGCCTGCCTGCCGAGGCCATCTACTACGTGGGCGACACGAAGCGCTGCCCCTACGGCACGCGCGAGCAGTCCGAGGTCCGCCTCTTCGTGCGCCAGGTGGGCCGCTGGCTCGAGAACCACGACGTCAAGCTCGTGGTCATCGCCTGCAACACCGCCACGGCTGCCGGGCTCGACGTCATCCAGCGCGCCCTCTCCGTCCCCGTCATCGGCGTCATCGAGCCGGGTGCCCGTGCGGCCATCCAGGCCACGCGCACGCGTCGGGTGGGCGTGCTCGCCACGTCTGGCACGGTGGCCTCGGGCGCCTATGCGCGTGCCATCCATAATCTCGATGCCGGTGTCCGCGTGACGCAAGCCGCCGCCGGCAGCTTCGTGGACTACGTGGAACGCGAGCTCGCCTCGGGCACGCACCTGCACGAGGACTGGATGGAGAGCAGGGGCGTCTTTGACACGCCCGAGGTTCGCGAGCTTGCCGCTCGCAACGTGGAGCCGCTGCTTGGTCGCGGCATCGACACGGTGGTGCTTGGCTGCACGCACTTCCCGCTGCTTGCGCGCGAGATTGGCGCAGCGCTGGGGCCAGATGTCCGCACGGTGAGCTCGGCCGAGGAGACGGCCCGCGAGGTGGCCGAGATTCTCGCGCGCCGCGACGAGCTAGCCACGCCGGCCGCAGCCGACCTCGGCGCGGGCGGGGAGCCCAAGTACCGCTTCGCCACCACCTCGGACGACATCACGTCGTTTGCCGTGGCAGGGAAGTTCATTTTTGGGCATCCCATCGACTCCGTGGAGCACATCGATCTCGACACCCTCGGCGCCCTTGCGGACGACCCGGTGGAGTAGCCGAGGCTCTTTCGGAGCAGGGTCGTGGGCATGGCTTCGAGCCGGCTGCTCGCGATGCGTCTGCCTGTCCGATCGCCGACCCGGGAGGTCGCGCCTGCTCGCGTGGCTTGGCGAGCCCGTCCCTCGGCTGCTTGCGCTCCAACCCAGCGACTCGCCCCTTGGCAGTCCACGCCTCAACGTAAGGAGACCCATGTCTGATAACATCACGCCCGAGCGTCGCCCCGAGGGCCGTGCCGCCAATAAGATGCGCCCCGTCACCCTCACGCGCAACGTCATGAAAAACGCCCATGGCTCGTGCCTCGCCGAGTTTGGCGACACGCGCGTCATGTGCACCGCCACCATCGAGGAGCAGCTGCCCGCGTGGCGCCGCGCCAGCCGCAAGGGCTGGGTGACGGCCGAGTACGCCATGCTGCCGGCGTCCACCAGCACGAGGACGAAGCGCGAGTACAAGGGCCGCAAGGGGCGCAGCATGGAGATCGAGCGTCTCATTGGCCGGAGCCTGCGCGCCGTCTGCGACCTGGACCACCTCGGCGAGTTCACCATCACGGTGGACTGCGACGTGCTCCAGGCAGACGGCGGCACGCGCACGGCGAGTGTCACGGGCGGCTGGGTGGCCCTGCACGACGCGCTCATGCACTTCATCGAGCTCGGCAAGATCAAGCGCCTGCCGCTCACCGGCCAGGTTGCCGCCATCTCTGCCGGCATCGTGGGCGGCGTGCCGCTGCTGGACCTTGACTACCCCGAGGACAGCCACGCAGATGTGGACCTCAACCTCGTGGGTACTGCCGACGGCGGCATCGTGGAGGTGCAGGGCACCGGCGAGCGCTCGACTCTTTCCCGCGCGCAGCTCAACGAGTTGCTGGACATGGGCGAGGCGGGCATCAAGCGGCTGTGCGCCCTGCAGGATGAGGTCACGGGATTTACGCGATAGGAGTATTGCATGGGACAGGTAGACATCAGCGCACTGGACCCGCAGAGCACCGTTGTGGTGGCAACGGGCAATGCCCACAAGGTCGCCGAGATTGAGGCAATCCTTGCCCCGGTGATGCCGGGCGTGGCGTTCTATGCCCTTGGTGAGCTCGGCGATTTTCCCGATCCGGTCGAGAACGGCGACGCGTTTTCCGAGAACGCCATCATCAAGGCTCAGGCCGCGCTCGAGGAGACGGGCCTTCCCGCGGTGGCCGACGACTCCGGCCTTGTGGTGGATGCGCTGGGTGGGGAGCCAGGCATTATGAGCGCTCGTTGGGCGGGCGTCCATGGTGACGATGCCCGCAACAACGCCAAGCTCATGCGCGAGATGGAAGGCGTGGCGGATGCCGATCGCACGGCACGCTTTCACTCCAGCGTGGTGCTCGTGCGCCCGGATGGCATCGTGGTCACCGGCGAGGGCGATTGCGAGGGCATGATTGGCTTCGAGCCGCGCGGCGAGCACGGCTTTGGCTATGATCCGCTGTTTTGGCCCGCGGACACGCCCGGTCGCACGATGGCCGAGCTTGAGCCGGCGGAGAAGAACGCCATTTCGCACCGCGCCCGCGCGCTGGCGCAGCTCGCGGAGCGTCTGGGCTAGCAAATGGCTTGACCGGATCGGCGATGGCACGCTCGAATTGATGACGGCCTGCTTAGACCAGCGTAGGTCTACCCAGATTGGAAACGGCTCGCTCAGGTGGGCGACACCCTATGCAGACTTGCTGCGGCTCGTCCAAGTTGGCGGCGCCCGCTCAACCAGCGATGGCCCGTCCAGGCCGGCGGCGCCCCGTCCAGGCCGGCGACGACCAATTTGTTTGACCGCATGATTGTTTGGGGCGCGCCTCCTGCGCGGGTGCGCGGGCGTCAGGAAAAGAGCGCACATTCGTCCTTCCTTGCGCGCTAAGATAAGGCTGCCTGGGACTTTTGCCCAGGCCCGGTGTGGATGGGCTGGGGCCCCGACATGCCGAGTGAACCCATAGCACGCGACCTCGCCCAGGTGGTTCGCGCCTCACGTTGGTTGCGGCCGACGCGGGCCGCAAGCGGGGCGTATCTGCGTCCCGCAATCGATTAGAAGGGACGCGCTATGAAGATCATCAAGGCCAAGGACTACGAGGATATGAGCCGCAAGGCGGCCAACATCATCTCCGCCCAGGTCATCCTCAAGCCGGATTGCGTGCTTGGGCTCGCCACGGGCACCACGCCCATTGGCGCCTATCACCAGCTCATCGAGTGGTACAAGAAGGGCGATGTGGACTTCTCTCAGGTCCAGACCTACAACCTGGACGAGTACCGTGGTCTCACGCACGATGATCCCCAGAGCTACCACTACTTCATGAACAAGGAGTTCTTCTCCGGCATCAACATCGACATCGAGAACACGCACGTGCCCGACGGCGCCAACCCCAATGCCGAGGAGGCCTGCAAGGCCTACGACAAGATCGTGGCCGACGCTGGCTATCCCGACCTGCAGCTTCTTGGCATAGGCAACAACGGTCACATCGGCTTCAACGAGCCGGATGACCACTTCTCCAAGGGCACGCACTGCGTTGACCTCACGGAGTCCACGATCAAGGCCAACAGTCGCCTTTTCGAGAAGGAGGAGGACGTGCCGCGCCAGGCCTACACGATGGGCACCCAGACCATCATGTACGCGCGCCAGATTCTCATGGTGGCCAACGGCGAGAAGAAGGCCCAGGCCGTGTATGACATGTGCTTCGGCCCGGTGACGCCGCAGTGCCCCGCCTCCATCCTGCAGCTGCACACCAACTGCGTCGTCGTTGCCGACGAGGCCGCCCTCTCCAAGTGCGAGGGCCTGTACTAAGACGCCTGTTTGGCCTCATCTCTGATTCGGCCCCATCTCCTGATGGGCAACCTACAAAAAACAAATGGCCGGTCGGAGCCTCGCTGCTCCGACCGGCCATTTCTATGCCGTGATGCATAGCCGCGTTGCGAGAATTGGGAGGGCGGTGATTGCGAACCGGGGCCGGAGTCCGAGAGCGCACCTAGAGCCGAAAACGCGTCTTCGGGCAACTTCGATGCCTCTGATAAGGCTCGGTCGGGCGCCGCGGCTCCCTCGAGATACGTGATGACCGGCTCCAGCGCCGCCAGCTTCTCGTCTCGGCGGCTGGCTACTCCAGCACCGTCAGCTCCTTGGGGTAGCGGTTCATGACCTCGCAGCCGTCCTCGGTCACGATGAGCAGGTCCTCGATGCGCACACCCACCTCGCCCGGCAGGTAGATGCCCGGCTCGATCGAGAAGCACTGGCCCACCCGTACCGGCTCGTCGTGCGCGCTGGAGACGTCGCCGGGCTCATGGTCCTCAAGCCCAATCTGGTGACCCAGCCGATGCGTGAAGTACTCGCCGTAGCCGGCGTCCTCGATGATGCGGCGTGCGGTGAGGTCTATCTCGGCAAACGTCACGCCCGGGCGCACGATGGCCTCGGCGGCCTCGTTGGCGCGGCGCACGGTCTCGTACACCTCGCGCGCTTTCTCGCTCGGCTCGCCCCAGAAGAACGCGCGCGTCATGTCCGAACAGTACGAGTCGCGCTTGCAGCCCACGTCAAAGAGCACCACGTCGCCGCGCCTGAGCACTGTGCCGTCGGGCTCGTGGTGCGGGTCGGCCGCGTTGGCGCCAAAGCTCACGATGGGTGTGAAGCTGTGGTCCTGTGCCCCAAGGCGACGATACTCGGCCAAAAGGCCGCCCGCAATCTCGTGTTCGGTGACGCCCTCGCGCACCTGGGCGCGGAGCCACGCCATCGCTTGGTCGTTGGTGGCCGACGCGGCGCGCATGAGGTCGAGCTCCTTGGCGTCCTTGATGGAGCGGGCGTCGTCGACAGCGGGGGAGCCCAGGCGGAACTCACTGGCCGCGCCCGCGTCCACGAGCGGCAGCAGCCAGCGAGCGGCGAGCACCTTGTCCACGCCGAGCGGCTCGTCGTGGCGGGTCATGCCGGCAACCAGGGGAATCGGATTCTCGGTGTCGTCAAACGTGATGATTTGGGCGCCCACGCCGGAGGCGTCCGGAAACAGGCGATTGCAGAACATCGTGGCCTCAACGGGCGCGCCCGCCTTCTCGCGCGCAAGGTAGAGGGCGTAAAAGCGCTCGCAGGGGATGTTCCAGTACTTCGTGAGGTACCAGATGGACGTCGGGTCGGCCACGATGAGCTGGCGCATGCCCATCTTTTCAAGGTTGTCCATGACGCGTCCGGCGCGCTCGAGGCTGAGCGTGCCGGCGGGGACGACGGGCTGCTCGGATGCGTCTGCCTGCCCGGTGCCGCATGCGTCCAGCTGCTTGCCTGCGCTCGATTGCCCGGCGTCGCAGGCCTTCTGTCGCCTGCTCTCGCACTCGTTCGCCTGGCCGTCGGCGCGTGCGGCCGTGTCCTCGTCCCCGTTGTGCTCCATGTTCATTCTGCGTTCCTTTCCCCTTTGGCTCGAGGCACGTGATTCTGCAGACTACGATAAGAAATCGTGCGAAAACAACATGGCTGCTTTCTGCCTTTTTGCAGTGCGCCGCCGTTGGGGCGGCCGCCTTGTTTGAATGGTAGCGGCCGGAAACAGAGAGCGTGGCATGGAGAACGAAGTTCCTACCGTTAACAAGATTGATGAGATTCGCGAGAAGCTGCTGAGCCTCAAGGGCGAGCGCATGAAGGTCAGGGCCAACATGGGCCGCTCGCGCATCGTCGAGCGCACGGGCACGCTGGTCCAGGCGCACCCTTCGCTGTTCGTGGTCGAGGTCGAGGAGCGTCGCGGCCGCACCGCGCGCCAGAGCTATCAGTACGTCGACGTGCTCACGGGCACCGTCGAACTGTTCGACTATGAGAGCGGCGAGTGCCTCTTCGACTACGCGCCTGCCGAGCCCCTCGACTAGCCCGGAGCTGGCGTGACGGGCCGTCAGGTCATTGAGACACCCTGCAAGGTCAACCTTTACCTCGGCATTCATGACGAGAGAGACGCGCGCGGCTACCACCGCGTCGATTCCGTCATGGTGCCGATTTCCTTGTGCGATACCATCGTGGTGACGGATGCCCCCGAGCTTTCGGTGCACCATGCACCGGCGCTCGAGGTTGTGCCTGAAAGGACCACGGTGTGGAAGGCCACGACCCTGCTTGCCGGGGCGCTGGGCATGGAGTCCCGCGTGCACATTGAGGTTACGGCCCGCATTCCCGAGAAGGCTGGGCTTGGCGGTTCCTCGGCCGATGCCGGCGCCGTGCTTCGCGCGCTTGCAGAGCGATGGGGCGTGGACGCGCTCGATGAGCGCGTGGTGTCCGTGGCCCGCCGCGTGGGCGCCGACGTGGCGTTCTTCCTTGATCCTCGGCCCGGCCTATACCTTGGTGCGGGTGATGTGCTCGAGCGCACGTTCCCGGGCCTCGAAGTGCCCGTGGCCCTTGTGATGCCTGCCGAGGATGGCGTGTCCACGGCAGAGGCGTATGCGGAGTTCGACCGCGCGGGCGAGGCGCCCGCTGGCTATGAGCGGGCGTGCGAGGCCCTGGCCTCGGGCGATGTGAAGGCCATGGCGGCAGAGCTCTGCAACAACCTGGCCCCGGCCGCCTGCTCGCTCTGCGACGAGGTGGCGCGCGTGTCTTCGTGGCTTGCGGGGCAGGAGGGCGTGCTGGGCTCGATGGTCACGGGCTCCGGCTCCTGCTCGTTTGCGCTTTGCGAGAGCGACGACGCGGCTGCCCGTATAGCTCAGGAGGCACAATGCCGGCATGGCTGGCGCGCGTGGGCCGTTCATACCGTTGCCTAAACGGTGATGGCCGTCGACGCTGTGACGAAGGCCCGACAAAAAAAGATGTTGGCATGCGCGAAAAAGTCTGGTAATATTCTCTCTCGCTTCGGGTTGTGGCTCAGCTTGGTAGAGCGCTCGGTTCGGGACCGAGAGGTCGCTGGTTCAAATCCAGTCAACCCGACCATCTGGATTGAGGCCGTCGGCATTGCTGGCGGCTTTTTTCATGTGTCGGCAGCGTGCCTACGTGGTCTTCATGCGTGTGTGGACGCGGTGCCCGCACGGGTGTTGAAGTCGTGCGAACCCCGTGGTGCGGGCTTCCAAATCATGTCGTGAGCTGAGTTCCGACATGATTGTGTATCCACTTTCGCCTGCTCTTATTGCGTGCTCCTAGCAGTGGTCGCCCTTCTACGCGTTCGCCCTCCACTCGTGTCCCGCCAGCGGCGTGCAGCCGGCTGCCGCCAGGTCGCAGTCGCTTGCCACGAGCGTGTTGTTGCCAGGCCGACGGCTGTCGCCAACGTCTTCCGAAAGGAGCCACACGTGCGCGAACTCGCGCGAAAACACCGCAAGCGTTTCGTGGAGCACGCTCGAGCGACGCCCCTTCAGCGGGCATCGCACGTTGGCGAGGTAGACGCCGCCCTCACTCAGGCGCCCATGCACAAGCCGGGCGCCCTCCTCCGTACCGAGCGGTCCCAGCGGACGGCTGCCAGAGAACGCCTCGTTCACGATGAGGTCTGCGGGCTCGTCCTGCGCGCGAAGCCACTCCCAGCCATCTGCGCACACGACGTCGAAGCGGCCGCTCCCGGCGAGCTCTCGCTCAACATCCGCGAGGTAGAAGCTTTGGCGCGCAATCTCGATGATCTTGGGGTCTATCTCCACCGTGGTCACGCGCACGGGCGGCAGGTGGCGCACGAGCCACTTGGGGAACGAGAACCCGCCCCCGCCAATCACCACAGCGCTTCTCAGACGGGGGAGCGCGGCCACAACCTCGGCCTCGTCGCGCTGGTAGGCGCAGGCCAGCTCGCAGCAGAGCCCCGGCGTTGCGTAGCACGCGCTCTGGAACGCGCCGTTCACGTTGAGCATGCGCACGGGCGTCCCGTCTTCGTCGGCGGTGTCGAACAGCAGTGCCAGGCCAAACCTCGTGCGCTCCATCGTGACCCCGCGCCACGCCAGCGCACGGATCATGAGCACATGGGCGCCCCAGGAGAGGGCGGCGCAGGCAATGATGACAAGCATAACGATGAGGGGAGTGGGCACGCGAGGCTCCTTGTCCAAGTGCCCCGGCGAAGGGCATGGGTGGCCGAGAACCATATGATGGCCAAAAATCGCGGTGTGGCGATTACGAGCAGCCGGCCAAAGGCTTATAGTCTCCTGCTGACGCAACCGCGGCAGGGCTAGTATACTAACGAAATTGCACCTCAGCACCACCCGCGATTACGCACGCAAAAGCACGCCCACGAGGGGTTGTCCGGAGAGGAAATCGCACATGATTTTTGGACTTGGAGCTCCTGAGCTCATTATCATTCTGGCTGTCGTCTTGATCATCTTCGGGCCGAAGAACCTTCCGAAGCTCGGCAAGACCCTTGGCAAGACGGTCAAGGGCGTCCGTGAGGGCATGGACGAGATTGAGGGCGAGACCGACGCCAAGTCTGGCTCCAAGGAGGCCGAGGACGTCGTGGTCGAGCACTCCGACGACGATGACGACTCCGATGACGCCGACGCCAACAAGTTCTGCCCCGAGTGCGGCGCAGAGAACCCGGCCGAGAACAAGTTCTGCAAGAAGTGCGGCCACAAGCTCGACTAGCGTGAACTCAGCGCCTTGCGCCCGGCAGACCGGGTGCGAGGCGCTTGCAATCTGAGTGGCCGGCCCAGCCGCGCCGCTCTTGGCCCCGGCGCAGCGCCGCGGCCTGGTACGTAGGCCCATGAGCAAGAAAGCGAACCATGGCAGAGACTGAGATCATCCTCACCCCCGAAGGCCGTCAGAAGCTCGTCGAGGAGCTCGCGTGGCGCGAGGGAGAGCACGACACCGAGATCATCGAGCGCATCAAGGTTGCGCGCGACTTCGGCGACCTCTCCGAGAACTCCGAGTACGACGACGCGAAGGAGGAGCAGTCCAAGAACGCGGCCCGTATCGCCGAGATTCGCAAGATTCTGTCCACGGCCAAGGTCTCCGAGGGTGCCGGCCACGTGATGGCCGTGTCCATCGGCTGCACCGTGGAGATTCAGGAGGTTGGCAAGGACAAGAAGGTGGCCTTCACCATCGTGGGCACCACCGAGACCAACTCCCTCGAGCACAAGATTTCCAACGAGAGCCCCGTGGGCTCCGCGCTGATGGGTCACGCCAGGGGCGACGTCGTCGAGGTCACCAGCCCGTCTGGTGCCACCCGCAGCTATACCATCACCAAGATCTCGCGCTAAGGGCGCGAGCGAACGTACCGCCAGCGTCCCTTCCGCATCTCCTGCGGGAGGGGCGCTTTGCCGTCTAAGGAGCATGTATGTCCGAGGAGAACAAGTCCGTGAACGCCGCCGAGGCCGCCGTCGCGCCCGATGCCGCCGCTGACGAGCGCACCCACCGCCTTGCCCGTCGTCAGGCCCTGCTCGACGCCGGCCAGGAGGCCTATCCCGAGCACAGCAACGTGACCGCCCACGCGGCAGACCTGCTCGCCCGCTACGCCGAGCTTGCCGAGGGCGACGACCCCGAGGGCACCGTCCACACTGTCGCCGGCCGCATCCGCGCCAAGCGCGGCCAGGGCAAGGTCTGCTTCATCGTGCTGCAGGACCCCTCGGCCACGATGCAGCTCTTCTGCCGCATCGACAACATGGGCGAGGAGGCCATGCGCGCCCTGCGCCCGCTCGACCTGGGCGACATCGTCGAGGCCACCGGCACCATGATGCGCACGCGCCGCGGCGAGCTGTCGCTGGCCACCACCTCCGTGCGTCTGCTCTCGAAGTCGATTCGCCCGCTGCCCGAGAAGTTCCACGGCCTCTCCGACAAGGAGACCCGTTACCGCCAGCGCTACGTTGACCTCATCGTCAACGACGACGTGCGCGAGACCTTCCGCAAGCGCTCGGCCATCGTGAGCGAGTTCCGCCGTTACATGGAGGGCGACGGCTACATGGAGGTGGAGACGCCGGTCCTGCAGACCATCCAGGGTGGCGCCACGGCCAAGCCGTTCATCACGCACTTCAATGCGCTCGACCAGGAGTGCTTCCTTCGCATCGCCACCGAGCTTCCCCTCAAGCGTCTGCTCGTGGGCGGTTACGAGAAGGTCTTCGAGATTGGCCGCATCTTCCGCAACGAAGGCATGGACCTCACGCACAACCCCGAGTTCACCACGATGGAGGCCTACCGCGCCTACTCCGACCTCGAGGGCATGAAGGAGCTGGCCGAGGGCGTCATCAAGGCCGCCAACGCCCGTGTGAACGACTCCGAGCAGATCGAGTTCCAGGGCACCACGATTGACCTCTCCGGCACCTGGCCGAGCGTCCCGATGACCAAGGTCGTGAGCAACGCGATTGGCGAGGAGGTGGATCTCGACACGCCCGTCGAGCACCTGCGCGAGCTCTGCGCCGCCCACCAGATCGAGGCCAAGCCCGAGTGGGGCGCTGGCAAGCTCATCGCCGAGCTCTACGACGAGCTGGGCGAGCCGTCTCTCGTGAACCCCACGTTCGTGGTGGACTACCCGGTTGAGGTGTCGCCGCTCGCGAAGCGCCGCGAGGACGACCCGCGCCTCACGCACCGCTTTGAGCTGGTCATTGCCGGGCACGAGTATGCGAACGCCTTCTCCGAGCTTAACGACCCGGTTGACCAGGCCGATCGCTTCCACGCCGAGATTGCCGAGCGCGACGCCGGCGACGACGAGGCCATGCAGTTCGACGCCGACTACGTGCGTGCGCTCGAGTACGGCATGCCGCCGGCGGGCGGCATCGGCATCGGCATCGACCGCGTGGTCATGCTGCTCACCAACCAGGCGTCCATCCGTGACGTGCTGCTGTTCCCGCACATGAAGCCCGAGCGCGGCCAGGTCTCCGGTGCGGCCGAGGCTAAGGCCGCCGCGGGCGAGGTCGCAGGCAACCCGGATGTCGTGGCGCCCAAGCTCCCCACCCTGGACTACAGCCAGGTGCACGTTGAGCCCCAGCTTGCAGACCTCGTGGACTTCGACACCTTCTGCAAGAGCGACTTCCGCGTGGTGAAGGTGCTCGAGTGCGAGGCCGTGCCCAAGAGCAAGAAGCTGCTCCAGTTCAAGCTGGACGACGGCACGGACGAGCCGCGCACGATTCTCTCCGGCATCCACGCCTACTACGAGCCCGAGGACCTCGTGGGCAAGACGCTCGTGGCCATCGTGAACCTCCCCGCCCGCAAGATGATGGGCATCCCCAGCTGCGGCATGATCATCAGCGCCGTGCACAAGGAGGGCGAGGGCGACGACGCGCAGGAGCGCCTGAACGTCCTGCAGCTCGACAGCTCGATTCCGGCGGGCGCGAAGCTCTGCTAACGCTTCGGGGTGGGCATCGCGGACGCCGTCCTCACGTTGCCATCCGCGTCATCAGTCATCTATGAGCGCTCAGGCGCCCGTCGCAACTTACCTGCGACGGGCGCCCTTTTCATATGGGTAAGTCCTCTGGTCCGGATGCTGCCAAATTGGCAAAACGGACACATCATTACCCAGCTGAGACGAAGGGCTTACACGGTGGCTTGCGCTCCCATGCCTTCATTACCGTTGCCTAATGCGGCCAACTCATACTTCACAAAGTGTGTCTGCGTGCCTCCATCCAATCGACGCATGGCGGAATTGGGGCTCTGTGCGAGGAGCCTTCTCAGCCCGCGTGGCGTGTGGACGCAACGTCGTCGGCAATCCGAAAGGGGAAGGTATGGGGAACCAAAGGAATGGAGTGCCGGACTCAAGCGGCATGAGGCATGCTCGGATCAGCATGAGCGCTAGGCTGTGCGCCGTGCTCGCCGTGGTGCTTGCCGTCGTTGTCTTCGCTGCCGGTTCGATAACGGCCCAGGCTGCGAGCGAGAACCCGGTCATCGCGGGCACCGCCACCACGTGGCAGTACGTGGATAATGGCGTGCATCCGGCGGATGGCTGGCAGACGAGCGGCGTCGTGACCGGTGCGGACTGGAAGAGCGCCGCGGGCTCGTTCGGCGCCAAGAGGGGCGAGATTGCCTCGCTGGGACAGAACGCCGCCGGCAAGGACTGCATGCCCAAGACTCTCCTTATGCAGTACAAGTCCGATGGTTCGGGCGATGACATCCCGGTCTACTTCTTCCGCACCACGTTCGACGTTGCGGACGTGAGCGCCGTCAAGGCCATCACGGGCTCCGTTGACTATGACGATGCGGCCATCGTTGCCATCAACGGCCAGGTGATTGGCGAGTTTGACAACCACACCAAGGACGGCGCCGACCCCATCTACGGCACGGACAACTACGGTGGCTCCAACGCCAGCGACCCTAAGACCGGCGAGGTCAACTTCACAGACGTGGCCAAGCTCAACCTCAAGCCCACGGGCAACGTGATCTCGGTGGAGTTGCACAACGGCCGCGCCTCCAGCTCCGACATCTACCTTGACGTGACGAACCTCACGCTCAAGACCTCGGTTGACCCTACCGACCCCGACACCCCTGACAAGCCTGCGAAGGCGGGCGTCAAGAACGTCTTCGTGAACATCGGCTCGGACGAGACCCAGCGCAACTTCAACTGGCTGAGCACGGCCACCGGTGCCGGTAAGGTGCAGTATGCCGTCGTTCCCTCCGCCTTCAAGGCGGGCGACGAGTTGCCTGCGGACGGCGTGAAGACCGTCAACGCCTCTCGCACGGACGGCGATCCCGTCTCCGCCGGCTACGCCACCTATAGGGCCACGGCGGCCGGCTTTGCGGCGAGCACTACCTATGCCTACCGTGTGGGCAGCGATGACGAGGGTTGGTCCAGCACCTATACCTTCACCACGCAGGCCCAGGGCTCGGGCGGCGCGTTCAGCTTCCTCATCGCCGGCGACCCGCAGATTGGTGCGGGCGGCAATGACGAGCAGGACGGCGCCAAATGGGACGTGTCCATCAACCAGGCCTATGCGCAGGTGCCCAACGCGAGCTTCCTGCTCTCTGTGGGCGACCAGGTGAACAAGACGGGCGCGGCAACCCTGCGGCAGCAGGCCCAGTACGACCTCTTTGCCAAACCCGCTGCTATGCGCAGCCTCACCCTCGCAACCGATGTGGGTAACCACGACGCCGGCAGCGTTCTCTACACCTCGCACTACAACCTGCCGAACCTCTCCAACTACGGCGCCAGCAAGGCCGGCGCGGAGAGCGCGGACTATTGGTTCACCTACAACGGCGTGCTGTTCATGTCGCTGAACTCGAACACCTCAGACCTCTCCGCGCACCAGTTTTTCATGGAGCAGGCCATTGCCGCCAATCCGAAGGCTACGTGGAAGGTCGTCACGTTCCACCATGCGCCGTTCAGCGTGGCCTCGCACTACAGCGACACGCAGATCAAGAACCTGCGCGCAAACCTTACGCCGATTCTCTCCAAGCTGGGCATCGACGTGGTGCTGACCGGCCACGACCACTACTACACCCGTAGCTACATGCTCGACGCCAATGGCAACCCGAGCGCCTCCGCCGCCGAGAAGTACACCTACGGCAACGGCAGCGACGCCGCCCCCACTGAGGTGACGAACCCCGTCGATGGCGACGTGCTTTATATCACGGCCGACTCCGCCTCGGGTTCCAAGTACTACGCGCTCAACGACTCGCTTGGCGGCAAGTACCCCAACTACTCCGCCTACTCTTGGCAGCAGAACAACCCGTCCATCATCGTGGCGGACGTGACCGAGAACTCCTTCTCGCTCAAGATGTATCAGACGGAGGACGACAACACGCAGGTCGCGCAGTGGACGCCGATTGACTCGTTCACCATCACGCGCAAGTCCGACCAGCCGAGCACGCCCGACACGCCGAGCACGTCCGACACTCCGAACGCGCCCAACCAGCCGGGCACGCCCAACGTCCCGGGCGGCACGGACAACAACGGCGCCAACCAGAACGGCGGCAACTGGAACGGCAACATGACGGGCAAGGCCGATAACGGCCATGCCAATCAGGTCTCCTCGTCCAGGAGCGGCAAGAAGCTCCCGCAGACGGGCGACACCTTCCCCGTGGGTCCCGTCATCGCGGTGGCCGTCGTAGCGGCTGTCGCCATTGGGCTTGGCGTGTACCTGAAGACGCGCAAGAACTAGGCATCAGTTCACAGGTCAGACGCAATCTCGCACGAGGGGCGTCCTGCCATGACGGCGGGGCGCCCTTGTGTCCCTCTCGGAATCGTTCATCTGGAGTCATATGTCCAACACGCAGCAGGAAGTAAGCATCCACGACACCATCATCGTGGTGGCGGCCATGGTTCTCGCGATTGCGGCGGCGCTCGCATGGAACCTCGCGAACCCCAATGACTTCTCGGTCTACAACAACGAGGGCTCAACCTACACGAGCGGCATCGTGACTCGTGTCATCTCCGAAGACCTCGTTGTTGACGAGGACACCGGCCAGGTTGCCGGTTCGCAGGAGCTTGAGGTGCGCATCGACGACGGCCCGTACGCGGGGCGGGTGGAGCAGATTCGCAACAGCGTCACGCCCACGCAGAACGTCATCGCCCGCGAGGGTACGGGGGTGACGGTTCGAGTCGACGGCACGGGTGGTCCCAACCCGCTTTTTATGGTGTTCAACTACAACCGGCTCCCCGCCGTCGCCATCATCCTGGCAGTCTTTGCGGCCCTTATGATGGGGGTTGGCCGAGCCAAGGGCCTTCGCAGCCTCGCTGGCCTTGCGTTTGCCCTGGCGCTTGTCACGCTCTTTCTGCTGCCATCAATCTTTAGGGGGATGTCTCCCGTTGGCGCGTCGCTGCTCACGGCGCTCCTCGTCACGGCGGGGAGCATGGCGATGCTCAACGGGCTCACGAGAAAGACGCTCGTCTCCGTTCTTGCGGCGGCGATTGGGCTGGTTGCCTCGATGGCCTTCTACTATCTCTTCACGTGGCTGCTGCATCTCTCTGGCTTCAACACGGCCGGCGCCGACGAGCTGCTCGTCATCCAGGGCAATACTGGCCTCGACATCTCCCAGGTGCTCTTTGCGAGCGTGGTGATCTCGTCTTTGGGTGCGGTCATCGACATGTGCATGTCTGTGGCATCCCCGCTGTTCGAGCTCAAGCGGGTCAATCCCGGGATGGGCGTGCGGGAGCTGTTCTCGTCTGGCATGGAGATGGGCAGCGACATGATCGGGACCATGTGCCAGACGCTCATCCTGGCGTTTGTGGGGTCGGCGACGGGCGAGCTGCTGTTGCAGATTAGCTATGGCACGCAGCCCATCCAGCTCATTTCCTCAAATTACATGGCCGTGGAGGTGCTGCAGAGCTTCGCGGGCGGCGCCGGTGTGATCCTTGTGGTGCCTATTACTTCGGCTATCGCGGCATGGGTGCTGGCGAGGGGCGCGTGGGCGTCGGCAGGAAAGGCGTCGGCTCCGGCGAAGGAAAATAACTGACGCAATGTTGCGTAAACCCCCATCTGGCGTATCCCCACAAACCCCCATGGGTAAGCTACGAGCAAATCACGAATTGGTGGATGGCGCGTGGCATATGGCAGAATTGCCTACACTGTCTGATACCGATTTGCAGCTAGGCACGGTCGCGCGGGCATCTCGAGGCTCGCGCGCATGATACGGCGCGTGTCCCGCGACGTGCGCCCGAGGGGGAGCCCCACATGTTCGACAAGTTTACTGACAAGGCGCGCAAGGTCATGAGCCTCGCGCAAGACGAGGCCAGGGCGCTCGGCCAGATGTACGTTGGCACCGAGCATCTGCTGCTGGGCCTCATCAAGGAGGGGGACGGCATCGCCGCCCAGGCCCTCGCCAAGCTCGACGTCACCTATGACGACACGGTCGAGGCCATCAAGCAGATCACCGAGCGGGCCAGCGAGCCCGTGCCCGGCGGTCACATTCCGTTCACGCCGCGCGCCAAGCGCGTGCTGGAGGGCGCCTACCGCGAGACCATGAGCCGCGGCGCCACCTACATCTCCACCGAGCACCTGCTGCTTGGCATCGTGCGCGAGGGCAACGGCGTGGCCATGGAGACGCTGAGCCGCCTCGGCATCTCCGGCGACGCGGTGCGCAATGCCGTGAACGGGCTCATGGAGAAGAGCGCCCCGTCAGACGACAAGGCCTCGCAGGTCCAGGAGGTCCGCATCGGGCCGGACGGCGTCACCGTTGGCCCCGCCCGACAGCAGCAGGCCGCCGGCGACGAGCCCTCCATGCTCGAGCAGTACGGGCGCAACCTCACGCACCTGGCCGCCGAGGGCAAGCTCGATCCGGTCATCGGCCGCGACCTCGAGGTTGAGCGTGTGATGCAGGTGCTCGCGCGCCGCCAGAAGAACAACCCGCTCATCCTGGGTGACCCGGGCGTGGGCAAGACGGCCATCGTCGAGGGTCTGGCCCAACTCGTGGCAGCTGGCACCGTGCCCGACATGCTGCGCAACAAGCAGATTTGGACGCTCGACGTGGCGGCCCTCGTTGCCGGCTCCAAGTACCGCGGCGAGTTCGAGGACCGTCTCAAGAAGGTCCTCGCCGAGGTGCAGAAGAGCGGGGACGACATCCTGTTCATCGACGAGATGCACACCATCATCGGCGCCGGCTCTGCCGAGGGCTCCATCGACGCGGCGAGCATCCTGAAGCCGCCTCTGAGCCGCGGCGAGATCCAGGTCATCGGTGCCACCACGGCAGACGAGTACCGCAAGCACATTGAGAAGGACTCCGCGCTCGAGCGCCGCTTCCAGCCGGTGAACATCAACGAGCCGAGCATCCCCGACACGCTCAAGATTCTCCACGGCCTGCAGGACCGCTACGAAAAGCACCACCACGTCCGCTACACGGACGCGGCAATCGAGGCTGCGGTCACGCTCTCAGACCGCTACATCCAGGACCGCTTCCTGCCCGACAAGGCCATCGACGTCATCGACGAGGCCGGAGCTCGCACGCGCGTGCACAAGATGACGCTGCCGCCCGAGATTGCCGAGGTGGATGAGCAACTTGCCCACGTGCGTGCGGACAAGCAGGCCGCCGCGGCAGCGCAGGAGTTCGAGCAGGCCGCCAAGCTGCGCGACCAGGAGAAGGAGCTCACGGCAAAGCGCTCCGAGCTCGAGGCCGCGTGGCACAAGCGCATGGACGAGAACGTCGTGGGCGTGGACGCCAACGACATCGCCGGCGTGGTCTCCAGCATCACGGGCGTGCCCGTCTCCAACCTCTCCGAGGCTGAGGCATCCAAGCTGCTGCGCTGCGAGAAGGTGCTGCACCAGCGCGTCGTTGGTCAGGATGAGGCGGTGGGCGCCGTGGCGCGCGCCATCCGCCCCAGCCGCTCGCCGCTCAAGGACCCGCGTCGCCCCGGCGGCTCGTTCATCTTCCTGGGCCCCTCGGGCGTTGGCAAGACGGAGCTGGCCAAGAGCCTCGCGGAGTTCCTGTTTGGCTCCGAGGAGGCGCTCACCACCTTCGACATGAGCGAGTTTATGGAGAAACACGCCGTGAGCAAGCTCGTAGGCGCCCCTCCGGGATACGTGGGCTACGACGAGGGCGGCGAGCTCACGAAGGCCGTGCGGCGCAGACCGTACTCCGTCGTGCTGTTCGACGAGATCGAGAAGGCACACCCGGACGTCTTCAACATCCTGCTCCAGATTCTGGATGAGGGTCGCCTGACCGACGGCCAGGGCCGCAAGGTGGACTTCTCGAACACCGTCATCATCATGACGTCCAACGTGGGTGCGCGCGAGATTGCCAAGCCGGGCACGATGGGCTTTGGCACCGGCGCCTCGCAGCTCGGTGACAAGGAGATTCAGAGTCGCGCGATGGGCGAACTCAAGAAGCTCTTCCGCCCCGAGTTCCTCAACCGCGTAGACGAGATCGTGGTATTCAAGTCGCTGACGGGCGAACAGGTGCGCAACATCGTGGACCTCATGGTGCGCGAGCTGCGCAACCGCCTCATCGGCGAGGGCATGTCCATCGAGCTCACGGACGCCGCGAAGGACCTCATTGCAAAGCAGGGGACCGACCCGGTCTACGGCGCACGCCCGCTGCGCCGTGCCATCCAGACGATGGTGGAGGACCCGCTGGCCGAGCAGCTGCTCGAGGGTCGCTGGCATGCCGGCGACATCGTGCTCGTGGACAGGGGCGAGGGCGACAAGCTCACGTTCACGAAGGGCGTTGGCGAGATTCCCGAGCGCACCGAGCGCGAGCACATGGACCTGCCCACTGCCACGGGCACGTGGGGCGTCTCGGGTGGCGGCGGTGCCACTGGCGGCTCGCGCGGAGCTGGCGGCATGGACCTGGCCGCGGCCGGCGACTAGCGTCGGCGCGACAGATTGACCGCGCCGCGTGAGGATTGCGTCACACAAGAGGGGCGCCCGCAGGCATGTGCTTGCGGGCGCTCCTCGTTTTGTGCCGTGCCTGTCGTGGCTGGCGGCACGAGGCTATTGAGGCGAGTGCGTGCGGGAGGTGCTGGTTGCGGGTTTGTTGGGGCTCGTGGGCATGGCGCTCCTCGGGTCGTTTCGCCCGGCCCGCGGCCCCCCCGGGCCCCCGGCGCAAGATGTGT
>NZ_CAAKON010000051.1 GCF_901212655.1 Olsenella uli | reverse complement strand
GTAAACAACGTCATGGCACGCAACAGCTAGCTCTGCTGCTGTCCGGGCGGGCGCAGGCTCGTGAGGGCCGTGTAGTCCACCGGCGCCGTCGACGGCCTCATATCGCCCGGCGCGTACCAGTCCAGAGCGCAGCCAATCCAGGCGTTCCAGAAAGGCCACTCGTGCGCGCCGATGTCCGGCTCGTGGTACGTGACGTCGAAGCCGTTCTCGTCGAGCAGATGCACGAAGTCACGATTCTGCTGGCAGAGGTTGTCGTGCTCGCCGCAGGCCACGTAGAAGCGCGGGCGCTCCCCCGGCTCCGCGTCTCGGAAGCGCTCGGCCAGCGCCACGTAGTCCTTCTCGGTACCCATGACGGTGTTGAGGTCCCCAAAGAAGCGCTCGTAGCGGCGACGCTTGCTCGCCGAGTCGCTCGCGGCGGCATTGAGCACGCGGTCGCGCATGAAGGCGCCCGAGAGGCAGATGATGCTCCCAAAGCGGTCCGGCCGCACCAGGCCGTTCACGGCAGCGGTGTACGCGCCGATGGAGATGCCCGCCAGCGCCGTGTCCTCGCGCTTGGCCGAGAGGGGAAGCAGGCGCCGTGTGAAGTTCACCAGCTCCTCGGAGATGAACTTGCCATGCCACTCGTCTATCTCGGGCTTGTTGAGGTAGAGGCCGTCCTCGCCAGACGGCATGATCACCACGACGTCGCGTGCCTCGGCCGTCTCCACCACGTGGGTCTTGTCAATCCAGTCCACGTCCTGGCCAAAGAGGCCGTGGAGCAGGTAGACGGTCCTGTACGGGCCGCGACGGTGCGTGGCGAGCTTGTCGCCCGCCATCTTGTCCACCGGCACCACCGCCGTGAGCACGACGTTGCGCCGCAGGTAGTTGGAATAGAAGTCGATTCTGAGCAGA
Source organism: Olsenella uli (assembly GCF_901212655.1). GTDB lineage: Bacteria > Actinomycetota > Coriobacteriia > Coriobacteriales > Atopobiaceae > Parolsenella > Parolsenella uli_A. The sequence goes on along the minus strand of NZ_CAAKON010000051.1, from coordinate 42,258 downwards.
GCCATTGAATCCCCCCTTGGCATGTGGGCCGGGCGGCGGCAAGCGACGATTCCGAGCATCTCGGTCGCGCTCGAGCACGTGAAGACCAAGGCACGGGCAGCAGTTTGGTGTCGGCGCGCGGAGAGCGAAGCGCAGGCGACGTCCGCCCGGCAGCGCGCGACCTTCGCTCTAGCCCAGCCAGTCGAGCGCAGCCGGCAGCGCGTCGTTCCAGAAAGCCCAGTCGTGCCCGCCGGCCTCCTCGCGATACGAAACGTCGAGCCCCGTGTCGTGCAGCTGCTGGGCAAGCTGCCGGTTCGCCGGCGCAAGCGGGTCAGAGCTGCCGCAGGCGAGGTAGACGCGCGGGCGGGGCCGGTCGCAGTAGACGAGGTCCGCCGCGAGGCGCACCGGGTCCTTGTCGCCGCCGCGCACCTGGCCGAGCGAACCAAAGGTTGACTCGAGGAATGGTCGGCTCAGGAAGAAGGGTTCCTCCGCGAGCACCTGCTCGAGGCCGCCCGCCACCATCGCCGAGGAGAGGGCCACGATGCCGCCGAACGTCTCGCAGTACCTGAGACCGTTGCGGAGAGCCCCGAACGCTCCCATCGAGATGCCGCCGATGAAGGTGTCCTCTCGGCGCGTGGAGAGCGGCAGCACCCTGCGGGCGGCCGTCACGAGCTCCTCCCCCACGAAGCGCCCGTAATAGTTATGCGAGTCGGGCTGGTCGAGGTAGAAGGCGTTGTAGCCGCTCGGCATGATGACGGCGAGGCTGTGCCGCTCCGCCAGCTCGCAGATGTTCGAGCGGCTGATCCAGTCCGTGTGGTTGCCCGTGATGCCGTGCAACAGGAACAGCGTACGGAAGGGCGCGCGGACGGGCGGGTATGGGAACGCATCCCCGGGCTTGGGCTCGTCGCGGACGGCTCGGTCTGCCGCAAACGCGTCACCGGTGGTGTCGAAGGGCAAAACGATCTGCAACGTGGTGGTGCGCATGAGCGCAGCCGAGAAGTAGTCGACGCTGACAAGTGCCATCGTGCCTCCTGATGCCGATATGTGCCCCGTTTGAAGCGCACGGTGCGGGAGCGGGGCCGAGCGCGCGGGCCGTGCGCGAGGTGCGGGCACAAGCGCGGGCTTAGCCTTGGGAGAAGCCGATGACGCGATGGTGCCGCACCAGCGCCACCGGCGCCTCACGGCGCTCGCGCCCGCTCCGCTGACGCACGGCCTGGACGGGTGGCCCAGGCTTGTGACGCCCAGTCTAGCGCTTGTCCGATGCCACGAAATTAAAACCGATTAAGGCCGTCTTTCAGAAAAGTTGTATAAGAACCTGTCCCCAATTGCTGCCAAATTGCTAGAGCTTGTGGGTGGTGGCGATGTTGGAGAGGTCGCCCACGATGCTGTCGAGGGAGGAGCCTGCCTGGGCCTGCACCGTGGCCTCGACGGCGCCCTCGACGAAGGGACAGTCCGCGAGCTTGACGGGCGCCTCGAAGTCCTCGTCCTCGAGGTCGCTCACCACCATCTTCGTGGTCATGACGGCGGAGCCCATGTCCATGAGCACGACGACGCCATCCGGGCTCGCGACCTTGCGAATCGCGTCCTCTATCTTGTCGGAGCTCGTGCCAAAGGAGCCGTCCTCGAGGCCGCCCGCCGCGGCAACGCGCGCGTTGGGAGCCATCATCTTCGTGTAGTCCGCCAGCGCATCTGCCAGCGGCTTCGAGTGCGAGACAAGCACGACGCCAACCATGGGATTCCTTTCTTTGGAGATGTGTGGGATGCCGGTCCGCGCGCGGCGGGCCGGAGAGATGGCGCAGATACAGGACGACCGCGCCGGTCACGGTCATTTGTCAGGAAAATGAGTCAAAGTAGACGGCAGGCTGACTCACGGCAGCCTGGCTCACTTCCCGGCCGCGACGGTGGCGAGGGTGCGCATGAGCAGCGCGAACGACGCCGCACCCGGGTCCTTGTGGCCCACGGAGCGCTCGCCGAGGTAGCTCGCGCGTCCCTTGCGCGCCACGAGGGGAACCGTTGCCTCGGCACCCTCCTCGGCAGCGGAGGCCGCATCCGCAAGCGCCTCGGCAACCGAGACCTCGTTCACGCGCCCGCGCTCGAGCGCCTCCAGGGCGGGCCGTATCGCATCGAGCATGGTCTTGTCGCCCGGCTTGGCGCCGCCGAGGTCCTCGATGGCCACGAAGGCCTTGCCCAGCCCCGCGGAGAGCGCGCGCACGGTGAGGCTGCCCTCGGCCTTGAGCGCCACGCCCACCTTGCGGAACAGCGTTCCGTAGAGCGGCCCCGACGAGCCGCCGACCTTGGAGACGATGATGGATCCGGCGCGCTTGAGCAGGCCCGGAAGGTCCTGGCCGGCGAGTTCGGGCAGCTGGGCGCGCACGGCATCGAAGCCGCGCGCCATGTTGATGCCGTGGTCGGAGTCGCCGATGGGCTGGTCGAGCTCGGTGAGCTCGTCTTTGTTGGCGTCCATGGCGTCGGCGATGGCGGAGATGGCCTTGATGGCGGCCGCGACGTCGGGCGAAGAGGGAGCGGCGCCTGGGGCCTCGGCGTCCGCCGCGCGGGGAGCGGTCTCGGCGCCTGGCGCAGCGGCGGCAGGCGAGCAATCCGCATCATCGGCCTCCGGCGTGGTAGCGGCATCCGTCGCGTCGCCCTCGGCCTCCCCCGCCACGGCGCCCTGCGTCCAGGCAGCCGTCTCGGCCGGAGCGGCAAGCAGGCCCTTGAGCTCGTCATCGAGCCTCAGCAGCGTCACCGAGAAGCCGCGCATCTCCAGCGAGGTGAGGTAGGGGCCCATATAGGTGTGCCACACGCGCACGCCGCGGGCGGCCAGCACGTCATGCACGTGGTTGGAGACGATCGCGAGCTCATAGGGAGGCGTGCCGCCCGCCCCGTTCACGAGCACGGCAACGTCATGCCCCGCGCAGTCCAGGTCCGCGAGGATCGTGTCGAGGATTTCGTCGACCATGTCGTCGACCGGCTGCATCCTCTCGCGCCGCACGCCCGGCTCGCCATGAATGCCCACGCCCATCTCCACCTCGTCGTCCGCAAGGGTGAAGCCCGGCTTGCCCGCTGCCGGCACGGTGCAGGGCTCGATGGCGGCGCCCATGGTGCGCACGTTGGCGATGACCTTCTCGGCCACGCGCTTGACCTCGGGAAGCGATGCCCCCGCCTCGGCCGCGGCGCCCGCGCACTTGTGAACGAAGACGGTGCCGGCCACGCCGCGGCGGCCCACGGTGAACGAGGACCCCTCCACAGCCACGTCGTCATCCACCACCACGTGGTCACAGGCTATGCCCTCGTCACGGGCCGCCTGCTCGGCCATCTTGAAGTTGATGACGTCGCCGGTGTAGTTCTTGATCACGAGCAGCACGCCGGTGGTGCCAGGCGCCACGGCGCCGATGCCGGCGATGATGCGGTCCTGGGCAGGGCTCGTGTAGATGGCCCCGCCCACGGCCGCATCCAGCATGCCGGCGCCCACGTAACCGAGATGCGCCGGCTCGTGGCCCATGCCGCCGCCGGAGACGAGCGCCACCCGGCCGTGCTTGGGGTGGGCGCGCACCACTATGTCGTCGGCAGCCTTGCGAATGATGTGCGGATAGCTCTTCACGTAGCCGTCGACGACCTCGCGCTCGACGTCTTCCGGCCGGTTGATGAACTTCTTCACGGACGCTCCTTCCGTCATCGCGACGCCAACGGCGCCGCCCTCCCTCATGTGGTTCCACGGTATCGCGGACAGGCGCGGACCTGGTGTCCTGGCGCCGCCCTCCCCAACATGGTTCCCATTAATCCGCCCCCAATGACACATTGGGCTTTAGGTGAAGGGAGACGGGAGCGTGGCATAGTAGGTGTCCTCAGCGCGACGGGACAGCGGGCCCCGGCGCCAGGACAGGACGAGGAGGCTGCCCATGCGATTCCTGCGCGCCCTTGCGCGACTGCTTGCGGCCATCACGCTGGTTGGCTGCCTCGCTCGCCTGGCACCCACACGCCTCTCGGCCCTGCCGCTGCTGCCCGTCATCGTCTCGGCAACGCCGTGGTACGCGCTCACGGGCGCCCTCGCGCTCGCGCTGTGCCTCGCCTGCCGCATCGCCGGCGGCGGCACCCGGGGGCAAGGCGGCAAGAGGCCGCTGCGCGGCGTCGCGGTGCTCATGCTCGTCTGCCTCGCCCTCGAGGCCACCTGGCAGCTGCCGTTCTACTCCCGGGCGCTCACCCACACCACGGCCACCCATACAGACACGCAAAAGGCCGGCAGTCTCCGCGTCATGACCTGCAACGTCTACAAGGGCAACGCCGACGCCGCACGTATCGTGAAGCTCGTGCGCGAGGAGGGCGTGCGGGTGCTGGCCCTGCAGGAGACCACCTCGGAGTTCGTGGACCAGCTCGAGGCAAACGGCATTTCCGATCTGCTCCCCTACTCGCAGCGCTCCTCCTCGGACGGCGTCTATGGCAACGGCGTGTGGAGCGCCACGCCCCTCTCGGACGTCGAGTCGGACGACGTGGGCTCCAGCGCCTCGGCCATGCCGGCGGGCATCGTCCAGGTGACCTCCTCAGACGGCGTCACCACCGTGCCGGTGCGCTTCGTCTCCGTGCACACGACGGCCCCCGTGGACGAGTACCTCGACCTGTGGCGCAAGAGCATCCTGGAGATTGGCGTGGTGAGGGACCGCGCCGAGGCAGACCCCTCCCGCCGCTACGTCCTCATGGGCGACTTCAACGCCACCTATGACCACGCGCCCTTCCGGGCGATGCTCGGCGACTCGCTCCACGACGCGGCACGCATCGCCGGCGAGGGCATCACGCTCACATGGCCCCAGAACCGCAGGCTGTTGCCGCCGTTCTGCGGCATCGACCACGTGGTGGCGAGCGACGGCGTGGGCGCGCGCGACCTCAGGACGTACGAGGTGGAGGGCACGGACCACGCGGCGCTCGTCTGCACGCTGGACCTGTAGGCGCGCCTACAGGTCAACCCTCGTGACGATCTCCTGCGGGATGAGGCGCTTGCCCTCGATGACGGCGTGCACGTAGCCGCGCACGTCCTCGGGCAGCTCGGCGCAGAAGTCGTCGAGACCGTCGAACGGCACACCCTCCTGGGCGCTGGCCTCGTTGTCGAGCGGGTTGGGGTAGCGCTCCGCCGCACGCCGCGCCATCGCCGCATAGGCGGCCACGAACGGGCGCAGCTCGAAGCGACCCTCCGCCACGCGCCGCAGGCGGTCATAGATCTGCAGGCCGGCGCGGTCAATGTCGCCCCAGTACAGAATCTCGGCGTCATCGCACTCCAGCGAGGCAAGCAGCTCCGGCAGGCGGCGCGCGTCGTCGATGAGGTAGCCGTTGCCAAAGACCACGCCGTCCACGTGCTCGCCCAGGATGAGGCTGCGGCCGTCCGCGTACATGCGGTCGCGCATGCCATACCAGGGGTCGAGGTTCTCCGAGACGACGAGGCGCATGTGCGAGCGCTTGCGCGGCACGAAGTGCAGCATGCCCAGGTGCGGGCTCGGGCGATGGCGCACGATCTCGGCCAGGCCCATGAGCTCCAGGAGCTTGCGACCGTCACCGTTCTGCTCGAGGAACTTCTCGTCGCCGAACACCCTGTAGGAGAGCTCGCGACAGGTGAGCGTGCCATCGCCCAGTGTCTGGGCGCCGCGAAGCGCCTGGTCGAGCGAGCGCAGGCGCGCGCCGTAGAGCTCGTAGGCCTCGGGGCAGCTGAGCAGCCAGCCGTTGAGCCACAGGCGAGGGTCCAGGTCGAGGATCTGGCGGCGAAGCTCGGTTGCCTCGGGCGTGTGCAGCGGCTCGGGACGCACGCCGTCGAGCGTGCGCGGCCCGCTGCCGATGAGGCGGCTGGCGGGTCGGCCCTTCTTGCCGCGGCCGGACTGCCTTGCGGGGGCGGCATCATCGCCGGCGGCCTTCGCCTTGGCGGGCGCCTGCCTGACGGATGCGGCGGGGCTCAGCTCGGCCGGTCCCTTCTTCGCGAGCGCGCGGGTGCCGCCGCGCCTGGAGGTGTGGGCGTCGGCGGCGGAAGACGCGGGCTTGGCGCCATCGGAGGCCGCAGCCCGCGCGTCGCCACGGTCGGCTTCGACAGCCGCCGCGCCGGGCTCGGAAACCGCCCTCTCTCCACGCGGGCGCAGGATGCCAAACCGGCTCGCGAGCGCGCGCAGGCCACCAAGCGGGCTGGCAGGCGCCGGGGCGGAGGGCTTTGCGGAGGCCGTCTCGGGCGCTGCGGAGGCGGATGCCTTGCTCGATGCGGCCGCCTTTGCAGAGCCTGCCCTGGCGGAGCCGCCTCCCCTGGCCGTCACCTCGGGAACCCGCGCCGCCACGGACTTCCTGCCAGCGCCCCTCCTGCCGGCAGGCGTCTTACCCTCGTGGGCTTTGCCGGCGCGAGGTTCGCCCTCGCCCGTATTCTGGGCCGCGCCAGCGGCATCGTCACCGGAGACGCTCGCAGGTTGTGGCGGCTCGACCACGGCGCCCTCGGATGATGGCCGCCCAGGCGCGCCCTCTTGCGCCGCTTTTCCAGCCGCAGGCCCCTCGGGCCCGGCCTCAGCCGCCTCGGCCCCCTGCCGGTGCTCCTCGCGGAAGTGCTTGCCGCGACGCCCGCCAGCCCGTCCGGCCGCCGCCTTGGCCTTGCCGGGGCGGCGCGCGTCCGCGCCCTCGGCCTTGCCGGCGTCCTGCCCATCCTGGGAGCAGACGTCGCCGCCGGATGCAGCCACCTTGGCATCGGCGCCGTCGGCACGGACGTCATCCGCAGGGCCAGGCTCAGCTGCCGCCGGCTCCGTGGCCCCTGCCGCCTCCCGAGCCTCCGCCGCCGTCATCGGCAGCGCCAGGTGATACTCCCCCTCGGCCTCCGCCGGCACAATCACCCCGGCGCGCGCGAGCGTGTCGCGCGAGGTTGCGCCGGCACAGCCATACTTGCCCAGCACAGAGTCGATGTTCTCGGCCGTTACCGGGTCTCTCCGCAGGCGGATGAGCCCGCTCGCGATGCCGCTCGCATTGCTGCGAATGGGACCGTAGCTGATCTTGGCCAGCACCTTCGCCAGCCGAACGACCATCCCCTGCTCCTCAACCGTGAGCTTCTTTCCCACAGGCACTCCTTCTTCGAGTTCAATGCCCTCAAGCATACCCCCTCCCCGCCATCTCGAGAAAAAGAGCGCGCCGACCCCTCCGAATGGGGGTCGGCGCGCTCGAAGAGGCTGCCGGGTTTAGCTCAGGGCCGGGCGTCTACTCCCGTGACTTGGCCACGGTGCGCTCGGGCAGCAGCTTGTTGAGGACGATGGCCACCAGCGCGCTCACCGCGATGGGCGAGTCGAGCAGGAACTGCACGAACTGCGGCGCGGCGGAGGAGAGGTCGGCAGGGAGGTTGAGCAGGCCCATGGCCACGGCGATGGGGACGCCGATGATGTAGAGCTGACGCTCGCTCAGCGGCTCGTCCTTCACGGCGCGGAAGCCGTTGAGCATGATGATGGTGCAGACCACCGCGAACACGCCGCCGATCACCGAGGACGGGATGGTCATGATGAGCGCGGAGAGCTTGCCCACGAACGACAGCAGGATGAACCAGCCAGAGGCGGCCACGAAGACCTTGCGGCTGGCCACGCCCGTGATGGAGATGATGCCGGCGTTGGTGGAGTAGCCGGTCACCGGCGTGGAGCCGAGGAAGGCGCCCACAAGGCAGCCGATGCCCTCGCCGATGACGCCGCGGTTGATCTGCTCGTCGGTGAGGGGCTCGTCGATGACGGAGCTCACGGCATACCAGGTGCCGGTGGTCTCGGCCAGGAGCACCACGTAGATCACGAGCATCGTCAGGATGGCCGAGGGGTCAAGGGAGAGGCCGTAGTTCACGAACGCCACGTGCGGCAGGCTCAGCCACGGGGCGGCGGCCACGCTGGAGAGGTCGAGGCCGCCCATGGCCCACGCCACCACCGAGCCGATGGCCAGCGCCAGGATGACCGAGCAGATGCGGAAGACCTTGCCCAGGCTCGGGCGATAGACGCCAAGCATGGAGAAGAAGATCATGATGGCCGCGGAGATGCAGGCCAGAAGCACGTTCTGCCCCATGGAGAGCGAGCCGCCCTCCACGAAGATGTTGCTCGAGAAGGCGCTCGGCAGAAGGGTGAGGCCCACGATCATGATGATGGCGCCGCTCACGATGGGAGGCACGAAGTTGCGCACGATGTACTTGTACGCGCCGGAGAGGCCGAGCAGGACCACGCACGCGGCGCCCACGAGCACGGCGCCAAAGACGGTGTCGAAGCCCTGCGTGCCGGCGTAGAGGCCCACGATGGCGCCCACGGGCACGAACGACGGGCCCTGGCACACCGGCAGGCGCAGGAAGAAGAGCACCTGGATGAGCGAGGCCACACCAGCGCCGAGGAACGTGGACTGGATGAGGCCCGTGGAGTCGCCGGGGGCGAGCGCCAAGGCCGTGGCGATCAGGAACGGCGGGACGTAGACGTCCATCGCCATGACGTGCTGGAGACCCAGGACGATGGACTGGCCCAGGGACACGTCCTCCTCGGGTCCTACGGTGAGGCCGTTGGTTTCTGCCATGTGGTTTCCTTCCTTGGAATGGGCGGCATCGGGCAGGCCATCGCGTCGCTGCGAGCCGGCTGCCGCGGTGCTGCTTGGTCACCGAATCTTGGGGCGGGCGCCGCGCGCCATCGCGCGCCGCCGCCCGTGGGGCCCGCCCGGCGAGGCTCATCCCCGCCCGGTGGGCATCGTCTTCGCCTAGCGAGCCTCGTCCTTGTCGAGCACGAGCGCGCCCTGCACCCACACCTGGCGGATGTTCTCGGGCACGGAGAGGTAAAGCACGCGGTCGAGCACGTCGCGCGGCCCGTCGAAGACGCCAAAGCCGGTGAGGTCGGCGTCGGGGCGGCGCGTGTCGATTACCTGGGCGTCGAAGGCGCGGCCGGGCTCGAATGAGCCCACCGGCAGGCGCAGCGCCTCGGCGCCACCCGCCGTGGCGAGCCACAGGGCCTCCACGCTCGAGATGCGCGACTCGCCCGCGCCGCGCTCGTCCTGCGCCACCAGGGCGTCGACCCCGTCCTCGCGCACGCGGGAGACCATGACGGCCTGGCGGATGTTGTCGTACATGCTCGGCGAGAAGCCGCCGGAGATGTCGGTGGCCAGGCCCATGCGCACGCCCTGGGCGCGCAGGCGGCGTACCGGCGCCACGCTGTTGGCAAAGTAGGCGTTCGAGATGGGGCAGTGGGCAACGGCCGCGCCGCTCTCGGCGAACAGGCGCCCGTCGGCCTCGGTGAGGAAGGTGCAGTGCGCCATGACGGACTTCTCGCGCAGCAGGCCATAGTCATAGAGGGCCTCGGCGTCGCTCTTGCCAAAGCGTTCGAAGACGAAGTCGTGCTCCCACTGGCCCTCGTTGCAGTGGCTCTGGACGAAGGCGCCCGACTCGTTGGCGATGCGGCCAAGGCCCGCCAGGCCCTCGTCGGTGCAGCTGGGGATGAAGCGCGGGGTCACCACGGGCCACACGCCCTGGGCGCAGCCGGGGCGCAGGGCGTCCACCATGCCCACGAAGCGCTCGGTGTCGGCGAGCGCGGAGGCGGTGGAGGCGTCGCGGTAGAAGCTGGGGTTGCCGGCAGGGTCATCCATGACGACCTTGCCCACGAGGCCGCGCTGGCCCTGGGTGGCACACTGGCGCGCGAGCTCCACGGTGGGCTCCACATGCACGGTGCCAAAGTACATACAGGTGGTGGTGCCGCGGGCAAGCAGCTGGTGCACGAGGTCGGCGTACACGCGCCGGGCAAACTCGAGGTCTGCGTACTTGGACTCGAGCGGGAAGGTGCGCTTGTCGAGCCAGACGTTGAGCGGCTCGTCGAGCGCGATGCCGCTCTGGGGCCACTGCGGCGCGTGCACGTGCAGGTCCACGAAGCCAGGCAGGACAACCTTGCCCTCCCCCAGCTCGACGAGGGTGCCGGCCTCGCGGGCAGCGCACTCGCGCTCGGCGTAGCCCTCGTCTGCCGGCAGCGTCACGGAAGTGATGGTGCCGCTGTCGTCGGTCTCCACGAGTGCGTTTGCGAGACATTCCACCTTCCCGTAGCTCGGGGTATGGAAGAACGTCCCAAGGAACGTTCGGGCAGACGGCAGGCTCATGGGCCCCTCCTCCGTGTTATGCCGCGCCAACCGAGCGCGAGGCTTGGCGGCAGGCAGGCTGACGTCATCTCTGGCGCGATGACAAAGGGGCAGTCTAGCACAGCCGTAGCACCCAAACGGCGCGCCGCCCGGGGGCGCGGACCTGCGCGTGCCCCCGGGCGGAGATGGGCGGCGGAGAAACGGGCCTCCCCCGGCTGAATATGCTGGAAGTTGGATACGCTCGGGCAGACATGCGCGGCAGGTCACACAGGCCGTCGCATGCCGTGCGGGCCATCGCGCGGGGCGCCCCTACTCGCTGCGCAGGGCCTCCACCGGGTCGCGGCGGCTGGCACCCACGCTTGGGATGAGGCCGGCCACCAGCGTGAGCAGCACCGATATGCCAATGAGCGCGAGCGCCGAGCCCACGGGCAACATCATGATGTTGGGCACGTTGTGCGCCGCCAGCGCCCAGGCATTCACCGGCACCGACACGATGAGCACCACGAGGATGGCGAACACGCCGGCGATGAGCCCCTCGATGATCGTCTCGGCGTTGAAGACGTTGGCCACGTTGAGCTTGGAGGCGCCCATCGCGCGCAGGATGCCGATCTCCTTCTTGCGCTCGAGCACGCTGATGTAGGTGATGATGCCAATCATGATCGAGCTCACCACGAGGCTGATGGACACGAAGGCGATGAGCACGAGCGAGATCATGTTCACGATGTCGGTGACGCTGCCCATGATCACGCCCATGTAGTCCGTGTAGGAGATGACCTTGTCGTCCGTGCCGGCGTCGCGCATCTGTTGGTTGTAGGCGTCGATGTGCTCGAGCACGCGCTCCTTGGCGGCGAAGTCCTTGGGGAAGATCTTGATGGCCTGCGGGTTGGCCTCGTCCGCGTTGCCCAACGTGGTGAGGTTGTTGTCGTAGGTGAGGCGGCTCGCGTTGGCGTAGCTCTGCATGAGCGAGCTCAGGTCCTCGGCCGTCATGTTGAAGTGGATGGCGTTGGCAAAGGCCGTCGCGTCGACGGAGAACGCGCCCTGCATGTTCTGCGCGAGTTGGGAGGAGAGCTGGCTGGAGAGCCGGCCCATCATGCTCGTCATGGCGCTCGTGAGCTGGCCTTGGATCTGCGAGGAGATGGCCGAGCCCACCTGCTGGCCCACCTGAGTCATCATCTGCTGCATAGTCTGCTGCATGTAGGGCGCGAGCTGGTTGGAGACGTAGTTGGACGCGATCTCTTGAATGCGCTCACTCACGGGCTGGCCAGCGATGGCCACCACCTGCGCGAGGATGCCTTGGGCCTCCTCCGTCTGCACGTAGACCTGGAACTTCTGGAGCAGCTTCTGGCCAAGCTCGGGATCCTGGGGGCTCAGGTCTCCCCCGTTTGTGCGCAGCCACTGAAGGTAGCCGCTCACGAGGTTGCCGCCCAGGCGCACGACCTGCTCGGTCTCGTCGGCCGTGAGCGGCGGGTCCTGCACCAGGCCGTCGAGGATGCCGGAGAAGTCTGGGCTCGGCGCGCCGGACACCACCTGGGAGAGGTCGATGTCGCCCGCCACGCCCGAGAGGTCGATGCTCATGCTGCCCATGTCGAGGCCCGAGAAGTCGAAGCCGGAGAGGTCGAGCCCGGCGCCCAGCTTGGAGGTGTCGAACTTGAAGGCCCCTCGGATGGCGTCCTCGTCCACGGAGAAGAGGCTCGAAAGGTCCAGGCCCTGCTTGCTCTCGCTCTGGAGCTCGTCAAAGGTCTTGCCGGTGAAGACGTCAACGTCCGGGTTGGCGAGCTGCTGCTGCACGATGGGCGAGGCGGCGGCGCGGGCCATGAGCTCCTCGGTGAGCCCGTGGGTGTAGGCCACGCCCTGCGTGAGGGAGTTGGCGTCAGAGGTGCCGTTGGGCTTCACCACGCCCACAATCTTGAGATCGAGGCCGTCGGCCACGGCGCCGCGCATGAAGTCAGCGTCGTCAGACATGTCGGTCCAGCCGCCGGTCTCGTCGTTCTTGCGGTAGGTATCGGACGGGCTCAGGACCTTGAACGTGAGGCCCAGGGCGTCATCGCAGGTGAAGCTCACGTCCGTCTCGGGCACCTCCACCGTGCCGTCGGCGCTCATGGTGCTGTTCACGAGACGGTTGAGCTCATCGATGTCCAGCACGCCGATGCTGTAGAGGGTGTAGTCGCTCACCTTGCCGCTGCGCGAGAGCACGAGCACCGCCTCGTCCGGGGCGGAGGCCCAGCGGCCGGCCACCACGTCGTACTGGGAGGAGAGCAGGCCCTGGTCGTCGATCATCTCGTTGAAGGCGCTCGAGGAGCCCATCATCGTGCCGGCGGTGGCGGCACTGGAGGCGCCTCCGCTCATGGCCGACGACATCGCGTTGGGGCTGAGCTTGACGGGGGCGTCGGAGCCTGCGGCGGCGTCGGCGCCAGCGTCGTTACCGCCCGAGGCCGCTTCAGCACCTTCGCTGCCGTCTCCCTCGCCCGACTCCGTTGCACTATCGCTCGCCGCCGCGTCGCCGCCGGTGCCCTCGCCCGTCGCCGAGTTCCCGCCGGTCTGCCGATAGATCAACGGCGTCACGCCGTAGTCGTACTGGATGGCGTTGACCTCGTCTGATATGCCATCGCCACCCGCGTCGAGAAATTGCTTGAAGCTCGACATGTCATTGGACTTCACGCTCGCGAACATGTCCTTGAGCATGGTGGCCTCGGGGATGGCGGCGGAGGTGTCCACGGCAGCGGCGGCGTCGGTGGTAGATGCGTTCGCGGCAGACCCGCTCGTCGCAGACTCATCCGAGCCGCTCGTCGCGTCTGCTCCGGAGCCGTCCGCGCCATCCGAGCCGTCCGCGTCGTCGCCGGTCAGCATGCTTGTGAGGTCGTAGCTCTGCCGCGCGATGGAGAGCGGGTAGCTCGAGAGCGTGTCCTCCTCCACCTTGGCGATGTAGCCGTTCACGCCATTGGACAGCGCCAGGATCGCCGCGATGCCGATGATGCCGATGGAGCCGGCAAAGGCCGTCATGATGGTGCGGCCCTTCTTGGTCATGAGGTTGTTCGCCGAGAGCGAGAGCGCCGTGAGGAAGCTCATCGAGGAGCGCTTGCGCGGGGCGGCCGAGGCCTTGGCGCGCTCGAGCTCGCCGGCAACCTCCTCGGGCGCAATGGGGCGCGAGTCGTCCACGATGCGGCCGTCCTTGATGCGCACGATGCGCGTGGCGTAGTCCTCCGCGAGCTGCGGGTTGTGCGTGACCATGATAACGAGACGGTCGCGGGCCACCTCGGCCAGGATGTTCATGACCTGGATGCCCGTCTCGGTATCGAGCGCGCCAGTGGGCTCGTCGGCCAGCACGATCTCGGGGTCGTTCACGAGCGCGCGGGCGATTGCCACGCGCTGCATCTGGCCGCCGGAGAGCTGGGCTGGGCGCTTGCTCACGTGCTCGCCCAGGCCTACGCGCTCGAGCGCGGCACGGGCACGCTCGCGGCGCTCGGCGCTGCCGACGCCCGCGAGGGTGAGTGCGAGCTCGACGTTTGCCAGGATGGTCTGGTGCGGGATGAGGTTGTAGCTCTGGAAGATGAAGCCGATGCGGTGGTTGCGGTAGGTGTCCCAATCCTTGTCGGAGTAGTCCTTGGTGGAGACGCCGCTCACGACGATGTCGCCGGAGTCTGCGTGGTCAAAGCCGCCGAGGATGTTGAGGAAGGTGGTCTTGCCGGAGCCGGACGGGCCCAGCACGGCTACGAACTCGCTCTCGCGAAACGTGATGGAGACGCCGTCGAGGGCCTTCTGGACAAAGTCCCCGGTCTTGTACGACTTGCGTATGCCCTTGATTTCAATCATGGAATTCCTTGGGGTGGGATGACTGTGTCCATGGCGCCGCAAGGTGGCCAGCTATGGACGTCTGATGACAATTATGACTCGAGGCACCGCAAGCGGAGCCCGGGGCCTGGTCGCCGCAGACGGAAATCGTAGCCATGACCCACGCGTGATACCCAGGCCACGCACGCAACGCGGCAGTGCCCGGCGGTCCCCAACCCCGCGTACGACGCGCAAGCACCCCACAACCAAACAGGCATTCCCCAGTCAAAGCACGACGCCGCATGAGAAATAAGTCCACGCCATATGCCCGCCGCAACCCTACCGCATCTCAGGCCTTCCCGGCGGCGCGCTTGGCCTCGAGCGTCACGCCCCTGTGGTGCCCGCGGCACCACAGGGCAATCATCTCGGAGACCATCTCGGACTCCTCGGCGCGGCGGGCAGCCACTAGCTCAGCCGCCCGCGCTCGACCGAGTAGAACCTGTCCGCAAACGCGCAGGTGCTGGCCCTGTGGCTCACGAGCACGATGGTCTTGCCGGCATCGCGCAGCCGCGCCACCGCGCGCATGAGCGAGGCGGCCGTGGCGTCGCGCAGCTCCACGCCACCGATGCGAACACTGCCCAGGTAGGACCCCTTGCGGCCAGATACGATGCCTCGGAGCGTATATCGCTCATCCAAAACGAGATGCCATCAAAGACGGCATAGCTCGAGAGCACGTCGGTACCTCCCTTGGGACAGCTGGCCTGATATCGAACGGAGCGTCTGTCGTTAGCCTTCTTGAAGGCAGCCATGGGTCCCTTCCCTCGCGAAGCTTCTAGTTACCCATGGCTAATTTATCGCGCGCACGCGCGAGAGGGTCCGCTCGGAACCAAAACGATGTCCGAATGCGGCATTGCTGAAGATGGGCGAGGGCCGGCGCCCGACCCTCGCCCTCCGGGAGGGAGTCTGTCATGGGATTATCAATTGAGCGCGGCGCCGAATCGTCCCCCACGAATATCGTTTCCGACCGTTTGGGCGCGCTACGATGGTCACAAGCGCGCAGTCGCGCGCAGTCGCGCACAGCCTCGGCATACGTGCGCGGTCTCGGCCTAGGGGGTTCCCATGAGCGACACGATTCGCCTCGCCACCATCGGCACCAGCACGATCGGTGACAGCCTGCTCGATGCCGCCGCCTCGGTCGGGCGCATCTCCTACGTGGGAACCCTCTCGCGCAACGCGGACACCGCCCGTGTCTTCACGGAGCGCCACGACGGCACCACGCCCTTCACCTCGCTCGACGAACTCGCCGCAAGCGACTCGGTCGACGCCGTCTACATCGCCACCCCCAACGCCTGCCACCTCGAGCAGGCCCTCGCCTGCATGCGCGGCGGCAAGCACGTGCTGGTGGAGAAGTCCCTGTGCGCCAACGCCTACGAGGCGGAGGAGCTCTTTGCCGCCGCAGACCTCCACGGGGTCGTGGCCATGGAGGCCATGCGGCCCGTCCATGACCCCGGTTGGGCCACCGTCGTCGCGGCGCTGCGACGCCTGGGACGCCTGTGCCGCGTGAGCCTGCGCTACGGCAAGTACTCCTCGCGCTACGACGACATGCTCGCCGGCCGCCACACGAACATCTTTGATACCCGCATGGCCTCAGGTGCCCTCATGGACCTGGGCATCTACTGCGTGGAGCCAATGGTGGCCGCCTTTGGCGCGCCCGATTCGATTCAGGCGGCTGCCCTGCTCGCCGGCACGGCGGGCAACGAGCTCACCGGCGGCGCCATCGACGGCGCAGGCTCGGTGCTCTGCCGCTATGGCGAGGAGGGTGGCGCGGACGCAAACACACATGCTGGCACCCATGCCAGCGCGGCCATGGACGCAGGCATTGGCGCGGGCGCGGCCGCAGGCGCGGGTACTGGCGTGGGCAAGGGCGCGGGCAGGGACACAGACGCAGTCACAAGCAGGAGGGGTGCGTTCATCGCCGAGCTTGCCTACTCCAAGGTCTCCCAGGACTTCCTCCCCTGCCAGCTTGAGGGCGAGCTGGGCACCATCGCCCTCGACTCGGTAAACGTGCCGCAGCGCGCCACGCTCCGCCTGCGCGGCACCGCCACGCGAGGCGCCGCCACCGCCGCGCTCACGAGCTCGGACGGCTCCGAGGAGGAGCTCCCCATGACGCCTTGCTCAAACAGCATGGTCTACGAGCTGCGCGACTTTGCCTCCCTTGTTGCCGGCGATGACGTCGACACGATGTGGGGCCGCCTCTCCGCCGGCGCCGCGACCACGCGCTTCCGCGACGTGACGCTCGCCTCGCTTCGAATCTGTGACGAGATTCGCAAGCAGACGGGCATCGTATTCCCGGCGGACCGATAAGGCCCGAGGAAAGGTCGGAGTCATGGGGTGACCGGCAGGCAACGCCGTCCGTGCGCTTGCCCGCCACGACGGCGGCCCCCGGCAGCTCGGGCCGCACGCTTGCCCGAGACGCCGGGGGCCAACAAGGGGCACCTCAAGGCAGACGGCGCGCGACGCACGCCGAACGGCATCCGGCAGCGCCACCGACGCCGCTCGCAGAGCCAGCCGTCCACACGCCGATTGGACGTCTCGCTCCCGTGCCTCAATATGCTATCTCTTTAGTAGCATATGCGCGCGCAGCACAAGCTCTCGCTGCGCGTGACATCCGCAAGGGCGGCGGCCCCCACCCCGGGCACGAGCCGCCCCGTCACTGACATGCCACAGAAGGGATATCCATGACCACCGTCGCCATCATCGGCTGCACCCACGCCGGCACCTTTGCCGCCTCCCAGCTCCTCGCCGCCCACCCCGACTGGACCGTCCACGTCTTCGAGCGCAACGACTCGCTGTCATTCCTCTCATGCGGCATCGCCCTGTGGGTGGGCGGCCACGTGAGCGACCCGGCCCGCATGTTCTACTCCAGCCCCGAGGCCCTTGCCGAGGCGGGAGCCCACATGCACATGCGCACCGACGTCACGAGCGTCGACGTTGCCGGCAAGACCCTCAAGGCCCGCGACCTCGAGACGGGCGAGGAAAGCACCTGCACCTTCGACAAGCTCTACATCACCACCGGCTCCAAGCCCGTCGAGCCGCCCATCAAGGGACTCGCCGAGTGCCTCGAGGCCGGCCAGGTGGTCTTCTCCAAGAACTGGGGCCATGGCAAGGAGATCAAGGAGCGCGCCAAGACGGCCAAGGAGGTCGCGGTCATCGGCGCCGGCTACATCGGCACCGAGTTGGCCGAGCAGTTCAGCGAGATCGGCGTGCACTCCGTCCTCATCGACGGCCTGCCCCGCGTGCTTGCCAAGAACTTCGACGAGCCCATCTGCGGCGAGGTCGCGCGCGCCTTCGAGGCCCACGGCGTGACGCTCGCCATGGACCAGTTCGTGAGCGAATTCGTGGCCGAAGAGGACGGCACGGGCGTCACCGTGGTGACCACCAAGGGCACCTACCACGCGGACTTTGCCATCCTGGGCGCCGGATTCCTGCCGCGCACGGACCTCTTTGCGGGCCAGCTCCAGATGCTCAAGAACGGCGCCATCAAGACCGACGAGTACATGCGCGCCTACCTGCCCGGCTCCGAGGAGCCCACGGGCGACGTGTTCGTTGCCGGCGACGCGGCCGTGATCCGCTACAACCCCACGGGCACCTTCGACTACATCCCGCTGGCCACCAACGCCGTGCGCCAGGCCATCGTGGCGGCCGCTAACGTGAACGAGCCGGTGATGCGCAGCATGGGCACCCAGGCCACGAGCGCCGTGCAGCTCTACGACCTCTCGCTCGCCGCCACCGGCCTCACGCTGGGCGGCGCCCAGGCGCGCGGACTCGACCTGCGCTCCACCACCCTCGTGCAGGACTACCGCCCCGACTTCATGCTCACGACCACGCCCGTGACGGCCACGCTCGTGTGGGACCCGCACACGCGCATCGTCAAGGGCGCCCAGTTCCTGAGCAAGCAGCCCGACGTGGGCCAGGCCGCCAACGCCGTGTCCATCGCGATCCAGGCCGGCTTCACCATCGACCAGCTCGCCGGCGTAGACCTGCTGTTCCAGCCCAACTTCTCGCAGCCCGTCAACTACATCGGCGCACTCGCCATGCAGGCCGTGGCCGAGCAGGACAGGTAGACCACCTGGCCGGGCGCTTAAGCCACGAAGAGCCTGATAGGCTCCGCCGCCCCGCCCCTACCCCAGCAGCTCGAGGACGCGACGCTTGACGGCGAGGGAGTCGGGCGTGAGCAGCCAGTCGGCTCGCTCGGCACGCGGGGCGGCGATGGCCACCTCGCCCACGAGCGAGCTCGGTTCGCCCTCGTTGGGACGGCCACGCATCACGAGGATGCGGTCGGCCATCTCCACGGCCTCGTCCACGTCGTGCGTGATGAGCACGCACGAGATGCCAAGGTCGCTCACCATGGACAGGAACCAGCCGCGCATGTCGCGGCGCGTGAGAGCGTCGAGCGCGCTGAACGGCTCGTCCATGAGCACCACGTCGTTGTCCATGAGGTAGGTGCGCAGCAGGGCCGCGCGCTGGCGCATGCCGCCGGAGAGCTGACTCGGGTAGCTGCGCTCGGTGCCCGCCAGGCCAAAGCGCTCGAAGAGCGGCTCGGCCTTGGCGCGGGCCTCGCGCTTGGCCGCGCCGGCCAGCAGCAGCGGCAGGCACACGTTGTCGATGATGGTGCGCTGGGGCAGCAGCAGGTCCTTCTGCAGCATGTACGAGACGCGCCCGGGCTTGCCGGTCACATCCTCGCCATGCAGCAGCACGCGCCCGGCATCGGGCACGGAGAGGCCCGCCAGGCCGTGGAAGAGCGTCGTCTTGCCGCAGCCGGAGCGTCCCACCAGGCACACCATCTCGCCCGCCGCAACGGCGAGCGAAACGCCGCGCACCACAGGCGAGCCGTCCCACGAGAGCGAAAGGTCCTCGACCTCGAGCGCCGCCGCATCGGCACCCACGCCGGCTGCCGCACCGGCACCCGCGTCTGCCGCCTCGCCCATGCGCGCGCCGGCAGACGACCCCACCGCACCGGCGGCCCCGACCCAAGCCGCCTGCCCCTGCGCACCAGACATCACTACGCCTCCAGGTAGTCCATCGAGAAGCCGCCGTTGGTGTCGAGCGCCACCGGGGTGAGCTGGTTGTCGTTCATCCACGTGTAGAACTTCGCCCAGCGCTCACCGTCGATGACGCCCCAGCTGGAGGCATCGGCGGTGTACTGATCCGCAAGGAACTCCTGGCTCGTCTTGGCCAGCTCGGGGTCAACCTCGGGCGCGGCGTCAACAAGGATCTGCGCGGCCTCGTCGGCATTCTGCTCGGCAAACTCGAAGCCCTTCTTGGTGGCACGCAGGAAGGCCTTGGCCTGGTCGGGGTTGTCCTTGAGGAAGTCGTTGTTGGCGATGACCACCGGCGTGTAGTAGTCGAACGCCGAGTCGATGTCGCGGAAGGCGAAGTAGTCATAGGCGAAGCCCTGGACCTTCGCGTTCTGCACGGCCCAGGCCTCGTAGACCCAGATGCAGTCGAACTCGTTGGCCTTGAGACCGCTCACCTCGTCGGAGGTGCCGGCCGGAATGAGCTGAACCTTAGAGAAGTCGCCGCCGTCGGTCTCCACGACGCTCTTGACGATGGCCTTCTCGACGTCCTGGTCCCACGTGGCGTAACGCTTGCCCTCCATGCCCTTGGGGCGCGTGATGCCGTCGCCCTGGCGGCTCATGATGCCGCTCGTGTTGTGCTGGATGGTGGCGGCGATGGCCGTGACGGGCAGCGGGTCGTCGGAGCCGAGGTAGTTGGCCATGACATCCTGGTAGCTCATGCCAAGCTGGGCCTTGCCGGTGCCCACGAGCGCGTCGGCGCCGTCCTCGGGCGGCTGCACGACCTCCACGTCCAGGCCCTCCTCGGCGTAGTAGCCCTTGGCAATGGCCACGTAGATGCCCGTGTGGTTGGTGTTGGGCGTGTAGTCGAGGACGAAGGTGAGCTTCGTGGCGTCACCGGAGCCGGAGGTGGCGCTGGCGCCCGACGCGGCCGCCTGACCGCCGTTGCTGCCGCTCTGGCCGCAGCCGGCGAGGGCAAGGCCCGCCGTGGCGGCGGCGATGCCGGAGGCTCCGACGAACCAGCGACGCGAGATGGTGCGATTGTTCATGGTTGATCCCTTCGTAGGAATGGTTGCTGAGATTGGATGCCGAAGTCACGCGGCGGATGCCGGAAGCACGCAGCGACCCCACCGCGGACCGCAAGGCGCGGGGCTGTTGCGTGCCGGCGCCACGGCCTCGCCCAAGGCGGGGCGCGCCGCGAGGCACGCGAGGGCGCCCCTAGGCCCTACTTCTTGCGCTCCGCGCGCTCCCACGGCATGCAGCCGCGCTGAATGAGCCCCACGAGGCCCATGAGCAGCAGCGACAGCACCGAGATGAGCAGGATGACGGCGAACATCTTGTCGTAGGAGTACGACTTGCGCACGCGCGTCATGTACACGCCCAGGCCGGAAAAGCCGCCGAGCCATTCGGCCACCACGGCACCCACAACGGCATACGTGGCGCTGATGCGCAGGCCGGCGAAGAACTGGCCGGCCGACGCAGGAAGCTTGGCAAAGCGGAAGACCTGCCAGCGGCTCGCGTTCATCGTGCGCATGAGGTCGACGACGTCTGGGTCCACGCTCCTGAAGCCACTCGCAAGCGCCACCGTAACCGGAAAGAACGTCGTGAGCACCACGAGCAGCACCTTGGGCAGCAAATCGTAGCCAAACCAGAGCACGAGCAGCGGCGCGATGGCCACGGTGGGAATGGTCTGCGAGATGGTGATAAGCGGATCCAACGCGCGGTACACGAGCTCGAAGCGGTCCATGAGCAGGGCAACCCCAAAGCCCACGAGCACGCCGAGCACGAGGCCAACCACCGCCTCCTCAATCGTGACGACCGCGTGCCCCGCCAGCAGACCGGCGTCGGTGGCGAGCGCCTCGACCACCTGCACCGGACTCGGCAGGAGATAGCTTGGCACGAGGCCCACGGAGCACGCGAGCTGCCAGATGACGAGCACGCCCACGACGGTGAGCGCGGGCGCGAGCCAACGGCTATGGTCGAAGCGCTCCCGGGTGCCCCCAGCCCCAGCCGCCCCGCGCCCCTTCGCGTTGGCGGCCATGGCCCTATGCCCCCTCGCCCGGGCGTGTGAAGCCGCAGCCCTCGGAGATGCCGGTAGCCCCGAAGGCAGAGTCCGTGGCGTGGTACTTGCCCACCTTCTGCTCGGTCGAGAGCACCGAGCCACCGGGGCGATAGTTGATCTTGACGTACGTCATGACGTGCCCGCACCCGGCCTTGGCGGCCACGAGCTGGCAGTTCTTGAGCACGTCCATGCAGGTGTCGTAGTCGCCCTCGATGGTGGTCTCGAACGGCCCCACGTAGGGGTTCACGTCGTATTTCTCGATTTCGGCGATGACGGCGTCCACGACGCGGACGGTCTCCTCGTCACTTGCGGCGTCCATTGGCAGTACCTGGATGGCCACGCTGCACTCCATAGTCAGAACCTCGCTTTCCGCGAGGGCACGCCCCCCCGCCACAGGCAAGGGCCGTGGTGCGCTTTCGCGCGAGTCGGTCCCTACGCTGGCATTACCCAGATCAGGTCGGGTCGGAGGATTGCCTCCCTCTCAGCCGGGCTTGCCCCAGCTCCCCTCGTCCTCAGGCAGTGTACCAAATGCGACGTATGCCATGGCAGATTCAAGAGCCACGGTTGGGCGCGCGCCCCGTAAGCCCGGGTGCGCAGGCGGGCGACGCCCCGCTTGGCCACGCGGCCCCGTTGACTGGGCGGTGGCCTGGAGCCACGGTGCCGCGTGGCCCCACGATGCCGAGTCGCACCCATGCGCCGCGTGCCTCGCCCCATGGCGCCGCGCCTCCCTTGGCCGCGCAAGCCCCTCGCGTGCTACCCTGCCCATAGGCAAGCGCGGCCGCACGAGCCATCGCGGCCGGTTCGAATCCGACGCCGCAGCAAAGCGCCGCGGCGGGTTGGGAGCTCACATGGACGCCAGGTCGAGCACAACGTCACGCATCAAGTCTCGCGGGGAGGTGCATCGCGAGGCCCGCGAGCAGGCGCGCGAGGCGCTGGGCGCCATCGCCCGCAACGCCCACGAGCGCCTCGCCCACGCAGACGACAGCGCCCGGGCTGCCGACAAGATTCACGAGATGGCCCCCGAGACCTCGGACTACGTCATCGACCAGCGCCGCTGGCTCCACGCTCATCCAGAGCTTGGCTACAAGGAGTTCGCCTCCACCGAGCACATCTGCGCAGAGCTCGACGCCCTCGGCATCCCCTACACCCGCCCGCGCGAGACGGGCGTGGTGGCCACCATCCGCGGTACGGCGCCGGACGCCTACGACAAGGACGGCAAGCCGCGCCGCCGCCTCATGATGCGCGCAGACATCGACGCCCTGCCCGTGACCGAGCAGACCGGCGAGCCCTTCCAGTCCCTCAACCCCGGCTGCATGCATGCCTGCGGGCACGACTGCCACGGCGCCATGCTGCTGGGCGCGGCGCGCATGCTCACCAAGCTCACCGACGAACTGCACGGCGAGATTCGCCTCGTGTTCCAGCCGGCCGAGGAGGGCGGCAACGGCTCCAAGTCCATGATCGAGTGCGGCGTGCTGGACGGCGTCGACGGTGTATGGGGCCAGCACATCTGGAGCGACGTCCCGGCAGGCAAGATCAGCTGCGAGGCCGGCCCGCGCATGGCGGCAACCGACTGGTGGCGCATCGACGTGACCGGTCGCGGCGCCCACGGCGCCATGCCCAACCAGGGCGCCGACGCGGTGCTCGCGGGCGCCGCCATCGTCCAGAGCCTCCAGGCCATCGTGGCGCGCAACATGAGCCCGTTCGAGCCCGCGGTGGTGACGGTGGGCCAGTTCCACGGTGGCACCGCGCGCAACGTCATGGCCGGAACGGCCTGGATGGAGGGCACGGTGCGCACCTTCCACGAGGCCGCGCACAAAAGGATTCCCCAGCTCATGGAGCGCATGGCACAGGACACCGCGGCGGCCTACGGCTGCACCGCCACGCTGCAGTACGAGGTGGCGCACTCCACCGTCGTGAACACGCCCGAGGCGAGCGAGCTCGCGGCCCGTGCGGCCACCGAGGTGCTGGGCACAGACGCGCTCGTCACCTACCAGGGCTCGATGCCAGGCGAGGACTTCTCCGAGTATCTCAAGCGCAAGCCTGGCGTCTTCGTGTTCCTGGGCTCCGGCACGGCCGACAAGAGCGGCAAGGTGTGGCCGCAGCACAGTCCCAAGTACGACCCTGACGAGTCGGTCTTCATCCGTGGCACCATGCTCGCCGCCCAGTACGCGCACGACTTCCTGGCGCAGTAGGTCCCGCCGCGGCACTCAGGCCGCGGCGGGCCCATCCACGCAGGCATCGCACGCCAATAGCGGAAACCCCTCTCGCAAGGCGCCGGCGCCTCGAACCAGGCATCGGCCATAACGGCGGCGGGCGCCGCTCACGCCGACGCCATCCGCGACAGCGGCAACTCGTCGCCCCCGAGTGGTCCGTCGCCCGAGCGGCGCTACTCCTTCTCCTCGCCGCTCACGAGGCGGTCGAACATGGCCTTGTTGGCGGCGAGCTCCGCCTCGTCATCGAGGGGCTCGAGCGCGCCCGAGCCATACTTGCGCTCGAGGGCGCACCCCAGCACGTAGTCCGCCACGCCGGGATTCTTGGGCAGCAGCGGCCCGTGGATGTAGGTGCCCACCACGTTCTTGTAGAGGCAGCCCTCCTCGCCCGTAGTGCCGTCATTGCCATGGCCGTGCACGACCTTGCCGAGCGGCTCCACCCCCGGGCCCAGATGCGTGCGGCCGCCATGGTTCTCGTAGCCCACAATCGGCTGCGGCGAGATGCGGCTCTCCACCGCGATGTTGCCGATCAGGCGGGGGCTGCCGCGGTCCGTGAAGAGGTCCACGAGTGAGAGGCCCTCGACCTTCTCGTCTCCCATGAGGTAGGAGTGCCCCAGCAGCTGGTAGCCACCACAGACGGCGAGCAGCACGCCTCCGTCCTCCACGAAGGCGCGGAGCTCCGCCTGCTCGGCGAGCAAGTGGTCGCAGACGATCTTCTGCTCGCGGTCTGAGCCGCCGCCGATGAAGGCGACGTCCACGCCCACAAAGCTGGGGCGGTCGTCCACGTGGACCTCGTCCACCTTGCAGCCAATGCCGCGCCACTCGAGGCGCTTGCGCAGCGTGAGGATGTTGCCCGAGTCTCCGTAGAGGTTCAGGAGCTCCGGGTAGAGGTGCGCGATGCGCAAGGAGCGGCCGCCCGCCGTGCCGCCGGCACCGTCGCCTGCGGCCGGCCCCGTCCAGGCGGCAGCATTCACAGCCGCAGTGATGGCCTCCGCCTCGCGCCGCGCAGTCATGTCGTCGCTCACAGGCGCTCCCCCATTCCCTCCAGCTCGGCCTTGGCCGGCCAGAGCGCCGAGTAGTTCGTGAGCACGTAGAGCGGCTGCTCCACAGGCAGGTCGCTCACGGCGTCCAGCGCCTCGCGCACGGTGTGGGCCACAGGCGCCTGGATGCCGGCGTACTTCATGCGCACGCGCACGTCCTCGGCACGGTGCCCGCCGGCCACCACGGTGAGGTCACCGGGCTCCGCCGCCTGGCCGTGGACGCGCTCGGCCCCCACGGCCAGGCGCTCGAAGTCCACGTCCCATATCCAGGAGATGTCCTTGCCGTCGTTGTAGTCGTCGTTGATGACGAAGAAGGCGGCTTTCTTGCGGTCGTCCGCAAGCATGAGCGAGATGTTCTGGTTGAAGCCCGTGGGGTTCTTGGCGAGGTTGAGCACCACCTCGCGCCCGTCCACACGGAAGTGCTGCAGGCGGCCATTCTCGGGGTGGTAGCCATCCAACGCGCGCTGGAAGGTCTCGGCGTCAACCCCGGCGAGCTGGGCGGCCACGAATGCGGCCAGCAGGTTGTAGACCATGTACACGCCGCCGAAGCTCGCGCGCACGCGCACCGTGCCGTCGATGCCCTCGCCCGCCACGTCAAAGCCCACGCCCGTGCGGCCCACGGCCACGTTCGTGGCGCGCCAGGTGAGCTTGGGGCGCGAGAAGTCCCCGTTGGGGCACAGGAAGGCGCCCAGCTGCGCGTAGCTGCGGTAGGCGTAGCCGAGCTCGGCCCCGCACACCTGGCAGAAGCGGGCCTCGGGCACGCGGTCTGCCGGCAGGTGCAGGTCCTCCGCAATGCCAAAGGTCATGACCTTGGTGCCCGCCTCGGCCGCACGGCGCGCCACGCCCATGGTGAGCGGGTCGTCTCCGCAGGCAACGAGCACCGTCTCCGGCGAGGCGGCAAGCGCGCTCACAATGACGTCCTGCACGCGGTCGATCTCGCCGGCGCGGTCAAGCTGGTCACGGAAGAGATTGAGCAGCACGAGGTAGCGCGGACGAAGCTCGGGCAGGATGTTGATGGTGGAGAGCTCGTCGGCCTCCATGACGCCCCAGTCGGCGGAGCTGCCGGGCAAAAGTGCCGCCGCCACGCCCGGGGCCATGTTGGCGCCCGCGCGGTTGCACAGCACCGTGGCGCCGCTCGCCTCGATGGCGTTTGCCAGCACGTTGTTCGTCGTGGTCTTGCCGTTGGTGCCGCACACCACCACCGAGCCGCGACGCAGCTTGTGCGCCAGCTCGCCGATGAGGTGCGGGTCAACCGTCAGCGCCACGCGCCCGGGCAGCTGCGAGGCGGAGCGCCCAAGCACCGTCCGCAGGCCCCATGACGTGGCTCGGCCCAGGCCCTGGGCCACGGAACCCCTGAGACCCACGCTACTCCGCCTCGTCCTCAGACGGAGCGTCCTCGGCATCGCGCGTGCCCTTCATGTGCTCGAACTCCTCGGGCGTGAGCACGTCCTCGATGCGAAGGTTCACGCCGCCCACCTCGAGGCCCGTCATGCCCACGACCTGCTTGACGACGACCTTCTTCACGTCCTCGAACACCTGCGGCGCGTAGGCACCGTACTCGATGAGCACGGAGATGTTCACGCGCACGGAGTTGTCCGGCATGACCTCCACGGAGACGCCCTTGGTAGGGTCGGAGGCGCCAAAGGTCTCCTGCACGCGGTTGAGGAAGCCGCCCTTCATGCCAAGCACGCCCGGCACGTCGCGCACGGAGATGGCCACGATCTTCTCGATGACGCCGTTGGAGAAGGTGAGCGAGTCCTCCGAGTCGAGGTCCTCGTCGGCGTCGGAGAGCGTGAGGTCTCCTGAGGCGGCGTCCGCAGGCTCGATGGACTTGTCCTGCGTCTCCTCGGCGGCCGGCGCCTCCCCAGCGGTCTGTGGCGCGCGCTGATCGGCCTTGGTGGTGGTCGTGTCGTTGGTGGCCTGGGTGCTCATGCTTTCTCCTATCCGAAAACGTGATGCGTGGCAAAGGGGCGGCGCCGGGCAAGGCCGACGCCGGGCCAGATCTAGGGCTAGCGCCTCTTGATAAGGCTCTGGACGATGCGGGCGAGCTTGGGGTCGCCGTCAAGGTACTGACCCACGGCAACGCCGCAGGCGATGCAGACGGCGACAATGAGGGTGTCGAGCACGCCGATGGTGAACAGCAGCAGGGCAACGATGAGGCCGCAGATGCCGCCGAGGACGGCATGCCGGCTGTTGGGGAATGTCTCGGCGAGCCAGGCACACGCACGGTCGAGGTAGTTTGCGGGAGCTACCTCGACAGCGCCGGGAGCCGTGGCCGCGTCGCCGGTCGACGAGGACGCGGAGGCACCCGTGGTGGGAGCCTTCGCGGATGCTTGCTGGCCGGAGACGCCGGCCGCCGGGGCCGCATGCGGCGCGCTGCCGGAGGGCGCGCCCTGGGCGCCGGCGTCCACGGAGGCGTCCGAGCGCTTCGCCGCCGGTGTGGCCGATGTGCCCTCGGACTTGGTGTCGGCGGATGCGGGCTCGATGCGCGCCTGAATCTTGTCCTGGGCCATCGCTACTCCTCCCTCTCCCCGCGCATGGGGATGGTGATGTCGCCCGTGGTGTCGGCATCGGCGGGCATGGGGGCCTCGGCCGCGGCGGGCACCGGTTTGGGAAGGGCCGTTGCGGCCGGCCCGGCGGAGGGCGCGGACGCAGGACCGCCCCCCTCCCGGGCCTCTTCCTCGTACGCGGCATCCGCGACAAGGGAGCGAGGCTCCTCCGCCTCGAGGAACTCGATGTCAACCTCGCCCAGACGCTCGCCGCACATGGCAGTAAGGCCCGCCACGAGCGCCTCGTGCAAAATCGGGGCCTCATGCTGGACGTCCACGGACTGGTGGGGCGTCACCTTCACGTTCACGCGAACCGGGCCATGAGAGCCGGCAAGGACGTCTACGCTCTTGGCGAGGCCAAGGCCGCCCTCCTCCACGATGCGCGAGGCCTGGGAGGCCACGGCGCTCTTGGTGACCGTGATCTGGCCTCCGTCGATGACCATGACGGAGATGGCGTCGTGGCGGCGGCTGAAGAGCGACCGCAGGAGGTTCCACGCGAGCCAGGCGCCCGTCATGGCAAGGCACACCTCAACGGCAACGTAGTAGGCCTCGTACTCGCCAAGCGTGGCAAAGGCGTCACCGTAGAGGCCAAACCACGGTAGCGCCAGCGCCAGCAGGCAAGCGATGCCCGCCAACGAGAACACGAACAGCACGAAGCGCCTGAAGCCGCCCATGAATCCTCCCCCGCCGGAGCCCTCCGGCCATTCCGCCCCCAAGGGGCACATAACGAAAACGCGCCCCGGCCTCCCGACCAGGGCGCGCACTGCACACTAGGATACCCCGAAGAGCTCCCGCCGTTCATTCGTGCTCCTCTTCTCAGGAAGACCAAAGCGGCTTTCTGGCATGCCATATTGACATGAAAGAGAGGCAAAGCGCGCCTATGCACGTGAGCGACGATCGAACGTCAAGGCGAGGTGCCAGAAACGACCGGCTACTCGTCCTCCTCCAGGGCGGCGAGAACCTCATCCGTCATGTCCATCGTGTGATAGACGTTCTGGACGTCCTCAAGCTCCTCGAGGCGGTCGACGAGGCGCTGGACCTTCTTGGCGTCGACGGGAGAGACCTCGGTCGGGGTGGTGGGAACCATGGTGAGCTCGGAGCCCTTGACCTCGATGCCCTGGTCCTCGAGGCCCTTCACGACCTGCGGCATGTTGTCGTACTTGGTCCAGACGATCCACTCGTCGCCGGCGTCCTCGTAGTCGTCTCCGCCAGCCTCGGCGACAGCCATCATGAACTCGTCCTCGTCGACGGCGTTCTCCTTGTCGGGGACCTTCTTCTCGTCGGACTTGATGACCTTGTCAACGGCCAGGGAGCCCTTGCGCTCGAACTGGAACGCAACGGAGCCGGAGGTGCCGAGGGAGCCGCCGGAGTGGGAGAACGCAGAGCGAACGTCGGCCGCGGTACGGTTCTTGTTGTCCGTCAGGCAGTCAACGTAGACGGCGACGCCAGCGGGGCCGTAGCCCTCGTAGGCAACCTCGGAGTAGATCGCGGCGTCGGCGCCGGCGCCAAAGGCCTTGTCGATGGCGGCCTTGATGCGGTCCTTGGGCATGGAGGACATGCGAGCCTTGGCCACGGCGGCAGCCAGGGAGGCGTTGTTCTCCGGGAGCGGGTCGCCGCCGAGCTTGGCCGCAACGGTGATGTTGCGGGAGAGCTTCGAGAACAGCGCCGAGCGCTTGGCGTCCTGCGCGCCCTTACGATGCTTGGTGGTTGCCCACTTGGAGTGTCCGGACATGCGCGTCTCCTTCTTGCCGCAGCGCTCGGCGTCTCAGCCGCGCGCAAACTACTTACGAGCGATTCTGCGCGAGCATACGCCCGAGGGCGGGCACGCGCAACCTTTCGAATGATAGCACCACTAGGCCTCGACGTGCCCCACCTGCTGCCGCTTCGTACGCCTTGCCCACGCAAGCACGGCAATGCCGGCCACCACGAGCGGCAGGCTCAGCAGCTGGCCCATCGTCACGGGCCCAAAGAGGTAGCCAAGCTGGGCGTCGGGCACGCGCACGAACTCGATGAGGAAGCGGAACACGCCGTAGAGCACGAGGAACGTGCCCATGAAGGTGCCCTGCGAACGCGCCGGACGCCTGCGCGACATCGCGAATAGCACGCAGAAAATCACGACGCCCTCGAGCAGCGCCTCGTAGAGCTGGCTGGGATGCCGGGCCACGTCGCCGCCCGTCTCGAACACCACGCCCCAGGGCAGGTCCGTGGGCTTGCCCCAAAGCTCACCGTTCACGAAGTTGGCACAGCGACCAAAGAACAGGCCGATGGGCGCCCCGATGACGCCGAGGTCGCACATCGTGGGGATGGAGATGCGGCAGGCACGGCACACGAGCGCCCCTCCCACCACCGCGCCAAACAGGCCGCCGTGGAAGCTCATGCCGCCCTCGGAGAGCGCAAAGACCTCGAGCGGGTGCGCCAGGTAGTAGCCGTCGCCGTAGAAGACGCAGTAGAACAGGCGCGCGCCAATGATGACGCCCCACGCGATGCCGATGATGACGTTCGAGACCTCATAGCCCGTGAGGCCCAGCTCCCAATGGGAGGCCACGCGCGTGACGACCACGCCCGCGAGCACGAAGCCGGCGAGGTAGGCAAGGGCGTACCAGCGGATGGCGATGGGGCCGAGGGAGATGGCCACCGGGTCCAGGCTTTGGTAGAGCTCGTTGAGCATGTGGGCTTGGTCCTTCCTGATACGAGCGGGCGCCCGCGCGAAGGCAGGCGCCCGAGGAGTGAGACGAGTGGCGCATGAGACGGGCGACGCGCGACTGGTAAGTCTCTGGCAGGCGAGGCACATCTCCCGACGGAGGCAACCCCGCGACGAGACCCGGCTAGCGCGTGAGCGTGTACGCGGCGGCGGCACCGCGCTGGCCCTGGTAGTGGCTGCCGAGCCCCGTGGATCCGTAGGGGCGCTCGGCCGGGCTCGTCATGCGCTCGAAGCTCATCTGCCCGATGCGCATGCCTGGGTGCAGAACGATGGGCAGCGTGGCCACGTTCGAGAGCTCGAGCGTAATCTCGCCGTCCCAGCCCGGGTCCACGTAGCCGGCGGTGGAGTGGATCATGAGGCCCAGGCGGCCGAGCGTGGACTTGCCCTCGAGCTTGCCGAGGATGTCGTCTGGCACGGCGATGCGCTCGAGCGTGGTGCCAAGCACGAACTGGCCCGGGTGCAGGACAAACTGGCCGCCCTCGGGTACCACGACCTCCTCGGTAAGCTCGGGCTGGTCCGTCGTGGGGTCGATGTAGGTGTGGGTGGAGTTGCGGAAGATGCGGAAGCTCGAGCCCAGGCGCACGTCGACCGACGCGGGCTGCACGTCCGCAAGGTCGAGCGGCTCGATAGCAATGCGGCCGGCGGCGAGCTCTGCCTTGATGTCCCTGTCCGAGAGCACCATGGCTACACCACCGCCTGCACGCGCGTGACGCCCGGCACGTTCTCGATGAGCACGCGCTCGATGCCCTGCGAGACGGTCATGTCCGACAGCGAGCAGCCCGAGCACGCGCCCTGGAGCTCGATGGAGACGACGCCATTCTCGTCCACGCCGATGAGCTCGAGGTCTCCGCCGTCTGCCTGCAGGCTCGGGCGGACCGCGTCGAGCACCGCGGCGAGCAGGTCCTTGTCAACCGACATTGCCGGCACCTCCCCTTCGTATGCCGAGGCGCGCGCCCGCGAGCCTATGCCGCGGTGCGTGCGCCTCGATTTCTGCGGCCCTTGGCCGCCTTGCTTCCCGCGGGGCCCCGCCCCTGCGCGAGGGCATCGCGTCGTTCCCGCGCGTGCGGCGGGCTTGCGCGGTCGCACGCGCACGCGCGAGGGCCCCTGCGAACAATAGCCTAGTACATCACCGGGCGCACGGCCGTGACGCCGGGCACGTGCTCGCGGATGATCGTGTCGATGCCCTCGGTGATGTCGCTCGCGGCGAACATGCAGCCGGCGCAGGCTCCCACCATCTCGACGGTGACGACGCCGTCCTCGTCGCAGCCGACGAGCTCGAGGTCGCCGCCGTCTGCCTGGAAGCTCGGGCGGATGGCGTCGATGACGTCCTCGAGCAGCTGCTGGTCAACCTTGGGGCGGGCGCCCTCGGCGGGCTTGTCGGCGGCCTGCGCCGGAGCCTGGGAGTCCTGCGCCCGCGCGGTGTCCTGGGGGTTCTCGTTGTTGGTCTCGGTCTCTGCCATGTCTATCCTCTCCCCCGGCACGCCGGGCGAACAGTCACGTGCGCGGGGTCTGCGCCCCGCGTCTCCTTGCCGTGCGGCCCCTTGCCGCACAACTTCCTTTGCTATACCCAAGTCTCCGAATATGCCAGCACCCGGCCCACATATCAAGTCATACGAAATCGGGGGCAGGCCCCTTTGCAAGTTCTCTGAAAAGGCTGTCAGGAAACCTGCAAAGGGCCTGCCCCCAATAACTAGCCGATGCCAGTGAAGAGGTGACCGCTCGTTGCGTGGCGGTCACGCGGTGCGGGCTTCCTGCCGGCGGAGACTGCCGCGAGGGCGCGCACGAGTCGCGTCACCGCAAAGGCGGCCTCGGAGCCGTCCAGCAGCGTGGCGTCCACGGCCATGCGCGAGACGCCCGCGCGCGCAAGCTCTCCCACCTGCGGCGTCAGGTCCAGGGGGAAGGCGTCGTAGATGCGCGAGCGGCCGTGCAGGTCCGTGCGCACCGGGAGGAGCTTGCCGTCGCGGTCACGCAGGGAGAGTCGGCGGGGGCGCAGGCGGCAGCGCGCGCAGTCGTGGATGCACGCGCCGGCGGTCTGCAGCACGCAGTGCTCGCTCGTCATCACGCGCGGCCTGCCGGAGACCACGAGGCCCACGGGCACCGTGGCGGCAGGGGCAAGCGAGGAGATCTCCTCGAGCGTGAGCTCGGGCGAGAGCCACACGGCCGCGGCGCCGGCGCGCTCCAGGGCCGCAAGGCAGCTCATGTTGTGCACTGGGATGCAGCCGCGAACCTCGGGGGCCGCGCCGCGCTCCGCGGCAAGCGCCAGCTCGGACACGTTGCCCACGGCCACCGGGGCGCCCGGGAGCACCCAGGCATCGAGGCGGGCGTGGTCCGGCTCGCGGCAGACCTCGTCCAGGATGGGCGTAACCCCCTCGGGCCAGCTCGCCGCAGGCACGCCGGAGCCATCGGCGGAGAGATCGTCGGCCCAGGCATAGACGCGCGAGGCGCCCGCCTCAAGCGCCGCGATCGCGACCTCGGGCGACGCCGCGATGACGCACACCTCCACGCACGAGGGGTCGGCGGCGGCAGCCGGGGCAGAAGCGGAGCCGCTCGCGGCCACCCGCGCGCCCGCAGCCCTCGCGCCGGCAGCAGTCCGCGCGCCCGCAGCCGAGAGCTCGCTCGGCTGCGGAGCAAGCGAGGTCGCACGCTCGGCATACGGCGCCAGAATCGCGCGCTCGAGCGCCTCGCAGGCAGCGGCGCGCACCTTGTGCACGGCCGAGAACCCCATGCCGCAGCCCTCGTCGAGCTCAACGTCGAACGAGACGGGCTCGAAGGCCGAGCCGCCCATGCGGCCCACGTGCGCCACAAGATCCTCGCGGGTCACGGCCTTCGTGCGAGCCGGCTCCACCACGAAGCCCTCCGCCGCAGCATGCGGCAGGCCCCCGCCCGACAGCTCGGGGCCGCCCACGCAGGCGAGCTCCACGCAGAACGGTTGGCCCACGCGTGCCACCACGCGCACGCACACCGGCCGGCGGCGCGGCACCTCGCGGGCAAGCGCGGCGTCGGACCCGTCGTGGGCTGCCCTGCTGCGGATGAGCCGCGCCGGGCACCCCACCGGCATCGGGCGCGCCACGCGACACTCCACCGTGCCTCCGGCGGGTACGTCCTCAGGCACGGTGGCCGTGAGGAAGGCGTCGGGGTTGTCGACGGGACGGAGCTCCAGGAGGTCGCCGGCCCCCACCGGCTCGCTCACGCGCACCCGCACCGTGCACCGAGCGCTCCTGCGCCCCTGACGCGGATCGCGGTGCAGGTTGCCGCGGCCGTCGCGTCGCTGTACCTGGGCCCCCTCGCTCGAGATGACCTCGCCCACGAGCTGCCCGCGGTTGTTGGATCGCTCGTAGCTCATCATCTCGTCGCCCGAGGTGCCGCGCAGGTAGGCATCGGTGAAGTCGCGGTTGAAAGCGCGCTTGAGCCGGCGGGCCACGGCCGGCTCCACCGGCGTGGCGCCCAACTCGGACAGGCCCGCGGGCACCGGGCCCGAGCCCTGCGCCGCCAGCACGTCGTCGATCTGCTCGCGATAGGCGCCCACGACGCTCCACACGTAGTCGGGCGCCTTCATGCGGCCCTCAACCTTGAGCGAGCCCACGCCGGCGTCCATGAGGGCGCCCACGTCCTGGGCGGTGCAGGCGTCCTTGGGGCAGAGCGGCCGGGTGCGCCCCTCGGCCTCGATGGCGCGGCCAGACTCGTCCACCAGGTCATACGGCAGGCGGCAGGGCTGCGCGCAAAGCCCGCGGTTGGCGCTTCGGCCGCCCGCCATACTCGACATGAGGCACGCGCCGGAGTAGCAGAAGCACAGGGCGCCGTGGCCAAAGACCTCCAACTCAACGCCCTCCTCGGCAATGCGGCGAATCTCTTTCAGCGACAGCTCGCGCGAGAGCGTCACGCGATGCGCCCCCTGGGCACGGGCCCAGGCGGTGCCGCGCGCGTCGTGCACGTTCGCCTGCGTGGAGACGTGCAGCTCAAGCTCGGGCCAGGTGCGGCGAATCTCGGCGAACAGACCCCAGTCCTGCACGATGAAGGCGTCGGCCCCGCGCAGGGCGGCCGAGCGCACAAGCGCGAGCGCACGGCCCATCTCGCCCTGCTGCACCACCACGTTGATGGTCACGTAGACGCGGGTGCCAGCGAGGTGCGCGGCGCGGCAGGCGGCCTCGAAGTCGTCGTAGGTGAAGTTGTGCGCGCTGCGGCGTGCGTTGAAGTCGTTGCCCACGCCGCAGTAGATGGCGTCGGCCCCCGCCGCGAGCGCGGCACGGAACGGCTCGGGGCCGCCCGCCGGGGCAAGAAGCTCGATGGCCACAGGCCCACCTTTCACATGGCAGCGCGGGCACCGATAGCTCGGCACCCGCGCACGGTCGCGATCCTGTCTCCCAGCTGGAGCCGCTTGCCTAGGCCAGCTTGGCGAAGTGACGCTTGCCAACCTGCAGGACGTTGCCCTTGGCCAGGAGCGCCGGGTCAACGTTGTAGCTCTTGGGAGGCAGCGCCTCGCCGTTCACCTTCACGCCGCCGCCGTCGATGTCGCGCCTGGCCTGGCCGGCGGAGCTGGAGAGGCCGGCCGCCTGCAGCACGCGCGGCAGGTAGACGAGGCCCTCGTCGTTGAGCTCGACCTCCACGGCCACCTCGGGCACGTCCTCGGGAATCTCGCGGTTCTTGTGGACGTGGAGGAACTCCTCCTGGGCGGCGTCGCCGGCACCGGCGCCGTGGTAGAGGTCGCAGATGTTGCGGGCGAGCGCCTGCTTGAGCTTGTAGGGATCGGCCTCGCCGCTCGCGAGCTGCTCGTCGATGGCGTCGACCTCCTCCACCGAGAGCGTGGACGCCAGGCGGTAGTACTTGCCGATCATGGTGTCGGGGATGCTCATGACCTTGCCGTACATGTCTGCCGGCGCGTCCGTGAGGCCAACGTAGTTGCCGTAGCTCTTGGACATCTTGCGGACGCCATCGGTGCCCTCGAGCAACGGCATCGTGAGTGCCACCTGCGGCTCCATGCCCATCTTGTCCATGAGGTCGCGGCCGGCGAGCAGGTTGAAGAGCTGGTCGGTGCCGCCCATCTCCACGTCCGCCCCGATCTCCACGGAGTCGTAGGCCTGCATCACCGGATAGAGGAACTCGTGCAGGGCGATGGGCGTCTGGGACTGGTAGCGCTTGGTGAAGTCGTCGCGCTCCAGGATGCGCGCCACGGTGAACTTGCTGCAGAGCTCCAGCAGGCCCTTGAGGTCGAGCGAGAGGATCCAGTCGCCGTTGTGGACGATGGTGGTCTTCTCGGGATCGAGGATCT
The DNA here is from genome assembly GCF_901212655.1 of Olsenella uli. GTDB lineage: Bacteria > Actinomycetota > Coriobacteriia > Coriobacteriales > Atopobiaceae > Parolsenella > Parolsenella uli_A. The sequence continues at coordinate 7,546 of NZ_CAAKON010000051.1, read as the reverse complement.
TCATGGCCTGGCTGACGTAGGTCTGGGCGTTGGCCTCGACCTGTTCCTGAGAGAGCTGCGGGCGCGTGGAGTTCTTGCCGGACGGGTCGCCGATGAGTGCGGTGCCGTTGCCGATGATGAGCGTGACCTTGTGGCCGAGGTCCTGGAACTGGCGCATCTTGCGCAGCGGCACGGCGTGGCCGAGGTGCAGGTCTGGGCTCGTGGGGTCCACGCCCAGCTTGATGTTGAGCGGCGTGCCCTTCTCGAGCTTCTTGCGAAGCTCCGCCTCCGGCACGATCTGGGCGACGCCCGAGGCGATGACCTTCATCTGCTCGTCAACTGATAGCACGGTTCCTCCTGGGATGCGGGTAGCACCCTCGCCCACCTTCGCGGGCGGTGCTTGGTTGTCTGTTCGGCCGCCACTTGGGGCGGCAAAGCCGGGCGAGATGGGCCTGGCAACCTATTGAGTTTAGCGGATGGGGCACCTCGGCGCCCCGGATCGGCCCGAAAGAGGAGCGACGCGCACAAAAGTGCGCAGGCGAAGGCCCGGGCGGCAAGCGGGGGCGCCCTCGGGCGGCCCAAGCGCCCCGAGGCCCTGCGGCGCCCCAGGTCGGCCCGAAAGAGGAGCGACGCGTACAAAAGTACGCGAGCGACGAATGAGGGTCGAGATGGGGCGCCGCAGGGCCTCGGGTTAGTCGAGGGTCTCGGCGATGATGTACCTGGGTCGATGCTTGCTCTCGAGGTAGATGCGCCCAACGTACTCGCCCACGATGCCGAGCGAGGTCACCGTGACGCCGCCCACGAACCACACCGAGATCATGAGGCTCGTCCAGCCGGCAACGACGCGCCCGGCCACGAGGCTTGCGAGCGCGTAGAGCACCATCACCAGCGCCACGAGCAAAAAGACGAGGCCCGCCAGCAGCACAAGACGCACCGGCCGCACGGAGAACGACGTGATGCCCTCGAGCGCAAAGGAGAGCATCTTGCCGAGGGGGTACTTGGACTCCCCCGCCGCGCGCGGGGCGCGCACGTACTCAACCTTGGCCGAGGTAAAGCCTAGCGCCGGCACGATGCCGCGCAGAAAGAGGTTTGCCTCGCCGTAGCGCGAGAGGGCCTCGAGCGATCGCCTACCCATGAGGCGGTAGTCTGCCGAATCCGACACCATCTCAACGCCGAGCCAGCGCATGAGCCCGTAGAAGGCCTCCGCCGTGTCGCGCTTGAAGGCGGAGTCAGACGCGCGGCTCGAGCGCACGCCGTAGACCACCTCAGCCCCTTGCGCGTGGGCGCGGAGCATCTCGTCGATGGCGTTCGGGTCGTCCTGGAGGTCTGCGTCGAGCGACACGGCGCAGTCGCACCCGCGCTCGAGCGCGTGCATGAGGCCGGCGAACAGGGCGTTTTGGTGCCCCTCGTTGTGAGCGAAGCTGATGGCGCAGAACATGCCGACGGCGTTGGGGAGACCCAGCGAAGCGGGGTCGTCGTGCAGGGCGCGGGCAAGACGCCAGGTCTCGTCCTTGCTCCCGTCGTTCACGAGCAGGATACGCGAGGCCGAGGCCACCATGCCGCGGGCCCTCAGCGACGCGAGCTTCTCCGCGAGCACGCCCGCCGTGGTGGGCAGCACCTCCTGCTCGTTGTAGCAGGGCACCACGACCCACAGCACGGGTGGCTTCCCCGTGCCCTCGGCACCAGCCATGTCCTCACGCAGCTCGTCCATCCTGCCCACCTCGCTCGAAGACCAACGAGACACCATCATAGCCGGCCAAGCGGCTCCCCTACGGGCGACGGCTCGCCACCAAGCGAGCGACACGAGCCTTGAGCCAAGCCAAGGCGGCGTCGAGCCCCGCCGCGGAGAGGGGCAGAAGGACGCACGCGAAGGGCAGCAGGTAGACGGACTTAGCCTCCCACAGCAGGTAGCAGCCAAAGCCCACGAAGAACGTGGCCGCCAGAAGCAGCGCCACCTCCTCGCCCAAACCCGCGCAACCGTGGTCAATCCCCCACCTGCGCCGCACCTGCGCCAGGGCACCGAGGGCCGCCGCAAGGGTCAGCGTCTGGTAGCCGTCGAGCAGGAAGGTGAGCACGGTGCACGCGAGGCCCACCGGGGTCGAGAGGTCGGCGGGGTTGCAGACGCGCTCGCCCGCACCGTCCAGGCACTCGGCCAGGTAGTAGAGGGCCTGGTAGGTTGGGTCGGCCCACTCGCTCGCAAGCTTTACCGAGAAGAACCGGGCCGCGTAGGACGGGTCGCCCGCAAACTCCACCACGTGGGCGGCTATGAGCTGCTGGGCGGCGAGGTCCTGCACGTAGGCGTCCTGGCCCGAGGCGTCCCAGAGGGCGTTGGCGTGGTTGGACCAGCCGCCGGGCGCGAATGTGGGCTCGCCGCCGTCCACGCTCACGTAGAACTCGCCCTGGCCCATGCGCAGGCCAAGCTCGAGGTGGTTGAGGGTGGTGAGCGCGTCGCCAAACTCATAGCCGCCGGATGCCTCGCGCAGCGCCTGGAACGGCAGACCCGAGAGCGAGCGCGCCGCCAGCACCACGGCGAGGCAGGCAGCGAGGCCGCGCGGGTCGCGGGCGCGCACGGCAAGCACCACCCACGCCAGCACGGCGGCGAGCGCAAAGAGGACGAACGTGGCCTTGGTGCAGAGCGCAAGCGCGAGCGGCACGAGCGAGGCTGCGCACCACGCGAGCGAGCGCAGCGACGGATGGGCGGCACGGCCACGCTCCCCCGCCGCACGCATCGCGCGGGCCTGCATGGCCAGGAAGGCGGCCGCAAACCCAAAGCCCATCGCATTGCAGTACAGGAAGGTCGAGAGCCAGTACATCGGCAGGCAGAGCGCCACGAGCACCCACAGGACGCGGCGCGCCCCCGCCGAGGGCGCAAGCGTGTGCCCAAGGTCCAGCAGCGACGCCGCGGCAAGGGAGGTCACCACAGACGAGATGACCTGGAACACGAGGTACGAGTACGCGCCGCACGCCTGGCGCAGACCCCAGAGCAGCCAGAAGTAGGTGGCCTGGAAGGGATAGCACGCAAAGTAGAGACGCGCGTCGTAGAACAGCGTGCGATAGGGGCCCTCGAACAGCGACCTCACGCTGCCAGCAGCCACCGCCCGGTCCGCCATGCCGCCCACCATCCAGGAGTCACCCCAGTTGGCGTCGCGCGTCTGGAGCGCAAGGACCACAACCAGCTGCGCCACGAGCGCCGCCAAGACGAGGGCCGCGCTCGCGCGCCTGCCCTCGAGCGCGGCGCCAAAGCGCCACGCGAGCCAGCAGACCGCCAGCACCACCACGCCGCCCGCCGCGCCGGCGCCCAGCACGGCCCAGCTCTCCGGCGAGGCAAGCGTGAAGACGGACATGCTCTGCGTGAGGTTGCCCTCCTTGGCGTCCGTCATGAGCCACACCGTGGAGACGGTGGCCACCAGCGTGGCGGCGCCCAGGCAGATGAGCGCGAGCGCAAGGCCGAGCCTCGCGAGGAAGTCACCAACCCGGCGCCACCTGTCGCGCCGTGCCGGAGTGGCGGCCACGGCGCTCTTGCGCGGGAGGGAGAGCGCGAGCCTTCCCTCGCGCATCACCCTCACGCCCCACCGCCCGCGGTGCCGGTGGACGCAGTCGTGGCGGCGTGATAGCCAATGATGGAGTCCTTGCCGTACCACTGGCACAGGCGGTAGTTTATGTAGTTGTCCATGTTGTCGCGAATGTCGCCCATGAGCAGCACGTGGGGAACGTTGGTGTAGAAGGGCACCTTGAGGCTCGACTCGCTCGAGCCCTCGATAGTGGTGAGGCGGTCCCACACCTGCGCGTCATAGGCCGCGGCCTGGCCAGAGGCCAGCGAGCGGGCAGCGGAGACGCTGGAGAGCTTCTCGCCCAGGTCGTCGTCGGCGGCCATGGACCCAACCACGCACACGGCCACGAGGGCCACGACGCCTGTGGCCCACGCCACGTTGCGGGCGGAGAGCACCTCGGCGCGGAGCGTCCCCATGCCGGCCGCGCGGCGGCGGGCCGCCACCCATCCGCAGAACCAGAAGACGTTCACGAGCAGCAGCAGCACGAACAGGTCGAACCTGCAGTTCTGCACGCGACCCGGCCCCGGCGTGCCCTGGGCCCAGAACGTGGGCGTGAAGCTCGTGGCGAACAGCGCCACCGAGCCCACGGCCACGACACCGGGCAACGAGAAACGCCAGCCACGGGCGGCGGCGCGCTCGCCCACGCGAATGGCGAGGGGCACGCACAGCGCCGCCAGCAACAGCACCAGGCCTCCGCCCCACTCCTGCAGGTACTGGAAGGCGCTGAGCGTGGAGCCCGCGATGGTGCCCCACACGCCGGCGGAGTCGTCTGGGAACTGCGTCTCTTGGCGCACCGAGTTGCCAGGGGCCGCCAGCGAGAGCGCGAGGCCCACCGCCATGAGGGAGAATGCCGGCAGCACGTCCGTGGCGCAGCGACGCCGGCATGCGATGAGGCACACGAGCAGGGCCACCATGACCTCCACGGTCACGAGGCCCGTCACGAAGTTGCCGCCGGCCACAAAGGCGGCGAGCACGGCGGACGCCACCACCGAGCCCGCGGGTCGCTCGCCGCGGCGCGGGTCGCAGATACGCATGAGGAAGCCCATGAGGGCGAGGGCGGCGGCATGGTAGGCGGTGTAGTAGACGGCGCTGTTGAACCAGAAGATGCCCTCCACGGGACTCGGCTGCAGCAGGAGTTGCACACAGAGCATGGCGCAGGTAGCCCCGAGCCACGCGCCGCGCTCGGCGCCCAGGAGCTCCACGAGCGCCACGTGCGTGAAGAAGAGCGTGCCCACCACGAGCGTGGCCAGCACGAGCGGAGCGGCAATCACGTAGACCTGCTCACCAAAGACACCGGGCTGGACGGCCATGAGGAAGATGGCGGAGTAGGTGCCCTGCCACTCGAACCAGGCCTTGCCCACCTGCTCGAGCGCCGTCACCAGCGCGAGGCCCACGTTGCCCGTCTCCTCCAGCGTGAGGTGGGCCCAGACGCCGTAGTGCCAGTCGTCGGCATAGGAGTGGTTGTAGGCGCTCATGAGCAGAAGCGGCACGAGGGTGGCAACCAGCAGGGCCACGCCCAGCCAGCCCACCGCCCGGATGCCGAGCGGCTCCGCCGGCCGGGGTCTGCGCCCCGCGACCGCACCTCCACGCACGGCCGCGGCCGCCCTCGTCCCAAAACCCGTCTTGCCCATGTGCGCGCCCTCCCAGAAAGTCGAATGCCACCAGTCTACGGCACCGAGCCAAAAGCGAGGTGAAGAGCACCTCCCAAAGGGCGCCCCAAGGGGGCCATCCACCAGATGCCCCAAGCGTTGTGGACGGGGCGTTGACGCAGCGGCGCGCTCTCGCGCAGCCATCCCTTTTGAAGGATAATGGGCAGCAACTGTGACCTTATTGGAGGATGCATGGGTATTCGCAACCGTCGCGCTCGCGCACACTCGAAGACGCACATCGTCGGGTTCACCGCCGTTGGCGTGCTGGGCTTTCTGACGATGCTCGCCATCGCGCTCACGGTGTCACTGGGCGCGCTCATCGAGTCGTGGCTGCAGGACCTTCCGGACTACACCTCGGCCGACGCCTACCTGGTGGCCGAGCCGAGCGAGGTCTACGACGCGCAGGGCAACACCATCGCCACGTTCTACTTGGAGAACCGCCAGTCCGTCACGCAGGACCATGTGTCCGACTACGTGCTCAAGGGCACCGTGGACGTTGAGGACGAGCGCTTCTACCAGCACAACGGCATCGACCCGGCAGGCATCGTGCGCGCCGTGTTCTCGCAGCTCGCCGGCCGCTCCGAGGGCGCCTCCACCATCACCCAGCAGCTCGTGCGCAACACCGTCCTGTCCGACGAGCAGTTCGACAAGACCCTCAAGCGCAAGGTGCGCGAGGCCTACATCGCCGTCGAGATGGAGAAGATGTACTCCAAGGACCAGATCCTGATGATGTACCTCAACACCATCTACTACGGCCACGGCGCCTACGGCATCCAGGCCGCAAGCAAGACCTACTTCGACAAGAACGCGAGCGACCTCACGCTGGCCGAGGCCGCCACGCTCATCGGCCTGCCCAACTCGCCCTCCTACTACGACCCCACCGTGAACCCCGGCGCCTGCCTCCAGCGCCGCAACAAGGTCTTGGACAACATGCTGCGCCTGGGCCACATCTCCCAGGAGGACCACGACGCCGCCCAGGCCCAGCCCATCGAGCTCAACCTTGGTGACACCAACCTGGACCAGGAGGGCACCTACCCCTACTGGACCAACTACGTGAAGGGCGTGCTGGAGGGCGACTTCAGCACCGACACCATCGTCCAGAGCGGCCTCAAGATCTACACCACGATTGACCCCACCTACCAGGAGGCCGCCCAGGCCGCCGTGGAGAAGTTCCTCTCCAACAGCGGCAACGACGAGCTGGAGCAGGCACTCGTGGCCATCGACCCCTCGACCGGCTACATCAAGGCGATGGTGGGCGGACGCGACTACTACGGCAGCTCCTCCACCGCCCAGGTGAACGCCGCCACGGCCGAGCGCCAGACGGGCTCGAGCTTCAAGGTCTTCACGCTCGCCGCGGCGCTCCAGGCGGGCATGAACCCCAACATCGTCCTCAACTGCAACTCGCCCATCACCATCGGCGGCACGAGGTTCCAGAACTACGGCAACGACCAGTACGGCTATCTGAGCCTCACCGATGCCACGGCCATCTCCTCCAATACTGGCTACCTGCAGGTGGCGGAGGCCATCGGCATCGACAACGTGGTCTCCACGGCCAAGAAGATGGGCGTCACGGGCAACCTCGACCCCTACCTCTCCACCGTGCTGGGCTCCATGAGCACCTCGCCACTGGACATGGCGGCCAGCTACGCCACGTTCGCCAGCGGCGGCCTCAAGCGTGACGCCGTGGCCATCACCAAGATCGAGGACCGCAACGGCAACGTGGTCTACGAGCACCAGGACAACCCGCAGCAGGCGTTGGACGCAGGCGTGGCCAAGGCTGCCACCGAGGCGCTCGAGACTGTCATCTCCGGCAGCAAGGGCACCGCCAAGACGATGCGCAACACGCTCAAGATCGACCAGCCCATCGCCGGCAAGACGGGCACCACCGAGTACCTGGACAACCTCTGGTTCTGCGGCTATACCCCACAGGTCTCCATCGCGGTGTGGACGGGCTACAAGGAGGGCTCCAAGGCCGTGCGCATCAACAGCGGCTCGGGCCACCCCTACAACACCTCCTGCCTCACGGCCGCCTACTTCCTGAACAGCGTCCTTGACGGCGTGGAGCGAGCGGACTGGCCCATGGCAGACGCGACCGACCCCAGCTACAAGCAGAACAGCACCTGGGACTTCTCCAACACCAGCAAGGGCTACAACAACGGCACCGCCTCCACGACGAGCGCGACCACGAGCGACTCCGAGGGCAATGGGTCTACCAACAACGCCACCACCGGAAACACCGTGACCAACTCCAACTCCGCCGAGGACGCCGGCGCCGGCGGTACCACGGGCGGCGCCGCAAGCACGCCGAGCGGGGGCGGCTCCGGCGGCGGAAACGGCGGCGGCTCGAGCGGCGGCACCGGCGGCGGC
>NZ_CAAKON010000050.1 GCF_901212655.1 Olsenella uli | reverse complement strand
GGCCGCCCCCGCCGGGCCCCGGCCCCATGGCCAGCACAAACGGCAGCGCGATGTTCTCCGTCCCCGACCGGGCAAAACCCTTTGGCCGGCACCCGCCTCGCCCAACGGCAAGCCACGCCTCTTCTACGGTCCAAAAGGCGGTACTCCGGGAACCCTCGTTTGAAATTGAATGGTTTTCACCGCCAAGCTCTCGGAACTCAAAATGACGTCTAGAAAACCCGCAGGTAAATCGCCTGCGGGTTTTTTCCATATGCCTCGAATCGCCAACGCGGGCAAAAAACGGTTCATTTTGAGACAAGGGGCATCCGCGCCATGCGATTCAGCCATGAATCGCCGATGCCAAGGGGACCGGCAGTGGAACACCGGCCCCGGGGGATGCGGCGATGGGGCGTAAGCGCCACGCAGCTCGGTAAAGTAGAATCAGTATTTCTTGGTTCGAACATCCCTTGGTTCGGGCACCCCCTGGTTCGAACACCCCTTGGCTCGAGTACCCCTTGGCTCGATCGCCCCTTGGCTCGAACGCCCCTTGGTTCGGCCGGATTCCATCTATATCAATCATTCAATCGGTGGCCATTAATTCCGCTGGGTTCAAAATGGAAGCGCTGTCGCCACGCGCCTCAACCATGGGATGCCAGGCCACGTGCTCAAGCTATCGGGCGCCGATGCGAAGCGGTCCGGCTACGGAGCGCCGACGCCAAGCGGCCCGAGCCGTTTCGCACCATAAACCCTGTTCGCCGCCCCTAAAACCCCGCCGACTCCTGCTCGTACGTGGTGCCAAACAGGCTCGCGTGCAGGGAATTGCGTCGCTCGAGAAACCCAACCGTCCGATTGCAAAGCGAAAAGCCTAGCTTATCGGCCAGCGAAGGAAGCACTGCGTCGAAGAGCTCGAGATTGCTCATCTGGTTGTAAGGAAGCTCGGCAACCGAGTAACCCATGCACTCAAGCGCAGCCGTTCTTCCCGAAGCCACCCGATACCCCTCCCTGTCCGCGTGGTAGGCCTCCCCCAGCACCTCAAGTATCGACCGATTCTCCTTCCACAGGGCGTCGGCAATGCAATAGTCCATATGCGACAACGCCTGCGCCTCCGCAGAAAGGGAGACGCGACGGTTGAGTTCCGGCGACCCCCACGACTCCCCGCCAGCGGCATTGCCGGAGCACAGGAGCAGGTTGGCATACACCTCCGCCGGCGATCCCGCGCCATTCCTCACAAGCGACAGCGCCCTCCTCTGCGGATTTCGCGGACCCGCCTCAAAATGCTCGAGCATCACAGCCAGGTTGTCCACGCTCGTCAAAGGCGGGCGTTTCCAAAGATCGCCCACCCTGTCAAAGCGGTCGAAGGCAGGTGTCCATCCAATGGCTTCACCCTCTGGGTCCGCGAACGGAAGAGTTTTGCCACGCTCGTCGCTATAGCCATAGATGCCGTCGCTGCCAAAGAAATCCCTGGTGAGGACTCCTTCCTCGACCAGACATTTTTGCACGTAAGCCAATCGCAGGCACTGCGGCACAAGCGAGAATATCCCGCATGCCTCGAACATCTTCTTGGCAGAGGCCATAACGTCGCCATTTGCCGGCTGGTAGCAGAGGGAGGCCTCGGGACTCAGTACGTATAAGTCGCCACCGAGCGACGTTCGATGCTTGAGAAGGTCCTCGCGAATCGTCCTGTGATGGACGACAAGGTCGCTCTTGCACGTTCCGGCCCTATTGTCGACGAGCACGTGGACCGGGAGAGAAACGCCCTTAAGCTCCCCCAGCATTCGACTGTCAATCAGCTCCTCGGACCTGCGCATGTTCTTTCGACGTCGGGCAGACGGCCACGGGACCCGCGTTTTTCTGCCGGGGTCCGCCGCCCACCAAGCCCGAAGCGCCTCCTTGTCAATCTCGGCATCCCTCAACAACGGAGGCGTTCGCCAGTACTGCCACGCCGATTGACCGCAAATCGTAACCTCCATCGCCCTCTCCCCTCGCACCGTATCCGCAGCAAAAGCGCTCACACATATGCTTGAATGACCGTTGCGGGCTATGCCCCACATTGCCCGCTATCAGAACCGGACGGTACCTCGGGACTCACGCTCCGCGGCCAAGAGTCAGGACCGAGCGGCACCTCGAGTCCCATGCCCCGCGGCCTCGTCAAAACCGAACGGCGCCTCGAGTCCCATGCCCTGGGACCCAACATCAAAAACGAACGGTACCGCGGATTCCACCCCGCACGACCACCACCATCGCCAAACTGCGCCGCAGACTTCCCTCCCGAGTCTTTGCGGCAAAGCCGGAGCGACGCCGAGCTCCCGCCTCGCGGAAAGGCGGCGTGGCACCGCAGCCCCACCCTGCGGAAAAGCGGAGCGGCGCCGCAGGTCAACCTCGAGGACAAGACAGAACGTCGCCGCGGTCTCCACCCTCTGCCTCACGGACAAGGCAGATCGGCGCCGCGGCCGCGCCTCACGCCTCGTGGCCAAGAAGCTAACATGCCCCCGCGCGAATTATCTGACAAATGCGCTATCATCCGCGAACGGCATAGCCAACCAGGCGCGCGGAGTGGAAGGCGGGCCACAGCAATTCGCATCTGCCACACGGAAAGCAAAGCCAGAAGGATCGCGACCAGAGACGCCCCCGAATACAACTCCCCAGCGAACAGTCAAATAGGAAACAGAATCCCCTCCGACAACAGAAATACCCGGAAAGGTAATCTATTGGGCTGGATTCTTCAGCGGGCAGGAGTGATGCGGGCAGATAAGCACTCGGATTAGACATCCTGTTTGAAATTGAACGGTTTTGCCCTCCCAGACCCGCGCAAACCTCTTAGAGGCTCTATTCATACTTGATTTACCTGCGGTTATGATAATCTGAATTACATTGACCAGCAGGGGCGGCAGAAAAACTGTTCATTCTCAAGCAAGAGGCCCGAGCATCCCCGCGATTGTCAAACAAGGGGCTCGGGCGCCCCCCCCGCGCGACCGTTAATGGAGGCTCGAGCGCCCCCACGATTGTTAAAGAAGGGGATTGACTTCCCTTGTTCTTTGCCAAAGAAGAAGTCCAAGCCTCTCTCTGGCGATCGCTGAGAAAGAGGCTCGGCCCTCCCAAGCGCCTGCCAAAGCACTCCCAAACCGGCGCCTGCGGGAGGCAAAGCGGGGCGGCGGCATAGCAATACCCGCCGCCCCCACAAAGCTCTGACCCGAGCGAGACGAACCGCCCGTCTACAAGACGGTGGGACTCTCGGCAAATCAGCTCTGGCCCCGGGCGAAACGATCCGCTCGAAACAATCCGCTCGAAACATACGGAAGGCTTTCGCTGCGACACCCACCGAAACGGACCCGCTGCCCAACCCGGGCAAGCGGTGCGCCAACCGGGAGCTAAAAGACGCCCATCGAAACGGGCCAGCCGCTCGACCCAGACAAGCAGCACGCCAACCGGGAGCAAAAAGCGGAAAAGCCGTTCGCGGGGTACGCCACGCCCACGGCCACGCCGCAGACGATGCAGGCAAACCCCGCGAACGCAAAGAACACGTTAGCCCTCGTACTCGGCGTCGTCGGGCACCCACTCGCCAAGGCATTGGTCAAGGCCGATGACGAGCGCGTCCTTGTCCATATGGCGGCCAATGAAGCAAATCTTGGTCTCTCGGTCCCCGGTGGCCTCATCCCAATCATCCATGACCTCAGGGTTCTCGCGAATCAGCTGCTCACGAACATCGTCCGGCGCGCTCGCGATGAACTTGCCCTGCTCGGTGAGGGTGGTCTGGCGACCCGCCTGCTCGAACATGAAGCACATGTCGGGATCCTGTGCCGCCCACAGCTGGCCCTTGGCGCGAATAACCTCGCGCGGCCACGTCGTCACGAAGTCGCTGAAGGTGTCGATGTCAAACGGCACGCGGCGCTCGTAGACAAAGGTGTCGATGCCGTACTCGAGCACCTCCTCGCTGCCCTCGTGGTCGTGGTGGTGATGGTGGTGATGGTGGCCGTGACCCTCGTGGTTGTGGTCGTGGTCGTCATGAGCATGGTCGTGCTCATCGTGGTCATGCTCGTGGCCCTCGCCCTCGTGCTCGTGGTCGTGCTCGTCGTGCTCGTGGCCCTCGCCCTCGTCGTGGCCGTCGCCCTCGGGATTCATCGCATCGATCCACGCGGCCGAGTTATACACGCCCTCAAAGTTAAAGCGACCCGTGTCCAGCAGCTCGTCGAGCGGCACGTTGCCCTGCGTGGCCTCCACGATCACGGCCTTCTTCTGCAGGCCGCGCACCAGCGCGCGAAGCTCGGCCAGCTGCTCGGGCGTCACGCAGTCCGTCTTGTTCAGCACGATGGTGGAGCAGAACTCGATCTGCTGGATGAGGAGGTTCTCGATGTCGTCCTCCTCCAGGTTCTCCGCCAGCAGGTCCTCGCCGCCGTTGAACTCGTCCCACATGCGCGCGCAGTCCACCACGGCCACGATGTTGTCGAGGTCAAGCGGCGCGGCGCCGTCGTACTTGGACTGGTCGCAGAAGGCGCTGATGGTGTAGGCGATGGGAATGGGCTCGCAGATGCCGGAGGCCTCGATGATGATGTAGTCGAAGTCGTCGGAAACCGCCAGCTCGGCAAGCTGCTTCTCAAGGTCGGCCGAGAGCGTGCAGCACAGGCAGCCGTTGGTCATGGGGATGAGCTCACCGTCGACCTGAGACAGACCGCCCTTGGCGATGAGGCTCGCGTCGACGTTGATCTCGCCGATGTCGTTCACGAGCACGGCGGCGCGAATGCCCTTGTCATTGGCGAGGATGTGGTTGAGCAGGGTGGTCTTGCCCGCACCGAGGTAGCCGGTGAGCAGGACGATCTTCGTGGGACTCTTCACTGCGTCTGCAGAAGCCATAACGCTCCTTTGCTTGGAATTCACTTGCAAACGGGAAGTATAATGCCCCTCTTGACCATAAGGCAGACACGAAGGTGAGCATGACGAGCGACAACACGACGGCGCGGACACGCGAGGACGAGACCTGCTCGCCCTCGGCCCCCGCTGACACGGTAGGCAACACGACGGCGCGGGCGCGCGAGGGCAAGAAGCGGGCGGGAGCAAGCGAGACGCCGGAGGGGCCGGCAACGGGTGCGGCGAGCGATGAAGCCGGCACCCCACTGCTGCGTCGCACCTGGATGGTGGCGCTGCTCGCCGGCATATCCTGCCTGCTCTGGGGCAGCGCGCCGGCAGCCATCAAGATCGGCTACAGCCTCTTTGGCATCCCCAATGGCGACATCGCCGGCGAAATCCTGTTCGCGGGATGCCGCTTCGTGCTCGCGGGCCTCATCGCGCTGGCGCTCGGGAGCGCCATGGCCGGGCGGCCGACCCTCCCCGCCCGCGCCTCGCTGCCGATGGTCCTCAAGCTCTCGATGTTCCAGACTGTCGGCCAGTACGTCTGCTACTACATCGGCGTCTCCAACACCTCCGGCGTGAAGTCCGCCATCCTCGTCTCGCTCAACACCTTCTTCTCGATACTCGTAGCCACCCTGCTCTTCAGGCAGGAACGCCTCACCGGGCGCAAGATGGTCGGGTGCGCACTGGGCATCGCCGGCGTCGTGCTCGTGAACCTCACCGGGACGGGCTTTGACGCGAGCATGCGCTGGGACGGCGAGGGACTCGTCGTGGCGGCCGGCCTCTCGTATGCCATGTCGTCCGTGCTCATAAGCCGATACTCGCAGCGCGAGGATCCCATGGCGCTGAGCGGGGGCCAGTTCGTGGTGGGCGGCCTCGTGATGGTGGCGCTGGGCCTCGCGTTGGGCGGACGCATGCCACAAGTGTCGGGCGCTGCCATGGCAAACCTCATCTACCTGGGCTTTGTTTCCGGTATTGCCTACTCGCTCTGGGCCTTGTTGCTTAAGCACAACCCCGTGTCGCGCGTGAGCGTCTTTGGGTCGATGAACCCGGTCTTTGGCGTCATCATCTCGGCGCTCCTGCTGGGCGAGACCAACGTCGTGCCCGCCTGGCAGTGCGTGCTGGCGCTCGCGCTCGTGGTCGCCGGCATCTGGGTGGTCAACCGGCAGGCGGGCGAGAAAACGGAGCGCGGGTAAGGCAAGGGCCGAGAGAGCGGCCGGAGCAATGGCCGGCGCAATACGAACAGGACGAGGGCCGGCACGCTGAGCCAGGCGCCGGCCTTCAGGCGCGGGGCGCCAGGAATGGCTCATGGCAGCGAGGCACCCCGTGCCCGCGGCCGGGCTCGCCGCCCCAGGTGGCGTCCACGCCAGCGGCGCAGCTAGCCCGCGCTCACGCTCGAGGCGAGCAGCCTCGCGCAGACGAGCTGCCCCGCCATGCAGGCCAGCACGCCCAGCGAGAAGCTCAACGCCATGTACGCAGCCGCGGCAGCGTAGGCGCCGCGATCGATGAGCCCCTGGGACTCGAGCGCAAACGTCGAGAACGTCGTGAACCCGCCGCAGATGCCGGTCTTTGCGAACAGCACCGATCGAGGCGACATCCCGCGCGTGGCGACAGCGCCCACGATGAGGCCAATCACGAACGAGCCGGCCACGTTAGTCACGAGCGTGGCCAGCGGAAACTCGACCGCGCCAATTGTCTTCCACGGCACGAACGTCAGCAGATGGCGCGCCACGGCGCCAAGGCCGCCGCCAGCAAAGACGGCAAGAATATCGAGCATGGGAACCCCCTCCAGGCAACGCGACCATAATAGGCGTGCCGAGGCCCAGGCGCCAACGCAGAGCCGGCGCAACTGAACAGGAGTGACATGGACCACCCCACACGGACCCTCTTCATCGACGCGGACGCCTGTCCCGTTACGCGCGAGGCACTCGATTGCGCGCGTCGCATGCACCTGCCCGTCGTCATCGCCGGCAACACGACGCAGAACCTCGAGCGTCACATCAGGTGCGATGACCCGCGCGACGCCACCTCCGCCAGGCATGGCTTTTGGGTCGACGTCCTCGACGTCTCCGTGGGCGCGGACTCGGCGGACTTCGCCATCGTTGAGCGCCTCTCCCCCGGCGACGTCGTGGTGACGCAGGACATAGGACTCGCCAGCATGGTCCTGGGCCGGGGCGCATGGGCCATCAGCGTGCGCGGGCACGTGTTCCGCAAGGAGACCATCGACATGGAGCTCTTCATCCGCCATGAGGAGAAGAAGGTCCGCCGCTCCGGCGGGCGCACCAAGGGCCCGTCCGCCTTCACGGGCGAGGACCGCCGCCGCTTCTCCGCAAACCTCATACGCGTCCTGCGCGGCGAGGAGTAGCCGAGGAGTGCTGGCACCGCCCAACGCCGCTCGCGGGTCCAAACCTCTCGCGCACCGATTGCGCGCCCAGCCGGCGCCGCCCAACGCCAGTCGCGGGTCCAAACCTCTCGCGCGCCGATTGCGCGCCCAGCGGGTGCGTCAGAGGCGAATGCCTTCGTGGGCGAGGAGCCAGAGCTTCTTGTCGAGGCCGCCGGAGTAGCCGCCGATCTTGCCATGGGCGGCAAGCACGCGGTGGCACGGGACGATGATCGAGATGGGGTTGCGCTTCACGGCGCCACCGATGGCCTGGGCCGCCATGCGCCCGCCGCCGCGCCCGAGCACCACAAGGTCCGCGAGCTCCCCATAGCTCGTGAGCCCGCCGTATGGCACGTCGAGCAGAAGCGACCACACCTCGTGCTGAAAGCTCGTGCCCCGCGGGGCCAGGGGCAGCTCGCGAGGATCGGGGCGCTCGCCGGCAAAGTAGCGCTCGAGCCACCCCAAGGCCCGGGCAAGCACCGGCTCGTCCAGGCGCTCGGGCGCGTCGGCCTCCACGAGCGCGTGATGCCCCGGCTGCCCGTTGAGGGCGCATCCGACGAGCGCACCTCCCTCCGAAGCCAAAATGACATCGCCGAGCGGGGTTTCGATATAGGCTGTGTAAGCCATTGCCGCCAATCGTCGATACAACAGAATCCCGAAGTACTATAGGCCCACTACCCTGCAGAAAGGAGCCGCACATGCCATCAGTTTCCTACGCGATTGCCGTGCTGCTCGTCCTTGCGGCAATCGTCTCGCTTGTCGTGGGTGTGGTTGGCTTTGCCATCGGGCTCGTCTTTGACCTCATGGGCCTCGTGCTCGAGGTCCTGCCCTTTGCCGTCATCGCACTCGTGGCGGCGTTCTTCCTCCAGGGAGGCCGCGTTACGCGCGGGGACAACGGCAGCCTTGCCATCCGTCTGCCCGAGAGCTGGCCGAAGATCTAGCCACCCACCACGAGCGACGCGGCGGCAAGCGCGGCACAGGCGGCCACCACGAGGCGCCGGCGGGGGCGTCCTCAGGAAGCCTCAGCTCGCGAGGATGCGAGCGGGGAGCGTCTCCCGAGCCCAGCAGGTAGGCACGGGCGACCGTCTTGCGAAGGCGCGAGCCACCTACGCCACGGCCAAGCCGCGGGCAACCACAAGCACGGCCACGATCTGGTCCGCATGGGCTCGGTCGTAGATGACGGCACCACGCGTCTTCTGCGCCGCAGTGAGCTGCTTGCGAGCGCGTGCAATCACATGGCCCTCGGCGTCCACGACCTCAAAGTCGAAGCCCCCAATGTCATTGCCGCGGAGCTTCCAGCCAAAGCCCTCGACGGGAACGTCGCCGTCGGCGCCCGCGAGGTTGAGCGGCAGGGCAAACTCGTCACCGTTGGACATCGAGATGCCATACGCCCCGCGCCCGGCCGTGATGGTGGTACGCACCTCGGCCACCTGGTTGCCGGCGGCGTCCTCGACAACGGTGCGGGCCTGGTCATCATCCTCCACCACGCGGAAGATCAGGTTGCCGTGGGCGTCCACGATGTCCGCCCCGCCGGCTGCCGCCGCTGCGGTGCCGGCGTTGAAGAGCAGCAGGAGCGGCGCGCCCGTGCGGGCAGACTTGCGCGGCACGCGCGCACCGGTGGGCGCGAAGGGCGCCGCGGCGCCGGTCTGCACCATGGACTCGGGCACGTATTCAGGATCCGCCTTGGGCGCAGAGCCCTCGCCCTCGCGCGGCTCGCCAGAGAGCGTGGCCTCGTTGCGAATGGGGCCGATGAACCACATGACGAGGATGGCCAGAATGCAGATGATCGATGAGAGCAGCGAATGGGTATCCTGCGTGAGCTCGGCCAGCTGCTCGCCATACGGCACGAGGAGCAGTGCCAGCAGCGAGCCGACGACGCCCGCGCCACAGAGCACCACGGCCGGCACGAGCTTTCGGGAACCGTGGGAGATACTGAACCCCACGATTCCCAAGGCAAGCGTAACGGCAGCATAGGCGCCATAGATCATGAGCACCCACGCGTCTGCGGCAACGCCCCTGTTGATGCCGGAGAGACCCGCGGCCACGAGCAGGAGCGCCGCGATGACGAGCACATAGGACAGCACGCGGATGCGAGAGCGCGAGGTGTCCGCGGCGCTCGGGCGCTTCTCGGAGGTCTTCTGCTCGCCTGCGGCGTTCTTTGACATGGTGGCGCTCCCTAGGTTGGCAACAGTTCCAGCGCACCCGATTATAGGTGGCATTCCGGACATATATGCGGCGCAGACCGGCGACCGCCCACCGGCCGCGCCGCGCGAGGCCGCGTCAGCCCACGCTCGCCGTGCCAACCCGCGTGCCCGCCTAGGCGTCGTCGCGGACGAAGACCTTCTCCACCTCGCCGATGTACATCGTGTGGTAGTCGTGCTCGGGGTAGACCTCCTCGTCCACGGAGGCGTCAACGAAGCGCTCGGGCCTGATGTCGTCCGCGTACAGCTTGCGGCAGACGAAGACGAGCTCGGCCTGCTCGTAGGCAACCGATGCGCCCAGGTAGGCCGGAGTGAAGCCCACCTCGGCCACCTTGTCGCCGTCTCGGCCGCTCTTGGAGCCCAGCACCGTGAGCTCACGCTTGTGGCCGGCGCCATAGAACGAGAGCGTAAAGCGCTCCGCCGCGTCCAAGAACTGCTTCGTGAAGCGCTGCGGACGCACGTAGACGGTCACGGCGTTTCTTCCCCACACCACGCCGAGGGCGCCCCAGCTCACGGTCATCGTGTTGGAGGCCGTCTCGTCGCCGGCGGTAACGAGCGCCCACTCGCTTCCGATCTTCTGGAACGGGTTGAACTCGAGGTCCTTGATGTCGATTTCCTTGAAGGCCATGGTCTCTCCTTTCTCCGACCTCACCGCAGGCCGTCCCGCTAGATCACGTAGTCGTTGCCCGCGAGCGAGGTCACGCAGAGGTCGGCGACGGTGTAGTTGTCCAGGTAGTCGCCGATGAGCTTCGCGAGCCCCATCCACATCTCGTGGCATCGGCTCTCCTCGAGGCGAAAGGCCGCGGGGTCATCGAGCCCGGAGACCGGGTCGAGCGAGCCCTCGGTGAGGCGCAGCACCTCGCCCACCGTGTAGTCCGCGGCATCGCGGGTGAGCCGATAGCCGCCTCCCTTGCCGCGAAGGCCCTCGATGAGCTTGGCCTTCACGAGCACCTTGAGGATGCTCTCGAGGTACTTCTCCGAAATGTCCTGCCTGCGGGCGATGTCTCGCAGGGGCAGATAGCCCTCGCCCACGTGCTCGGCAAGGTCGATCATGACGCGCAGGGCGTAGCGCCCCTTGGTTGATACAAGCATGGCAATCCTCCGAGCGGGCGGCGGCCAGCGCCCAGCCTTCGCCAGGCGCGGGGTACACGCCCTCGCAACCATTTTCCTACCAATTCTATAGGATGATAGGTAAAAGGGTTGTGCGATTGTGTACGATTCTCGTCCGCCGCTGGATTCCGTTGGGGACAGGCACGATTGCGCGCACGCCGTTGGGGACAGACCCTTTTACAATATGGCGAACCGCGACAACAGAGAGATGACAGCCATGATTCCCACGCCAGAAGAGGCTTACGAGCTGCTTGAGAAGTACAACCAAGACCCGTTTCACCTCACGCACGGACGCATCGTCGGCGAGGTGATGCGCTGGTTTGCCGGTGAGCTGGGGCATGGGGACGAGGCGGACCTATGGCAGACGGTTGGCACCCTGCATGACCTCGACTTCGAGCGCTGGCCCGAGGAGCACTGCCTCCGCGAGGAGCAGATCATGCGTGAGGCCGGCATCGACGACGTGGTGGTGCGCGCCTGCTGCAGCCACGGCTTCGGCCTCACCGGCACGCCTTACGAGCCCACAAGCGAAATGGAGAAGGTCCTGTTCGCCGTCGACGAGCTCACGGGCCTCATCGGCGCCACCGTGCTCATGCGGCCGTCCAAGAGCGTAGACGACCTGCCCGTCAAGTCGCTCAAGAAGAAGTTCAAGGACAAGCACTTCGCCGCCGGCTGCTCGCGCGACGTCATCTGCGAGGGTGCCGCGCGCCTGGGTTGGGAACTGCCCGAGCTCTTTGAGAAGACCATCCTCGCCATGCGCGAGGCTCCGAGCGCACCTCACGGCGAGGCCGAATAAGGCTCATCGCCGCGCACGCACAGCCCAGCCGGCAGCCCCATCGCCTCGTACAAAGAGACTGGATAACACCCGAAGATTTGTCAGGAAAATGAGTCAAAGGAGACGGCAGCCGGGTGACTCGCGGCAACGGGGTGACTCATGGGCTCGCTTTGACTCGTGACGGGATAATGAGTCAAAGTGGATGGCACACAGCTGACTCACTGACTCACGGGAACGAGACCATGCCCGAGCTTATATACCTCGACAACGCAGCCACCACGCGCATCTCCCCCGCCGCGCTCGACGCCATGCGCGCCGTCTACGAGGGGGATGCCTTCGCCAACCCCAGCAGCCAGCACACCGCTGGGGATGCCGCGCTCAGGGCGCTCGAGGGTGCCCGGGCTCGCATCGCCGCCTGCCTGCACGCCCGCCCGCGAGAGGTCGAGTTTACCTCGGGTGGTTCGGAGGCCAACAACCAGGCCCTGCTCACGGGTGCCGCGTATGGAGCGCGCGAGGGCAGGCGTCACATCGTGGCGTCGGCTATAGAGCACCCGAGCGTCCTGCGCGTGCTCGAGCGGCTCGCCTCGCCGGACGGCCCCTTTGGCGGCAACTTCGAGGTGACACTCGTGAAGCCTGACACCGAGGGCATCGTGAGCGTGCAGGCCATTAAGGAAGCCCTGCGCGAGGATACCTGCCTCGTCTCCGTGATGTACGCAAACAACGAGGTAGGCAGCGTGCAGAACGTCCATGACCTCTGTCGCGCCTGCCGCAAGAGGGACATCCTCTTCCACACAGACGCCGTCCAGGCCGCGGGACACCTCCCCATCGACTTCACGCGCGACGGGTTCGACCTGCTGAGCATCTCGGCCCACAAGTTCCACGGCCCTCGGGGAACGGGCGCCCTGCTCGCATCGCATCGAGTGGTCCCCGCGCCCCTGATTCTTGGCGGCTCCCAGGAGCGGGGCCACCGAGCGGGCACCACGGATGTGGCGGCAGCCGCAGGCATGGCTGCGGCGCTAGAGGAGACATGTGGTTCGCTTGAAGCCAATGGACCGCAGGTCAGAGCCTTGCGTGACCGTCTCGCGCAGGGCCTCTCGGCAATTCCCGCCACTCACGTGCTTGGCCCCACAGACCCGGGATTCGGCCTCCCCGGCATCCTGAACGTGGCTATAGAGGGCATCGACCGCGAGGCCGCGCTCGTGCTGCTCGACGAACGAGGCGTCTGCGCCAGCGCCGGGTCTGCCTGCGCCGCCGGCGCTGTGGAGGAAAGCCACGTGCTCGCCGCCATGGACGTGGCGCCCGAGCTCGCGCAAGGGGCCCTGCGCTTCTCGCTCGACGCGCGAGAGAACACGGCCGAGGATGTCGACCGGGTCGTTGCCGCGGTGGCGGAGGTTGCCGCCACGCTCCGCAAGCGCAGAGGCTGGGCGCCCACGGGCCCCGCTACCCCGTCCATCCAGGGAGATACCCAATGAGCCGCGGCCGCGTTCTTGTGGCGATGAGCGGCGGCGTTGATTCGAGCGTAGCCGCCTGGCTGCTGATGCAGCAGGGCTACGAGTGCGTGGGCGCCACCATGCGCCTCGCCGCCAACGAGGACGACCGCCCTGGCGAGCGCACCTGCTGCAGCGTGGATGACGTGGCCGACGCGCGCGAGGCGTGCTGGACGCTCGGCATTCGCCACCACGTCTTCGACTACACGTGCCAGTTCGCGCGCGACGTCATCCAGCCGTTTATTGCCGATTACGAAGCCGGGCGAACGCCGAACCCGTGCGTCGCATGCAACCGCTATCTCAAGTTTGGGGCACTGCTCGACCGCGCCCGAGAGCTGGGCTGCGACTACCTCGCAACCGGCCATTACGCCCGGGTGGAACGCATGGGCGGGACAGATGCGCCTGCCGCACACGGCCCCGCATATCGCCTGCTCAAGGGCGTCGACGCCGCCAAGGATCAGAGCTACTTCCTCTACGGCCTCACCCAGGAGCGCCTCGCCCACGTGCTCTTCCCGCTGGGCGGGCTCATCAAATCGACGCAGGTTCGCTCCATTGCCGAGGAGGCGGGGCTCACGGTTGCCCACAAGAAGGACTCCGAAGGCATCTGCTTCGTTCCGCAAGGCGACCACCTGCGATTTATTGAGGAGCAGACCGGTCGGATCGCGCCAGACGGCGACATTCTCGACACCGAGGGAAACGTGCTCGGCCGCCATCACGGGGCGCTGCGCTACACGCTCGGACAGCGCAAGGGCCTTGGCGTGGCGAGTGATAGGCCGCTGTATGTGTGCCGGGTCGACACCCAGGCGAACACCGTGACGCTCGGCGACAACGCCGACCTCATGAGCACCGAGCTGCGCGCCGTGAACTGGAATTGGATTGCGGGGGCGGCCCCAATCGAACATCCGGGGACGGGTACCGCGGCGGGCGCGGGCGCTGCGGCGGGCGCTGACATGAATGCGGGCGCGAGCGCCGCGGCGGGCGCAAGCACGAATCCTGACGCGGGCGCTACGGCGAACGCAAGCGCGGGCGCAGATGCAACCGCCGCAGGCTTCCGCGCATCAGCCAAGGTCCGCTACCACCAACCCGACCAGCTGTGCCAGGTAATTCCCCAGGCAGACGGCAGCGTTCGCATCATATTCGACGCACCGCAGCGCGCGGTGACCCCAGGCCAGGCGGTCATCGTCTACCGCGGAGACGAACTACTCGGCGGCGGCACCATCGCATAGAGGCGTCCTCCGCGCCGTTCGGCACGGAGGACGCAAGGCGCCGTGGCAGGCCGTCGGCATCATCATGGCCGTGTGCGATAGTAAACGAGCCGTCGGCCCGAGTAATGGCCCGGGTGATCCGGGCCACGGGCACGCTAAGCTCCGCCCGGCGCCGTCTCCCTACGCGTTGAACACGAGCTTGTCGAGCCTGTCGAACGCCTCCTCAACACGAGAGAACGGCAGCGCCAGGTTCATGCGGATGTGACACTCGCCATGGAACGGGCGACCGTCCTGCCAGTCGACGCCCACGCGCCAACCCTCATGCAGCAGCCACTCGACGTCCTTGCCATGGGCCTCGCACCACCTCGTGCAGTCGAGGAAGAGCATGTAGGTGCCCTCGGGCTTGGCCAGCTCCACGCCCTCGAAGTGCGTCCGGATGAAGTCCACCGCATAGTTTACGTTGGCGCCCAGGACCTCGCACAGCTCGTCGACCCACTCGTAACCCTCGGGCTTGTAGGCGCCCATGAGCGCATGCATGGAGAGCACGTTTATCGAGTTGTAGTGGCTCTTGGAACCACGCGCCACCACGCGATCGCGCAGGTAGTCGTTGTAGATGATGTGATAGCTGCCCACGAGGCCCGCCAGGTTGAAGGTCTTGGACGGCGCGTAGACGGCCACGGTGCGATTGCGGGCGTCCTCGCTCACGCTCTGCGTCGGGATGTGCTTGTGGCCCGGCAGGATGATGTCGCTCCAGATCTCGTCGGAGACCACCACGCAGTCGTGCTTCTTGTAGATCTCCATGGCACGCTCGATCTCGGCGCGCTCCCACACGCGGCCGCAGGGGTTGTGCGGCGAGCAGAACACGGCGGCATGGATCTTGTTCTCGACGATCTTCTTCTCCATGTCCTCATAATCCATGCGCCACACGCCGGCCTCGTCGCGCTTGAGCGGCGAGAGAACGGTTTTGAAGCCGTTGTCGGAGATGCAGTGGGTGAAGCCGATGTAGGTGGGGCTGTGGAGCAGCACCGCGTCGCCCGGCTCCATGAAGGAGGCCAGCGCGGAGACCACGCCGCCGAGCACGCCGTTCTCGTAGCCAATGTGCTTCTTCTCGAGGCCCCAGACGCCGTTGCGGGTGGTGTGCCAGTCGATGATCCCCTGGAAGACCTCGTCGGGTGGGAAGAAGTAGCCAAAGGCCGGATGCTTCGCACGCTCGATGATGGCCTCGGTGATGGTGGGACAGGTGGGGAAGTTCATGTCGGCGACCCACATGGGAATGGGGTCATAGCCCTCGTCGGGAGCTGCCGGGGCCATGCCACCCGTGCCCACGGCATCAATGGCGATGGCGTCCTTGCCGCGGCGGTCCATAATCGAGGTGAAGTCGTACTTCATGAGAGTCCTTTCATGCGTATTATGGAGCCTGTATGGGAGGTCCGCGACCAAGCCGCGGCAGTAACTGGTATACCAAGCCCGACAATCAGGGGCTTGCCAGAAAGCCAGGGCGCACGACGCTCAGGAACTTGCCAGAAAGCCAGGGCATCCGCCCCACGGAAAATGAGTTCCACGGCCTCATCAAGTTGGGAATATCGAACTCCATGCGCGTGTCATTAACAAACTGCTCGTATTTCCGGGCGGGTTCTAGCGGCGGACGCAACACCCGCCAACTAAGCCGCGCCCCCTACCGAGAATGTAGCCAGAACCAACCCCTCATGACTGAAGACGCGCTTAACGTATACTGAAAATCAGGAATTCAATTCCGGATTTTCCACAGCCAAGCCTTCTCTTCGAACATCGCCCGCTCTTGGGACAATCATCATTGAACAGTTCGGATTCCAATGAGCATGACAAGGAGGCTTGCATCGCGGGTTGTTTTTACTGTTGTCCACAGCCGAATGGGTCTCGAGCACGAACAGTAGATTCGTGGCCAGACGCGCAGCCGCACGAATCGCAAAAGGCCCTCTATACTTAGGGCAACTGTTAGAAAGGCTGACCGTGCTCACGATTCACTACGGCGATATGGACGGTGTCATCTATAACACCTCCACGTTCTTTAACAATGTTTACTCTCCCGAGTGGCTTGAAGACGAGCTTGCTCGGCGGATGATTAAGTCTATCGACGGTGGCGAGGTCTTGGGTCCGAATGCCATCAAGAGCAGAATACTGGGCCTCATTCCCCCAGAGAAGCTTTCTAGCGGTGTAAAGACCCTGTTACTCATGCTATTCATGCCTGAGCGTGTTTACAATGCCTCGAATTGCGGGGATAACTGCGCATATTGGATATTGAAGATCGCAAAAATCCATGACGTTACAATCAATTTGTATCACCTCATGGATTTTGGAAATCGCAGGTTTACGATTCGAGTTGCCAACATCGATCAGGTTGTCCACACCATGGATGAGCTCGTTTTGATTGCTGCCGACTGCCTTCGGGGTGATGTTCGATGAGGGGCGAGCAACCTGTAGTGGTGCGAAACAACAAAGTTCAGATCAGGCTCCCCATTCGTAGGAACCTTACTATTTTGCAGGGAAAGAGCGCGACGGGGAAAACGACGTTGATCGACCTCGTTTCTCAGTATGAGCAGCTGGGAGAGAGCAGCGGCGTAACGATTAATTGTGATGTCCCTTGCCATGTGCTTTCTGGTAAAAACTGGCAGCGTGATTTGGCGGAGATGGAGAACAGCATTGTCTTCATCGACGAGGACAATGCGTTTATGAAAACGTATGAGTTTGCACATGCAGCTCGGCATAGCAGCAACTATTATGTTTTGGTGGCACGTGAGGCCCTGCCGCAGTTGCCGTATAGCGTTGACGAAATAAATGGATTGCGAAACACGGCAAGATCTTCTTCAAAGTACCCCGCATATGCGCGCGTGCATACCTCCGTTTATCGCATTTTTGGAGATGCCAGTTTTTCTGGCGAACGTCCGGAGCTTGTAGTTGTTGAGGATTCCCATTCGGGTTTCGATTTCTTCAGCGCGCTGTGCGCAAAAAGTGGCATTCAGTGCGTGAGCGCTGGGGGTAAGTCGAATGTCTACCGCTTGCTTCGCGAATGTAAAGAGTCGAACATTCTCGTTATTGCCGATGGGGCAGCATTTGGACCCGAAATGGCGTATGTCACATCGCTGATGCGGTTCAAGAAAATCCGACTGTTCTTACCAGAGTCGTTTGAATGGCTTGTTCTCAAGTCTCCTTTATTGCGCGACGCTTCAGTTGATAAGCTGCTCGAGCATCCTGCCGAATACATTGAGAGTTCTGAGTTTTTCAGCTGGGAGACTTTTTTCACGCGGGAGCTCGTCGAGAGGACTCGTGACAGCTACCTGGGATACAGGAAGAGCAGGTTGAATCCGGCATATTTGCAGAATCGTGAGCTTGGCATGATTTCGAGCGAATTGCCCAATCTCGGGATTTAGCGTGTCGACCTTTTCGCATTGCCGCTCGCCCCGGCGACGGCACCGAGGTGGCCTTCCGGGCACGCGCCCAAGTCGGCTCCCGCAATTTCACAAACCGTGACAATAGCATCAATGGTCTGTCCGCTACGAAGCAGAAGGCACTCGGCCGAGGAGAATCGTAGGCAATGACGAAGAAGGGCACAAAACCAAAGACTGACTCGTCTTTGGTTTCCGAGACTCTAGAAGATGAGCTGCTCGTCAAATACGAAGTCTTCTTTCCGAAGACTCCACCCTTACTTGGTGGGGCAATAGATGACAGCAATGATTCGCCATCAGGCGTAGCCTGGTTTGGCGGCATCTCAGAAAGTCTCATCGATGAGATCGAGTGGGAGCCGCATGTAGACAAGGCGGACAGACTCGATTACATCGTGGCTGTGAGCAGCGGAGTTTTAGCGGGTCTCGTAGACGTTTTCTACGTCGGCGAATTCTCGTTGGACCGCGCGAGCGAATGGGGCAATAGCAAGATAGAGCGGGTCGTCATGAAGGTCGCTCGCGCGGAGGGTTACACAGGCGACGACCTTTCCGATGCAATCAAGACTCTTGAGAAGAACCACCCTTTCGCAGCAGATGGGAACACGAACGATTTCGGCGGTGGGCTGCAGCACCATTTTCGCGACTTCTCGCATCATTTCAGCATTGGCGGCCTCTTCTTCTCCATCCTCACGCAGTTCACGGGCATGGTCGTCGGAGCAGACAATGCCGGGCGACTCACCGTCAAGCCCGTCCCTGAATCGCATAGGCAGTTCATCGGCAAGAATTTCCAGGAAAAGCTGGCCTATGGAGTCATCGGCTGGTTCTTCCACATGGTAAGTGACATGGCAGGCTCGAGTGGCGCGACGATGGGCGGCACCGGGGTGCCCGGTCCGCTTGTCTCGTTCATGAAGGAGCTTTCCGCGTTGCCTTTCTTCAAGGACTCAGGCAAAGGCGATTACGGGTTTAGGCAATGGCTCACAAAGCTCTTCAACGGAACGTTGCTCTCTGACCACGATGAGAGCGGGAAGATCATCAAGGACTCCGCAAGGCGTTTCGATCTGCGCGCCGAAATCGGCATCCTTGGTGAGATCGGGCGTCAGACGGTGCCCATCCTCATCAATCAATGTATCGTTCGCGGATTCTACTTCTGTCGGAGAATCTGCAGAGAGATTCGCGATCTCGACATAAGGGAGCTCAGCGATCTTGATCGCATCGCACCCGAAGACGTACTGCCCTGGGGTACTCCTGCCATGCGGAGGATGGTGACCGTTTCAAGCGGCGTCTTTACAGGGGTCGACCTAGCTGACGCCGCGGTGCGCGCCGCAAAAAGCAAGAATCCGGTCGCCTTCTTTCTTCGCGTCAACTACGTCGGAGTTGCGACCTTCGTGATCTCCTGCGTCGTCGATGCACGTGCGACGTTGGCGGACAACGCGAAGGAAGAGGGCGAGAGCCCCGAGGAGGCCTTCGACCGAGGGCTATCCAACCTTGGCTGCCTGAAGCTCGACTTCCAGCAGACGCGTGTACTCCACTCCATCATGCACAACATGGTCGCCTACGACATCGCGAATGAGAAACGCGATAAGCGAGTTGCGCGCAAACAGGCCTGGCTCGACGAGTGGAGCGCGAAGGTTGCCGAAGCAATGAGCCTTGCATGGGCGGCGAATGAGGGCTTTTTCCTGAACGATGGGGAGCTTTACAAGGTTATCGGATGGAGCGAGGCGTCAGGCTGGAGCGATTCTTGGATGTGGCTCGTCGCGCTTGAAGCAGCGTGCTTCAAGGCGTACATGCCCCTTCACGGAGGTCGCGACAAGGAGTACAAGGGACTCAAGCTCAACGCAAACTATTTAGGCGACGTCTTCTGCAGACATCAAGGAACCGTCAGCGACAAGGAGCTGAAGGGCCTTTCGAACTCAGTAAGCGGGACACGTGGCAAAATCGACGGCGCAGGGGCGAAGAAGGCCGTCGGAGCTGTCGGAACCGTCGTCGCTATCGCGGCAACGGGAGGTCTTGCTTTCTACTTCGCTCCGGCGATCGCGCCCGCACTCGCGGCAGCACTCGGCGCTGAAGTGGCTACGCTTTCCGGAGCCGCGCTCACAAGCGCGAGCCTCGCATTCCTCGGCGGCGGTGCCCTTGCGGCAGGCGGCGCCGGCATGGCCGGGGGCGCCATGCTCATCGCGGGCGGCGGCGCGTTGATAGGCGCCGTGGGCGGTTCCAGCATATCTGCTGCCACGAACTTGACGCTTGCCACCGATACAAGCTACGTGCTCGACGAGTGCGCGAAGCTTGTCGCATTCAGCCGGGAAGTGCTTGTCGCAAAATACGGAGACTTGGCGGCCGTCGCGGAGATCCACGACAGCCTCAGCCGCCGAATCATCGAATTGGAAGTGCAGACAGAGGCCATTAAGCGCAACATGAAAGAAGCGCCAGGGGAAGCTGGCGGCGAGAAAGAAGATTCTGACGATCTCAGCCCAGAGAAAATGGTTAAAGTGCTCAAACGCAGCATCAAGTTCTTGAAGAAGAGCAGGGATGAGCTCGGCAAGCTTCTTGATGACGCAGGGAAAGAACGGTTGGTTTTGCCGCAATGGGCAAATAAATAGATTGCGTGCCGGATGTTGGTGTAAGGGACCGCTTCCCTTGCCGCAGAAAGCAGAAAGCAGAAAGCAGTTATCGCCCAGAATTCTAATTGCTGGAATCAGGATTCGAAGAAAGGCAATAACCCCACATGGACAAGATGCGCGAGATCGCGGGCGACAGCGCCCAGATTCGTCGACGGCATAGCGAACATGGCCAGCTCATCAGGGTGATGGCAGAGTCGCTCATCAACGAGGTCATGGACGCCCAGACCGACGAGGCATGCGGGGCCGGCAACCGGAGAAACGGATATCGCGGGCGCAGGCTCACCACCAGCGCGGACACCATCAACCTCAGGATCCCGAAGCTGCGCGCGGGAAGCTGCATAGCCCACACCTCTCAAGGCCATACGCGTGCAGGAGTCCCTCGGGGCCTCCATGGCCAA
>NZ_CAAKON010000049.1 GCF_901212655.1 Olsenella uli | reverse complement strand
CCCGGAAGCCTCACGGCTTCCGGGCCCGTTTTGTTTAGCGCGAGCGCTCAGGCATGGCTTTCGGAGCACGCATGGTCTTCACGTGATAAAAGGGGCGGTCGGGGCGTGGCGTTTATCCCTGCATGCCCATCCCCTCTTCCATATCGTCAAGCAGGCCCTTCGCTTTCTCCAAAAAAGGAATCCGGATTATCCCGAACGATCTTTTCGTTATTTATGGAATGAGGTCTCCGCATTTTCCTGAATGTCTTATTCGTATTTTTCTGAGTACATTTCTCGCATTTTGCCGAGCATCACTCACGTAAAATACCGAATACGCAGTTAGGAGGCCCTGATGAACGATAAGACCGATCAAGACACAGCCAACCTCACTCCCCATGGCTACAAGCCCCGTCTCATCGAGAAAAGGCTCGACACGCTGATGGCGACTTTCGGCTGTGTCGAGATCACCGGGCCGAAGTGGTGCGGCAAGACGTGGACCGCCATGACCCGCTGTGCAAGCATCACAAAGCTCGACAGCCCCACCGAGCGTGAAGCGGCGGAGATGGACCCCAAGCTCGCTCTGGTCGGGCAGCCTCCTCACCTCGTAGACGAGTGGCAGGAAGTTCCCGAAGTCTGGGACGCCGCAAGGCGCTTCGTCGACGATGCCGGAGGCAAGCACGGTTTGTTGCTGCTTACGGGGTCGACCGCCCTCAAGAAAGCGGAACGGGGAAGGGTGCGGCACAGCGGGGCGGGAAGGATAGCGCGGCTTACCATGCGGCCCATGACGCTCTCCGAAGCAGTTGAGTCCTCCCCCACCGTTTCGCTCAAGAAACTGTTCGAAGGCGAACCGCTGCGGCCCGCACGCTCAGATACCGAGGTTTCTGATGTAGCGCGCTGGTGCTGCAGGGGAGGTTGGCCGGCAACCCTCGGCTTGTCCGACGAGACGGCAGCAGAGGTGGCGGCCCAATATATCCAAGCCGTCCTGGACGTCAACGTTCTGGAAGACGGGCGCTCGCCGGCTTTGGCTCTCACGCTCATGCGAGCCCTCGCGCTCAACGAAAGCCAGGCCGTGACCTACAAGACCCTCGCAAAGGATATGGCTGGCGGAGAGAAGGGGCCGGACGAGGGCACGCTTTCGGCCTATCTCGAGCTGTTCAGCCGCTTGCAGATTATTGAGGACCTCTATGGATGGGAGCCTCCCATGCGCTCCAAGGCGCGGGTGAGGGTGAAGCCGAAGCGCTACTTCTGCGACCCTTCGCTCCCCGCCACCCTGCTTGGCGCAACCCCGGTGCGGCTCCTCAAGGACACGCAGACCCTTGGCATGCTCTTCGAGAACCTTGCGATTCGAGACCTTCGGGTATTCCTGTCGACGTATGCTGGCATCGGCAACGATGTCCGGTACTACCGCGACGAATCAGGGCTGGAAGTCGACGCGATTCTCGAGTATCAGGGTAGCTGGGCCGGCATCGAGATCAAGCTCAGCGACACGAAGGCCGACGAGGGAGCCAAAAACCTGCTGGCCCTCAAAAAGAAGATCCTCTCCAACCCAGCAGCGAGAAACGCCGAGCCCGCCTTTCTTGCCGTCATCGTTGGGCGCGGGAGCCTGGCATACACACGAGACGACGGAGTGATGGTCATACCGGCGGCGACCCTCGGAGCATAAGCCCGACCCCAGACGTATCTTGATCGGCATGGCGCCCAGCCCCCCCGCAGCCGAGCGCAACGGGCCCGGAAGCCTCACGGCTTCCGGGC
>NZ_CAAKON010000048.1:4248-16496 GCF_901212655.1 Olsenella uli | reverse complement strand
GTAAACAACCTGTTGGCACTAAACAGCTAGTGCCGTTCACGTTCGCTCTCTGGGCATTCGGGGATTGATCCGGTCCAGGCGTGCGCTGTGGGGCTCTGGGCGCCTTTCGAGTATGGCGGGGAAATCTGCGCCGGGGCCGAGGCCGAGCGCTTCACGTGCATATGGGGCTGGTTCCGAGGGCTCGGGCGTTGGAATGATTGATAACAGATTGCATGCGCAGCCTGACTCTTTGATTGATTGCGTGTTCGAGGGCGATTGTGATTCTGCTATGAAAGCCGGCGGGTCTCTTCGAGTTATTAATGGGGCCACGATAGGCCCCTTAAGAAGGGGTACGAATGGTTTGCGGGAAACCAGTTAAATGAAGAGCGGTCTGGCCGTTGGCCTATCGACAAGCGATTGCTGCGCTGCGAGGCGAGGGCCAAGCCTTTGAACTTGTGCTTGGTTGCCACATATTGGCGCCCTTTTAGGAACAAAAAGAGACGCGGTGACGGGAGTGATGCCAATTATATCTGTTCGAGAGTGAGCAAGTTGAGTTTTCTACAGTTTCTCTGTGCCTGGGGTGGCAGAGCGTGAGAGACTGTTTGTAAAACCGCTGGTAGACGAAGTGTCCACTTGCATCATCGTGCGTTGTGTCCCCAGAAGGTGGGCGAAAACTATAGAAAAATCGATTTCCTCGTTGGCAAAGGGTCTTCTAACCCTTTTCGGTGGCTTGCTGGTGGGAATAACATCTCTCTGCTCAGCCTCCTTTCGGTTTGATGCCTTTGGGACTCGCTTGCTAAGGTGTAGGTGGACTGCGGAAGGCAATCTCAGCCTCCTCAATTTGGACACGGCAGACCCGAATGAGGGGACAACCAAGGCGACTGGTGCCCAGTCCCGCTCTGAGCGGGGCTGCCGCCGTGCCGCATGGTCGCTCAGTCTTGCAAGGCCGAGCCGAGGCATACAGGCGGCAAGGCACGGGTTTCTTGGGAAGAGCCGGCTTTCACTGATTATGGCGGCGGACTGAGGAAGGGAGCCAATGCGGAGCTTCGATTTGTGCGGGCACCGTCTAACTTAGCGTTCAATGAGTGTGTCCTAGATGTATTGATGACGAGGGGAGCGAAGTTGGCTACGACCGAGAAAGAGCAGCTCAGGGTTAACATCGACGTCGATCTGAAGCGCAAGGCAGCAGAAGTATTCGGCAATTATGGTCTGTCCCTCACTAATGCAGTAACCATTTTCTTTCGCCAGTCCGTTATTGAGGGCGGCATACCTTTTGAGGTTCGCGATTCGTTCTGGTCTGCCGAGAATCAAAGGGCTTTACAGGAGTCGATAGCCCAGCTCGATGCGGGGGCGCGGCGAAGTGCGTAACCTCGTGGAGGTGCCAGGTGCTTAAGGTTTGGCAAGACAGAGCGTGGGCCGAATATCTTGAATATGATCTATGAGGAATAATCCGTACGTCCGGGTGAAAATTGCGAATAGGACTCCAATGTTTCCTGCTTACAAGACTTGGAGAAGCTGAATGATGGGACGGCAGTGCCGGCAAAGCGGATGGCAGAGACCGTCGGTGACGAAAGACATCCATGCTCTGGTATGAGCGCGGAGACGTCGGCTGGCTTCGGGAGGTGCCGCCAGAGCGCATTGCTAGCGTTGACGTGGAGACTACGGGGCTCGACCCCCGTAGTGACGAAATCCTGCAAACAGCTGTCGTGCATGGCGATGGGTCGGTTGCGATTAACGCTCTCACCAGGTCGGCGCGCCACCAGTCTTGGTCGCGCGCAGAGGCAATCCACGGCATCACTCCCGAGATGGTGAAGGGCGCTCCTCCGATTGCCGACGTGTCCACCAGGGTCGCGGAGGCCCTGGGTGGCGCGGACCTGCTCGTCGGCTACAACCTCGCGTTTGACATCGCGTTTCTCGAAGCCGCCGACATCGCGCTGCCGACATGCGAGCGCTTCGATGTGATGCGCGAGTTTGCTCCTGTCGCAAATAGGCGCGTGCGTGGGGCAGGTGGCAACAGGAGCTATCGCTTCCAAACGCTCGAGGCGTGCGCCAAACGCTACGGGTATGTCGGGAGCACTGGTCGCGCATTCCGGCCTCACGATGCCTTGAATGACGCACAAGCAGCGCTGCATTGCTTTTTTGCTATGCTTGAAGACGGCGGTTCTCGCTACGCTCGCGCGGGGCAAGTTCCATACTTGGACGTGGTGGCTCGTAGAGCCAAAAGGGTGTAGTGCGTCGCCGGGCTGGAGGTCGTATGGGTGCCATCGCCGCCGAGGAACTAATCCTCTCTCGTCAGGCTCGCTCGCTTTGGGCAAAGAGCGACGGGGGAGAGGGCGAAGCCTGGCTCCCCTTGTACGTCCACATGGCAGACGCCGAGCTCATTGGTGAGAAGCTCTGGCAATCATGGCTCCCAGATGCAACCAGGCGCATCCTTGAACTTGTGGCGGGCAGCCCGATTCTCGCCGAGACGCTCGTTCGCTTTCTTTGCGCCGCACATGACATCGGCAAGGCCACGCCGGTCTTTCAGGCCCAGCCCATCTGGGCCTTCGGAAGTGTCGAGGCTGGCGACCTCTCATATAAGGCGAGGAAGGCCGGTCTCCGCTTTCCCTCCCTTCCCTCGTCTAGCGGAGTTCCTGGGCACCCCATTGCTGGCATGGTGATTCTCGAGAGATATCTGGCGTCCAAGGGTTGGGAAAGAGACGTCGCTCGCTCGTATGCGAGCGTCATCGGCGCACACCACGGGCGCTTTCCCATATCCGAGGAGTGCCGAAAGGCCCGCACCGCCTGCGACGAGCCGTATGGGTTCGCTGTCTCGGGGGAGTGGGAAAGCGTCCAAGAGGAACTGCTCGAGTTTGCAGGGCAGCTTTCTGGTCTCGATGACGAGGCCTTGGACGAACTGTCTAGGCATTCCTTACCCGCGTCGGTTGCGAGCCTTGTCGTCGGTATTGTGATAATGGCCGACTGGATGGCGAGCAACCAGGACGTATTTCCGCTCCAGGAGCTCATAGCGCCCCCAACAGGGTTTGCGGATGCGGTTGACCTCGATGCGCTGCGGAGTCGCGGCGAGACGGCGTGGGAGGCGCTCTCCATTGCTCCCTCCTGGGCGGAGGGGCCGCACCTTTCGGATGCGGACGCGTACTTTGCCGCTCGCTTCGGCTTCCCTTTGGGCGCGAAGCCCCATCCGATGCAGCGCGCTGCCTATGGGCTCGCCCGTGACGCGACAGACCTCGGTCTCATGCTCATCGAGGCTCCCATGGGCTCCGGAAAGACTGAGGCGGCCCTCGCGGCGGCGGAGATGCTTGCGGCGCGCCAGGGGCTCGGGGGAGTTTGCGTCGCCCTGCCCACGATGGCCACCACCGACGCGATGTTCGGGCGCGTCCACAAGTGGCTTGATCGCCTTCCCTGCGAAGAGGGGCTTGACGAAAAGAGCGTCTATCTTGCCCACGGAAAAGCTGGGCTAAACGAGGAGTTCCAGGGCCTGGTAAGTGAGAGCCGGCGTGCTCGTCGCTTTGCCGATATCGGCCACGACCTCGAGGATGCTTCGACTCAAGGTGTGGCGGTGTCCGATTGGCTGTTCGGCCGGAAGAGGGGAATGCTGGCCAACTTCGTCGTCTGTACCGTGGACCAGGTGCTTATGGGCGCGCTCCAGATGAAGCATCTCTCCCTGCGTCATCTCGCCCTTGCGAACAAGGTCGTCATCATCGACGAATGCCATGCCTACGACGCGTACATGAGGCGCTATCTCTTGCGTGTTCTCGAATGGCTTGGTGCCTGGCGCGTTCCCGTCATCCTGCTTTCCGCCACGCTCCCGTCGGCCCAGCGGAAGGGGTTGTGTGAATCGTATCTGAAGGGGCGGGAGGCTCGCGTGCCTGAGCCTTCGTCGGAAGATGAGCTCATCGCGGGTCTTCTTGGACCACGAGTTGAAGATTCCGGGGAAGAGCCTGATGGCGGTGGTGCCGGGGCTAGACCAGGCGGCAAGCGGGAGCGCGGCTCCGAGATAAGGCAGGGTACCGAGCCGGGGCTCAGCGCGGGTGCCGATAGGGAGGGCGCCGCCGCTGAGGATGCTGGCGACTCCGATGGGAAGGGCACATCCGATACAGGCCCCAAGGCCACTCCATCGTTTGATGTTTCTGGAATCATGACCGAGGAGGACGCGTATCCGCTTCTTACGTACACCGAGGGTCGCATTGCCCGGAGCGTGAGAATCGAGCAAGGGGGCGTGGCCAGGGAGATTGACGTCAGCCTGCTGGGAGACGATATCGCCTACCTCCTCGAAACCCTTTCCGCCGCATTGGCGAATGGCGGCTGCGCTGGCGTCATCTGCTCCACCGTCAGCCGCGCCCAGGAGGTGACGGAATGCCTTTCCGAGGCTCTTGGTCCCGGCGACGTGATGCTGACCCATTCACGCTTCTCCGACCTCGACCGCATGGCCAACGAGGAGCGTCTCCGCTCGCTTCTCGGGCCTCGCGCAACGTCGGAAAACGGGAGAAGGCCGAGGCGCTTGGTGGTTGTTGGCACGCAAGTGCTCGAGCAGTCGCTCGACATTGACTTTGACCTGCTTGTTACGGATGTCGCCCCTGTTGACCTCGTACTCCAGAGGCTTGGAAGACTGCATCGGCACAACAGGGGACAAGGGGAGTGCGAAAGGTCCCAACTGCTGCAAAGGCCGATGTGCCTGGTCAGGGGCGTGGAGGAGTTCGGGACAGATGGGCCGCGGTTCTCAAAGGGGATTTGCAGCGTCTATGACCATGCCTCGCTGCTTGAGTCTCTTGCGGTGCTGGGGCTCACGGATGACGGTGCTCACACCCGTGTGTGCCTCCCCGGCGACATCTCGCCCCTTGTCCAACGGGCGTATCGAGGCGGGGGCGATAGCGTTCCTTTGGCGTGGCAGGAAGCCTACGAACAGGCTCGTTTGGCACGGGAGGGGCAGCTCACCCGCAAGGCCCGTAGGGCCGGAACGTGCCTGCTTGCTTCTGTCGTGCCACTTATGGAAAACGAAAGAACGTTGGTTGACATGTGCGAGCGAAGCATTGAGGGAGGAGGAAGGGCGGATGCCGATAAGGGCCAGCGAGCTGTAAGGGATACCCAGGAAACGGTCGAGGTTCTCCTTCTGCAGGAGACGGAGGGTGGGCTGTGCCTGCTTCCCTGGATTGGTGACGAGAGGAACGGCGTCGATCCTGGCTCCAGGGTTCCCACCGCCCTTGAGCCCTCGGCGGATGTCGCGAGGCTCGTTGCCCAGTGTGCCGTTCGTCTGCCGCTCTCGATGTGCTCGCTCGACAAGCTTGACGAGCTCATAGACGAGCTCGAAGAGAACTGCGGGAAGTGGACGGCTGCCTGGCAGGATTCTCCTTGGCTGGCGGGCCGGCTCGTGCTTGCCTTGCGGCAGGAGGATGGCGACGAGTTTGTGGCGGATGTCTGTGGCTGGAGGGTGTCTTATACCAGACGCGGAGGGCTGGCTACCGTTCGGGGGATAAGCTGATTTATTTCTCTTATCACTTGGATTTTCCTCTATACTTCAACCATCTCCCGAAGACCGGGTACTGCCTTCGGGAGATGCCACCTCTCGGGAGACGACGAACGGGCGGGCAAGGCTTGAGGCATCTCCAAGCTCGCTCGGGGTCCCTTCAACCAAGAGGTATGAACCTTGATACGAGAAGGTTCCAAATGTGATCCCCACACCTGTGGGGTGCACTTTTTCTGCAATTCAACCCATCGCAAAACGAGAGGAGGGGGCAATGAGACAGCAGCTTACGTATAACCTCCTGGAAGAGGCCTGGATTCCCGTCGTCGATCTGGACGGGCGAGAGCGCCTCGTCTCTCTTCGGGAACTGTTTGCTCAGGCTAATGGGCTGCGGATGATACCCGCAGGGCTTTCTCAAACCAACTTTGCCATCGTGCGCTTGGCGGTGGCAATTATGTATCGGTCGTATTATGTGGTCAACCTGCCGGAAGGGACGCTTCGGCGTCTGTGGGCCGAGCTGTGGCGTCGAGGCTCCTTTGCGGACGGTCGCATCAGCCGCTATCTGGACGAGTGGTCGAGTCGATTTGACCTCTTCGATGATGAGTGTCCCTTCTATCAGGTCCCCGGGCTTGTCTATGAAAAGGGCGGCGCGAGCTCCGTCGGCTTGTTATTGCCGGACGTCCCTGGCAAGCCTGAGAAGTTCCTCTTTTCCCAGCGCGCCATGCAGTGCGTTGAGAGCCTGTCTTTTGCCGAGGCGGCTTGTAATCTCCTGACCGTGCAGGCCTGGGATGCGTCTGGCATCAAGTCGGCCGTTGTCGGCAATACGCGGGCAAAGTCGGGCAGGGCCTATCCGTCGGGCGTGTCTTGGTGCGGCAATTTGGGCGGCGTCATGCTGGAGGGGGAGAGCCTCTTCCAGACACTCATGCTCAATTGGCCCCTGTATCGTCCGGACGCCGCGGGAGAGACGTTGCTGGGCGTTGAGGGTGACCTGCCCCCATGGGAGCTTCCGCCCCAGGGGCCTGATCAGCGCGACAGTGAGCCGGCGGGTCCGGTTCAGGCGCTCACTTGGCAAAGCCGCCGGATACGGCTTGTTCCGTCTGGGGACGGTCAGCGCGTCGATGGCGTGATCATGTGTTATGGAGACAACGCCTCCCTTGTTGATAAGCAGGGGGTTGAGATGATGACCGCCTGGAAGGAGAGTGAGGCGAAAAAGAAGAGGCTCGGCACATCCTATCTGCCGCTCGTGCCGGAGCGCTTTGTCTCAAACAAGGCCATCTGGAGAGGGCTTTCGTCCCTGCTTGCCTTCGGCAGACAGTCCGGGCAAGAGGTCCGCGACCTGCGTCCGGGCGTCATCAAATGGCTTGGTGAGATGTGGGACTCCTCCGATGTCCTCGCGCGTGGCCAGGTGGTGTCCGTCCATGGATACGGTTGCGTTTACGGCGTGCAGAACAGTGTTGTCGACGATGCCGTTGATGACGCCTTCCGCATGAGCGCCGCAATGTCATCCCCGTTCTCGCAGATGGTCTATACAGCAATCGACGTTGTTGCCAGGGCGGACAAGGCGGTTGGTCTGCTCGTCTATTTCGTCGAGAACGTCGAGAAGTCCACGGGAGACCGCCGACGTTATTCGGACTTTAAGGATTCGGCGGCAAGCGCGGTAAAGGCCGACGTGCGCGAGCTCGCCTATTCCAGACTTGACGGGCTCTTTAGGGAGCGGCTCTCTCGCTTCTCGCCTGATGACGACGTTGCCCACTTCAAGAGGTCGTGGCTCAAAGACACCTGCCAAATTGTCGAGGCCGTCGGCCTGGAGTATCTCGGTACGTCTCCTATGGGGTCGTTTGTCGGCAACGACGACATGACCGTTGGACGGGCGCTCGTCATGTTTCGGGCGAGCTTGAGAAAGGCCCTCGACCTGAACGGGCGTAAGGGAGACGCGGGCCGCGAGGGTTCCGACACAGAGGAAGGGGAGGAGTAGATGACGCGTTCACAATATGAAATTGCCTGCGAGGCGGCTTCGTATGCGGCTCGAAAGATTGCCGTCCTGCAAAAGGGGCTGTTGAGCGCCGGGCATGGGTCGTCCGTTGCCCGTGCGTCCCTTGCGCGAATCAGAAGGTCGGCAATGTCGGATGAAGGATCTTGGTTCCTGTTGGGAAGAGAGATTCTTGGCGACATGCCCGAGCTTGATTTATCCGCGCGGGATGAGCGGCGGTTTATCGAGACGGTTTCGGCGACGCTTCGTCTCTATGCAGTGCACCAGCAGTCAAAAAGCGAACCCATGGCCTTGCTTGGCAAGGATGACGGGAAGCTTGCCGGAA
This sequence comes from Olsenella uli, assembly GCF_901212655.1. Lineage (GTDB taxonomy): Bacteria > Actinomycetota > Coriobacteriia > Coriobacteriales > Atopobiaceae > Parolsenella > Parolsenella uli_A. The sequence goes on along the minus strand of NZ_CAAKON010000048.1, from coordinate 8,741 downwards.
AATCGTTTGGCTGGTCGTGCCGCACCCTTGTCCCGAACCTTGACGACGCGTCGGCGGTTGTCGAGCGTCTTGCTGCTGCCGAGGCGGCGCCAGGCCTTGAGGGCGTGGAGCATTACCTTCGTGCGCTCGTCATGCTCATGCGCTCCTGCGACAGGGGCGCCGTGCGGGTCGATTACTGGCAGCTCGCGCACGATCTCTACCTTGTACAAGCTGAAGGTGCCAGGGGCCGCGTGTTTGCCAGGTGGGCGCGCGACTTCTATCGGGCGCCAGACCAGAAGAAGGAAGATTCCGATAATCCCGAGGGGGAATAGCCATGTATATCGATATCCATGCTTTGCATAACGTACCTCCCAGCAACATCAACCGTGACGATACGGGAAGCCCGAAGACGGCGATTTACGGCGGGGCACTGAGGGCCCGTGTCTCGAGCCAGGCCTGGAAGCGCGCGATGAGGAAGCTGTTCCCCGAGCTCTTGCCCGAGGGTTCGCTGGGCGTGAGGACGAAGAAGGCTGTCTCTCTCCTCGCCAATTGCGTTGCAGCTAAGCGCGAGGATTTGGCCGAGTATGCCGAGAAGCTTGCCGTGGCAATGCTGGGCGCGGCCGGTCTCAAGGTTGTCTCTTCCAAGCGGAGCGGTGAGGACGAGGGCTCCATGGCAACGGAATACCTTGTCTTCATAGCCGAGGCGGAGCTCGACGCTCTGGCCGACATCGCGATTGCCTGGGCAGACGACGGCGCCGATCTCTCCAAGAAGACCCTCAGTGCGCCAAGCGGGGTAAAGAAGCAGGTGTCGGCGGCGTTCCATGGGGTCCAGGCAGTCGATATCGCTCTCTTTGGGCGGATGCTCGCCAACGCGCCAGACCTCAACACTGACGCTTCTGCCCAGGTTGCTCACGCCATCTCCGTCGACCGCATCAGCCAGGAGTACGACTACTTCACGGCGGTCGATGACTGCGCTCCCGAGGACAACGTGGGCGCTGGCATGATTGGCACCGTGGGCTTCAACTCCTCGACGCTCTACAGATACGCCACGGTCAACCTCGATTCTCTGTATGGGCAGCTTGGGAGCGCGGAGGCTGCGGCAGCAGGCGTATCCGCCTTCGTGGAGGCGTTCGTCCGCTCCATGCCGACTGGAAAGCAAAACACGTTTGCCAACCGCACGCTTCCCTATGCCGTCGTAGTTGAGCTGCGTGATGATCAGCCCATTAATGCGGTGTCGGCTTTTGAACTCCCGGTGCGCGCTACCGAAGGGGAGTCCGTGAGCGAGGTGGCCCTTAAGCGTCTCGTGGCGCGACTCAAGGGTATTGACGAGACGTACGGGATGAGCCCCCTCAAGGCTTGGAGCGTTTGCGTGGACGGCGGTGCTCCTGATGCCGAGATCATTGGCGAGCGCACGAGTCTCCCAGGATTGGTTAAGGGAGTGCGCGACGAGGCCCTGGGCGTTCTTGCGTCCAAGGAGGAGTAGCAATGGTCTTGCTGTTGCGCTTGGCGGGGCCGCTCCAGTCGTGGGGCGACTCGTCGCGGTTCGCTCGAAGGAGAACGAGAACAGAGCCGACGAAGAGCGCGGTCATCGGGCTCTTGGCGGCGGCGCTAGGCAGGTCGAGGGAGGAGGACATCGACGACCTGAGGCTGCTCGAGTTTGGAGTCCGGACCGATCAGCCTGGGAGCCTGCTCAGGGATTTCCAGGTGGAGAGGTCTCTGGACGAGAAGGTCGTCATGCCCCTCTCGCACAGGTACTACCTGTCCGACGCCGTCTTCCTCGTTGCGCTAGGAGGTCCCGCAGACAAGCTCGCCGAGCTTGACGAGGCCCTGCACCATCCCGTTTGGCCCCTCTACCTTGGTAGGAGGTCTTGTCCCCCCGATTTGCCCATGTCCCTGGGGGTGCACGAGGATTATCGGGATGTGCGCGACGCTTTGGCGCGGGCACCGTGGATTGCCTCAGAGTGGTATCGGCGGAGGAGTCCCATCCCTCGCCTCGAGGTCGCCTATGACGCGCGCCCGGGGGAGCCGTGCTCCTATCAGGCAGATGACCCGCTGAGCTTCTCGGGCGAGGGCAGAAGGTATGGGCAGCGAGCGGTTGTGCGGGCGTATGTGGACAATCCCTCCTGTTCCTGCCCTGAGGGCAAGGTGTCTATGCTCGCTCAAGGGGATTCCCGCTCCCATCCCGAAGCAGAGGGATTGGATGGCGGCACGCTTCCGGATCGGGACCAAACCCACGACCCGCTCGGTTTCTTGTAAGGAGGGACGATGTATATAACAAGAATGGCGCTCAATGCGGCCCGGCCGAGCTCTCTCAAGCTGTTGAGCTCGCCTTACGCCATGCATGCTGCCGTTGAGGCGGCCTTTCCTCCGAATGTGGCGCGCGCAGACGAGCGGGGCAGGGTGCTCTGGAGACTCGATAGCTCTTCAACGAGCGGAGCTTGGCTCTATGTCGTGAGCCCGGAGAAGCCGGATTTGACGCACGTGTGCGAGCAGGCGGGGTGGCCCCTCTATAAGAGTTGGGAAACGAAGCGCTACGACGGCCTTCTGGACAGCATTGCAGAGGGGCAGACCTGGGCGTTTCGACTCAAGGCCAATCCCGTGCGCAAGGTGGCCAAGGATAAGGGGCGTGCTGGAGGGAACGGGGCGGTCGTTGGCAAGAGGCTGGGGCATGTGACTGCCGACCAGCAGATTGATTGGCTTATCAGCCGTGCGCCACGCTGCGGGTTCGAGGTACCGACCAATCGGCTCGGCGCGCTTGAGGTGGCTCTGTCGAACCGAGGGAGAGAGACCTTCAAGAGGGGAGATTCCAAGGTGACCCTCGATGTTGCCCAATTTGATGGAGTATTGAGAGTGGTCGATGCCGAGGCATTCAGGAAGAGCCTTGGCTTTGGCATCGGGCACGCCAAAGGCTTTGGGTGCGGGCTTTTGACTGTTGCTCCGCTTGGCGCGGAGGCGTCCCAAGATGGGCGCTGACGAGCCTGGCGGGAAGGGCCCATATTCACGGAAGGGGCCAAAGCCGAGCTCAACTCCCGTCGAGGTGGCCGATCTGGCGCGCGTGGAGGACCGCATGTCCTTCCTGTATTTCGAACGCTGCATAGTCAACCAGGTTGACAATGCTATAACGGTAACTGATGAGGAGGGGACCATCAGGGTCCCCTCCGCCGCTTTGAGCGTGCTGATGCTTGGTCCCGGCACAACGGTGAGCCACAAGGCAATGTGCACGATTGGCGAGAGCGGCGCGACGGTGATATGGGTGGGGGAGCGCGGCGTCCGCATGTATGCGTTCGGCAGCCCGCTCACCCATTCGAGCCTGCTGCTCCAACGCCAGGCGGCGCTCGTCTCCAATGTGAGGTCACGCCTGGCGGTTGCCCGGGAGATGTATCAGATGAGGTTTCCCGGCGAGGACGTGAGTGGGCTCACCATGCAGCAGCTGAGGGGCAGGGAAGGCGCCCGCGTGAGGCGTGTGTACAAGAAGCTGTCCGAAGAGACGGGCGTGGAGTGGAGCCGGCGAAGCTATGACGCCGAGGCCTTCGAGGACGGCACGCCCATCAATCAGGCGCTTTCGGCGGCGAACGTGTGCCTGTATGGCTTGGCGCACGCGGCGATAGTCGCGCTTGGGTGCTCTCCTGGACTGGGGTTTGTTCACGTGGGGCACGAGAAGTCGTTTGTCTATGACGTGGCCGATCTCTATAAGGCGGAGGTCTCTATCCCCGCTGCGTTCAAGACGGTTGCCGCCGGTGTCGAGGATGTTGGGTCGAGGTCTCGTCGGGCGGTGAGGGATGCCGTGTATGACCTCGGCATCATGAAGCGGATGACGCGAGACATCAAGTTTTTGCTGGAAGAGGCCGATGGCGCGGCGTCGACGGCGGCAGATGACGTGGGCGGCAACCACGTTGGCCTGTGGGACGAGCGGTGCGGCGAGGTGCCCGCGGGGAAGCTCTACGCGGAGGATGGCGATGGGGCGACGGAGGAGGGCGGGGCGTAGCTATGGTGGTAATTGTTCTCACGGCCTGCCCGCAGGGGCTCCGCGGTGACTTGACGCGCTGGCTTCTCGAGATTGCGCCCGGTGTGTACGTGGGCCATGTGTCTGCGAGGGTGAGGGAGCGACTTTGGGCGAGGGTCCTCGACTTGGCTCGCGAGGGGCGGGCAATCATGGTGTATTCGGCTCGCAACGAGCAGCATTTGGCGTTTGAGGTGTTTCAGCCAGACTGGAAGCACGTCGATGCCGAGGGTGTTGGCCTCATCAAGAGGCCGATGGGCACGGATGACGCGACGCTTGTCGGCACGAAGAAAAAGGGCTGGAGCACGGCAAGCAAGTACAGGAGGGCCAAGAAGTACGGGGCGTGAGACAGTGGATGGGCCCACATCCCGCTCGGCAATGCCGCCGTGAGGGCCGGAAAGCGCGGGGCATGAGCTGGTGATTGGGGTGTTTTTCTGTCCGCTTGTCCGCCTCTGATGTGATTGGTAAAGTGAGTGTGATTCGCTTGAGTCCTGGGCAAAGCCGCAGGTATTCA
>NZ_CAAKON010000048.1:4062-4238 GCF_901212655.1 Olsenella uli | reverse complement strand
CTCCCCGCGCATGCGGGGATGATCCTCGCTTCGTACGACCGCGAGAAGTCCGAGCTTGGTGCTCCCCGCGCATGCGGGGATGATCCCGGCTATGAACGTTCCGAAAATCAAACCGTAGAGTGCTCCCCGCGCATGCGGGGATGATCCCACGTTATCCATGAGAAGCAACTCTACTT
>NZ_CAAKON010000048.1:3936-4052 GCF_901212655.1 Olsenella uli | reverse complement strand
GCTCCCCGCGCATGCGGGGATGATCCCCTGTTTTCCAGCCATTTCTAGCCCCCTCCTTCGTGCTCCCCGCGCATGCGGGGATGATCCCTCATATGCTTGGTTAATCATCATCACCA
>NZ_CAAKON010000048.1:3688-3926 GCF_901212655.1 Olsenella uli | reverse complement strand
TGCTCCCCGCGCATGCGGGGATGATCCCCGTTCAAGCCGTCCAGGGTGTCGCTGTTCTTGGTGCTCCCCGCGCATGCGGGGATGATCCCGAACCTGACAAGTACTATTGCTACCAGATTCTGTGCTCCCCGCGCATGCGGGGATGATCCCCCTGGACCTTGGGATTCGGCGACTCGCCTGGGGTGCTCCCCGCGCATGCGGGGATGATCCTCCAGTCCCTTCCGCCAATCAGCAAGCC
>NZ_CAAKON010000048.1:3559-3678 GCF_901212655.1 Olsenella uli | reverse complement strand
TGCTCCCCGCGCATGCGGGGATGATCCCATGGCCAAAATCATCATTGGCAACGTCAAGGGGTGCTCCCCGCGCATGCGGGGATGATCCCCACCTCGAGAAGTCTTCGACCTTGATTCCG
>NZ_CAAKON010000048.1:3373-3549 GCF_901212655.1 Olsenella uli | reverse complement strand
GCTCCCCGCGCATGCGGGGATGATCCCTGCGAGCCAGCCGAATCGGCGTTGCTCGCCAAGTGCTCCCCGCGCATGCGGGGATGATCCCCTTCGCTGAGCTTGACACAATCCGCGCCGAGAGTGCTCCCCGCGCATGCGGGGATGATCCCGTCTTTGCGGTGCTCCAATTGCCGTTC
>NZ_CAAKON010000048.1:3177-3294 GCF_901212655.1 Olsenella uli | reverse complement strand
GCTCCCCGCGCATGCGGGGATGATCCCCGGGGCGCTTCGCCCGTGCCTGTATCGCTATAGTGCTCCCCGCGCATGCGGGGATGATCCTCGCTGCATCACCAGACAGAGCAACCTCGA
>NZ_CAAKON010000048.1:2929-3167 GCF_901212655.1 Olsenella uli | reverse complement strand
GCTCCCCGCGCATGCGGGGATGATCCCGGTCACCGACCATGCGCGCGTATCTAAGTGGGGTGCTCCCCGCGCATGCGGGGATGATCCTCCAGCCAATTAACCCGGAAAAGGCAATCTTCCGTGCTCCCCGCGCATGCGGGGATGATCCCGGCGCGAAGGGAGAAACCGGAGCGACCGGCCCGTGCTCCCCGCGCATGCGGGGATGATCCCGTGGTGACCAAATGGGGCGCTTACCTTA
>NZ_CAAKON010000048.1:2680-2855 GCF_901212655.1 Olsenella uli | reverse complement strand
CCCCGCGCATGCGGGGATGATCCCGAGGTTAACGGCTTTTACGCCGACGACATTGAGTGCTCCCCGCGCATGCGGGGGTGATCCCCGACGGATTGAGTCTACACATTTCCTACACATGTGCTCCCCGCGCATGCGGGGATGATCCCTGAGGTTCAGGCCGTCGAGCGTGTCATAG
>NZ_CAAKON010000048.1:2371-2670 GCF_901212655.1 Olsenella uli | reverse complement strand
GCTCCCCGCGCATGCGGGGATGATCCCCGCATTCTCACAAAGCACTTCACGCCCGGGCGGTGCTCCCCGCGCATGCGGGGATGACCCTTCTCTCTTGACGCAACGCAAATCACGTGGATAGTGCTCCCCGCGCATGCGGGGATGATCCCACGACCGAGCCGGGCGTCTTCGGCTCAGAGAGGTGCTCCCCGCGCATGCGGGGATGATCCTCGCCAAGACCTCAACGAGCGGGCTTGTGGATAGTGCTCCCCGCGCATGCGGGGATGATCCCGTCGGGGATTTTCAATTGAATCGAGGTT
>NZ_CAAKON010000048.1:2233-2350 GCF_901212655.1 Olsenella uli | reverse complement strand
GCTCCCCGCGCATGCGGGGATGATCCCATCTGGTGGGGCAAGCTCACCGAAGCCGATGAGTGCTCCCCGCGCATGCGGGGATGATCCCGGGACTGAGCATCTACAACGACACGAAGG
>NZ_CAAKON010000048.1:1979-2158 GCF_901212655.1 Olsenella uli | reverse complement strand
GTGCTCCCCGCGCATGCGGGGATGATCCTAGGTAACGTACCCCAGCAGAGAGTCATCGCCAGTGCTCCCCGCGCATGCGGGGATGATCCTCAGCCGTTGCGGTCATAGTCGCGGCGGCGTTGGTGCTCCCCGCGCATGCGGGGATGATCCCGACCTCATCCGAGTACAAGCAGCAGGCG
>NZ_CAAKON010000048.1:1850-1969 GCF_901212655.1 Olsenella uli | reverse complement strand
TGCTCCCCGCGCATGCGGGGATGATCCTCCCTCCGCGTCGTGCCCCACCTTCGGCTTGACGTGCTCCCCGCGCATGCGGGGATGATCCTACCACGCGAAGTTGATGGTCGGGTCGTAAT
>NZ_CAAKON010000048.1:1664-1840 GCF_901212655.1 Olsenella uli | reverse complement strand
GCTCCCCGCGCATGCGGGGATGATCCCGGTAATGCTGTTCCTGGTGCGCATGCCCTTGAGTGCTCCCCGCGCATGCGGGGATGATCCCGGCCTTCTAGGATGCCGTTTAAGGCTCCTAAAGTGCTCCCCGCGCATGCGGGGATGATCCCCCGGCACAGGTAGACGCGCTCTTTAGG
>NZ_CAAKON010000048.1:1474-1654 GCF_901212655.1 Olsenella uli | reverse complement strand
GGTGCTCCCCGCGCATGCGGGGATGATCCTGATTAACTACGTCGAATTGAACGGCGAGAAGAGTGCTCCCCGCGCATGCGGGGATGATCCCTGGAATGCGTGCACCCCCAAGATTCTTAGCGACAGTGCTCCCCGCGCATGCGGGGATGATCCCGGGGAAGAGCAGAAGTTCTACGTCCA
>NZ_CAAKON010000048.1:1035-1334 GCF_901212655.1 Olsenella uli | reverse complement strand
TCCCCGCGCATGCGGGGATGATCCCCTCGGGTCGCTCCCCATGAGCGCCCCGAACACGTGCTCCCCGCGCATGCGGGGATGATCCCTTTGACTGGAGCGCGGAGAAGTCGATACCGTGGTGCTCCCCGCGCATGCGGGGATGATCCTCGAAAGATAGGAGTACAAATGTTCTACGGACAGTGCTCCCCGCGCATGCGGGGATGATCCCAAGGAGAAGCACGAGCAGCTAGTCGCTTCGTAGTGCTCCCCGCGCATGCGGGGATGATCCTCGCACGCCAGACCGACGACGGCATCTGCAA
>NZ_CAAKON010000048.1:597-1015 GCF_901212655.1 Olsenella uli | reverse complement strand
CCCCGCGCATGCGGGGATGATCCCTTCGCGGCATACGAGGTCGAGCGGGGCACGGCGTGCTCCCCGCGCATGCGGGGATGATCCCTGTGAGTTGTTGATAAGCGAGTTGCTGACCTTGTGCTCCCCGCGCATGCGGGGATGATCCCTGGAACCAGCTCGCGGACGCGATTCCCGGTGCGTGCTCCCCGCGCATGCGGGGACGATCCCATCAACAGCGACCAAATTTACAAATCGTATGAGTGCTCCCCGCGCATGCGGGGATGATCCCCCGTGGCCGCATGAAGTCCCGCCAGCGACTGAGTGCTCCCCGCGCATGCGGGGATGATCCCTTCGCCTTGCATTGGCCACCACGAGACGCACGGTGCTCCCCGCGCATGCGGGGATGATCCCGCCCATGCTAGCCCTCCTTCTTCTCGGC
>NZ_CAAKON010000048.1:346-523 GCF_901212655.1 Olsenella uli | reverse complement strand
GCTCCCCGCGCATGCGGGGATGATCCCCGCTACCAGGTCTCGACCGACGTGCCGAACGGGTGCTCCCCGCGCATGCGGGGATGATCCCCAGTGCTGCGACTCCGCGTCGACGCTCACGCTGTGCTCCCCGCGCATGCGGGGATGATCCCATCGCGCAGGACAAGAGCGTCGCCGCGA
>NZ_CAAKON010000048.1:160-336 GCF_901212655.1 Olsenella uli | reverse complement strand
CTCCCCGCGCATGCGGGGATGATCCCCGAGACGTAGCGAGGAGCTTCGGCATCGACGCGTGCTCCCCGCGCATGCGGGGATGATCCCAGCCTCGACACCGACAAGCCCGTTGTCGAGCTGTGCTCCCCGCGCATGCGGGGATGATCCCCCGGAAAGTACTTCTACGACTTCGAAAT
>NZ_CAAKON010000048.1:32-150 GCF_901212655.1 Olsenella uli | reverse complement strand
GCTCCCCGCGCATGCGGGGATGATCCCAACAAGCTGCTCGAAATCAACTTCCAGAACGCAGTGCTCCCCGCGCATGCGGGGATGATCCCGGGCTTGGCATAGCGGACACCGCTTTGGT
>NZ_CAAKON010000047.1:3556-3795 GCF_901212655.1 Olsenella uli | reverse complement strand
TGCTCCCCGCGCATGCGGGGATGATCCTACACGGCCCACTTCTCGATGGCCGCGCAGGACGTGCTCCCCGCGCATGCGGGGATGATCCTCCTGGTGTACTTTGCCATGAGACCCCCCTAGAGTGCTCCCCGCGCATGCGGGGATGATCCCTTCATCGACCCGGGGGGAGAAAACGATGATTAGTGCTCCCCGCGCATGCGGGGATGATCCCTGGGAAAGGACATCAAAATGTGGTGGAA
>NZ_CAAKON010000047.1:3365-3481 GCF_901212655.1 Olsenella uli | reverse complement strand
GCTCCCCGCGCATGCGGGGATGATCCCTTGGCGCTGTTCATTGTCGCCATCGCTTTGATGTGCTCCCCGCGCATGCGGGGATGATCCCTTGCGCTGCGACTTCAGGAACCCGCGCT
>NZ_CAAKON010000047.1:3113-3288 GCF_901212655.1 Olsenella uli | reverse complement strand
GCTCCCCGCGCATGCGGGGATGATCCCCTTGCGGTGGGTCAGCGGCTTCTCGTCGGTGCGTGCTCCCCGCGCATGCGGGGATGATCCCAACGTCATCGCGACGGTCACGGGGTGGGTTTCGTGCTCCCCGCGCATGCGGGGATGATCCCCTCGGCTACGAGAACGCCCGCCTCGC
>NZ_CAAKON010000047.1:2988-3103 GCF_901212655.1 Olsenella uli | reverse complement strand
GCTCCCCGCGCATGCGGGGATGATCCCCGCCGCCACGGCCGCGACACCGACCTTGGCAGGTGCTCCCCGCGCATGCGGGGATGATCCCAAGACCACGGACTCGGCAAACCGCACG
>NZ_CAAKON010000047.1:2738-2978 GCF_901212655.1 Olsenella uli | reverse complement strand
TGCTCCCCGCGCATGCGGGGATGATCCCCTACCCATACCGCGACCGCGAGACGCTCGCGGGTGCTCCCCGCGCATGCGGGGATGATCCCGGTGGGCGCATCGAGCAGGTCTGGAGCGTTGAGTGCTCCCCGCGCATGCGGGGATGATCCCAGATACAGGGACGAGCGGCCGACGATCGTGACGTGCTCCCCGCGCATGCGGGGATGATCCCCGAGGCGTTACCGCCTACGCGATCGGCAT
>NZ_CAAKON010000047.1:2369-2728 GCF_901212655.1 Olsenella uli | reverse complement strand
GCTCCCCGCGCATGCGGGGATGATCCCTCAGCCGCCACGTCGTCGTAGCCCTGCACGATGTGCTCCCCGCGCATGCGGGGATGATCCCTCGGATTCGGCTGGCGTGGATGTTTCACATGAGTGCTCCCCGCGCATGCGGGGATGATCCCTCCGAGTACTCCGCCACTGAGGCCAAGCGCGTGTGCTCCCCGCGCATGCGGGGATGATCCCTGCTCGCGCGGAATCACTGCCGCACCTCATCCGTGCTCCCCGCGCATGCGGGGATGATCCGCCCTGGGCGTGCTGGATAGCTAACCTGGGGCTGTGCTCCCCGCGCATGCGGGGATGATCCCTTCGCGTGGTACTACTTCATCGGTCGG
>NZ_CAAKON010000047.1:2175-2293 GCF_901212655.1 Olsenella uli | reverse complement strand
TGCTCCCCGCGCATGCGGGGATGATCCCCCCAGCGTCCTCGCCGTAAGCCCAGCAATCACGTGCTCCCCGCGCATGCGGGGATGATCCCTTGCGGATGCGGGATGCGATGTCGCGCAT
>NZ_CAAKON010000047.1:2051-2165 GCF_901212655.1 Olsenella uli | reverse complement strand
GCTCCCCGCGCATGCGGGGATGATCCCTGCCTCCTTTAATCAGTGTTCTGCTTGGTGTAGTGCTCCCCGCGCATGCGGGGATGATCCCGTGCCTTACGTGAAGTCGGACATCGT
>NZ_CAAKON010000047.1:1927-2041 GCF_901212655.1 Olsenella uli | reverse complement strand
CCCCGCGCATGCGGGGATGATCCCGAGGTTGGAGAGGGCGGCCCAGGCGTTCGCTGGTGCTCCCCGCGCATGCGGGGATGATCCCCGGCTTACCAGAGCGGGCGCCCCGTCTAC
>NZ_CAAKON010000047.1:1801-1917 GCF_901212655.1 Olsenella uli | reverse complement strand
GCTCCCCGCGCATGCGGGGATGATCCCCACTTTTTTACGACGGCAAAGTCATTTGGGCGGTGCTCCCCGCGCATGCGGGGATGATCCTCCTTGCCAAGCGAGCAAGCCAGACAGAC
>NZ_CAAKON010000047.1:1550-1791 GCF_901212655.1 Olsenella uli | reverse complement strand
GGATCATCCCCGCATGCGCGGGGAGCACAAAGGCCACCCGTGCGGATGGCCTGGTTCAACGGGATCATCCCCGCATGCGCGGGGAGCACCTTTGAATGAGCAGGCAGTCGAGATTCTGCGCAGGATCATCCCCGCATGCGCGGGGAGCACGATTCGCTGATTCCGTATGCCAACAACCCGCGAGGATCATCCCCGCATGCGCGGGGAGCACTCACCTTTTGCCCCTTGTACATGCCAGCCC
>NZ_CAAKON010000047.1:1178-1540 GCF_901212655.1 Olsenella uli | reverse complement strand
GCTCCCCGCGCATGCGGGGATGATCCCCGCGCCGAGGATGCGCAGCTCGAAGCCCTCGGGTGCTCCCCGCGCATGCGGGGATGATCCCGATTGAGACGTTTGCGAAACGCATCTTGCCAAGTGCTCCCCGCGCATGCGGGGATGATCCCGCCTTGGCAACGCCCATCAACAAGGCGACGTTGTGCTCCCCGCGCATGCGGGGATGATCCCTGACGTCTGCTGCCGAAGGCGGAAGGCGCGTTGGTGCTCCCCGCGCATGCGGGGTTGATCCCCCAGGCCGTCGCTCGGTGCCTTCGCGTGGGCGCGTGCTCCCCACGCATGCGGGGATGATCCCGGCAGCGCCAGGCGTGATGGGACCGGTC
>NZ_CAAKON010000047.1:7-1168 GCF_901212655.1 Olsenella uli | reverse complement strand
TGCTCCCCGCGCATGCGGGGATGATCCCGCGGACAGCGGCGGGCGTAGGGCCCGCCTGACGGTGCTCCCCGCGCATGCGGGGATGACCCCTCGGCGGTGAGACGCCTCGTAGACGCCTGCCGCCACTGGCCGACACCTCTTGGGGATCGCTCTCGCGGGTTGGTAATCTTGCGTTCTGGATCATTGCGAGCCGCCTCGATTGGGAGGGTCCATGGCTAGAAGGAGGAGGGCGACGGGTCCCGGAGCCCTGTGGCGCGCTCTCGTGTGGGCGGCGGGCGTCTGGTTGCGGGTTGGCCTGTGGTTTGTGGGCTGGTTCGTGGCACTCTGGCTCATCGCTATGTTCTCGCGCCACGTTCTCGGTATCGGGTAGTCGTAACGCTCCTCTATCGTGCTTCCTGCTCATGCGGGGATGGCCCCACGATGGTCTCGGAGAACGGGCCTCCTCGACGCGCTCCTCGCGTACTCGGGGATGAGCCTGCCTTTCGGACGCAGTTGACGAGGTTGTGCTGGTTCTCCTCACGCGCGTGGCGCTGGCCCCACTGCGGGGGAGAGTCCCTCCGTGTCGCCGTGCGATGGCCGTGTCATACGCCTGTTTGCGTGCAGAGCCAATCCCAAGTGTTTGCGCAATTCAGAGACCCGAAGCTTCCGAACAGGCGCGCCGCCGAGCGCCATTGCCTTTGAAAGTGCGAGGAAGGGTGTACCGGCGAGCGTGGGGCATCTTTTGGCGATTCGAGAGCGAGCAATTGGAGTTTCCTACAGTTTTTCTGGCCCCGGGGCGGTAAAGCATGAGGAGCTGTTTTCAAAACCGCTGGTAGACGAAGTTCACATTGGCATTGCTATGCGTTGTGCCCTCAGCGGGCGATAGAAAACTCGACTTCCTCGCTGGCCGGCCTCCTTTAACCCTCATCTGGCGGCTTGGGAATGCGAAAAAACTCTCTAATCAACCCCACTCTGACCCTGCGGACTCTGTTAAATAGCGGCCCGGCCATGATGAGCGCTCGATATGGCTCGCATGCGAGCGGTGCCATGGAGATGCCAGTTCCGGGAACGCCGGGGCCAGGTTGATAGCCCTGGGGAGAATGGCACGTATACGAGCGGCGTTATGAAGATGAGGGGGCGTGCTGACAACGCAAAAAACGGCAACCCGAAGGCCGCCGTCTT
>NZ_CAAKON010000046.1:228-450 GCF_901212655.1 Olsenella uli | reverse complement strand
GCCCATGCCTTACCACTTGGCCACGTCGCCGTATGAAAAGGGCCGGCTTGCACCGGCCCGAAATCTCATGGAGCGGACAACGGGGTTCGAACCCGCGACCCCCACCTTGGCAAGGTGGTGCTCTACCAACTGAGCCATGTCCGCGTTGCGAGGAGCTACTATACGGGAACCTGCCGCCCAGCGCAAGCGACAATCGAAAAAAAATTGCGAGCAGTCGCGAGA
>NZ_CAAKON010000046.1:0-218 GCF_901212655.1 Olsenella uli | reverse complement strand
GCGCTCTCCCAACTGAGCTATATCCCCGTGCGTTGGTGCGAGGAAATATAATGCCAGATTCTTCGAGTTCGTCAAGTGGAAGTTGAAAACTTTTCTTCGAGCCAAACAAAAAAGCTCCGGCGCAAACCGGAGCTTCGAAATCGATGGAGGCGACGCCCAGATTCGAACTGGGGGTAGGGGCTTTGCAGGCCCATGCCTTACCACTTGGCCACGTCGCC
>NZ_CAAKON010000045.1 GCF_901212655.1 Olsenella uli | reverse complement strand
GGGCCGCGGCTGCATCAGCCGCGGCCCGCTTTCCTATGATGGGCTCGAGTCACTCATTCTTGCTGGCTAAAGCCGGGCGTCGGCATCAGTTCTTCTTAGAATAATGGCGGACAATGAGCCAAACCCCAAGGAGAATAATGGCAATCGGAAGGGTTGCCCCAAGAGCGGACATAGTCAGAATCTGTATTTCAGCGGCTCCCATGTTTCACAACTCCTAATCGGCGTGAATGTGAAGCGTCGTCCCTTCCATGCGGCCCCACAAGACGGAACGAGATTGCCACTAGTCCAATGATGGCCTTGCGCATCTTGTACTTCCTCTTAGGGGGGTATTAAATTGTGGCGCGTGGGATCCCTAAATCGGATAAAGCACATCGCTTGATGAAATGAAGAAAACCTTACATGGGCTTTACCATATGAGCGCTATTGCCTGGCGGATGGTTTGTGACTCCGGAACTGCAGCGCTTTGCGGGTACGTGAGCAGGATGAACAAGGCGGCTCATCGCTGCCGATTGCTGGGTCTCGACATCATCAACAAGGTTGCGTCTGCGGTGGGAAGCGCCGCGGCCAAGAAGGACGGCGCCGCCCTCAACTCGATTGTGCGAAGCGGAGGGTCGAACCCTGTGCAGGGCGGAGCCGTAATGCAGACGGACATGCAAACCGCCTGCTATATCGCGCCTAGGTCAAGTACATTTTTAACTTTTCCCTTTGTGAGCACGAGTGAGTATTGGCCGTGCACAAGTTCCGGGAAGCTCGCGTCGTAGTCAGAAGCTGGGAAGGGACTGTGTCGCATAATTCCGGAAAAGGGAACGTGAACCGTGTAGGTTGTTCCCGGCTTGATGGATAGCTGGAACGCTCCCTCTGCCTGGGGGATTGAGCTCTCGAGTAAGGTAGATTCCGTTCTGATCCATATCTCTGGAGCTGCTGCAGACTTAACCGACCAGCCAATTGAGTTTAAGTATCCGCGGTCATCGTCGGCTGTCTTGTTGTTCTGAATCTCCAGGTCGACCACGATAAGCGTCTTGAGGTCTCTATCCGTTGTGTAGTGCTCATTGGACAGATAGTCGGTCAGCACGGATTGGTCTGTGGAATATAAATCGATGTATTCGTTGATGGACATTCTTTCTGCTTTGGTTGCCTTGACCAGATAGCCGCCTGTGTTCTCGTAGGCGTATTCCGCAAACGCCCCCTCGAGTGGCACGGAATCGCCGAGCTTTGCGGTATTTGAAGGAATGGTCTGGGCGTGCGCGTTGGCATACCAAATCCTTCCCGCAAGAAGGCAGGCAATGAACAGAGCCAGAAGGGCTGTGAGTGTCAGGCGCTTGTGCCAAGCGGGTCTCATGGCAAGTCAACCCCTTTTCGGATGGTCTCGTGGCCATCTATATGGCCCTCGGCCAAGTAATAGATCTCGTCGGCGAGCTCACGCAACGTGCTGGCATCATGGCATGCAATGATTACGGTTGCCCCTCGTTGCTGCTCCCGGCGAACAATGTCCTTGATCGTCTCGATGCCAGAGGCGTCGAGGGCGTTGGTGGGCTCATCGAGAACGATGAGCCTTGGGTGTTCCATGATGGCGGCGGCAATACCGAGTCGCTGCTTCATGCCCAACGAGTATTTGCGATAGGGGCGCCGGTCGAGTGGGTTGAGGCCTACGTCTCGAATGGCCTCCTCGCATGCATCGCGGTCGATCTTGCCCTGCACCGACGCAAGCATGACGAGGTTTTCGACTCCGGTTTGATGCGCAAGAAATGCGGGACCTTCTAGGAGCACGCCCACGCTTGGGGGGAAGGACAGGTCTTTCCATAGGGTTTTGCCGTCAAGCGCTACGGTGCCAGAGGTTGGCTTGATGAGCCCCAGGAGCGCACGCATCAGCATCGTCTTTCCCGAGCCGTTTGCCCCCGCGAGGCCAACCGTTCTGCCCGGGGGTATTTCGAGCGTAATGTTGTCGAGGACGCTGGTGCCGCGCATGCACTTCGATAGCTTCGTAACGGTGATGGCGCATCCGTTTCCGAGAGAGCTCTCGGGTTGCATGGAGGGGAGGATGCGGGATGCCCCGCGCTTGTCCGTTCCGTTCATTCCGCATACTCCTTATCAAGACAGTCCATGTGAGAGAAGTGGATTCCTCCCAGCACGATGCTCGCTCCGGTGATGAGCGCGGCGACAAAGAGACCTGAGGTGGGGTGCAAGCCGTTGGCGATGACGGTGTCGACGCGCGCCACCATCAGGTAGTTGCCGGGCAAGAGGGGCGAAAAGTAGTAGGCCGAGACGAGAAGCATCGCCGCGGTCGCCCCAAAGCTCAGCACGGGCCTGATGGCGAGGGAGAGGGCCAGCTGCAGCAGGCAGAACGCTGCGGACAGGCAGGGCCAGCAGAGTACAAATAGCTGCAGGTCGAGGGACATGCCCGAGTCGGTCCAGATGCGCATGGAATCTGCTGCCTCCTTGCAAAGCCGTAGGTCGAGCGTCCCTCCTAGGAGCAGGGCGGCGGCCGTGCACACGAGTACGAGCATCAGGCAGCCTGCGCCTGCGAAGGCGGCAGTCCACACGCATTTCGAGCCCCACCACGCCCATCGGTTGCCCGAGCTGATAAGTACGCTCCTGCCAAACCCCATGAGGTCGCGATAGGGATAGGTCACGGTCACGTAGTTGATCGACAGGAGCGTGAGCAGCCATGGGGAGGGCAGGCGAAATCTGAGGTCACGGTTCGGGTCAAAGACCTCGATGCCTCCCAGGCAGGCTGAAAGGGTATCCCCGAGGGAGACGGTCATGTCCGTATAGCCCCACCCCCGTGCGCTGAGGAGCCAAAGCCCGACTGTCGCGAGGCCAAGGACGGCAACGAGGAGAAGTCGTGACCTAGCTTCGGCAAAGCCGGCGCGCATATCCGCCCGGACGCAGCGTAAGAACCTCATAGGGCATCGCTCCCTTCGCGCGCCCTTAGGAGCAGGGTGCCGAAGATCAGCTGGATGAGAAGGACCGCGACAAGCGCTCTGGGATCGCGGTCGATATCTCCGGCACCTTGAGGTAGGTCAATGAGGCTGAAGCGAAATCCCGTTACACCTAGGGCGGGAAAGATGACCTTGCTAAATGCGTGAACCGCGATGACAAAAAGATAGGAACCGGCAAGCAGCAATACGCGGTTGTCCACCAGGGTCGAGACGGCAAGGACGCAGAGGGTCCAGGTCCCATAGAGGATTCCGTCTACGAGCGCATTTACCAGCAGGTAGCAAAAGGGAGCCTCGTAGAAAAGCCTCGCGAAGGTGTCCTCCGGATTGACGCCGAGATAGAGGTTGTCATACACCTCTGGTTGATAGGCGGGAAGCAGGCACGAGAGAGCTATGAAATTGACCATGAGGGGTATGGCTGCCACGAGAAAGCCGGTGGTGAACGTTGCCGTCGCTTTGGCTGCAAGGTAGCGCGAGCGCGGGCACCGTGTGTACATGTGAGCAAGGAACCCGCTGACCATCTCCGACCTGAGCGACCAGGCGTAGGGCGTGAGTGCGAGGAGGGGAGCGAGAAGAAAGAAGGCCTCTTTGGCAACGTCGGTGCCAACGAGAAGAGTCCTACCGTAAGACCCTTGGGTGGACATAACGAGATACTCCTGGCTGCCACCGTCCTTGAGGGCGGCCCACGAGAGGGCGGCCTCCGCCGAGATGAAGGCTGAGGCAAGTGCGAGGGTGAGGGCGAGGCCAAGCGAGATGATGAACCAGCGGTTGGCCAGTGCCTTTCTCAGCTCGAGCCTGACGAGGCTGCTCATGGCCTCTCCTCTCTTTTGTCCGTCGCCGTGAGGCTCGTACGGTAGGTGGGGCCCACGGTGTCCGAGATGGTGAACGAGTTGGCGTCGGCATCTGCCTTGCGTACGCCGTATACCGCTGCAAATGTCTTCTCCGACCCCTGGTCGAGAGAGAAGTAGCCCGTAGCGGGACCCTGCTCTCCTCCGACGAGGTACAGGGGCTCGTTGCTGGGGCTGGGGTTCGCAAGCTCACCAATGAAGAAGAGGGCGGCCCCTGCTGTTTTGGACGATTTCGCGACGGGGATAGCGTCGATGTTCTTGACGGACACGTGGAGCACGAGGACGTTGAACGGGTCGTCGCGCTTCATTTGATCGGTAAAGAGGCCTTGGCTTACCGCGTTGGGGTCGAAGCCCTCTGCCTGGCCTGCAGCGTTCGCGTCGTCATAGAGGACGGCATCAAGTATGCGAATCGAGAGGCTACCGGTGAAGGACCTGTCCTCAGTATCGTCGATGAGTATGTCCTCGCCTGGTCCTGGGGTGGTGATTTGGGCGAGTTTCGCATTATGGGCGTCGGTCTGTTGCTGGGTCTGAATATGCCGATAGAAATAAAAACCGCAGGCTGCGGCTATGCAGAGTGCGACGATGCAGACCGCGGCAACTGTCTCCTTTTTTCTCACGGTGTCCCCCTCCGGTGCCGCCGGCAGCGCGATGGCTGCGCTGCCGGCAAGCAGGCGAATCGGCTAGTTCAGGTCGGCGTAGTCGCCCTGGCAGTCGGGACTCCATTCGCCCCCGAGACCGCCAGATCCATAGTCCGCCCATGAGGTGATGCGGGCCCACCTAAACCCAAGCTCGTATACGCCATTGTGAATCTCGTATTCGCCGGGTCCCGGTGCGCGAACTGAGCCACCGTTGGTGCAGTTCGTCGTGTTCCATCCATTCGTGTCTTTTGCTCCGTCTACGTAGAGCCTTGGGGAATAGCCCCACTTGGATTTGACCCAGATATAGGTTGACGTTGCATTGTCCTTACTTCGCCATGAGGTGCCGTCTGTGGCGCCCTGAGAACCGAGATAAAAATCATAAGTAGAGTTGTTGCTTGTTTGTGGGGACGCTTCGGATGCCAGTGCCCCCGTGGTGGGGCAGACCACGAGGGAGAGGCCGAGCGCCGCAGTGACGAGGGCTCTGCGAACGGTGCTTGAGATACTCATAAAATGCTCCGATCGTGTTGCGCATATAAGGGGGCACATGGTTGGGACAGCGCGGCGCGCCCGCAACCGCCACGTTGGGGGAACAGGTACCCCATGTCTGTAGTCAGGCGATATGAGATTGGAGAGCGGAGTGGTTACACGTCATGTACCTGCTGCAAGAGCAGGGCAAGCTCATGACGGCTGTGAATGCCGAGCGTCTTGTAGACTGTGGTTCTGGCAGAGTTGATTGTCCCTCGCGCAAAGTGCCTGCTGCGTGCTATCTCGGCCGAGGACTTGCCGGCCAGGATATCAAGGGCAATCGCCACCTGAGTCTCATTGAGCCCGCGGCTCAGCAACGCGTAGCCGGCTCGCTGTCTTAAACTCTCGTTTGTGACGATGGGCAGGGAGGCGAAGGCCTCGTCTTCGTAGGATGCACGGAGTGCTAGGGGGACGGCAAGGCCAGCTGCCGCCGCCATGATGCTGGCCAAGAGCGTTGACGTTGCCTCAAAGGCTGCCTTTCCGCCAAGCGCGATGGTGTAGGCGTCATTCCCTGTGAGGTATGTGCCAACGAAGTTGCCGAAATAATCTCCGAATAGCGCGCCGATTCCAAAGCACGCGACGGTGCTGACGATATCTGTCG
The DNA here is from genome assembly GCF_901212655.1 of Olsenella uli. GTDB lineage: Bacteria > Actinomycetota > Coriobacteriia > Coriobacteriales > Atopobiaceae > Parolsenella > Parolsenella uli_A. The sequence continues at coordinate 34,298 of NZ_CAAKON010000045.1, read as the reverse complement.
GGCTGATGGATTGGCCCCTCGCCACCTGTCTGCCAAGCGCGAATATGCCCAGGGCGCCGCAGACCAAGAGTGCGGCTGGGAAGTCGGCCACCAAGGCCAGCGCGATGGTGGCTGTCACGAGGGCGGCCCGGAGCCTCTCCCCCTCTTTATAGAGCGAGAACGGGAATGCGGCGGCGCAGAGGACGAGGAAGGGAACTGCTGTGGTGAAAAGTGAGAACCATATCGTCCCACGGCACAGCTCTTCCCATGCGAAGCCAAGAAAGAAGGCGGGGAGCGCGAGAACGACGAGAGGCCAGGATGATGAGATTGTCTTGTGGGTTTGTCGCTCGTGGGCTGTTTCTGTTTGGGCGCAGGCCGCATCGAGCGCCGGGGCAAGGACAAGATGGGTTCCTAGCGCCGAGCCGACTAACGCGATGGAGTCGTTCGCTGTTCCAGGGGTCGCAAGTGAGTGATGGGCAATCGCGATGAACGCAAGCCCCGAGAGTGAGAAGAGCGTTGCGTTGCGCTTGAGAGATGATGGCCCTCCCTCCCCCTTGCAACCGATGGAGGCAAGGAGCAGCGACAGCAGTCCGAGCGCCACCCCATAGACGAGGGGGCGGTTCATGCCCCATAGAGTAGGGCTCGTATGCGCGACGAGGAGGAACAGTGCGGAGAAGATTGCCTCCGCGTGGATGAGGGTGCCGTGCACAAGGGGCATCCGCGTTGATTCAAGGAGTTCTTCGGGTTTGCTGTCGCCGTGTGGGGTCGTGTTCCCGTGTTGAGTTGGTGTCCGGGTGGTTTCGACCGGAGCCGTGAGTGCCAGGAATTCCTCCCTGTTTGCCACACCAAGCTTCTTATAAGCGCGCTGCATGGTCGCGCGGACGGTGGAGGGCTTGATGCCCAAGCGCTGAGCGATTTCGGACGATGTCCCTCCCTCTGCGTTGGCAGCTGAGATTTCGAGTTCTCGTGGGGCGAGAGGGTAGGTGGCCAATATCTCTTCTGCGGTGAGGGGCTTTGCTTCTACATCGCTGGTTTGCCTGGCCGGGAAGTGCTCCCCTTGCTCGTTTCTCATCGACGCGAATCTCTGAAAGAGAGTGGAGACAATTCCCGCAAGAGAAAGGACGAGCGCTGCCTTGAAGGCGGGCGCCCACGTGGGGTTGTAGGGGAGAACGCGGGCAAGGAGGCACGGAATGGACGAACCGAGGGCAAGGAAGAGGGCGGATTTTGCCTCTTGGATGGTCGGCTCTCCGGCAACGAGGGAGGACAGGCACGCGGCCAGGACGATTGGCGCAAGCTCGCAGAGCGCCATGACTCCCGGACTATATGGTTGGCCGTCAGCCCGTTGACAAAGCCAAAGCTGAAGCAGCGAGGCGCAGCAGCCAAGAGAGACGTACGCTACGGGACTGCTTGCAGTGGGGACTTGAGCCCTGGGAAGCGGTTCGCAGTGCGAGGCCAGACAGTACCCAAGGCAAATTCCAAGGAGCGGGAGCGCTCCGCCTTGTGTGGCTGCGAGGACGCCGCGGAATGCCGCGTAGGTGCTGCTTCCGAAAAACGAGGTCGTGCGTTCTCCAAGTGGGCCAAGGAGGAAGAGGACCCACTCGGGAATGACGGAATAAAGCGTGAGCAGGGCTCCAACGAAGAAGGATGACCTAATGAGGCGTTGTCGGAGTATTTCCGGCAGGCTGGCTGAGGCGCATTGATGGAGCCAGGCTCCAAGTACGATGCCGGGGGCGGCGAGGAGGCGCATCCCAGAGGTGGCGGGATTGCTTTGTCTTTCGATAAAAAGAGGGGCCCACGTAACCAGGGACAGCCAAAGGGCCATCCAAAGACCGTCCGTCTTTTTGAGCTCCCGTCTCCGCATGACCTCCGCCATCCTCTCGCGTGACCGGTCTTTTCATAGTAAGTACTATGGCGGCAGCATGCCGGATGAAGCTTGATGGGTGAAGCGGCCGAGACCGTCGCGCGGCGACACGGTCAGCCGGTAACGTTGGTGTCCTCGGTGTCGTGGGTATAGAACGGAAAAAAAGAAAATGCCGTCATTGGCGTTCCGTTGGTGTGGCTGGCGGCGTGTGAGAGCGGCAACAAGAGCGCACTCAAGGGAGGACTTATGGCCTTCAACATTATTGACAAGGTCGCGTCTGCGACGGGAGCGGGAAATGGGGGCGGCCTTTTCGGCGGCGCGGCAAAAAGCTCGCCCGTGGCACGGAAGGATGATGTTCGCCTCAATGTGATGGGTGCGCCGCGCACGGGGGTCGACCTCGTGCTCGAGGGTGGCGGCATGCGCGGCATGTTCACGGCCGGCGTGCTTGACGTGCTGCAGGAGCACGGCGTCTACGGCTTCGACACGGTGTGGGGCGTCTCGGCCGGCGCCATCAACGCCGCGAGCTACCTGTCGCGCCAGATTGGGCGCTACATGCGCGAGAGCCTGGCCTTTCGCGACGACCGGCGCTTCATGAGCCTGTGGTCTCTGGCCACGACGGGCAACATCGCTGGGGCCGACTTCATGTACCACGCCATCCAGGACGACATCGACCCCTTCGACTACGAGACCTTTGCCAAGCGCCGCTCGCGCTACATGGTGGTGGCCACCGACGTGGTGTTTGGCACGCCCGACTACCTCGAGGTGAGAAGCCTGCCGGAGGACATCGACAAGGTGCGGGCCTCGGCGTCCCTGCCGGTGCTCTCCCGTATCGTGGAGGTGGGGGAGAGGCGCCTGCTCGACGGCGGCACGGCCGACTCCGTGCCCGTGGAGCGCGCGCTTGCCGAGGGCGCCGACAAGGCGCTCGCGGTGCTCACCCAGCACCGCGAGTACGTAAAGGGCGGTGCCAACGAGCTCCAGCCGCTCGCAGACCGCCGCTACTCTGACTTCCCGTACTACCTGAACGCCCTGCGCACGCGTGCCGAGCGCTACAACGCCCAGCGCGAGCACATCTGGGAGCTCGAGCGCGAGGGCAGGGTGGTTGTCATCGCGCCCAGCGAGCCGGTGACGGTGGGCTCCACGTCTGGCTCTGACGGCGAGGGGCTGCTCCGTCTCTACTTGGAGGGTCGCCGTCAGGCCACGGAGACGCTCGACGCGGTTCGTTCTCTGGGGGCGTAGGGGCGCTTCCTGGTGTCTGCGCTTTGGAGGGCCCAATCTCGCCACCGGGCAGTAGGGACGCCTCTTTGTACGGAATAGAGATGGCTCTCGCCCCCCCCCCTGCTCGGCACGAATATGACGCCCCTCGGGCCAACGTGCACATTTCCTTCAAAAATCGCACATTTGGCCAGATTTAGCTTGCGCTTCGATGGCTCCGACATACAATAGGAAAGCTTCTTTTGCAGAGCCCCGTAATCTCTATAAAAGAACAAGCAACTCGTACGCACACGGAGGAGTCAAATGAAGTCGACTCAGTACGCCAAGCCCGGCGAGGTTACCCGCAATTGGGTCCTCATCGATGCTGAGGGTGCCACGCTCGGCCGTCTCGCCACGAAGGCAGCTATGATCCTTCGCGGCAAGAACAAGCCGCAGTACACCCCCCACACCGACACGGGTGATTTCGTCGTCATCATCAACGCTGATAAGGTCCAGCTTACCGGCGTTAAGGCCGACCACAAGCGCTACTGGCGCTACAGCGGTTGGCTTGGCGGCATCAAGTTCGAGAGCTTCAAGGAGGCCATGGAGAAGCACCCCGAGCGTGTCATCGAGCACGCCATCAAGGGCATGCTTCCCAAGTCTTCTCTGGGCCGCAAGCAGTTCACGAAGCTCAAGGTCTACGCTGGTTCCGAGCACCCGCACGCTGCCCAGCACCCCGTTCAGGTTGATTGGAGGGCCTAACGATGGCCGATACCACCGCTGTTTACTACGGCACTGGTCGCCGCAAGGAGGCCGTCGCCCGCGTCCGTCTCGTTCCCGGCACCGGCAAGGTGACCGTCAACAAGCGTGACGCCCTGAACTACTTTGGCCGCCAGCAGCTCGTGGACGACGCTACCGCGCCGTTCCGCGTGACCGACACGGTCGAGCACTTTGACGTCATCGCCCTCTGCGATGGCGGCGGCATCACCGGCCAGGCCGGCGCCCTGCGTCTGGGCATCGCCCGCGCCCTCCTCGAGGCTGGCGACTACCGCGCCGACCTCAAGAAGGCTGGCTACCTCACCCGTGACGCCCGCGCCGTCGAGCGCAAGAAGTACGGCCTGAAGAAGGCCCGCAAGCGTCCGCAGTTCTCCAAGCGCTAAGCCTGAGACTCAAGCGACTTCATACGCTTCCTTTTGGGACCCGTCGGATATCCGGCGGGTTCTTTGTTTGGGCGTGTGCCTCGCGGCTTCCTTGGCGGTGCGGGCCTCGCTGCGCGACGGCCGGTCCATGCGCGGCCGATGCTTCTGGAGGGGGGCTTGCGGGGTGGCGCCTGCGGCGGCAGGCCTGTTTGGTGGAGGGTCAGGCATGGGGATGGTACGGGCTGTCTCGGCTGGTAGAATGAGAAGTCCGTTTGTTTGGCAGGAGCGGTCTCAAGCTGCTTGGCGGGCTGGCTGGTCTGGCTCGCGTCGCTTGTCTCCGCCTACGACAGGAGACCAACTTGTGCGGAATCGTTGCCTACACGGGTAGATCCCAGGCCGCGCCCTTTCTGCTCGACGGCCTCAAGACGCTTGAGTATCGCGGATACGATTCCGCCGGCGTCGAGGTCCTGGGCGATGACGGTGGCCTGCGCGGCGTGAAGTGCGCCGGTCGCGTGGCCAAGCTCGTCGAGAAGTGCGCCCAGGGCGACCTTCGCTCCACCTGCGGCATTGCCCACACGCGCTGGGCCACGCACGGCGCCCCCACGGACCGCAACGCGCACCCGCACCTGGACTGCTCGGGCCGCGTGGCCATCGTCCACAATGGCATCCTGGAGAACTTCCGTCAGCTGCGCGAGGAGCTGCAGGCCCGCGGCCACGAGTTCGCGAGCGAGACGGACTCCGAGGTCATCGCCCACCTCGTTGAGGAGGCGCTGGCCGAGCGCGGGGACGGGGACATCCTCGCCGCTCTGTGCATGGCCACCGAGCAGCTCCGCGGGTCCTGGGCCATTGCCGCCATCTCGGCGGACGCCCCCGGCCTTGTGGCCTGCGCGCGCAAGGGCTCGCCCCTGGTGCTTGCCTCCACGCGCGGCGGTGCCTATGCCGCGAGCGACATCACGGCGCTTGCGGGCATCACCTCGCACGTGATTCAGCTGGACGACGACCAGTTGGCCCTCATGCAGCCCTCCGGCGACATCGCCGTCTATGACGCGAGCGGCGCGGTTGTTGCCGATCCCGACACGCTCGACATTGACTGGGACGCCTCTGCCGCCACCCTCGGCGGCTATGAGGACTTCATGGCCAAGGAGATTGCCGAGCAGCCCGCCGCCATCGAACGCCTGCTCAAGGGCCGCCTCAAGGACGGCCAGATCCAGCTGGACGAGCTGTCCCTCACAGATGGCGAGGTTGCCGCCATCGACCGCATCTATATCGTGGCGTGCGGAACGAGCCTGCACGTGGGCCTGCTCGCGCGCCGCTTCATCGAGAGCTGGGCGCGCATTCCGGTGGTGGCCGAAGCCGCGAGCGAGTTCATTTACGAGAACGTCCTCACCACGGAGCACACGCTGTGCGTGATCATCACCCAGTCCGGCGAGACGGCGGACACCCTGGCGGCCGCCCGCAAGATGCGTGCCGCTGGCGCCAAGGTCTTCGCCATCACCAACGTGATTGGCTCCACTGCCGCCCGTGAGAGCGATGGCGTGCTTTACATCCAGGCTGGCCCCGAGGTCTCCGTGTGCTCCACGAAGGCTTACACGGCGCAGATGGTGGCCGCCTCGTTCCTGGCGCTGCTGCTTGCGCAGAAGAACGGCAACATGGCCGATGGCGAGGTGGCGCGCCGCTTCCGCGAGCTCGCACGCGTGCCAGACCTGATGCGCGTGGTGCTCGACCGCAACTGGCAGGACAAGGCTGCCGCCCACGAGTTCGTGAATGCGTCATCGGCGCTCTTCATTGGCCGCGGCGTCAACTCGGCCACGGCCTCGGAGGGTGCCCTCAAGCTCAAGGAGGTCAGCTACCTCCACGCCGAGGCGTATGCCGCCGGCGAGATGAAGCACGGTCCCATCGCCCTGCTCGAGCCCGGCTTCCCGGTGGTTGCCATCGTTCCGCGCGACTCCGTGCATGACAAGACGGTCTCCAACATCCAGGAGGTCATCGCCCGTGGCGCCACCTGCATCGCGGTGGCAACGGATGGCGACGAGGACGTGGCGGCACTCGTCGAGCGCGTGCTCTGGATTCCGGACTGCCCGGAGAACATCGTGCCGATGGTGGCCGTCCTTCATTTGCAGGTGCTGGCGCGCTATGTGGCGCTGGCCCGCGGCTGCGACGTGGACAAGCCCCGCAACCTCGCCAAGTCCGTGACGGTGGAGTAGCCATGGCACTTGCGGGTGTTGGGGTCGACATCGTTGAGATTGCGCGGATGGAGCGCATACTTGAGCGCACGCCAAGCTTTGCGAGGCGCGTGTTCACGGAGGAGGAGCGCACGTACTGCGATGGCGCGGCTCGGCCTGCGGCGCACTACGCCTGCAGGTTTGCCGCGCGCGAGGCGGTGCTCAAGGCGCTGGGTTGCGGCTTCTCCCGTGGCGTGCGCTTCGACGACGTCTCGGTGACGCAGGATGCCACGGGCCGCCCTCGTGCGCGGCTCGCGGGCAGGGCTGCCGAGATTGCGGCCGAGCAGGGCGTGCTGGACGTGGCCATCTCCCTCTCGTTCACGCGCGAGATGGCGGTGGCGAACGCCGTGGCCACCACGGCCCAGACGGCACCCAAGCTTGAGGAGGTTCGCGACCCCCGTCGCGAGCTGGCAGAGTCGTTTCGGGAGGCGCGCTCGGTCATCGACGAGCTCGAGCGCGTCCGGGATAGGAAGTGAGCGGGCATGCAGCCTGTGTTGAACATCGAGGACATCCGTGCCGTTGAGCAGCGCCTCGCCGACGAGGGCGTGAGCGTCTCCGAGCTCATGCATCGTGCCGGCGGCGCCACCGCGCAGGAGGCCCGCCGCCTTCTGGGCTCCGGCTCGCGCGTGGTGGTGCTCTGCGGTTTTGGCAATAACGGCGGAGACGGCTGGGTTGCCGCCGAGGACCTGCTCGCCCAGGGCGTGCAGGTGCGCGTCGTTACGCCGGTGCCGCCGGACGAGCTGCGCGGCGACCTTGCGCCCGTGGTGGCCAAGGCCGCGGTGACGGCGGGCGTGGAGTTCGTGGCCGGTCCCTCGCGCGACGAGTTGGAGCAGGTGCTCACCAATGTTGACGTGGTGATTGACGCCATGCTGGGCACGGGCTTCCACGACTCGCCCACGGCACCCTTCTCCATCTGGATTGACGCCCTGAACGCATCCGGCGCTCGCGTGGTGGCCGTGGACGTGCCGAGCGGCCTCTCCGCCCAGACCGGCCACGCGCCGGGAGCGGTGGTGGTGGCCGACGTCACCATCACGATGATCGCCCTCAAGCCGGGCCTGCTCTCCGACGACGGCCGTGACGTGTGCGGCTCGATCGTGGTGGCGCCCCTCGCCGAGCAGACGGCGCGCCTCGTCTACGAGGCCGACCCGGTGGCCTGGCGCTGCGAGGCCAACGACTACCTCGACGTCCTCGCGCCTCCCAGCAACTCGGTTGACAAGTACACGCGCGGCAGCGTGCTCGTGGTGGGCGGCTCCTCGCGCTTCCCGGGCGCGGCAATTATGGCGGCGAAGGCGGCCGCCCGCGCCGGCGCCGGCTACGTGACGCTTGCCGTGCCGGACGCCATCGCGAACCTCTGCCGCCTGCACCTGCTTGAGATTCCCGTGGTGGGCCTGCCCTCCGAGCCCGACGGCACCTTCTCCAACTCCGCGCGCGGGCGCGTGGCCGAGATGGCCCAGAAGCGCTCCGCCACGCTCGTGGGCCCCGGCATGTGCGTGACGGGCGGTACGGTGGGCGTGGTCTCCTCGCTTCTGGAGGCCGACGTGCCCCTCGTGATCGACGCCGACGGCCTCAACTGCCTTGCCCGTCTCACCACAGGCAGGCTCGACGACTTTCCCGAGCTGCTCCGTCGCCACAAGCCGCTCGTGCTTACGCCGCACCGCCGCGAGCTTGGCAGGCTCGTGGGGCTCACTGACACCCCGCCCGACTCGCTCACCTCGGCGCTCGAGGCGGCACGCCGCATCGTGTGGGCCGACGGCGGCAGCGAGCTCGCGGTGGTTGCCAAGGGCTCTGCCACGGCCTGCGTGGGCGTGGAGATTGCCCTGCTGCCCAAGCCGGGCCCGGCGGCCCTGGCAACGGCCGGCTCCGGCGACGTGCTCTCCGGCATCATGGCGGCTCAGCTCACGCATTGCCAGAGCACGGAGTCGCTGCCGACGCTCACGGCGCTCGCCTGCGAGATTCATGGCTACGCCGGCTCCATCGCGCAGGAGCGCTTCGGCTCGAGGGGCGTTATGGCAGCCGATATAATCGATGCCATCGGCCTTGCGAGCGACGCGATGGAAGACCATGCGGCGTTTACCGGAGACGAGGCGGCGGAACCCGGGGAGGGTACCGCAAACTAGCGGTTTAACAGGGGATAGTTCACGGGGGCGTATCGCCAATGGGTCAGGTTAGGTGTCCGGACACGCGCTGGGCTTGGGTCGAGATCGACAAGGGGGCGCTTCGTCGAAACACGCGAGCCTTCAAGGACTTGCTCGAGCCAGGCGTTCGCATGATGGCCGTGGTCAAGGCGGACGCCTATGGTCATGGTGCGGTGCAGTGCGCCAAGGTCATGCGCGCGGCAGGGGCGGACCAGTTTGCCGTCGCCACCGTCGAGGAGGGCGTCGAGCTTCGCGAGGCGGGGTTCCAGTGGCCCGTCCTCATTCTCTCTGAGCCGCCCATGGAGTGCGTGCAGACGCTCGTGAAGTACGACCTCATGCCCTCGGTGTACACGCAGGAGTTTGCGCTGGCCTATGGCGAGTGCGCCGCCGCCTTTGGCAAGGTGGGCAAGTATCACCTAGCGCTTGAGACGGGCATGACGCGCATCGGCGTGAGCTGGAAGGACGCCGTGGAGTTCCGCCGCGGCATCGACTTCCACCGGGGCCTGCAGTGCGCAGGCACGTTCACCCACTTTGCCACGGCCGACGTGCCCGGCGACTGGACCTTCGCCCTGCAGTATCGGCGCTTTACCGAGGCCGTCTCTGCCATGAAGGGCGCAGGTATCGACTGTGGCCTCGTGCACTGCGACAACACGCCAGCCACGGTGCTCTACCCAGACACACACCTGGACATGTGCCGTGTTGGCGTGGGACTCTACGGCATGCAGCCCGCAGACTCCACCCGCCCGCACATCTCGCTTGAGCCGGTCATGAGCGTGCGCGCCCGTGTGACGCGCGCCATCTATCCCGAGGCGGGGACTGGCGTGAGCTATGGCCAGACCTACACCGTGGCACGCCAGAGCACGCAGATCTGCACCATTCCGGTGGGCTACGCGGACGGCCTCTCCCGCACGCTCTCGGACAAGATGGACGTGCTGGCACACGGTACGCGCTGCCCGCAGGTGGGCCACATCTGCATGGACCAGTGCATGTTTGCGGTGGACGTGAACACGCGTCGGGCCGTGCGCCCCATGAGCGAGGTGCACTATGGCGACCTCGTGACCGTGTTGGGAGCAGACGGCAACGAGCGCATCACCGCCGAGGAGATGGCCGGGCTGCGCGGCACCATCAACTACGAGGTCACCTGCAACTTTGGTATGCGCCTCGACAAGATCTACGTGTAGGGGAGGCACATGCCTGTGCTCCAGATTCCCGGCCACGAGCATCCGCGGCCCCGTGAGGTGATGCTCGAGGAAATTCAGAACCTCATGGGCAACTGCCAGCGCTGCGAGCTTGGCCAGACGCGCACGAACATCGTGTTTGGCACGGGCAACCCGCACGCGCGCGTGATGTTCGTGGGTGAGGGTCCCGGCCGCAACGAGGACCTCAAGGGCGAGCCCTTCGTGGGCGCGGCGGGCCACAAGCTGGACTCGCTGCTGTCGCTCGCGGGCCTCACGCGTGACGTGATCTACATCGCCAACGTGGTGAAGTGCCGCCCGCCCAGCAATCGCAACCCCAAGCCCGCCGAGATTGAGGCCTGCTCGCCGTTCCTGCGCGAGCAGATTCGCTCGATTTGGCCAGACGTGATTGTGTGTCTCGGCAACTTTGCCTCGCAGTGGGTGTTGAAGACCGACCGCGGCATCATGACGCTGCGTGGCAAGCTCTACCAGACGGGCCACTTCGTGGTGGCGCCGACGTTCCACCCGGCGGCCTGCATCTATCACTCTGACTGGCAACCGCTGCTGGAGGAAGACCTGCGCCGGGTTGGCGCGTGGCTGAACGAGCACCCGGTGGCGACGGCCGGCGTGGTTTCCGCCGAGGAGGCCGCTGGTCGCAAGGCGCCGCGAGGGGCGGGCCTGCCCGAGGAGTACGGTGTCGGCAGCGAGGCGGCGGCCGTGAGGGGAGACGGTGCTCGATGAGCGATAGGCTTGAGCTCACCTCGGCATCTGCCGAGCAGACACAGGCGTTTGGCGAGCTTCTGGGTGCCGCCCTCGAGGCGGGAGACGTGCTGGTGCTCACGGGCGACCTTGGTGCCGGCAAGACGCAGCTTACCAAGGGCATTGCCCGCGCCCTTGGCATAACGGACGAGGTCACGAGCCCCACGTTCGCGCTCGAGGCGGTGCACGAGGGCGGGCGCATACCGCTCTACCACTTCGACCTCTATCGCCTGCACGACTCGGAGGAGCTTGGTGACGCCGGTGTCTGGGACGTTCTGGGCGGCGACGGCGCCTGCGTCTTCGAGTGGGGCGAGCAGTTTGCGGACGAGCTGGGCGACGAGCGTGTGGACGTGTTTGTCACGCGGCTCGAGGGCGAGTCCGCCGAGGTCGGCGGCGAGCCGCGCCGTCACATTGAGCTCGTGTCGCACGATGCCCGTGGTGATGAGTTTGTGGCGGCGGTACGCGCGTTGCTCTAGGGGCTTGGGCCTCTGACGGGCCCGGGGCATGCGTCGCGTTAGACTGTCTCTCGTTGAATCAAGGCGAAGGGACATTGATGGCTGACGCTCTCGGCAAGCCGCGGCTCGTGCTTGCGATTGATACCTCTACTGACATGCTTGCGTGCGCCTTGGCGGAGCTCGCGCCCGGCCAGGCGGCCGCGGACGTACAGGTGCTGGCGGCGGGCGACCGCCTGTGCCGTCGCCATGCCAACGAGGAGCTGGTGAGCGTCTGCGCCGAGGTGCTGGCGAGGGCCGGCCGCTCCATGGCCGACGTGGACGCGGTGCTTGTGGGACGCGGGCCCGGTTCGTTCACGGGCGTGCGCATCGGCATCGCCACGGCCAAGGGCCTGGCCTGCGGGCTCGAGCGCCCGCTCTTTGGTGCCTCCACGCTCGACGCGGTTGCCTGGGGCGCCTGGCACGCCGGCGTTCGCGGCCTGGTGGGCGTGGTGGACGATGCCATGCGGCGCGAGGTCTATCCGGGCCTCTATCGCGTGGGCGAGGCCGGGCCCGAGCGCCTGTTTGAGGTGGAGACGGTTTCCAAGGTGCCCGAGGCGGTTGCCGCATGGGCGGGGCGCTCCGATGCCGCCGACATTACGCTCGCGGGCGACGGTCTCAAGAAGTACCGGTCCCAGTTTGAGGCGGCGGGCTTTGCGCGCTTCGCGGACGAGGACGTCTGGCACCCGAAGGGCGAGGGCCTGCTGCGTGCCCATGCTGCCGAGCTCGCCGCCGTCGGCTCCGACGTCCAGCCTGGAGACCCGGCGCTCGTGCTGCCCGTCTATACCCGTCTTTCGGACGCCGAGGAGAACGAGGCCAAGCGCCTGGGCCTCAAGGAGCCTGAGACGGTTGCCGTGACCGGCTGCGACGATGCGCTCGCAGACCGTCATCTGCAGCTTCGTCCCATGAGCGTGAACGACGTTGCCGCGGCGGCGGCGCTTGAGTCTGAGGTCTTCGCGCCCACGCACCACACGCCCTGGAGCGAACGCCTCTTCTCCGACGATCTCGCGGAGCCTGGTCACATCTGGTGGGTCGCGCATGACGAGGGCGAGCTCATTGGCTATGCCGGCGGCGTCTTTGCCGGCGGCGAGGTGCAGGTCTCCAACGTGGCGGTGGCCGAGGGGCGCCGCCGCGAGGGCATCGCGGGCCGCCTGCTGGCGCGCGTGACCTATGACGGTCAGATGCTGGGCGCCATCACCTCCTCGCTTGAGGTGGACGCCGACAATGCCCCCGCTCAGAACCTCTATGCCAAGCTTGGCTACCACGAGGTTGGCCGTCGCCCCAACTACTATGGGCAAGGGCACGATGCCCTCATCATGGAGGCGCGGCTGCCGCTCGTGACGCCGAGCCGTCACGACACGCCGGACCCCCATGCCTCCGTGCGTCCCTGGCCCATCCGGGTGGCACCTCGGCCGGAGGAGGCGTCATCTGCGATTGCGGCCGCGGGTCCGCTCATCCTCGCCATCGAAAGCAGCTGCGACGAGACGGCCATGGCCATCATCGACGGAGCCGGCGGGGTCATTGCGAACGTCGTTGCCACCCAGATCGACTTCCACGCCCGCTTTGGCGGCGTGGTGCCCGAGATCGCAAGCCGCAAGCACACCGAGGCCGTGGTGGGCGTCTACGAGGAGGCCATGGCGCAGGCGGGCGCGCGCTTTGGCGTGGACACGCTCGTGCCGGCGGACCTGGCGGCCGTGGGTGTGACGCAGGGCCCCGGCCTCGTTGGTGCGCTCGTGGTGGGCATCGCCTTCGCCAAGGGCCTCGCCGCCGGCGCCAACCTGCCACTCATTGGCGTCAATCATCTTGAGGGGCACCTCTTCGCCAACCTCTTCGAGACGCCGGACCTCAAGCCGCCCTTTGTGGCGAGCCTCGTCTCTGGCGGGCACACCATGCTCGTGCATGTGCGTGACTGGGGCAGCTACGAGGTACTGGGCGAGACCATCGACGATGCGGTGGGGGAGGCCTTCGACAAGGTGGCCAAGGCCTTGGGCCTAGGCTACCCCGGCGGCCCCGTCATCAGCAAGCTCGCGGCGCGCGGCAACCGCAAGGCCATCCACTTCCCGCGCGCGATGCTGCACTCCGGTGACTACAGCTTCTCGCTCTCGGGCCTTAAGACGAGCGTGATCACCTACATCAACAACGAGAACCGTGCGGGCCGTCCCATCAACCTGCCCGACCTCGCGGCGAGCTTCGAGGCTGCCGTCATTGACGTGCAGGTGGCAAAGGCCGTGGAAGCCGTTGAGCAGACGGGCGCCAAGGACTTCTGCGTTGGTGGCGGCGTGGCGGCAAACCCGCAGCTTCGAGAGGCGTACAAGCGCAAGTTCGGCCGCATGGGCGTGCGTGTGACGGTGCCGCCCCTCTCGGCCTGCACGGACAACGCGGCCATGATCGCCCTCGTTGCCAAGCGCAAGTTCGACCGTGGGGAGCTGGCAGGCGCACGCATGGACGCAGACCCGAACATGAGCCTGTAGACTGGCTAGCAATACGAGAGCTGCGCGAGCAAGGGGACTGTCATGCGGGATGGATTCGTACGGGTTGGCGCATGGACAACGGCGGTGCGCGTGGCGGACGTCGACCACAACGTCGACCAGCTCGTTGCGGCGGCTCGCTCCGCCGCGGAGGTCGGCGACCACGTCATCGTGCTGCCCGAGCTGGCGGTAACCGCCTATACCTGCGAGGATCTGTTCTGGCAGGATGCCTTGCTCGACGCCGCCGAGGCGGGCGTGGCCCGCTTTGCGCGGGAGACGGTGGACGTCGACGCCCTTCTGCTCGTGGGCGCGCCCGTTCGCATGGGCGCCAAGCTCTACAACTGCGCCGCTGTCGTGTGCCGGGGTCGCATCCTCGGTCTCGTGCCCAAGCGCAACATCCCAACGTACAACGAGTTCTATGAGGGCCGGCACTTCTGCGCCGGTCCCGAGGCCGTGACGTACGCGAGCTTTGCCGGGCAGGAGGTGCCCTTTGGCGCGCGCCAGCTGTTCCGCTGCGCCACGATGCCGCAGCTTGTGGTGGGTGTCGAGGTCTGCGAGGACCTGTGGGTGCCCAACCCGCCCTCGACGGCCCTCGCCCAGGCGGGCGCGACGCTCGTCTGCAACCTCTCTGCGTCCAACGAGCTCGTGGGCAAGGGGGATTACCGTCGGAGCCTCGTGAGCTCCACGAGCGCCCGGCTCGTCTGCGCCTATGCCTACGCGAGTGCCGGCTGGGGCGAGAGCTCGCAGGACCTCGTGTTTGGTGGGCACGATCTTGTGTGCGAGAACGGCCGTGTGCTCGACCAGGCGCAGCCGCTCGAAGACGAGGCGCTTGTGCGGGGCTCGCTTGCGGAGGACGGCGCATGTCGGGCGATTGGCGCCAGTGCCGTCGTCGACTTCCAACTGCTCGCGGAGGAGCGCCGGCGCATGTCCACGTTTTCCGTGGACCCTGCCGCGGAGGGCTTTGCGGTTGTCAACTTTGACCTCGGCGTGGCCGAGACCTCTCTTGCGGGCAGGTTTGTCGACCCGCATCCCTTCGTTCCCGGCGACCCACGCCGCCGCGACGAGCGCTGTCGGCAGATCCTTGCCATCCAGGCCCACGGCCTTGCCAAGCGCCTCGCCCACACGCATTCCAAGTGCGCGGCGATTGGCGTGTCGGGCGGCTTGGACTCCACGCTTGCGCTGCTCGTTGCCGCGCGCGCCTTTGATCTGCTGGGGCTTTCTCGCAAGGGCATCCTTGCCATCACGATGCCGGGATTTGGCACGACGGACCGCACGCACGGCAACGCGCTCGCCATGAGCGAGGCGCTTGGCTGCGAGCTGCGGGAGATTTCCATCGCTGCGGCGGTGCGCCAGCACTTTGCCGACATTGGCCATGACGAGGCGGATCGCTCCGTGACCTACGAGAACGCCCAGGCTCGCGAGCGTACGCAGATTCTCATGGACGTGGCCAACCAGGAGGGCGGTCTCGTGGTTGGCACGGGCGACTTGTCCGAGCTGGCGCTGGGCTGGGCCACCTACAACGCAGATCATATGAGCATGTACGGCGTGAACGCGGGCGTGCCCAAGACGCTCGTGCGGCATCTCGTTCGTTGCGTGGCAGACGGCAGCGACGATGCCCTGCGGCGCGTGCTCCTCGACGTGCTCGACACGCCCGTCTCGCCCGAGCTGCTGCCGGCGACTGATGATGGCAAAATCGCGCAAAAGACAGAGGACCTCGTGGGACCGTACGAGCTGCACGACTTCTTCCTCTACAACGTGCTGCGCTGTGGCTTTGGGCCGGCGAAGGTCTATCGCCTCGCGCTCGTGGCGTTTGGCGGGAGGTATTCGGACGCTGTGGCCGGATGCGGGGGCGAGCAGACGAGCGGCAAGGGCGAGCAGGCGAGCGGGGATGCCGCTGCGGCGGGCTCGGAATCCGCCGATGCCACCCAGCACGCTCCCGACGGCACGCAGGTTGGCACCTATGACGCCGAGACCATCATGAAGTGGCTCCGGAAGTTCTACTGGCGCTTCTTCTCGCAGCAGTTCAAGCGCAGCTGCCTGCCGGACGGGCCCAAGGTGGGCACCGTGGCCGTGAGCCCGCGCGGCGACCTACGCATGCCAAGCGACGCCGTGTGCGCGCTCTGGCAAAAGGAGCTCGACGGGTTGGCGGGGTAGCCAAGCAGGGTTGTGGCCGCGGCGGGGCCGCCTAATAACCCGCCCTTCTTATGGGTGTTTCTTTGGGGCGTGCTTTCGGTGATGGGCGGGGACACGGCGGCGGAGAAGCCTGTGCGTCCCGTGCCGCAGAGGGTGCGCAGGTAGGGGACTCATATCCCCTGCTCTTTGGGGCATCACAAAATCTAAGCGTGAAGACAGAAGATTTTTTCATTTCCCGTTGTTATATCGCGGAGCGCTGGGTACTATTCCAAGCGTTAGCAGATGGCGCGCGGCGTTGAGCCCGCGTCAGTCGCGCTCGCGTGCGATTCACCGCAAGGACCCGCACGGGGCGCCCGAGAAGGAGGTTCATCGATATGACGCTTAAGCCGCTTGGAGACCGCGTTCTCGTTAAGCCCGCTCCCAAGGAGGAGAAGACCGCTACCGGTCTCTACATCTCCAGTGGTGCCCAGGAGAAGCCGCAGAAGGGCGAGGTCATCGCCGTTGGCGCTGGCAAGCTCAACGACAAGGGCGAGCGCATCGTTCCGGATGTCAAGGTGGGCGACGAGGTCTACTACGGCAAGTTTGGCGGCAATGAGGTCAAGCTCGACGGCGAGGATTACCTGCTGCTCCGCGCCGATGACATCTACGCCGTCATCGAGGCCTAGTGACCCTGCGGGCTCTGCCCGCGTTTCTTTGAATTAGTCGTCGCGCGGCGTGACTCTGACTCGGCCGCCCGCGCGCACAGCATGAAAGGAAGCCAACCCAATGGCTAAGAACATTTCGTTCGGCACCGACGCTCGCGCCAAGATTGCCAAGGGCGTCAACACCCTGGCCGACGCCGTCACCGCCACCATGGGCCCCAAGGGCCGCTACGTTGCCCTCGAGCGCTCCTACGGCGCACCCACCATCACCAACGATGGCGTCTCCGTTGCCAAGGAGATCGAGCTCAAGGACAAGGTCGAGAACATGGGTGCCCAGCTGGTGAAGGAGGTCGCCACCAAGACCAACGACACCGTGGGTGACGGCACCACCACCGCCACGCTGCTCGCTCAGGTTATCGTGAACGAGGGCCTGCGCAATGTTGCCGCTGGCGCCGACCCTCTGGCTATCCGTCGTGGCGTCGACAAGGCCGTCAGCGCCGTCGTCGACTCCATGAAGGCCGTCGCCAAGACCGTCGACACCAAGGAGCAGATTGCCTCCGTTGGCACCATCTCCGCCTCTGATCCGCAGGTTGGCCAGAAGATCTCCGACGCCATGGAGGTCGTTGGCAAGGACGGCGTCATCACCGTCGACGAGGACAAGACCAACTTCGGCATCTCCGTCGACACGGTCGAGGGCATGCAGTTCGACAAGGGCTACATCTCCCCGTACTTCGCCACGGACAACTCCGCCATGGTTGCCGAGCTCGACAACCCCTACATCCTCATGACCGACCAGAAGGTCTCCAACATCCAGGACATCCTGCCGGTGCTCGAGGCCGTTCAGAAGTCTGGCTCCTCGCTGCTCATCATCGCCGAGGACGTCGAAGGCGAGGCCCTGGCTACCCTGATTCTCAACAAGCTCCGTGGCACGCTGAAGATTGCCGCCGTGAAGGCCCCTGGCTATGGTGATCGTCGTAAGCGCATGCTTGAGGACATCGCCGTCCTCACCGGTGGCCAGGTTGCCATGGAGGAGCTTGGCATCAAGCTCTCCGACACCACCGCCGAGATGCTCGGCCGCGCCAAGAGTGTGAAGATCACCAAGGACAACACCACCATCGTCTCCGGTGCCGGCTCCAAGGAGGCCATCGACGAGCGTGTTGCCCAGATCAAGGGCGAGATTGAGCACACCGACTCCGACTTCGACCGTGAGAAGCTCCAGGAGCGTCTTGCCAAGCTGGCCGGCGGCGTGGCTGTCATCAAGGTTGGCGCTGCCACCGAGGTCGAGCTCAAGGAGATCAAGCACCGCATCGAGGACGCCCTGCAGGCCACCCGCGCGGCTGTTGAGGAGGGCATCGTCGCCGGCGGCGGCGTGGCCTTCCTGGAGGCCCTGCCGGTGCTCGACAAGGTTGAGGCCACCGACGAGGAGAAGATCGGCGTCGAGATCGTCCGCAAGGCGCTCGTTGCCCCGGTCAAGAAGATTGCCGAGAACGCTGGCTATGAGGGCTCCGTCGTGGTCGAGAAGATCAAGGGCCTGCCTGCCGGCGAGGGCCTGAACTCCGCCAACGGCGAGTGGGGCAACATGATCGAGATGGGCGTGCTCGACCCGGTCAAGGTCACCCGCACCACGCTCCAGAACGCCGCTTCCGTTGCCTCTCTGATCCTCATCACCGAGGCCACGGTCACCGACGAGCCCAAGGACACCACCATCGAGGAGGCCATCTCCGCGGCGGCTGCCCAGGGCGGCCAGGGTGGCGGAATGTACTAAGTCCGATAGAGGCTTAGCTACCTGCGAGGCCCCGGTCTCGCGCCCGTGGTGATTTCGCCGGCGGTCCGGCGTGAACCTCGGGGAAGGTCACTTGCTTCGCAAGTCCCTTACCCCCCCCTGGTTCGCGCCGGGCCCCTTGCGTTTGATTGCCGGGTGCGGGGCTGGGGCCTCTTGCCGTCTGGGGTCGCCATGCGTGCGGCTTCGACCTTGTTGGGGATGGTTGCGGCCGCCTTGCGTTTGATTGCCGGGCGCGGGGCTGGGGCCCTTGCTGTCTATGGCCGCCATGCGTACGGCTTCGACCTTGTGGTTGGGTGTGGAGAACTCCTAGGTTGTGGCTAGTGTTTTGGGTGTGGTCAGGTTTGGGAGCGCGAGCCAATTCGGGGGTCTTCATGCGGCATGATGGGGCCATCGGTTGTGCGGGCTCGAGTGAGGAATCTGATGATGGCGGAGCGTAGTGAGACCCTGGAGATGTACGCAAAGGGCGATGGCGTGCTTTCTATCACGCCGGAGGTTCCCATTCGTTCCAAGGAAGACCTGGCGCGCCTGTACACGCCGGGCGTCTCCGAGGTGGCGGAGCTACTTGCCCAGGCCCCCGAGCTCCAGCGCCTCTACACCTCGAGCGGCCGCACCATTGGTGTCATTACGGATGGTTCCGCGGTGCTCGTCCTCGGCAACATTGGCCCCGCGGGCGGTCTGCCCGTTGTGGAGGCTAAGGCGCTGCTGCACAAGAGCCTCGGCGGCACGGACGCCTTCCCCATGACGGTGGATCCATGGGACACCGATGAGCTCGTTCGTACCATCGAGAGCATCTCCGGTTCCTTTGCCATGATTCATCTCGAGGACATCGCCGCTCCGCGCTGCTTTGAGGTTGAGCGCCGCCTGGCCGAGACCCTTGAGATTCCCGTCTATCACGATGACCAGGAGGGCAGCGCCATCGTGGCGCTCGCGGCCCTCAAGAATGCTGCCAAGCTGGTGGACAAGGGGCTTGAGGGACTGCGTGTCGTCGTTTGTGGCGTGGGGGCCGCGGGCGTGGCCACGGGCAGGCTCTTTGCCGCGGCCGGCATCAAGGACATTACCCTCGTGGACCGCGAGGGCGTCATCACGGCTGACACCGAGTGGGCCAACGAGTACCAGCGCGAGCTGGCGGCCTCCCTCAAGCCGAGCGTCAAGGCCGGCTCGTTTGCCGAAGCCATGGACGGCGCCGATGTCTTCGTGGGTGTCTCCGAAGGTGGCGCGCTCCCGGCCGAGTACGTCTCAACCATGGCCAAGGACTCCATCGTCATGGCCCTGGCCAACCCCGTGCCCGAGATTGAGCCTGCCCTGGCGAAGGCCGCCGGCGCCCGCATTACCGCCACGGGCTCCAGCAAGTATCCCAACCAGGTGAACAACATTCTTGTGTTCCCGGGCATGGGGCGCGGGCTTGTGGGCTCTGGCGTCTCCCGCCTCACGCCCCAGATTGAGCTGGCCGTGGCGGATGCCCTGGCCGAGCTTGCTGGCGAGCTCTCCGAGGAGCACATCCTTCCCGACGTGCTGGACGCCCGCGTGGTGCCCACGGTTGCGGGTGCCGTCGCGCAGTTTGCCTAGGGACCTACGACGAGGCTGCGGAGCACTTGGTGCTGCATAGCCTGCTGGCCAGACTCTCCTCGTGGCGGGCTTTATGCCTGGTAATCGCTGTTGAGGACGCGCTCGTTGCGCGATACGCCAGGGTCGGGCGTGCTGAACGATTGATGACGGACGGTGCCGACTGCGTGAGTGCGGTCGGCACCGTCCGTCTCGTTATGTAAGGCGGGTACAATAAAAGCTTGCGTCGCTCGGGGAAGGTGGCGCGAGGCGCGTGTGGCATCTTGCCGCACGTTAGCGCCGGTGGCAAAGGCAAGCTTGTTGCCCGAAGGAGAGACATGGCTGAGAAGCGCGACTTCATCGACGAGCTCATCGACATCAAGAGCGATTGGCAGGCGCTCTCCAACCCGGTCAACGATGTCGCGAATGCCCTTGCGGCAAATCCTGACGAGGTGCAGACCTGGAACCCGGCGGACTACAAGCAGCGCCCGCGCGCCAATGTCTCCTCGTGCATGAGCTGTCAGTCCAAAGACCTCTCCATGTGCACCAAGTGCGTGGACGTGTGTCCCGTCAAGGCGGTCGACCTCACCGAAGGCTACATCGACATCTCGGATGCGTGTCGCAAGTGCGGCCTGTGCTCGAGCGTCTGCCCTGGCGAGTGCTTTACGGCAGCCCAGATCACGCCCCGCAAACTCTACGAGCGCATTGCCCGCGCGGCCACGGCATTCGAGCGCGCCTACGTCACCTGCACGCGCGCGCTCGGGCACATTCCTGCGGGCAACGAGGTGGTGTTGCCCTGCGTGGGCGCGGTGCCGCCGGAGGTCTGGTACGCAATCCTCTCCGATTACCCCAATGTCTCGGTCTATCTGCCGCTTGGCATCTGCGACCGCTGCCGCAACACGACGGGCGAGGACACGCTGGCGGAGTCCATCGGCCAGGCGGAGGAGTGGGCTGGCAAGGGTATGGGCCTCGAGGTGAGCGAGCACGACCTCGACCACACCAAGAACCATGCCTTCGAGCGCAAGGAGTTCCTAGACAGCATCGCCAAGCAGGGCATAGCCGCGCTTGGCACGGTGAACCCTGCCGTTGCCGTGGCACGCTCGATTACTCGCGTGCTGGACGAGAACACGCGCCGCATTAACGCCATCACCCGCGTGCTTGAGGGCGAGACCACGCCTACGGTGACGCATCGCCGGCGCGTGCTCATGCAGCGCAGGCAGCTGATGCTGACGACCCTCCAGAAGCATCCCAAGTATGCGGTGCGCCTCAAGCCCCAGCGCCCGGTGTGCGACCCGGCGCGCTGCAACCTGTGTGGCGCCTGTGCCGATGCCTGCCCCTCGCGTGCCTGCGAGATCACGGATGGCGCCTTCTTCAAGGTCGAGTCTGCCTACTGCGTCGAATGTGGGGCCTGCCTCAAGGCCTGCAAGGAGGGTGCTCTCACCTATGAGCGCTACGATGCCGCCGAGCTGGTGGTGCCCGACAAGGAGGAGGTCGAGCGCAAGAAGCGCGAGGCACAGCAGAAGGCAGAGGTTGCCCGCCTCAAGAAGGAGGGCATGGCCCAGCTCAAGAAGGGGCTTGACTTCCTCGAGAAGCTCGACAAGTAGCGGGCCCGTGCGCGGGCCCGCCACTGCCGCCTGGCCTACACGCCAGACCCCATGTTTGTCCAAACTCTCAAGGTGCGGGGCGTAATTCCCCCTCCTGGCTCTCAGCGACCCTCCCGGGCGGTATGCTCGGTGTGCAAAAACCAGTACGAAAGGAACTACCGTGGCTCTCTCCATCGGCATCGTTGGCCTGCCCAATGTTGGCAAGTCGACCCTCTTCACGGCCCTCACCAAGAAGGGCGGCCTTGCGGCCAACTATCCGTTTGCCACCATTGACCCCAACGTGGGCATCGTGGATGTGCCGGATGGTCGCCTTCAGAAGCTCGCTGACATCGTGAACCCTGGTCGAATCGTGCCGGCTACGGTGGAGTTCGTGGACATCGCCGGCCTCGTAAAGGGCGCGAGCGCGGGCGAGGGCCTCGGCAACCAGTTCCTGGCCAACATCCGAGAGACCGATGCGATCTGTGAGGTTGTTCGCTACTTCACCGACCCCAACGTCATGCGCGAGGTCAATCGCTCCGACGAGTTCGTTGACCCGGCGAGCGATGCCGAGACCATCAAGACCGAGCTCATCCTGGCCGATATCCAGACCCTCGAGAAGCAGCTTCCCAAGCTCGAGAAGGAGGCCAAGCGCGACAAGGAGCTCATGCCTAAGTTCGAGATTGCCAAGCGTCTGCTCGAGTGGCTGAATGACGGCAACCGCGCCGCTACGATGGACATGACCGACGACGAGCGCGCGGCCGCCAAGGAGCTCTTCCTGCTGACGCTCAAGCCCATCATCTACGTGGCCAACGTGGACGAGGATGCCCTGGGCAAGGAGCTTACGCCCATCGACGGCATCACCCCGCTGCCTATCTGCGCCAAGGTAGAGGCGGAGCTCTCCGAGCTCGATGCCGAGGAGGCGGCCGAGTACCTGGCCGACCTGGGCCTCGAGGCGAGTGGCCTGGACGTGCTCGCGCGTGCCGCGTACAAGACGCTTGGCCTGCAGAGCTATTTCACGGCTGGCGAGATGGAGGTCAAGGCGTGGACCGTGCACGTGGGTGCCACGGCCCCGCAGGCGGCCGGCGTCATCCACTCCGACTTTGAGCGCGGCTTCATCAAGGCCGAGGTCATTTCGTACGATGACTACGTGTCGCTTGGCGGCGAGAAGGGCGCGCGCGAGGCCGGCAAGCTTCGAATGGAGGGCAAGGACTACATCGTGCAGGACGGCGACGTGATGCACTTCCGATTCAACGTGTAGTTCGAGCCGAATCAACCTGACGGGCGCCGCCCGATATCCCTACGCTCGGGGTCACTTTGCTTCGCAAAGTCCCTTAGCCCCTCACTTCGGGATATCGGACAGCGCCCTTCCGCTGTTTTGGGCCCCCATCGCCTCGCCCTAGGCTCCCGGAGCCGCCGCCCGTTAGTTTGAGATGGCGCCGGTGTTGCCGGCTAGCTTGGCGGTGGGATCGTCGGAGGCGCTGGCATAGGGGGAGAGACCACGGTCGACGCGGCTCATCATGGCCTGCCAGGAGGTGGTGTCCAGCAGCTCGTACCACGTGCCGTTGATGTAGGAGCTCGTGGTGGGCTCGAGGCCACTCATGAGGTCCTTGCTCATGTCGAAGCCAAGGAACCTGATGCCCAGCAGCAGGATGTCGAAGCCGGAGAGCGTGGTGCTCACGGAGTCTCCGGCGGCGTTGATGGTCGCCAGCAGGGAGGCTGGGTTGCCGGAGAGCGCCTTCTTGAGAATGGCGCCCAGCACCATGCGCTGGTTGGCCGTGCGGTAGTAGTCGCCGGCGCCATAGGCGTCGTAGGCGTGGCGCGCTCGGCAGAGGGCGAGGGCCGTAGCGCCATCGATGGTCTGCTCGCCGGCGCTGATGTGCAGGCCTGCCAGGTCATCGTCGAGGTCGATGGGCACGTTGACCGTGATGCCGCCGATGGCGTCAACCACGCTCGTAAAGCTGTCGAAGTCTATTTCGGCGTAATGGGAGATGGGGACGCCAGCCAGCTCGGAGACGGTCTTGATGAGCAGGGGAGCACCGCCAAAGGTGTAAGAGGCATTGATCTTCTGCTTGCCGTAATCGTTACCAAGGTCCACGAGCGTGTCGCGCTGAATGGAGACGAGCGTGAGCTTGGCGCCCAGAGGGTCGATGCGGGCGAGGATGATGGAGTCCGTGCGGTAGGTTCCGCCCGTGGCGTCTGTGGCCTCGCGCTCCGCAGACTTATCGGTGCCCACGAGCAGCATGTAGAAGGGCTTGCCAGGCAGGCTGGGGGTGAGCGCGGCGCGCGTCTCGGCGTCAATGCCAGAGCCGAGCTTGCCGCTCACCACGAAGGTGAAGCCCACGATAGCAACGAGCAGGGCCACGAGCACGCCACCAAGGATTTTGAGACCACGCCCGCCACCTCCGGCGTTGCCGCCGCGCATTGGCCCGTATCCGTCGTTGGCGCGCCGCCGCGGGCCAACGACGGCGGAATGGCGGCCCTCGCGGTCCTGGCGCATCTGGCGGTAGCGGTTGACGTCGGACGCCTCGCGACGCGAGACGACCTGGGGTCTCTGACGGTGCGGCTCCATGGCGGGCACCTAGTTGTTGGAGACGACGGTGCCGTCGGCCATGTCGGCGCCAAGCACCACGACCACGTTGGCCTCGCCGGCGTGGGTTCCGTCGTCTTTCTTGACGGTGCTAAGGCCAAGCGTGTCTGCAACGGCCTGCGCCTTGGCCTTGTTCTCCTCGCCCACGTAGATGATGCGGGTGGTGGAGTAGTCGTAGCTGTCGGCCGTGCCGCTCGTGGCCTCGAAGCCCTTGCTGTTGAGCGTGGAGGCCACGCGGCCGGCAAGGCCGGAGACGCCGGCGCCGTTCAGGACCTCCACGGTGCCGGAGTAGTCGGTCTCGGCGTCAGAGGAGCCGCCGGTGGTGGAGCTGGAGGTGGTGGAGGCGCCCTCGTTCTTGGTGGCGGTGCCGGAGCCGGCGAAGCCGAGGGTGGTGTCCTCGTTCTCGCTCTCGTACGGGGAGAGGCCCTGGTTCACGCGCTTCATCATCTTCTGCCAGGCGCTGGTCTGGCAAATCTCGTACCACGTGTTGTTGACGTACTTGGAATCCGTGGGTTCCATGCCGGAGTAGAGGTCCTTGGCCATGTCGAAGCCCTGGAACTGCGTGGCCAGCGTAAGGATGTCGGTTACGGAGAGGTCCGTGGTAACGCTGCTGGAGAGGGTGTTGACGCTATTGGTAATGGTGCCGATGTCGCTCTGAAGGATTTTCTTGAGGATGGTGCCGATGACCATGCGCTGGTTGGCGGCGCGGTAGACGTCGCCGTCGCCGTACTTGTCGTAGGCGTGGCGGGCGCGGCAAAGCTTGAGCGCGTTGTCGCCGTTGAGGGTCTGCCAGCCGGCCTTGATGTCGGCACCGGTGTACTCGGGGTCATAGACGTCCACGGGAACGTTGACCTCGATGCCGCCGATGGTGTCTACGATGTTGCAGAACTGGTCAAAGTCAATCTCGGCGTAGTGCGAGATGGGTACGCCGGCAAACTTGGAGATGGTCTGCACCGTGTAGGCGGCGCCACTCGTGTCCTCGCCGGCCTCCTGCTTGGCCGCGCCGATAGAGTAGGACGCGTTGATCTTCTCCTTGCCGCCGTCGGAGCCAAAGTCCACGAGCGTGTCGCGGTGGATGGAGACGAGTGTCACCTGCTTGTCCGTGGGGTCGATGCGGGCGAGGATGATGGTATCGGTGCGGTAGGCGGAGTCGTTGGCGCCGTACTCGGAGCTCTCAACGCGGTCATGGTTCTTGTCGATGCCCAGAAGCAGCATGTAGAACGGTTCTCCCGCCTGAGTCTCCTTGAGCGTACCGCGCAGGGCGGAGTCGATGCCCTTGGTGAGGTTGCTGTTGATGTTGGAGAAGTAGGCGAGGGCCACGCCGCCCATGGCAACGAAGGCCGCGACGAGGACGGCCAGGAAGATCTTGAGCCCCCCGCGGCGTCCGCGCTTCTTGCGGGCACTCGAATAGCGGTCGACGGAGCTCGAACGTGAGTACTCCTCGGCCGAGGTGTTTGCGCTATCCTGTTCCTTGGTGGCCGCCTTGCGTTTAGGCATTCCAGCTCCTTGCGTCTTTGGTCGTTCGTATCCGCCGTGCGGCGGGTGTGGCGTTTGACGTTTTTGCGCAGCGACCCTCGCCCAAATGAGAGATGCGGGGCTCGCGTGGCACCAATCCATGAAGCCTTATAGTAAGCTGAGCAAACGCGCGTGATGCCACATCTGCGCTTTTGCGGGCCAACGTCCACAGGAACAACGCGATACAAGGGCGTTATCAGGCTGGTTTGGGCTTCGTGCCCGCTCATTCCTTGTCGTATGATTAAGCACTGGCCGCAGGCCGCGGCCTTACGTTTCCAACGCGTCCCCTGGAGGATTCATGGCAAACGCCGCCCAGCAGAAGGTCATCGTTCTCGACTTTGGCGCCCAGTACGGCCAGCTTATTGCCCGCCGCGTGCGCGACCTGCACGTCTACTCCGAGATCATGCCGTGTGACGCAACCGCGGCCGAGATTGCCGCTGAGGGTCCGAGCGCCATCATCCTGTCCGGCGGTCCGGCGAGCGTCTATGCCGAGGATGCCCCCAAGATCGACCCCGAGGTGCTGAACCTGGGCGTGCCCGTGCTGGGCTTCTGCTATGGCCACCAGACCATGGCCGTGGCGCTTGGCGGCGAGGTCTCTCACTCCGAGGTGGGCGAGTACGGTCCCGCCAAGCTCACCCGCGACGGCGGCTCGGCGCTCTTCAATGCCACGCCCATGGAGCAGACGGTGTGGATGAGCCACCGCGACAGCGTGACGCGCGCGCCCGAGGGCTTCACCGTGACCGCCTCCACCGACGTGTGTCCTGTGGCCGCCATGGAGTGCTCGGAGAAGAAGCTGTACTCCACGCAGTTCCACCCCGAGGTCAAGCACACCGAGCACGGTCAGCAGATGCTCAGCAACTTCCTGTTCGACATTTGCGGGCTCGAGCCCACGTGGACTATGGACAACCTGGCCGAGAGCATGACCGCCGCCATCCGCGAGCAGGTGGGCGAGGACCGCGTGATCCTGGCGCTCTCCGGCGGCGTGGACTCCTCCGTGGTGGCTGCGCTCTGCTCGCGCGCCATTGGCAAGCAGCTGACCTGCGTGTTTGTGAATCACGGCCTGCTGCGTAAGAACGAGCCGGAGCAGGTGGAGGAGGTCTTCACCAAGCAGTTCGACGTCGATTTCATCCACGTGCACGCCGAGGACCGCTATGCCGCGCTGCTGGACGGCGTGACGGAGCCGGAGGAGAAGCGCCGGATCATCGGCACGCAGTTCTGGAAGGAGTTCTTCGCCGTTGCCCAGCAGCTCGAGACCGACGGGCGTCCGGTGAAGTACCTCGCGCAGGGCACCATCTACCCGGATATCATCGAGAGTGGCGCGCGCAAGACGGGCGGCAAGGCGAGCACCATCAAGAGCCACCACAACCTGATCCCGTTCCCCGAGGGCGTGCACTTCGACCTCATCGAGCCGCTCGACCACTTCTTCAAGGACGAGGTGCGCGCGCTCGGCCTGACGCTGGGCCTGCCCGAGCACATCGTCTTCCGTCAGCCGTTCCCGGGTCCGGGCCTGGCCATCCGCATCATCGGTGCCGTGAGCCCCGAGAAGCTTGCGATCCTGAAGGACGCCGACGCCATCGTGCGCGAGGAGCTCGATGCCTACAACGCGCGCCTCTTCGAGGTGACGGGCGAGCGCAACAGCGAGCATTCCTGCTGGCAGTACTTCGCCGTGCTCCCGGACATCAAGTCCGTGGGCGTCATGGGCGACGAGCGCACCTACGCGCGGCCGATCATCCTGCGCGCGGTGGAGAGCTCCGACGCCATGACGGCCGACTGGGCCAAGCTGCCCTACGAGGTGCTTGCGCGCATCTCCGGCCGCATCGTGGCCGAGGTGCCGGGCGTGAACCGCGTGGCGTACGACATCACGAGTAAGCCGCCCGCGACGATCGAGTGGGAATAACGGGAATACGCGCAACATACGTGCATGACATCCTAGATAGCACCCATGGCGCACTGCATCATGGGTGCTATCTTTGCGTATGGGAGCGGGTCACGGCATATTCCCGGTCGCCACGTGACGGATATCCGTCACGCCATGACGGATTCCAGGAACAGACCGCCTGCCGCGCGTACAATCGCCGTATTGCGCACACACGAGGCAGGGAGGTCCGCATGGAGACGGTCAACGTCACCGTACGCATGGAGAGGCAGACGAGGGACGACGCGGCGAAGCTGTTCTCAAAGCTCGGCATAAGCACCACCCAGGCGATCAACATGTTCCTCAAGCAGGCCGCGAGGGAGCAGAGGATACCCTTCGAGGTCACCGCAAGGACCGCCGTCGAGCGAGGCAGCGAGAGCATGGAAAAGCAGCGCACCTGCCCATCGCGTCGGCCGCCGCAGCGCCCTTGCGGCTACGCCAGCCGCCATCTCGTGGTTGCATACTTTTGATAGGTCATAAGTATAGTAAATACGCTATACTTTCGGCATGGCTAAAATCGACGACATATACGAGGCGGTAGACGACTTCGGCCTGATCACCTCTGCCGAGGCGGCCGAGCTCGGCATGTCCAGGGCGGAGATGGTCCAGCAAGAAAAGCTGGGGAAGCTCGTGCGCGTCGCGCGCGGCGTGTACCGCATGCCCATTTGGCCATCGCAGCCGCAGGCGCCCTATGCCATCGCCGTGAAGGCGGCGGGCGAAGGGGCCTTCCTCTGCGGAGAGTCGGTCGTGGCGCTGCTGGGGCTAGCGCCGACGGACCCTGCCAAAATGCGCCTCGCGTCGCCGAGGCGCTGCCGGCGCAATCTGGGCCCCGGGGTCACCTTGGAGCGAATGGGCGGGACGGCCCCCGTCTACCTGGAGGGCGTCGCCTGCCAGCCCTTGCCGGCCGCCATCGCGGCAGCCTCGAAGACCATGGGGGCCGACCGGGCCGTCGAGGCCGCGTGCGAGGCGCTCGCGCGCGGCTACATCACCAAAGAGGAGGAAGAGCGGATCAAGGAGGAGATAGCCCGGTGAAGAGGCCCAACAGCATGCGCCATCTCGACGACGCGATACGCAGGCTCTGCGGGGGCGCGCCCCAGGACTTCGTGAGGGCGCGCACCGTGATGGCGAACGCGATCGTGGCGAGCATGCTCCCCGACGGGGTAGTCAAGGGCGGCAGCGCGCTCAAGATGCGCTTCGGCGAGGAGAACACGCGGTTCACCACGGACCTGGACACCGCCACGGCGACCGATCCCGCGGCCTACGCCGCCCAGCTCGACTCGAGGCTCCGCTCCGGCTGGGAGGGGTTCTCCGGCCGCGTGGTAGAAAAGGACCCGGCCTCGCCCGATGGGATCCCCGAGCAGTACGTCATGCAGCCGTACGACGTCAAGCTGGACTACCTCGGGAAACCCTGGTGCACGGTGCCGCTCGAGGTCGGTCACAACGAGATAGGCGACGCCGACGCGCCAGACTGGGCCGAGCTGGCGGACGCCGGCGAGCTCTTCGAGGCGATGGGATTCCCCGCGCCCGGCAGGGCTCCCCTCATGCCGCTCGACCACCAGATCGCCCAGAAGCTCCACGCTGTCTCCGGCCCGGGCGATCGGGCCCGCGATCTCATCGACCTGCAGCTGATCGACGCCAGAGCCGAGGTTGACCTTACGGCTGCGAGGGCCGCCTGCCGGAGGCTTTTCTCCTACAGGCGGGCGCAGGCCTGGCCGCCGGCCATTGCCAAGCGAAAGGGATGGGATGAGATGTACGCCGCCCTCGCAGAGGGGCTGCCCGTGCTCCAGAATGTTGACGAGGCGATTCGGTGGGCCAATGAATTCGTCGCCAGGATCGAAGACGCCCGGTAGACTCGGGCGGAAGCGGACGGGCGGCGCCGGCCTGGGGAAAGCGCGCAGCAGGAACGGGGCCTGCCTGCTGCTTCTCTCTTGCCATGCAATCAAAACACCTTGAGAGCCCACTCGCCAGCTTTCGTGACCCACTGTGACCCACGAAAGCGCCCTGCCCCGCCCCGAAACCCGTGACCCAGATTTGACCCATGGATTCGCGGCATTTTTTGAGACTGGATGCAAGTGGGACAAACTGAGGCAAACTGGAACGAACTGGAGATAGTTTCTAACTATTGAGTGGGATTAGGTTAAGTAACATGCGAAGAATCGATTCAGCACCTACACGCGACATCCTTGTTAAACTGCTGCATAACGACGCCCTCGGGAGGAATGGAGATCTCGCCGAGTTTGCCGGGATACTCAAATCCATCGAAGGCGGGTTTTCCCTGTTCGTCGACGCCGATTGGGGAAGCGGGAAGACATTCTTCGTTAGACAGGTGGCCTGCATCCTTGAAGAGGTTAATCCTTCTCTTGAGTCTCACGGAGACCTCGACGGATTGCTTGACAACAATTGCGAGCTTGCACCCTATACGGAGCTGAACAGCTTCTTGCCCGTATACTACAACGCTTGGGAAAATGACCATTGGGATGATCCTCTGCCCTCGATTGCAGCATCTATAGCCCTCCAAGGCGATGCATGCGCCTCTTTTCGCAGCGACACCGAAGCTGGTGAAAAGATTGCCAGAACACTCGACGCCATATTGGGGGTCTTTGGACATGGCGGAGCCAGCTCTTTAAGAGACGCTTTTTCGGGCAGAGATTTAATCCAGGCTTATCGTGACAGAGAGACGCTAAGGTCCTCTGTTTCAAACCTGGTGGATGTAGTTCTCCCCGAAAAAGCCAACACATTGCTTCTCATTGTCGATGAGCTCGATCGTTGCCGTCCTTCTTTTGCAATGAAGGTGCTCGAGCAGTTGAAGAATCTGTTTACAGATGATCGAGTAATCATCGTGTATTCGGTCAACGCCAATCAACTATCACATGTTGTTGAAGGAATGTATGGGCAAGGTTTTGACGGTCGACGTTACTTGTCGCGTTTCTACGATCTGACTATCCCTCTAAGAAAGGTCGATAGCTTTAAGCAGCTAGAAGCGAACGGTTTCATAAAAACCTCCAACCGCTTTGACGTAATTGCGTATGAGCTTGCAGAAGCATACGGAATGACGATGAGGGACGCCAACAGGTATCTGACTGAGCTTTTCAGAGTTCGCCCTTTAGTATTGGAGAACCGCGATGGATTTGAAAACGACTGGGTTCGAGCGTTTGCCGATGCCGGCCTGGTCCCGATTATGCTCGCCTTGAAAGTATTTGACGCCGACGCGTTTGCCTCCGTGGTTCAGAAATTTGAAATTGAGCCTCTTTATCATGCGTTCTCTAAAAGCGAAGCGGCGATGGATTTCATGGATGCAACATGGGGGTCGTATATAAAGTTCGAGGAGGGAAAGACTCCTTCCGACGAAGACAAGGTAGGTGCAAGGCACGAACTCCTCGAAGCCTTGGTTTACAGGATTTGGTGCAACGACAGAAACAATTCTAAATATCAAAATTCCTATCAGGTTATTGGAAGAAGCTGGGGATTTGACTCGCTCCCGCGTTTAGCAAAGATTATCTAGGAGTAGCAGATGAAAGGCGAAGAACGATATTTATTGAATCTTCTCGAGGGTACAAAGACCAGGTTCGTAATCCCCGTCTATCAGCGCAACTACGACTGGAAGATCGAAAACTGCAAGCAATTGTTCGACGACCTCGAGGATGTCATTTCCGAAGGCGTAGAGAGTCATTTCTTTGGAAGCATCGTCTCCAAGGCAGATGGCCCCGACACACGCATCGTCATCGATGGCCAGCAAAGGATCACCACATCTTACCTACTTCTCCTTGCGCTTGTGAGCAAGCTCAGGGAAGGCGCCATCGCCTCCGAGGACGACAATCTGGCCGACATGATCAACGAGGAATATCTCATCGACAAATGGCATAAGTCCGAGCGAAAGCTGAAGCTGAAGCTCATCAAGGACGACCAGGCCGCCTTTGAGGCGATCTACTCCGCCGACCCAGAGAAGTTCATCCAGGACTCCAACGTAACCCAGAATTTCATCTATTTCTGCGGCCGAATCGACAAGACAGAGCTAACAGCCGACCAGCTGCGCGACGCCATTGAGCGCCTGATGATCATCGACATCAAGCTCGACAAAGAGGACGACGCCCAGCGAATCTTCGAAAGCCTCAACTCAACAGGCCTCGACCTCAACGAGGGCGATAAGATCCGCAACTTCATCCTTATGGGCCTCGATGTCCAAATGCAGGAGGAATACTACGAGCAGTACTGGAACGAGATCGAGAAGAACACCGGCTACGACGTAAGCTCCTTTGCTCGCGATTGGCTTGCTGCCGTCCGCAGGAAGACCCCCGCAATCAAGAGGGTCTATTCCGTGTTCAAGGACTATGTAAAAGCGGAAGTGTTCGATACGAAAGTCCTGCTTGAGGAGCTTCTTAAGTACTCAAAGCATTACAAGGCGATCAACGCAGCCGATTCCGGAAACCATAGGCTCGATGCGGTTTTGAGGCGACTTATTCTGCTGGACATGAGCGTCATGAACCCGTTCACTCTGAATCTGTTCGAATACAGATGCTGTGGAGAAATCAGCGACCAGCAGGTGATCGAGGCGCTCAAATCCGTCGAGACCTACCTTTTCAGGCGCTGGGTCTGCAAGGTTCCCACCAATGCTCTCAACAAGGTCTTCGAGACCCTGCACAGCGAGGTCCTGAGAGGCGTCAAGGACGGCGGTTCGTATCCTGACGTGTTGAACAAGGTTCTCCTCTCCAAGGAGGGCAGCGGACATTTCCCAGATGACGACGAGTTCATGCAGGCGTTCGAAAAGAGGGACTTCTACAGGATCGCGGGTTACAAGTACTATCTCTTCGATCGTCTTGAAAACGGAGACAGCCTGGAGAGGGTCAACGTTGTCGACAACCTTCGCGACGAGTCTTTCAGCATTGAGCACATCATGCCCCAGACGCTTTCGACAAGCTGGCAGCAGGATTTGGGCGACGACTTCGCAGAAATCCACGCAAGGTGGCTGAACAGCATGGCGAACCTTACGCTTACCGCATACAACTCCAAGTACAGCAACAGGCGCTTTGCCGAGAAGCGAGATATGGAGAACGGCTTCAAGCAGTCAGGCTTCAGGATCAACGGCTTCGTCTGCCAGCAAGAGGCCTGGGGCGAGGAGCAGCTGAAGGCTCGCAACGAGCTCATGAAGAGGAAGTTCCTTGAGCTTTGGCCACCCATCGAGTCCGACTTCGAGTGGGGCAACGACGCCTACGAGGAGCATGCCCTCGACGATGATTTCTCGTTTACCGGCAGGCAGATCGCCGCATACAGCTTCATGGGCTCCCGCTTCACGGCGAAGACCTGGGTTGACATGATCTGCGGCGTCCTCTCTATGGTTTACGAGCGTGATCCAGTCGTCTTCCATAAGTTCGTCCCTGAGGGCTCGGACTTCCCGGGAAGGTATTTCTCATGGAAGGAAAGCGACTATTGCTTCAAAGTTGGCGAGGGAATCTACTTCAATCCTGGAAGCTCAACTTATGTGAAAATCGAAACGCTGAAGATCGTTTTTGAGGCAGCGGGCATTGACTGCTCAGAGCTTCTGATCGAACTATACAAGTCGAAGATTGAGGATCCATCGTAGCTACTAGGAGAGTGTTTGTAGAGGCTTCTCTACTCTACCCTGCCCTACCTTGAAATAATGTCCATGCGGCCAATAGTTGCTGCTCGCAACTTATCGTGACCCACTGTGACCCACGAAAGCGCTCTGCCCCGCCCCGAAACCCGTGACCCAGATTTGACCCCATGGATTCGCGGCATTTTTTGAGACCAGGTGTAAATAGGACGAACTGGAGCAAACAGCGACAAACTGGAGCAAACTGGAGAGAGTTTTTAACTATTGAGTGGGAGTAGGCTGACAGGGTTCTGGCCTGCATTTTTGAGTGCCGCACTGTGCTGCTGAGTTTCGTTTCGTACGAGAGTCACGGCAAAGCCACCAGCGACATTGGTGAGTAAACTCGATTATCGAGCCTCCGTTCCCATGTTGGAACGGAGGCTTTTTCTTTGTCTTTTTACTCCCCCTCACCTGCGCTTTCGCCATTTACTCCCCGTGTTTCAAGACGACAAGGCACGGGGCGGTATTCGGAGGAATGGGAGTAAGGATTTATCCCAAGTGGGTAGACGCGCGGTTTTTGTCCCCGAGGGCGAAACGGGGCCGTTTCGGGGCCCGTGAAACTCAAATCGAACTCAATGGGCATTTTTGCGGTCTCCGTACGGCGTTTCCCCAGGTGGTTAATGGGGAGTAAAGAATCTCGCCACCTCAATGAAAACGGGAGTAATCAGGGGAAATGCCGCGGCGTACCGCCGTGTGCCGCCATGTAAGCCACCGCATCATTTACTCCCCAGGCGCGCCGAAAATGCCTTTGCATGCAATGGGGAGTAAAAACTCAAGCATACTCAGGTGTGAGCGGAGCTCACCGCCTAGCTTGGCGTCCTGATTCGGTTGCGCTGGTTGCGAAATGCGAAGAGCCGCTACAGCGAGGCTTTCCAGTCCTCGTACTCGGCGGCGTCGATCTCGCCGTTCTCGAGCTGCGCGCGCTTCTCTGCCCACAGCTCGATCGTCATCGCGGCTTTGGGCGCGTGCGGCGCCTTGGGGTTCAGGGAGAGGCCCGTGCCGTCGGCTGCGGGCACGATGCCGAAGGAGTCCTCGAGCCGCACGAGCAGCGACATGAGGTCGCTCGCGGTCTCGACGCCGTAATCCTTGAGGGCGTTGACGGACACGCCGAGCGCCGCGGAGATGGACTCGAGCAGCTCGGGCTTGACGGCGCGGATGCCGCTCTCGTAGTGGCGCACGGCCCCCTCGGTCAGCCCGACGGCCTCGGCGAGCTGCGCCTGCGTCATGCCGCGCGACTTGCGGTACCGCCTTATGTTCTCGCCTACGGACATGAGCCCTCCTCCTGGAATTACGTACCAGCATATCTTATCAGCGTACGCAAATGTACGCAATTCTATTGACAGTACGGATTCGTACGTTTACTCTGAATCTGTAAATCGTACGTATTCGTACGCCATTGATTGGAGGAGCCATGGACGAGAAGGTGGCGAAGACGCCGAGGCCGCACATGCTGGACGCCGACGAGGTCGCGGAACTGCTGAGGATCAAGAAAGGCAGCGCCTACGAGGTGATCAGGAAGATAAACGCCGAGCAGGAGGCGCACGGGCGCGTGGTTATCCGCGGGCGCGTTC
>NZ_CAAKON010000044.1:30987-150354 GCF_901212655.1 Olsenella uli | reverse complement strand
GCGAAAGATCATTGACGGTACCACCACGCGCACGCAGGAACCCAAGACGCCCGACAAGCCGCCGACGATCAACATCCTTATCAACATGGGCTGCGGCGTCCAATGCCCTACCCTACCGTGCAAGCTTTATGAGGACTGGAGCTCGAGGACCCAACGAGGCGGAGAGACGAGATATTTGAGCGCACGGCAGATCTCATTGCCGGCAAGATCCTGGAGCTGCGAGACATAATCAGAATGTCAAAGTAAGCTCAGTAATCCGTCAGGCCCTTTCCATCGTACTTGTTCAGCTCTACCCCTTCGGCCAATGCTCTGGCACATGCTTTACCCGCCGAGTCGCCCATATCGATGGCTGTCTGCTGGATGCGCACGCTTGCCTGGACCAAAAAGCTCGTAGAGATACAACGACCGACGGTGAGGAGGTTGCCCACGACACAGTTCGTAAGACAGCGATATGGAATCTCGTAGTACTCGCCGCGTTGGTACTTCTCCATATGCACCAGACCCTTTGTGGACGAGTGCACATCGATATACCAGGTTCCCTTGGCCACCGCGTCATCGAACCTGGCCCGCTCGATGTAATCATCTACATCGAGCACATAGGATCCCTCGATACGCCAGCTCTCGCGTATGCCCAGCATATCTGCACTACGGATAAGATACGCATCCTCAAACCCCGGGACGTATCCCACTAAGAAATTGACTAGCCTACGAATGCTGCGACGACCCATAATATAAGCCTCGCTGCGCGCGAGCGCGGACGTATTGTTTTTCATGCTAGGAATATGCGGGCAGTTAAAGGCCATGGAACCAGGCCGCCCAGGCAGAGAGAAGCACTGGAAGTACACGAGCTCATCTTCGGTCAGCACGCCGTCCTCAAGCCCCTTTTGAAAGAGGGGTTCGAGCTTGAATCCTCGCCCGGCGACCATGGCAGATTCCCAAAAAAAGCCGTCGACCAAGGGAGAGAAATCATCACCAATAGATAGGCAGTAATCGCGGAACTTGTCGACATCTATGCCCGCCATCTCAAAACGCAGCGACGTCATCTGGTTGTTTCCAGCGTCGTCGCCCGATACGCAGGGAACACCTGCCATACGAGACAACACGGCGTCTCCCGTGGCATCTACAAACTGGGCTGCATGAACCCGCTTGACACCTTCGACGGTCATGCAGTCGATCGAGGTGATAACCCCTTCGTCGACATTGGCATCAACCAGCGTGGTGTCGAACAAGACCTCGCCGCCAACGTCCAAGAGCATATCCTCCAGCACTTCGGACAGGTCCTCGGGGGCAAACCAGATGTAACCCATCCTGTCGCCGTCTTCACGCGTGGTCAACCCCCTCTCATTCAACCGACGCTCGACCTCACGCAAGTTCGCCTCATGAGGGGCGCGGGCGTCCATCATGGGTGACACGAGTGCATGCACAGGCGTGCCGCCCAACGATCCGTACCTCTCGACCAGCAGCGTGCGGTTTCCTTCCCGTGCCGCGCTGATAGCGGCGGATGCCCCGCCGTGCCACCGCCGACGATCACGGTATCCCATGTACCCAGGGACTGTATCTCGGTCATAGGTCAGATCCTCTCCATTCTCGAAACAAAGTCGTCTATCAAGACAGGGAAATCGGCTCCCTGCGCTCCCATACGGGACATCTCATCAATAAGCACGGGATGAAAGGGGAACCCGATACACGCCCGAGCAAAGGCGTGAGCGGCAACTTCCCCCGCGCGCGACGGATGGTGGGGCTTTCGTCCAAAGAGACCCCTCACCTGCACAGCATCAATCGAGTTGCACGTTAATCCCAGCTGAGAAAACTCAAGATAGTGATAGAACTCATGTGCGAGGTGAAGGTCTTTTACCAAGTCCATGGAGGCATCCACGCCAAACGCCGCCAGACCCTGCACTTTACGCTCTATCACATCTTCAAACAGATCGATCAAGCATACGTGCCCGGATGCGTCACGTGTCGTGTACGCCGCTATCTCTACACCCGACACGGACCAATCAGGTGAGCACTTATGCGAGCTCACCACCACGCCCGCATGGCCAAGGCATTCCAGAAGGTCCTTGCCGCACCATTGCGCAGCCCGGGAGACGCCCAAGTCATGGGCTTGCACGGCTACACGACGAACGTCATCGACATCGGCCGTGGCCAAAGCCCTTTCCCTTTGAAGCTCTGCCGTGTCGAGCATTACATCCGAGGCCCACGGCGAACAGCAATGGCGGCCCAACATGACGCTAGCTCCGTGCCGCTATGGTAACGATCGGCTGTTCATCGCCGACAAACTCAAGCTCCATCTCGGCAAGACTCAGCAACTGCTCCTGGTTCAAAACGCCCGACAAGTCGCACATCTTCTGGCCAAAGAACAGGTAAGTCTTAGGAAGCGTGGCACCGGCATCGGTATAGCGTGTCATCGAATCGACGAACTCGATAAAGCTCGTGGCCAACTCTCCCTTCGTAAACGTCATGACGCGTGCATCGCTTTTCTGCAGGCGAATGACACCCTCATCGTCCACGACACGCACAGACTGCTTACGAGATTTCATCAGCCCGAACAACGCCTTCTTTTCGACGATGGTCTCGAAAACATGCCAGCGCCCCTCTCTCGCGATCTGGCTCACCGCCCCAACGTCCACACCGCAGGCTTCGGCCACGATTCGGGACAGCTGTTCTTGGGTAAGCGATGTGCTTGCTCGATCCTTGGTTCGCAGCTCTGTCGCACCCGTGGCGGTGGCGCGCAAGATATTTCGCTGGGAGTCAATCTCCACGGCAATGTCCACCGTCTCGGCAGCTGCACCCGCGCGCACGATGATTTCCGTCACATCGTGGCGAATCTTACGAATGTCCTCGTCAGTAGGGTTCGACACATTGCGCTCGATCTGCTCGCGCACCAAAGCCAACGAAACGCCGATGGTGGAAATGTAGGGGGCATTGAGAGCGATGCGGTGCCTGATACCCATCTTGTCTCCGAGCGCCGGTGCCACAACGGAGGCCGAACCGCCGCCTCCGACAAGGTAGATAAGATTAGGATTAAGATCGTAGTCGGCCACTAGAGAGGTCACGACCTGCGCCACCTTCTCCATGGCGATATCCACTGCCCGACGGCAAAGGTTGTCGACGGAATCTCCCAGCTTGGCCGCCAGTGCCCCCCATGCCTTACGCGCTGCGGCGACGTTACCGGCGGCGTAGTCGCCCTCGGGCACGTACCCCAAAATGTTAGCCGCACCCGCCAACGTAAGCGCAACCGTCTTGTTGTCTGCACACGCTACGGCAGCATAATTGGGCTTATCGTCCTTGCAGGGAGCGATGAGCTCGATGACAGGGTCCACAATGTCATCCTCAGATGCAAATACCTCGTAGCCCAAGTCTGCAATATGTGCAGAGCGCGGGCCCACGGCGGCTATTTTCCCGCCCTCGACCACGATCATTGATCCGCCGGCGATGCCCAGCGTACGGACGTCGAGCGACGTGAGGTAGAGTTTGTGGCCACCCACGGCAGCGTTCTTAATCATGACCTTACCGTCTTTGATGGCGGAGATGTCGGTGGAGGTGCCACCCGCCTCGAGGAAGATGCCGTCAGTAATCTTCTCATACATCAAGGCGCCGGCCACACCGGCAGCCAGGCCGGACAGCATGGTGAGGATAGGCCGCTTACGTACCTCGTCGATCGACATGACGCCGCCGTCGCAGCGCATGATCATCAGGGGTCTCGTGATGCCCGAGTCGCGCACGGCGGCCTCGGTCATGTTCGCCGTCTCCATCATCTTGGGAATAAGCGCCGCGTTGACCGCAGCGGTGCGGGTGCGTGCGCCCAGGCCATAAAGCTGCGACATCTCGTTGCCGCCGGTTCCCACCATCCCCATCTGCGAGGCGACCTCAATCACGTGCTTCTCGTTCGTGGGGTCGTCGACCGAGTAGCTCTCGGACGCCACGATCACCTCGCAACCGCGAGAACGGAGGGCCTCCACGGCAGCGCGAATGGTATCGTCAGTCAGCTGGGAGCTATCGATGAACTCGTGCTCCGTCTCGAGATACTTACCTGGTGCAAGCTCAATGCTGCCGACCGTCGTCTCTTTCCTTGCACGGCCCGCTTCACCGCCCTTACCCATTCCGATGATGCCCACCTTGGCTACATCACCTTCGAGTAAGGCGTTCGTGGCCTGGGTAGTACCATGGGCAATGAATACGACATCGTTGGGAGAGATATCGTTCTTCTCCAGCACAGTATCGATAGCCTGCACGATGCCGGCAGCTACGCCCTGCTGTGAATGGTGCGTTG
Source organism: Olsenella uli (assembly GCF_901212655.1). GTDB lineage: Bacteria > Actinomycetota > Coriobacteriia > Coriobacteriales > Atopobiaceae > Parolsenella > Parolsenella uli_A. The sequence continues at coordinate 146,078 of NZ_CAAKON010000044.1, read as the reverse complement.
TGGGCACCTTTTCCTTGGCGATGACCTCGTATGTATCGTTGTCGACGACAACGGCATCGGTGAACGTACCACCTACATCGATACCGATTCTCACGGTGCGTCGCGCGGCCTTAGCTGTCATTCGTTCCTCCTGGGCACTCGTATGAATAAGGGGCGCAGCGCTCTTCGGATCGCTGCGCCCCGCAATTGACTAGCAAGTAATTAGAACAGGGCAGCTGCCGTGTAGATCAGGATGCCCAGAGCCATGATCATGGTGTACGGGAGCGTGGACTTGAGAATGTCGTTTACATCCACGTTGGCGTAATCGGCCACAATGACGTTTTGGGTGTTGGTAGGGTCGGACACGCACTGGACGACGCTCGTGGAGCGAAGGGCCATGCCAACCGCTGCAGGAGAAAGAATGCCTGCGGTTGCGAAGATATTCGCCAGGCCAGAACCCATGCCGTACATGTTGAGCGGGCCACGGTACAGAGCCAACGGAGACAGGATCGTGAACAGCACCACATAGACAATCGGGTTGGAAGGCAGAATCATCTTGATGATGGGCTGCATGAGAGCAGAGGTCTGCTGAGCTGCAAAGCCGTTAAGCAGGATGCCGATACCCATCATGAGGCCGATGACGCCGGCGACATCCTTGATGCCCTCAACCACGGAGCTGGACAGGACCTGCACGGCTTGCTTGGGCTTGGAAATAAGAGCGGTAATGATGATGGTGACGATGAGCGCCGTCTCGGCGTTCCACTTAAGGAAGAACACAAGGACAATAGGTACGATGGGCATGCACAGAGCAAGGCCGCTGACATCCTTGCTGGCGTTGGTGGCAGCAGAAGCAGCCCAGGCCGCACCGGATAGTTTGCGCGTGTTGACAATGATGTAGACAAGCGTCACGACGGCACAGATAACGCCCATGACGAGAGAGGTGGACTTGATGACGTCCATGCTCATGCCGATGGTATCGACGTAGAGCTGATACTGAGACACGTTGAACAGAAGACCGATGTTAAGGCCGAACAGGATGAGGCTTGCAGCAACAACAGGAGCCACGCCGGCAGAGAGCAGCAAAGGGATGGCAATCTGCGACACCATGATCACGGGGCCAGCGCCAGACATTGCGGTGAAAATAAGGGCGATTGCAGCCGTAAGAGCCACGGAAATGACTACCGGCTTATCACCTGCAAGCTCAGCGGCCTTACGGATGATTGTGTCGGAAATGCCCTTCTTCTGGATCACCTTTGCAAAGATGGCACCAAAAATGGTGACCGTGATGGTCGAGGCGAGCTTGCCCGCACCAGTAGAGATTACAAAGCCGGTGATTGACTGAACCTCAGGATCGGTCGACATAAACGGCACGCCAGCGATGGCGGCAATCGCAACACCCATGACGGGCAAAGCGAGAATTGCCGGCATCTTCTTTGACATCATGAGCGCTACGCCCGCGACAAAGACCGCGAGAATCAGAGCAACTTGCAAAGTAGCCATGGTTCCCTCCCCTTCTGAACATGCCCCTCAGGGCTCGCGCGGACCCCCTTTGGATCCTCCTGCGCGTCGGCGGACAATGTAGCACCCGCCTTGAAGGGTTACTTTCAATGCTCCGTGAACGGTTCCTGTGTTACGCCCTCAAAAACTAACGTTACGTCACTCGCGCCCGCGCCTCATCTCGGTGAAAACAGCTAACATGAGGTTTGCACTGACTCTGTAGAGATAGTTCTTTTGGACAAGGATTACCTCCACCTTCGACCTAAAACCGGGATACGAAAGGCACTTCTGCACTTCTGCCAGCGGTTACTCGTGTAACCGTTGACACACATTTTCTACACATTCGATTGGACCTACGATGCAACAGCACCCGTACAGCGAAGAGCTCCTAGAACAAGCCGTGAATACATTGGGGAAAGCCTTCGACTTTGCCGACAAGCGCCTCCCCGGCGGCATGGAACGTTTCTACGATATCTTCTGCGCGTCCGAGCTCTCCCATAGCTTTGGGGGGCCTGGCGCCCGCCCAAATATCGAAATCTCTGGCATCGAGTTTGTCATGGCGGCCTGCAAGGGCATAGTTGATGGAGACCTGGATACACTGCTGTATTCCGAACGTCGCATCCCCCGCGATCTCCAGGACCGTGGCCGATGGTGCGGACGCGCCCTTGCATATCATCAATGGGAAACGGGGCGCAGTTTTCGCGCGATATCGCTATACCTCGGCGGCGAAGACCTGTCCAGCATCTACTCCACCTACCGTACGGCCACCCCAAGGGCCGGTGCCGCCATCATCGAAAGAGATTACGCCCAGGCACAGGAGATCGCCCCAACTCACCTTCGGGAACTACGCGTGGTTGCAGGGCTCACACAGGTTCAGCTCGCCGACGCGTCCGGCGTCGGTTTACGCTCTATCCAGCAATATGAGCAAAGGAAAAAGGACATCAACCGTGCGCAGGCACGCAGCGTTGCACGTCTAGCATCCGCATTATCTTGCCGCATGGAGGACCTGCTTGAGGATTAAGGCGGAATGGGCAGATCTCCACGAGGGGGCGTCGGAATGAGCAAGTTGAGTAATCTTCTTTCTCCGTACCCCCCCATATTCGCGGTACGGAAACGCGCAAATACACAGCAAGGTCGACGACCCTCGTCTCTCCGCCCGGCACCACCCGAGCGGCAGTGGCCTTGAACTGTTTGCCGTAGCGCTTCCTTCTTTGGGTCATTCCGAACACCTCTCGCCCTTAACTTGGTGTCCAGAGAGCTATACCCTCTCCAATAACCGGCCCGTGATTAGGTCCAACTATTTGTCCGCGCCCCCACCCCTGTTGTGCCGACGAATGGCAAGGCGCCGCGAAGAGCCTCTCGCGCAACGCCTCAACGGCCCGTTTTAAACAAGAGAGGCTCCCCAGGCACAGGCTTGGCCGCTGGGGAGCCTCTCTGCTCAGCGAAAGCGGCGTTAGTCGCGCTTGAAAAGGTCGCGCGTGTAAACCTTGTCCGCCACGTCCGCAAGCTCGTCGCTCCAGCGGTTGGACACGATGATGGAGCACTCGCGCTTGAAGGTCTCAAGGTCGTGCGTGACCACACTGCCGAAGAAGTCGGGAGCGTCCAAGGCGGGCTCGTAGACGAGGACGGGGACGCCCTTCGCCTTGATACGCTTCATGATTCCCTGAATGCTGGAAGCGCGGAAGTTGTCGCTGCCGGTCTTCATGGTGAGGCGGTAGACGCCCACGACGGGTGCACTAACCTCGGAATACACCAGCTCGTTCACGCGCTTCAGGATATCGTCGGCGATGAAGTCCTTTCTCGTGCGGTTGCTTTCGACGATGGCTTCGATGAGGTTCTGCGGCACATCGCGGTAATTGGCGAGAAGCTGCTTCGTGTCCTTCGGCAGACAATACCCGCCGTAGCCAAAGGATGGATTGTTGTAGAAAGAGCCGACGCGCGGCTCGAGGCACACACCACGGATGACATCTCCCGTGTTGAGCCCCCTGCTCTCGCAATAGGTGTCCAGCTCGTTGAAGTACGCCACGCGAAGAGCGAGATAGGTGTTGGCGAAGAGCTTCACCGCCTCGGCCTCCGTCGTGCCCAGAACGAGCTCGGGTATGCCGGAGGTGCCGTCCTCGTTCACGCGCTCACGCTCGGCAGGGTCGGCGCCCTCGGCCAGAAGCGAGGCGAAGTTCTCCGCCGCACCCACGGCCTCGGTGTCATCCTTCGGCGCACCCACCACGATGCGGCTCGGGTGTAGGTTGTCGTAGAGGGCATGCCCCTCGCGCAGAAACTCGGGCGAAAAGAAGATTCGCGAGTCGCCGCGCTCCTCGCGAAGCGATGCCGTGTAGCCCACTGGGATGGTTGACTTGATCACGACCCAAGCGGTGGGGTTCACCGAGCGCACCGCGTCGATGGCGGCCTCAACCGAGCTCGTATCAAAGAAGTTCTTTTCCGAGTCGTAGTTGGTCGGCGTAGCCACCACGACGTAGTCAGCACTGGCGTAGGCCTCAGCCGCGTCCACCGTGGCCGTCAAGCTCAGCTTCCGCTCCCCGGCCTTCGCCTCGGCCAGGAACCGCTCAATCTCCGCGTCGCGAATGGGCGACTTGTAATTACGCAGTTTCTCGACCTTCTCGGGAATGATGTCCAACGCGCGCACATCGTTGTGCTGGGCCAAGAGCACGGCCAGCGAGAGGCCCACGTACCCGGTGCCTGCGACTGCAATCTTCATGTTCAGCATTCCTTTCTATCGGACGTCGGCGGAATCGGTGCGCCCGCCGTCGGTTTTACGGCCCATGGCCTCAACGATGCGCCAGAAGCGCCTAATGAGGTCATCGTAGGTGATCACGTCGACCGTTCCGGCGTACTGCCGGCGAACGAAGTCGAAGTCGCGCAGGCGCTCGCCTTCCGGGTCCCTGCCCATGATCACGAGCCCCTTCGGGGAAGTGAACCTCAGGGGAAGATCGGACGGGATGAGCCCGTCGCGGGCGAGTCTCTCGGTCAGCCTTGCCTCCAGAGCGGGGATGTAGTTGTCGCGGTACGTGGAGCTGGCGAGCATGACCTCGTTGTCGAAGGGTCTTTTGATCTCGAGCACGTCCACGTTGCCCCGCGCGTCGACCATGAGGTAGTCTGACCTTCGCCCGGAACCGCCGAAGTCGGGTATGCACGCCCGCTGAACGAAGGCGACGTACTGCGAGAAGAGGAGCTCCAAACGAGATGCACGAGGGCCACCACGAGGCGAACCTGCCCTCCGTCGGCCTGGCCCCGCGCAGCGGCGCCATAAGCGAGAGGAAGTACTCCGCCCCGAGGAGGGCAAGAGTGGTTGCCCAAACGTCGTCATCCGACCCCTCGCGTATCATCCGCTCGAACGCGCAGAACCAGGACTCATGGTGTTCGAGCGTGGGGACCCTCTCTTGGGAGAAGGCGGCGCCCAAGAGCACGTTGACGTGCGCGCTCACCAGGACGTTGCGGAGCAACTTAAGCTGGTCATCGCCCTGAATTCCCGTAAAACCCCGTCCTCATCTATGCTTAATACAAGCACCACATACGATCACCGTTGCTGAATGTGGACAAACAATCTGTCGTAATCTGATTGCATTCAAAGACGCTCACAGGTCTCATTAAGCACGTCGGCAATACGCGACGAAGCAAGGCCGTCTCCATAGGGGTTGGAGGCGCGGGACATGGAAGCATATTCCTTTTCATCAGAGAGGAGTTTGCTGAACTCATTATAGATTGCGTCTTCATCAGTTCCAACAAGTTTCAAAGTACCGGCCGCAACGCCTTCGGGGCGCTCCGTCGTATCGCGCATGACAAGAACTGGCTTACCAAGAGCGGGGGCTTCCTCCTGTATGCCACCAGAGTCAGTAAGGATAAGATAGCTTCTCGACATGAAATTATGGAAGTCAAGGACTTCGAGAGGTTCAATGATATGAAGGCGGTCGAAGCCATCAAGTTCCTCATGAGCGGCTTTTCGGACGATCGGGTTCATGTGAATGGGGTAAATCGCTTTAGTATCAGGATGCTCGCTCATAACTCTTCTGATGGAACGAAACATCCTGTGCATAGGTTCGCCAAGGTTTTCTCGACGATGCGCAGTAATTAGAATAAGCCGTGAGCCGTCCGCCCAATCCAGCTCGGGATGCGAGTACCTCGCATGAACCGTTGTGCGAAGGGCGTCAATTCCGGTGTTTCCAGTAACCCAAATGCGGTTGGTAGGTTTGCCCTCATTCAGCAAGTTCTGCCTGGATGCTTCGGTGGGAGCAAAGTACCATCTAGACACGATGTCGACGGCCTGGCGGTTGAACTCCTCGGGCCAAGGGCTGTAAAGGTCGTAGGTTCGTAGACCCGCTTCAACATGCCCCACTGGAATTTGCAGGTAAAAACATGCCAAAGCGGCGGCAAAGGTTGTAGTGGTGTCCCCGTGCACAAGCACGGCATCCGGTCTCTCGGATTCCAGAACGCCCCTCAACTTAAGAAGCACATCGCAGGTGACGTCAAAGAGAGTTTGGTCAGGCTTCATGATGGCGAGATCATAGTCGGGTTCAACGCCGAAAACTTTAAGGACCTGATCGAGCATTTCGCGATGCTGCCCTGTCACAGCAACGACAGTGGTGAATTCATCAGGCCGGGATTTCAGCTCGTTAACAAGGGGGCACATCTTTATAGCCTCGGGACGTGTCCCGAAAACAAGCATCACTTTTTTTAAGCCGAAGTCAGTTCCCGTCATGAATCAATCACTCACATTCTTATCGGTGGTCAATAAATATAACGCGTCCCTAACCATCCTACAGACGGCCAGCAGGGAACGGCGGTTGTAGAAGTAATAAATTAATACTCCGATGATGGTCAAAGGGAGCGATTCGAAGAAAAAGGCTGAGACAACGAACCAAGCGGCCAAAAGCACATCGCCGACGATTGGGCGAAAAGCCTTTATGCAAAAAAGCCTATTTAAATAAACCTCGGAGACGACACTTCTGAATCCGATGGAGGCGACCATAGCGACTGCGGTCAGAAGTATGTCAGATACAACAAAGGCGCTAATGAAGCAGGCAAGCAAAGATAAAACCAGTGTGGCTGCGTTGAGCCAAAAAAGTGCGTTCTCTTTCCTATATGTTTTAAGATAGGTATTAACAAGGAGCTGCATCTTGCAATCAAAAAAACAAACCGGCAGGATGATTGCTAGATAGAGAAGACTCTGTTCGTATTGGGGCAGCCACAATTTCAGCAAATAGCAACCTGGAAAGTAGAGAACGTACATCAAAGGGAGAATGCCAACAAGGCCATTTCGAAGCTTACGATAAACATCAGACTGTGAGTCCTTACCCATTCTCCTGATAACGGGAAATATGACCATCGACACCTGTGCCATAAAGGTCAAGAGAAAGTTAACCAGTGACACAGAGAAAGAGAAGATTCCGAAAGCTTCGAGTCCCCATTTTCCGTCAATCAGCATACGGGTAGAACCGACAACAAGGGAGCCAGCATAGTAGGCCATCGTGACCTTCAGGCCCGCAACACAATCAGTTTTCAGATTGGGGATGACAAGCCGTGGGGAGCTGGGACGGCAGGCAAATACCTTGCGGAAGTGGAGGTAGCAAAAACAGGAAGAAATAGCTTGGGAAACAATGTAAACAACAATGTAGGGCTGAAAGTTTTCAGGGCCCACGACAATCAGCGCAACAAGAGCAGCGGCCCAAATCGATCCGGACAACACGTTGGCAGTTGAAAAAATGTTTGGCAGGTTGGCCGCTCTGAGCACATAGAATAGAAAAGCGGCTGGGTTAACGACAACGCCAAATATAAGCACGGCGAGAAATACAAAAGCGCGCTCATCTGCGAGCCCACCCGCAAAAATCGCCAAGGTCGCCGCAACAGCAAGCAATAATTGACCAATTAGAACAAGAAAGAACTCACCCTTAACGCGTGGCCAATCGATATCGTCAACCTTGATTCCGCCAATTCGCAGAAATATCCCATCGTGAATCCCAAAAAGCGCAAGCCCAACATAACTGGAATAAAGAATGAAAAGTTGCCAGTAAGCGTAGTCCTCAACGCCTAAAGCTTTTGGTACCAAGAGAGACATCGCGATGCTGGACAGCAGGGAGACGCCCTGCGCCAATACCGCGTAGCCCAAATTGCCCCCGAGGCTTCCATGCTCCGCCAAGTCGGATTTCCTTGCCATAAGAAGGTCCAAATCTGTTGAAGAGGGATTCGTCGCGAACCTGAGTGGTCGGTATGATGGGACTCAGATTAGCGTTTGATCGCGTAGCCGAAGGGTCGAGCTGGCTGAGAGGAGTCGAGTAAAGCAAGGTAGAGAAAGCCACAAGGAAATAGTTGGCATCGAATCTGACGCTCCAAGTCTCAGAAAAGCCCAGAACGACCATGATGGCCAATCCGCAAAGGGCCGCGTTAAAACACCCTTCCTTCTTAGCCTTCAGGAATACGAGGACAACGGCAACGCAGAGTAAAAACGCAGTCAGTAACCCGAACTGAACAAGCGTGAAGCTGTAGGTGTTGTCAACGATAAGGTGGATGGCTGCCTGGTTCTCACGAAGATGAAGAGGAGCATCAGCAAAATCGTAACCGAACAGCGTCAGCGGCCAGCCAGTAAAAAAGTAATTTGCATAGTAAAGCCTATTGGAAAGGGCCTCGTTGAGTGTCGCGTGCAAGGTGTTGCCCGGATTGTAGGCAGCCATGAAATAGTAGCTAGCAACAATTATCGCAACGGAGATGCCCAGGGAAATCGAAGGACCCATCCTCTTCGCAAAGGAGTGCTGGAGAATGAACATTAGGAAGGCGGCAACTAAGAGAGCAAAGGCGGAAGTCCTTGTGTCCACGAGAAAGATCATAGCCCCAATAGAAAGCAAGGGAACGATAAGGTCATACATGTTGATTTTGCCAAATCGCAATGTCAAATAAGCAAGATTCGCCTCAAGGAGGCATTTGCCAAAGCTATTGGGATGATTGAACCCAAGGGAGGAGCGGGCTCCAACGGAAGACCCCCGAAGATAGGTGATGTCTTCGACAATGCCAGAGAAACAGCAAATTACCGCCAAAAAGACCGTTAGTGAGTAGACGACGAAAGCGATAGCGGCAAGTGGTCGTATCTCAACGTCCTTACCGAAGACAATAAATAAAACAGTCCAGACAACAAGGGTGTTCCCAGAGGCCCGCCAACAAACAACAGACAGTGCGACAAGAAAAAGAGCAAGTATCCCCCGACTGAAAGTACTTCTTTGAAAAAGGATTTTCAGAGCAAAGCAAGCGATGACCAGATAGTTGCACAGACTAGTAAATGTGGGTATGTCCAAGCCCAGCACATTGTCAAAGGCCGTGCGACAAACCGCCTCGTTCAGACAAAAGAAAAAAAAGGCGAGGTAGTATACTGCCTGCCCGGCACGCATACCAGTCGTTTCAGCGACGGAGTCAACTAGAGAGCTCATCTTTGTGGTTACGAGATGGTCATCAATGCGCTTCAACGAGGATCTTCCCAACGAAAGTGGCAATCGAATCTGCTTGTGCTTCATAGTCGAATTGACTCAGAAAATAAGCCTTATACGAGGATAAAAGTTGATTAGGGTCCAGCTTCTTCATTTCAAACTCAGAAAAGTCATCAGCAAACGTCTCTTCACGGTACTCGAGTCTCTCAATATTCTTCGAGCTCTCGGAAAAAGCCTGAAGTGTGGGGCTGTAAACAGGAATGACCCCGTTGGAAATATAGCTAGATATCTTCGAAGGGGTGGCTACCCTATTGACGATGCTGTCGTCTCTAATCACAAAACCATACTTCGCTTTGGCAAGAATCCCATCGAGTTCGTCGGGTTCTGCATGCCCTATTACGACATTGTCCACACGGGCTTCGTCGATAAGGGTGCGCGCCTCATCTTGCTGCGAGGTATAGAAAAGAAGCTGGGCAAGGGGGCAAACAGACTGGACTTGTTTGAAGGCGTTTAGCATCTCGCCTATGCATTGATATTTGGCCAAGCTGCCAGCATAGACAAAAACAGGCGCATCATATTTCCCCGGATACAAGAAGGAATTCTCGTGAAATACCTCATTGGAACAGGGCATTATGAAAGTCTTATCTGAGAGACAAACACTATATTTGCCCTCATAGTAGTTAAGTTGAGCATGGGAGACGAGGAAGAGAAGCCTTGCTTTTTTCAGTGCCATATTCTCGACGAAGTTACAAACAGTGAAACGCAGGCGAGACCCGTGCTTCTGAAGCGACTCCTCCGGCCAAACACCTTGACTCCAAAAGACCACATTAGGTCTACCGTAAATTAATAGCTTAAATGCGGTTAATGCCAGAGAGACGACATAAATGTCCTGTTCTCCACCCCCGCAGTTTGCAATGTCGTATTCATAACACACGTTGCAACCCAAGCGCTGGAATGCCTTGCCGATTGCCCTCATGTAGTCGTCGGTGACCACACCGTTGTAGTTCGAAAGCTCAACCCAGACCTTGCTAGTCACTCAAGCTCCAATCAGAATAACAAAACGCCCTATCTGCGATAGGCTTCATTGCACGATCACCGCATCCGACTTCTCGGTGAGCTTCTGGCCCACCTTCCTGACGATAGCACGGGCACGGTTGAGACCGCTGTTCTGGTATCGCGAGAGTCTCTCGGAGAAAGCGGAGAACTCCTTCATGCCAGTGATGGCCGCGAGCTCCTCCATCTGCGCGATGTGAAGCTTGTGGTAGGCCGGACTCGCCATGCGGCGCTCCAGGTCGTAATAGCTCCAGAAGCCCGCGTCGTAGTCACCCAAGTGCGCAGCGAGCGAGCGCGTCGAGCACTCGAAGTCCTCGACGTATGAACAATCGGCGAGTGACATGTCGTAGAGCCCGAAAAGCGAGAACACCCACCCGTTCATGACAGAACGGCGAGGGACCTGTGGGTACTCCTCGAGGAAAAGCTGCCCGTCCATGTGCACGGAGCAGCCCCCCTCGGCGATCGGTATCAGCATGAAGTCAACCGCTGCCTTTGCCCGCTCCTCGTAGGAGGGCTCGTCCAGAAGGTGCGCGGCACGGAGCAGCATTGAGGCCCCCTCAGCCTGCGCCATTGAAGATACGGTGTACTTAGCGCTGCCTATGGGGCCGAACGCGTCCCACGAGCCGTCGGGGTGCTGGGCCGCCACCGCCCACGAGGCGCATGCGCCCAGGGCGTCCAGATGCTCTCGACCCCCATCGATCAGGTACAGGTCATTGCAGCCGAGCGCATACTGGAAGATTGCTATCGGGAAATGCACGCGCTCACCACCGGCGATGACCGAGAGCGGCACGCCGCCCCCGTCAAGCAGGGTGTCAGGCGACACCTTGCCGGTGAGGTCGTTCCAGTAGCCGCGAAGCTCGCCGGGCACGCAAACGCGGCCCCGGCCCTGCTCCACGGCCACCGCCGTCCCGCCGCCGAGCATCTTCGCCCAGCGACGCAGCATAGTTGTCTTCTGAGAAAGCTGTCCCACTGGTCAGTTCACCTTGCCTCGAAGGGCATCCAGCAAGATGCCCACGTTTTCTTTTGTTTGGAAGCTCTCGACCCAGGAACGCCGGGCCGCCCGGCGATAGCCGGCAAGGACTTCCGAATCCATGTCGTAAAAGTATCGGATCGCAACCGCAAGCCCAGCGGCGTCAACGCCCTCGGGAACGAGAGCGCCGCTCGCGCCGTCGCGGACGATCTCTGAGGTGCCGCCAACATCGGTCGCCACTACGGGCACGCCGTGCCCGCTCGCCTCCATGATCGAGATGGGAAGCCCCTCGGAGACCGAAGCGTTGACGAAGAGGTCGATGTGCCGGGAGGCGTAGATACCAAGCAGCTCCGCATTGGGCACGTTGCCGGGGAACTCCGCCCTGACGGACGAGAACCCGGCAACCCCGTCCCTGACGGCGGCCAGATCGGGCCCGTCGCCGTAGTGCGTCCATAGAATGCGCGCGCCCTCCGCATCAAGCAATGCCATGGCGTCGCGCAGCAGAGGCAACCGCTTCACGGGCACCGCCCGCGAGCAGCTGACAACGCGGAACGGGTCGCCCTTGGGCTCGCCGCTCAGGTCGGGCAGATCCCGGGTCCCCAGGTACGCGCGCGTCACCTTACCGGCGAAGGAAGGGTACTCGCGCCTGAGCGTCTCAGCACCGTCCTCGCTGCAGGGCAGCACAGCATCAAGCTTATCGAGCAGCAACTCCCGGCAAGGGAGGTAGCCCACACCGCTACGATCTCGGTAGAGATCGTAGCGGTGTGCCCGCGCGACAGCGCGGGCACACGGGTACGCTTGTTTCGCCCACACAGCCATGAGGGCAGTATCGTAGAGCCAGAAGCTGTAGACCCACGTGGGGATGAAGCCAGCACCCTCGAGGACGGGCACAAGCTTGCGCCACTTGCGAAGGGCCTTGCCCGCGAAGTAGCACTGGAAGGCCCTCTCCCTCGCGGAGAGGATGGGCTCGGCGGCGACGGCCTCGCGGGCACGGGCGTCGGCTGACGTGAGGCCCACGACCAGGCACGCAGCCTTCTCCCCCTTGGTCTGCACACAGCCGAGCGAGGCCGATCGAACGTTTTCGGGCAAGCGCTGCACGGGCAAGCGGTCCGCAGGCGCCTCGGTGGCGATGACCATCACCTCGTCGAACGCCTCGGCCAGGTAGCCAATCTCTGTCTCGAGATAGGACTCGGCGGCCGTCTCGCCCATGTTGTAGGGAAAGTGCTTCGTGAACACGAGGAGCTTCTTCGTCACGCCCTCTTCCCCTTCCCGAAGTAATCGAGACCCTTGCGCACGCAGTCCGCGGGCGAGGCGGCTATGGTCTTCAATGCATACTTGGCGGCGTCCGCCATGCGCCCGCTGCGCTTGCACGCGAACGCGAGCGCAGCGTTGTGGCGAAACTCGATGTAGCGGATGTCGCGCTTCGAGAGGCGCGGGTAGTACTCGCGTACCTTCTTGTGGCGGGCCACCTCGCCGTCGATCTTGTTCTGGCCCAGCGAGAGACGCTCCCCGGAATGCTGATACTGCCTCACGTGCACCTCGGGCATGTAACCCATTCGGGCGCCAGCCTCTATGCAGCGCAGCATCAGCCACCAGTCTTGGCCGGTCGCCACCTCGCCGAAGCCCTCAGTGCGGTCGAACAGGTCGCGTCTGAGCATATAGATGGCCGTTGGGCTTATCGGCGTTAGGAGGTGCGCGCGCAGCAGGCCCTCGGTGGAGAAGTCCTCACAGTGATCGAGCCTGCGGTGCTCCACGAGCCGGCCACGCTCGTCATACCACGAGACATCCTGCCAACTCATGTCGAGGGAGTTTTCCTGCATGAAGGCGACCTGGGTCGACACCTTGTCGGGCAGGAACTCGTCGTCGTCGTCGAGGAACGCGAGGTACTCGCCCGTCGCCTGGCGGCAGGCGTAGTTGCGCGCCGCCCCCCCGCCGGTCTGGCCGGCAGTGTGCAGCAGCCTGAAGTGCGGCAGGCTCACGGCATAGGGGGCAACCGCCGCGTCAGTCTCGGCGCTTTCCGGCCACTCCGGCCGGTTGTCGCTCACCACGATCAGATCGATGTTCTCCGCGCCGTAGTCTTGCGCGGCAATCGAGTCCAGGGCCACACGGATCCTGTCGGCGCGCTTGTAGGTCGGCACCACAATCGAAACGAGGGGCTTGTCAGCACTCATGCGCTACCTCCCCGTCTTCCTCTTGCCGAACATGACGCTGAAGGTCTTGAAGAAGACCCGCCAGTCGACCTTGAGGTTCGCGCCGCGCGCGTAGGCGAGCTCGAACTTCTGACGCAGGCCATTGTCGAATGTGGCGAGGTTGCGTGGGCCCGACTGCCACGCGCCGGTGATGCCCTGGGGAACGGCGAGCACCTGCACCTGCTGCTCGTGCGTGAAGTGCCCGAGCTCCTCGTAGGTGATGGCCCGGGGCCCGATCACGGAGAGCTGGCCCGCGAGCACGTTGATAAACTGAGGCATCTCGTCGAGACTCGTCTTGCGAAGCAACGCACCCAGCTTGGTGATGCGCGGGTCGTCAGTGACCTTGCGCTCGCGGTGCCACTCCTCAATCTGTGCCGGCGTGAGGTACTTCTCCACGTTGTCGGCGTCGGCGACCATGGAGCGGAACTTGAGCACGTGGATGAGACGGCCGAAGCGCCCCACACGCTCGTGCGCGTAGATAGGCGCGCCCTTGGTGTCGGCCGCGATGAAGGCGCAGAGAATCGCACCGGGAATCAGCCCAACGGCACAGACGCAGAAACTGAAGCCTATGTCGAAGGTGCGCTTCACGAAGCGATAGCCAAGCGATCTCGTGTCGAGCGCACGGGACTCTGCGGCGAACTCGCGCGAGCCTGGGAGGCTCACCGCGCTCGTGCTTGCCGCAACGCCGGCCCCAACACCCATTTGACTGTTTTGCACGTTCTCTCCCAACACCACTCCCCCGACCCGAAGGCCCTCTCTGTCTTGCTTGGTGCACGCTTGCAGCTAAGCGATCGCTGTTCTGAGATTGTGTGTGACGCGCGGGTCGTTCTTCATCTTGAACATGGCGCCGGCAACCTCGTTTTGGTCCAGAAGGTCCTTCAGGCGCTCGCCGGCATTTGCACCCGTTCCCGATTGCGCTTCATGAGCTCCAGGCCTAGCTCAACCTCCACGCGCCTGCCGCAGATGGAGAGCTCCACCAGGGCCGCGCGCCTGCGGCGGTTGACCTTCTTGATGGTTGACTCCTGCCCCACGAGCGGGCCGGCCACCACCACTACCCTGCCGCCCTCCACGAAGCCCTCGCTCACGTCAATCGAGCGTCCGCCGCGCTGGGTGAGCGCGCAGATCAGGTCAGTCTCCTCGGGAAGGAGCGGCAGAAATACCCCGTCGTATGTGAGGACCTTCGCGAACTTGGGCGTCTCGTGGACCACCCTGGCCACCTGCGCGATGCCGCGCCGGGTGGCGTCAAGGAGGAGATAGCCCGGGAAGAGCGGCCTCTCCACGCGCCGTGCGTGGGCGAGCTGGCCTCGAACACCACACGTGTGGGGACGAAGGCCTCCCTCACCACGCCCTCGAGGCCGGCAAGCTCGACGGCCTTGCAGATTTGCTCGAGCGTGACGCGCTCCTTGCCGGTCTCGACCTGTACGGCGTACCACATGGCTGCCTCCTTGGGTGCGGTGGGCGGGACGCACCTATTGGCGCGTTTGCGCACGGCTACGCCCACGGAAGCCCGTGGGCCTCCTTACATGGAACGGGGTATTCATCGCCCTGCGCTTGTACGACATTCCCAGCGGGGCACGCTTTACGCGCGGGGCTCGGTTGGATGGGGTTTCCAGACCCCTCCCATTATAGACAGGGCCCCTATAGCAATCTGTTGCATGCTCTTTAGCAAGCTTATGGAATCAGAGCCTTAACAGTCGTTTTACCTGCTCATAGCACCAGCTGCTGGCAGTATGCTTTTTTGGTCGCTAGCTGAAACTAGCGACCATAAGACAATCGCGCCGCCCGCACCCAGCGTAGCCACTGCGGACTCGCCGATATCGAGATCACAGCATGGGCGGGCTGGCGCCCCAGGCACGGCGCCAGCCCCAGAGCGCATCTCCCCTAATGGTCCGACAGGGAGAAGCCGTTGCGCATATGCATGCTGGAGGTGTAGAGCACCTGGTCCAGCAGCTTGTCGTTCTCCTCGCGCAGCTCATCTGCCACGCGGTCGTTCGCAGCCTCGAGCAGCGCGCTCAGCTCGCCCTCGGCCACATCTGCAACTTGGGCGTCCGTCTCGCGCAGCACGCGGTGGCCAAAGGCCATCGTCTTCTGCTGGAAGGCGTCAATCGTGTTGACGTTGTCGTTGTAGTGGGCATCCGCCAGGCACGCGATGATGCGGTTCTCCCAGTAGAGCGAGTCCGTGGTCACACGCCTGGTGGTGCCGCTCAGGTACGCCGGCGTGCGGTTGATGTTGGTGTACATCGGCACCATCGTGTTGAAGGCGTTGGAGCCAAAGGCCAGCCACTGCACGCCACGGGCACCCGCCGGCGCGTAGGGGCGAATCTGCAGCGCGGCGAGGTGGCTCTGGCGGTTGATGCCAATCGGGCGGAAGCGCTTGCGCGTGGCGTCGGTGCCACGGTCGCCGTAGCAGTCGTACTCGGTGCCCTCGTAATGGCTGGAGAGCACGAGCTTCACGTCCTCAATCGTCACCTTGCGCTCGGGCACGCGGCACCAGGGCAGGTCGTTGTCCTCGGGGCGCCACGCGGCGTCCGGGCCGTCCCAGTCGTCGCTCGGGTTGAGCGTGCGCTGCATGTACCAGGCGCGGCAGGTGTTGTAGACGTGGTCGCGCTCGGAGTGGCTGCCAAAGGCCTCGCGCGGGTTAAAGCGCGCATGCACGCCGTCGGCGCCCAGGCCCTCGGAGTCCATCGTGAGGTCCAGGTGGTTGGCAGCCATCCAGTTGCGCAGGTCAGCGCTGCAGAGGTAGTTCTCGCCCTCTCCCAGTGCGTCGTCCAGGTCGAACTCGTCAATGCCCAGCTGGTTGGGCATGGTCACGTAGACGTCATCCGGCACGCGGCGGGCAATCCAGTGGTGGCCGCCCACGGTTTCGAGCCACCAAATCTCGTCGGCATCGGAGAAGCCCACGCCGTTCATCTCGTAGGTACCCAGCTCCTCGAGGAGCTTGCCCAGGCGCAGCACGCCCTCGCGCGCGCTCTTGATGTACGGGAGCACCAGGGTGACGAAATCCTCCTCGCCGATGCCGCCGGGAACCTCGGGCTCGTAGCCCTCCTCGCCCTCCGTGCCCTTGGCCGGCACGAGCTCCACCAGCGGGTCGGCGCCGAGCACGCGCTCGTTGCTCGTGATGGTCTCGGTGGCGGTCATGGCCACGTCGGCGGCGTTGATGCCGGCCTCGGCCCAAATGCCCTCGCCGTCGGTTGCCGTGGGCACGCTCGTGTAGCGCATGGGATTGTCTGGCAGGTCGCACTCGACGTGGGAAAGGACGCTCTTGTAGTGGCGCGGCTGCTCGGCCGGCTGCACCACCACGAAGTTCTCGGGCGTGAAGCTGCCGTTACCCGAGTCGCAGTTGCGCGCGATGATGGTCGAGCCGTCGTAGCTCGCCCGCTTGCCAACGAGGATGGTCGTGCAGGCCATGGTGCCTCCGATCTGTTGTGGCCGCCGTGCGGACGAGGCGCGTTGCCTGCACGCGCCGATTCGGGGGGCAGCCGGTAGTCGAAACGTTTCCGAACGAGATTCTACGCGCATGGGGCACCCGCGCAGGGGCGGATTCCGCAGGCATGCGGTTCGGGGGCGTGTGACGGCGCGCCGCAGGCAACGCCCACGGCGGATTCCGTGGGCATGCGGTTCGGGGGACGGATTCCGTGGGCATGCGGTTTCCGAGCGGAACGGGAGGCGGGCCGTGCGGGAAGCGGGCCGTGCGGGAAGCGTGTGGCGCTAGGCAAACTGGGAGCGATAGAGCTCGGCGTAGGCGCCGCCGGCGGCCACGAGCTCGTCATGGGTTCCCTGCTCGATGATGGTGCCCGCCTCCATCACGAGGATGAGGTCGGCGTCCACGATGGTGGAGAGCCGGTGCGCGATCACGAAGCTCGTGCGCCCCGCCATGAGGCGCTCCATGGCCTCCACGATGGCCCGCTCGGTGCGGGTGTCCACGCTGGAGGTGGCCTCGTCCAGGATGAGGATGGCCGGGTCGCTGAGCATCGCGCGGGCTATGGTGAGCAGCTGGCGCTGGCCCTGGCTCACGCCCTCGGCGTCATTGGAGAGCACGGTGTCGTAGCCGCCGGGCAGCGTGCGCACGAAGAAGTCCACGCGCGCGGCACGGGCCGCGGCCTCCACCTGCTCGCGCGTGGCACCGGGGTGTCCGTAGGCGATGTTTTGGGCGATGGTGCCCTCGAACAGCCACGCGTCCTGCAGCACCATGCCAAAGTGGCGGCGCAGGTCCCGGGCGCGCATCGAGCGCGTGTCCACGCCGTCGAGCGTGATGCGGCCGCCGTCGACCTCGTAGAAGCGCATGAGCAGGTTGATGAGGGTGGTCTTGCCCGCCCCGGTTGCGCCCACGATGGCCACCTTCTGGCCGGGCTCGGCCACGAGCGACACGTCGCGCATGAGGGGCTTGTTCGGCTGGTAGCCAAAACGCACGTGCTCGAAGGCCACGCGCCCGCGCACCGGCTCGGGGCAGGTGGCGGGCTCGGCGGGGTCTGCCTCCACCTCGGCCTCGTCCAGCAGGGCAAAGACGCGCTCGGCGGCAGCGAGGGCGCCCTGGAGCATGCCCACCGTCATCGAGAGCTGGCAGAGGGGCTCGCTCGCCGAGTTGACGTACTGGAAGAAGGCCTGGAACACGCCCACGGTGAGCCGCCCGGCAAGCAGCATGCCGCCCGCCAGCACGCCGATGGCCACCAACGAGCAGCGCACGATGAAGCGCACTGCCGGACCCACGGCGTTGGTGAGAAAGTCTGCCCGGGCGCTCGCGCGGGCCACGGCGTCGGCCGCCTCTGCGAGCTCGCGGGAGCTCGCCTGCTCGCGACCGAAGGCGCAGATGACGGCGCGCCCGCTGTAAGCCTCCTCGACACGGCCCGTGAGCTCGCCCACGGCGGCCTGGCGCTCTGCCGCCGCCTTGAGCGTGCGTTCCGAGACCACACCCGTGACGAGCACGCTCAGGCCCGCGGCCACCACGAACACGCCGGCAAGCGGGGCGCTGAGCGAGGTCATCATGACGACGGCGCCCACGAGCATGCAGGCAGAGATGAGCAGCTGGAGCAGGCCGCGCTGCAGCACCTCGGAGAGCTTGTCGAGGTCATTGGTGGCACGGCTCAGGGTGTCACCGGGGCGGTGCGCGTCGTAGTAGGCGAGCGGCAGGCGCTCGAGCTTGGCGGCAATCTGCCTGCGAAGCCGCAGGTTGAGGCGCTCGGCAAAGCTCGCCATGACCTGCACCTGCACGTTATAGAACGCCCAGGCCACGGTCCAGATGCCCAGGAAGGTGAGGATCTCGCGTCCGCCGTTGTCCAGCGTCACGACGAAGCCCTCCCCCGCCTCGCGCGCCCGTGCGATGTTGGTCCAGAGCAGGTCGACGACGTGGGCGCTGTAGGCAGGCGCCGCGAGGCTCGCCACCACGTAGAGCACGGCGGACGCCGCGGCCACCACGAGCCGCCAGCGCATGCCGGCAGCGGAGCCCCAGAGCCGGCGGAGCGTGGCGAGGGCGTCTTCGGGCACCGCGAACTCGTCGGCCGTGTCGAGGCTGCGATGCCCGTCGACGCCGCGATTCGAATCGGCACCGCGGTCTGGGTTGCCGCCACTGCCGGAGTCGGCGCCTCGGGCCAGGTCGGCGCCGCGGTCCAGGTCGAGGCTGCGATGCCCGTCGACGCCGTGGTTCGAATCGGCACCGCGGTCCAGGTCGCCGCCACTGCCGGAGTCGGCGCCTCGGGCCAGGTCGGCGCCGCGGTCCAGGTCGAGTTCTCCGCTCATGTCACATCCCCTTCCTCTCCTGGGACTCGGCGATGGCACGGTAGGTTGGGCAGCTCTCGAGCAGCTCCTCGTGCCGCCCGATGCCCTCGACGGCGCCGTCTGAGAGCACCACGATCTGGTCCGCGTCGCGGATGGTGCTCACGCGCTGGGCAATCACGAGCTGTGCCGCACCCGCGAGCTCGCCTGCCAGGGCGTGGCGGAGGGCCGCGTCGGTCTTGTAGTCCAGCGCGGAGAAGGAGTCGTCGAACACGTAGAGGTCTGCCCTGCGCACCAGCGCGCGGGCAATGGCGAGGCGCTGGCGCTGGCCGCCCGAGAAGTTCGAGCCGCCCTGGGCCACGCGGGTGCCGAGGCCGTCTGGCAGCTCGCGCACGAAGCCCGCCTGGGCCACGTCGAGCGCGTGCCAGAGGCGCTCGTCGGAGGCGTCGGGGTCGCCGTGCCGCAGGTTCTCGGCGATGGTGCCGCTAAAGAGCCACGCCCGCTGCGGCACGTAGGCGATGCGGCCCCTGAGGCTCGCCTGGGTTACGGCGCGGACGTCCTCACCCACGAGCTCCACCGAGCCGGAGGTGACGTCGTGGAAGCGCAGCAGGAGCTTCGCCACCGTTGACTTGCCCGAGCCGGTGTTGCCGATGATGGCCGTACGCGTACCTCTGCGCATAACAAAGTCGAGGTCGTGCAAGGTGTCCTCGTCCGCGTCGTGGAAGCGGAGGCTTGCGTGGTGGAAGGCGGCAACGACGTCCGGCGCGAGGCGGGCGGCAGGGCACGGGGCCGTCTTCGGGAGCTGGTGTGGCTCCTCCGGGTTCGCCACCTCGGGCACGACGGCGAGCACCTCGCTCGCGCGGCGCAGGCAGGCGATGGCCCTCGGCACCTGCAGAATCGCGAACTGCGCCATCATCATGAAGAACATGATGAGCATCGCGTACTCGATGAGCGCGGTGATAGATCCGACCTGCATGGCGCCCGCGCCCACCCGGTTGGCGCCGAGCCACAGCACGAGAGACTCCACGCCGTTCGCCAGGAAGAAGGTCATCGAGTCCGCGGTGGCGAACATCGCGTTCACGCGGATGGCGTTCTCGGCGTACTCCTCGAAGGTGGCGTCCAGCCGCTCGCGCGCCTGGTCCTCGCGGCCAAAGGCGCGGATGACCCTGATGCCCGTGACCGTCTCGCGCAGGCGCGTGGTCATGCGGTCGACGAAGCCCTGGAGCCGAGTGAATATGGGAGCCGAGCGGCTCACCGCCACCGCCGAGACGGCGAGCATCGCCAGGGCCACGCCCGCAAGCACCCAGCCCATCCACGGGTCGATGGAGAAGGCGAGGCCCACCGCGATGATGCACATCACCGGGACAGGCAAAATCATGACGATGCCCATGAGCAGCGCCTGCTGCACCACGTTGGCGTCCGAGAGGGTGCGCGCGACCATCGAGCCCGTGCCGAAGCGCTCGAAGTCCGAGCCCGAGAAGGCAAGCGAGGCGTCGTAGACGGCCATGCGCAGGTCGCGCCCAACGTTTGCCGCGAGGCGCGCCGCGAGCAGGTTAGCCACCACAGCGCCGCCCGAGCCGCAGAGCGCCGCCGCAAGCATGGCCGCGCCGTGACGCGCGAGGTCATTGCCACTCGTGGCCACGACGGAGTTGATCATGGCCGCAAGCTCGGTGGGAACGAAGAGCATGCCGGCCATGTCCAGCACGAGCGCGCAGAGCGTAGCGGCGGCGAGCGCCTTGTAAGGGGCCATGAGGCGCAAGAGCAGTCGAAGGGCGCCGCGCCTGCTTGTCGGCGCGACCCGGATTTGGGCGACGGTCGACGGGCTAGTCATGCTTGCCCACCTCCTCCTCGGTCATCTCCTCGAGCACGGCCCGGGCATACTTCGTGGCCAGCCGAATGAACTCTGCGCGCTCGCCCGGCTCCAGACGCGCGAAGGCCCTGGCCTCCACTTCCATGGCGGGCACGATGCGCTCCTCAGCGAAGGCATGGCCCTCTCTCGTGAGCGAAATCACCTTGCTGCGCCGGTTGTTCGGCGCAAAGTCCAGCGACACAAGGCCGCGGGCCTCGAGTGTACGGACCGCCGAGTTGATGGTCTGCTTGGGACAGGAGAGGCGGTCGGCGATGTCGCGCTGGGTCACGTCCTCTCCGCCGGCCACTTGGATGGCATAGAGGATCCAGTACGCGCTCTCGGAGAGGCCGCAGCCGCGGGCAAGGCGGTCGTACAGCTCGTCGGTCTCCTTGTAGAGCATGTCCAGGTCCGTGACGCTGGGCTCGTCGCGAGCGGCCAGTCCCTCGTTTCCCTTGCGGGGCGAACCCGGGCACGTGACGCCGGGCCTGGAGCTGGCGGCCAGCCCCTCTGCCCCCTCGCAGGGCATGCCCGTGTCCGCCCTGCCGGGCTCAACACGGGCGACCGGCTCCCCCGTCCCCTCGCAGGGCATGTCCGTGTCCGTGACGCCGGGCCTGGAGCTGGCGGCCAGCCCGGAGCTCAAGGGCGCGGACGGGCGGGCGCCTTCAAGTTGTTCGCTCGGGCGGGCCGGCTCAGGGCTCAGGGGCATGGGATTCAGCGAATCAGCTGCCATATGGACTCCATTTAATACGATTCCGTACTATCTGTAGTCCGAAATCGTACCCATGAGCCCAGAAAAAGACAAGCGGAAGAGCCCCATGTTTGAAAATGAACAGTTTGCTCGCATCTCATCAAGGTACTATGGGTTTCTTGAAATATGCCAATCAATCTACCTGCGGTTTCATAAAACGCGATTTCGGATACGCCGTCCGATAGCGGCAAAACGATTCATTTTCAAACACGAGCGAATCTGAAACGCCTCGAGGGCAATCCGAAGCGCCTCGGGGGCAAGGGAAAGCCACGCGGGCGGGCACAGACGCCCCGAGCCGAAACGTCGGCAGAGCGAAAGGTGCAGAGGAGGGCATCAGAGGTATCAGGCGCGCACGGCTCACAGCCCTCAGCCACAGCCCGCAGCCCGCAGCCCGCAGCCCGCCGCCCACTGCCCACTGCCCACTGTCCACTGCCCACTGTCCACTGTCCGCAGAGAAGAATGCCAGCCGAACCGGGCGTTCGCAGAGGAGGGCGCAAGGCGTTCCAGGCACTCACTGTAAAGGGCGCGAGGCACTGCGGGAACTCATAGGCCACAACGAACGGCACCCCGGGCAAGAACAAGGGGTGGCTCAATTGGAGGCCGCCCTGAAGACGCCCGCAGAACAGCATTAGGCGAGCGCGCACAGCGCACGCCGCAAATTAAACGCAAGCGCACAGCGCCCGACCCACGTCGCTAGATAAGTGCAAGCGTACGCAGCACCCAGAGCCAACCCGTGAGCGTGAAGGCAGAGAGCAGCGTGGATAGCATGACAACGCTCGAGGTCAGCGTGCCCTCGTGCCCCATGTTGCGCGCCATGACAAACGAAGAGAGCGTCGTGGCAGAGCCCATCATCACGAGAACCGCCACGAGCTCCTGGCCACGGAATCCCACGAGCACGGCGATCGGCAGGGTGAGCGCCGCAAGCAGGACGAGCTTAAGCGAGGTGGCGAGGACCGCGGGGCCGCGTACGGCGAGGGCCTTTCGGGCGTCGAACAGCACGCCCATAGCCACGAAGCCCATCGGGGTCACGGTATTAGAAATGCTGTCGAGCGTCTTGTCCAGCACGGGCGGCATGGGCAGACCCACGAGCGCCCAGAGAACACCCGCAAGCACGCCGATGATGATGGGGTTGGTCACGACGTCGCGAAGGGTGGCGACGAGCGTGGCGCGGGTCAGCCTCCCCGAGTTCGACATGGAGGAACCAGCCTTGCCAGAGGCGCCGCTCCCCTCCCCGTCAGAAACCGGCTGCAGCAGCACCAAGATCACCACGGCCATCACGTTGTAGAGGGGCACGGCGCCAATGACCATGAGCGTGGCCGCGCCCGGCTCGCCGTAGATGTTCTGCATGACGCTGATGGCCAGCATCGAGGCGCTGGAGCGATATGCCGCCTGCACAAACTCGCCCTGGTAGCGCGTCTTGCGAAATGCCAGGGACACAAGGTAGGACACCACGATGCCCGTAAGCGTGGCCGCAAAGCAGAAGAGGATGAAGGCGGAGTCCCACTTCTGAGAGAGGTCCGTGGTGGCGAGGTCGTGGAACAGCAGGACGGGGATGCCCACCGTGAAGACGAACCGGTTCATGCCATTTGCCGTGGCGGCGTTCACCACGCCGGCAGCGCGCAGGACCATGCCCACCACCATGAGCAGGAACAGCGGCATCATCGCGTTGAGGCTAAATATCAGGTTGTCCATGCAGGTTTCCCTCCCGTTTTCCCCGGTCATGGTTGCATGGGACGAGCCGGCTGTCGAGCGCGTCGCGGAATCGCCACGGTAGCGAGAGGGATGGCGGGTGCCGCCCTGAAGGGCAAGAGGCGCGCCGAGCGACAGACCGGGAGCCTGCCCGGCATGCAAGCCGCGAACCATTCGGAGGCCGGCCCGACATGCAAGCAGAACGAGACCGGCAGACTGATCCGGCCCACAAGCGGCGCGAGAGGCGACCGGAAGCGCCGCCCCTCAAGCGGCACGAGGCGTTGCTTCCAGGGGCGACGAGCAGACGCTGCCCAGCGAATCGCACGCACAATGGCTGAGGAAACCGCGAGAAAGGGAGCGCATCGTGCCAAACTTCGACCTCATCGCCTTTGACCTGGACGGAACCGTCTTCCCCACCCCCCTCAAGCAGGAAGTGAACGGCCCCGTGGCACGCGCCTTTCAGAGCGCCCACGACGCCGGCGTGCGTATCGTCGTGGCGTCGGGCAGGCCGCGCTGGATGCTGGGCGAGCAGAGCGCCTGCGCCCCCTGGCTGGACTGGCGCATCCTGCTCAACGGCTCTCGCGTGGAGCCCGCTCGCCAGGGCAAGACCGGGCGAGGGGAAGCACGAGCAATCGTCACGGCAGGGCAGAGCGAGATGCGAGCGGCCGAAACGTCAGGGCAGAGCGAGACGCGAGTGGCCGAAACGTCCGGGCAGGACGAGCAGTGCGCATCCACCCAGTTCTGACAGGGCGAGGGCCGCGCGGCAAGAGGGGTATCGGCGCTCCCAGGCAGCGCACGAGCGGCGCGCCCGGACAGGGCGAGCCAGGTGCAACCGACGCGCCCCGGCACCCCGGCACGGCGGAGGCGAACTCCGTTCCCGCAGACGATGGCCTTTCCCACGTGATTCCGCGTCCCGAGGCGCTCGAGCTCGTGGACCTGCTCAAGGCCAACGGCGGCGCGCTCAACCCGCACACGCAGACGGCAAGCTACATCGAGCGCAGCAAGGCCGCCTACTTCGCCGAGCAGCAGAACCAGCTCACCGAGAATGAGCGGCTTGCCGGCGGCTCGGGAGACGAGGTGGCCGAGCCCCGCAGGCTCAACCCAATCGACGTGGCATCGCGCCTGTCCATGAGCATGATCGACTCCGGCAACGACCTCTCAGTGACGGGGCGCGCCACCGCGTTCGTAGCCATATGCAACGCGACGCCCGAGGTCAAGGCTGCCGCGGATGCCATCTGCAACACCTGCGAGCACGACAGCATCGCCTCCTGGCTGGCAAAGCACCTCTAAACCGTCCCGGGCAACCTTCGCGCGGAACCGCCCGTAGGGGCCCGCGACCGGCATCGTTCCGCCGGGGGCCAGGTCCAGAGCTGAGCCCCACCCGCTTGGCCCGCCCGGGCCCCGCGACCGGCATCGTTGCGCCGGGGACCAGTTCCGGCGCGAGTCCGCCCCACGCTCCTCGCACGGCCCCGCTTCCTCGCACGGCCCCACGCTCCTCACACGGCACCGCCTCCTCGCACGGTCCCACCTCCTCGCACGGTCCCACCGCTTCACAAAACTATACATGTGTCTTGTCACCTGTCATGTCAGGTGCCATACTGCTGGCGAACGGCACCCCTCAGGGGTGCGTCGACACGTCGGAAGAGGCCCCATGGCCACAGCATCCGCCCAGCAGCAGGCACCAGAGACTGACAGAAAAGCAGAGCGGGCGGGCGTCTCCCCCGCATCTCAAGCGACCGTTCCCGCCACGCCGGACGCCACCAGCGCGGCAGCGGCCCAGGCAGGGGTTGCCGATCCGAACGTAGCCACCCGCGCGGCAGCGGCCCAGGCAGGGGTTGCCGATCCGAACGTGGCCACCCGCGCGGCGGCGGCGCAAGCAGAGGTCGCCGGGCCGAACGCCACCCGCATGGCAGTGGCGGAGACTTCCTCCCCCGCAGCGGCACAGGGCGCCGTCCCCAGCGAGCTCAGGCGTGAGCTCGATCGCCTCAAGCAGGAGCACGACGCCGTGATCCTTGCCCACTACTACGTGCCGCCCGAGGTCCAGGCCGTGGCCGACCACGTGGGCGACTCCTTTGCCCTCGCCCGCCTCGCCGTGGACCTGCCCCAACAGACCATCGTGCTGTGCGGCGTGGAGTTCATGGGCGAGTCTGCCAAGCTGCTCAACCCGGCCAAGACCGTGCTGCTCCCGGAGCCGGCGGCCGATTGCCCCATGGCCCACATGGTGCGCCGCGCGGACGTGGACGCCGCGCGCGCCGAGTACGGCGAGGACCTCGCCGTCGTGTGCTACGTAAACTCCACCGCAGAGATCAAGACCTGGAGCGATGTCTGCGTGACCTCCTCCAACGCCCTCAAGATCTGTCGCGAGCTGCCCCAGCACCACCTGCTGTTCATCCCGGATCAGAACCTCGGCCGCTACGTGGCCGAGCAGCTGCCCGAGAAGCACGTCATCCTCAACAAGGGCTTCTGCCCGCGCCACATGATGATTGACCGTAACCAGGTTGAGGCGCTCGAGCTCGCGCACCCCGAGGCACCCGTCCTCGCCCACCCCGAGTGCACCGAGGAGGTGCTCGGCGAGGCCGACTTCATTGGCTCCACCAAGGGCATCATCAACTTCGCCGCGAGCCACCCGGACATCTCCGAGTTCATCGTGCTCACCGTGGTGGGCGTGGCCGCCGAGCTGCGGCGCCTCCGCCCGGATGCCACGTTCTACTTCCCCGCCACCACGCCTACCTGCATAAACATGGCGATGGTAACCCTGCCCAAGCTCCTCGACTGCCTGCGCGACTCCTCGGGCCACGAGGTCGAGGTGCCCGAGGAGCTCGCCCCGGCGGCCTGCCTGCCGCTGGAGCGCATGCTCGAGTATTCGGCGAAGTAACCCCCCAACCCGACTTTCCGGCGGCATCGCCCTCGGACGGGGCCGCTCCCCGATTGGAGCCAAGATGATCAATCCCATCAGCAGCCTCACCTGCGACGTCGTCATCGCCGGATGCGGCGTAGGCGGCCTCTACGCCGCCCTCAACCTGCCGCGCGAGCTCTCCGTGACCATGATCTCCAAGGGCAGCCTCGAGGAGTGTGACTCGATGCTCGCCCAGGGCGGCATCTGCGTGCTGCACGATTCTCATGACTATCGCCCCTACTTCCGCGACACCATGCGCGCGGGCCATTGGGAGAACCGCCGCAGCTCTGTGGACGTGATGATTCGCTCGAGCCGCTCGGTCATCGACGACCTCGTGAGCCTGGGCGTCCGCTTCGAGCGCGAGAGTGACGGCAGCCTCGCCTACACGCGCGAGGGCGCCCACTCGCGGCCGCGCATCTGCTTTCACGCCGACATCACGGGCCGCGAGATCACCACGACCCTGCTCGCTCGCGTGCGGGAACTCCCCAACGTGCGCATCCTCGAGAACGTGCAGATGACGGACCTCATCGAGGAGCCGGACGAGCGCGGGCCGCGCTGCGCCGGCCTCGTCTGCCAACGCACCCGCCGCGTAGACGCCTCGGCCGAGGAGGGTCCCGTCGAGGGCGTGGGCGATACGTTCGAGATCCGCGCGCCGCACACCATCTGGGCCACGGGCGGCATCGGCGGCACGTACGAGCGCTCCACCAACTACCAGGTGCTCACGGGCGACGCCTGCAGCATCGCGCGGGCGCATGGCATCGAACTCGAGCACATGGACTACGTGCAGATTCACCCCACGGGCCTGTGGTCTAAACGGCCCGGGCGCACCTTCCTCATCTCCGAGAGCTGCCGCGGCGAGGGCGCCATCCTGCTCAACAAGGCCGGCGAGCGCTTCGTGGACGAGCTGCTGCCCCGCGACGTGGTGGCGGGCGCCATCACCGAACAGATGCGCAGGGACGGCACGGACCACGAGTGGCTGAGCTTCGAGCGCATCGACCCCGAGGTTGTGAGGACGCACTTTGCCCACATCTACGAGCGCTGCCTCGAGGAGGGATACGACATCCTGCGCGAGCCGGCGCCCATCGTGCCTACCCAGCACTACTTCATGGGCGGCGTGCACGTGGACACCGAGTGCTCGCAGACGTCGCTTCCGGGCCTCTACGCCGTGGGCGAGACAAGCTGCAACGGCGTGCACGGCAAGAACCGCCTGGCATCGAACTCGCTGCTGGAGGGGCTCGTGTTCGCGCAGCGCGCGGCACGAGACATCGCCCGGTGCGCAGGCGTGGCCGCCCCCGGCGTCGACGCCGCCATGACCACCTGTGTGCCGGCCGAGACCGTGCACGCCGAGCTTGTGGGCGCAGGTGAGCCAACTGCCGGCACCAGCGCCACGGACCCGGCAAGCACCGCCGCCTGCGAGCAGGCCGAAGCCGCCGCCGAGCGAGAGACGGCGGCCGAGGAAGCGTTGCGCGAGCCCGTTGCCAGGTAGACAGTCGGACGAAACCAGGCAGAGCCAGCCGAAACCAAGTAGGTGGCCGAACTAAGCGCTGCTGGGAAGCACGTCACTAAGGAGCACGCATGGACCCCATCACCCTCACGCTCGTTGCCGAGCCGCTCATCCGCCAGGCCCTCCAGGAGGACATCACAAGCGAGGATGTCTCCACGACCGCCGTCATGCCCAAGCCTCACGCCGCAACCGTGCAGCTCATCGCCAAGCAGGACGGCGTCATCTGTGGGCTGGACGTCTTCGAGCGCACCTTCCAGCTGCTCGATTCCACGGCCCATGTCGAGCGACACGTAGCTGAAGGCGCGGAGGTCAGGGCTGGCGACCACCTCGCCGACGTCTACGGCGACGTGCGGGCGCTGCTCTCCGGTGAGCGCGTGGCCCTCAACTACCTGCAGCGCATGAGCGGCATCGCCACGGCAACGCATCGAATGGCGGCGCTGCTCGACGGCTCCGGCACCACGCTCGTGGACACACGCAAGACCACGCCCAACATGCGCGTCTTCGAGAAGGAGGCCGTGCGCGTGGGCGGCGGCACCAACCACCGCTACAACCTGTCGGACGGCGTGATGCTCAAGGACAACCACATCGACGCGGCGGGTTCGATCACAGCCGCCGTGGGGGCGGCGCGGGTCCATATGCCCTTCGTGCGCAAGGTCGAGGTCGAGTGCGAGACGCTCGACGAGGTGCGCGAGGCCTTGGCGGCGGGCGCGGACATCATCATGCTCGACAACATGGACCATGGCGCAATGGCCGAGGCCGTGGCCCTCATCGCCGGCCGCGCGCAGACAGAGGTCTCGGGCAATGTGGACGAGGCGAAAGCCGCCGTCATCCGCGACCTGGGCGTGGACTTCGTCTCGAGCGGCGCGCTCACCCACTCGGCCGGCATCCTCGACCTATCAATGAAGCACCTGAGGTTGCTCGATTAGCATAGCCACACAAACGATGACGGAGACGGAGGTGTACATGGCGGCACACGATCGCAGACAGATGCTGCTTGCCAAGCTTGGCAACGCGAGCTCTCCGCTCTCTGGCGGTCGCCTCGCAAAGGAGCTGGGCGTGAGCCGGCAGATCATCGTGGGCGACGTGGCGGTTCTGCGCGCCTCCGGACACGATATCGTGTCCACCGCGCGCGGGTACGTGCTCGCCAAGGCGAGCGACGCTGCCGGCGCGGCCACGCCCGCCAGCGGCACAACGCGAGCCTCGGAGAACGAGGCGGGCGCCGCACGCTCGGTCGCCCATGACGGGCGACCCACGCGCGTCGTCAAGGTGCATCACTCCGTCGAGCAAACCTCCGACGAGCTGTTCACCATCCTCGAGAACGGTGGCACGGTGGTCGATGTCTTTGTGTGGCACCGCGTCTACGGCCGGCTGGAGGCGAGGCTCGGCATTCGTACCCGCAAAGACGCCCTGCGCTTCATCAACGACATCGAGAGCGGCAAGAGCTCACCCCTGCTCACCGTCACAAGCGGCTATCACTACCACACTATCGCCGCCGACTCCGAGGCAACGCTCGACCGCATCGAGCGCGCGCTGGACTCCAAGGGCTATCTGGCCCCATTGCTCCCCGATGAGCGGGCGTAAGATTCCCGGATCACTCCCATGGCGCTTGCGCCCGCCACGGGCTGCGAGCTAAACGCATTTGCCTATCAGTTGCTATCGATTTCGCCTCAGTTCAACCACAACCAATCAAGCACCTACATCAGCGTCAGAACGCTCACGAGCGGAATCGTGAACACACTCGCCACGATGGTGATGAAGGTCGCCTGCAGCATGGGCTTCTCGTCCACCCCGTAGCTAAGGCAGTAGAGGATGCCGTTGCTTGCCACGGGCATGGCCTGGCCAATGATGATCACGTTGCGGAGCATCCCCGTGGGCATGAGCGGACCCAACACGGCAAGCACCACCAGCGGCACGCCCACGAGGCGCAGAGCCGACGCCACATACGCACGCCAGTTGGAGAGCATCTCGGCCGGCGCGTACTTTGCCAGCGTGGAACCCGACACCAGCAGCGCCGCCGGCGTGGTGAGCTCTCCCACAATCGCGCAGCCCTGGCCAATAAACCCGAGGTTATTGATGCCAAACAGCACGAGTGCAAGCATGACGAGGCTCGCGAAGAAGGTGGGGTTCACGAGCGAGAGAAGCATGTCGCGTGGGTTGCCCGCCTTGCCGGAGACCATGATGATGCCGACGCTGAAGATGAGAATCGCGTTGGGGATGTTGGCGATGGCCGCGTACACCACGGCCTCGGGGCCCAGAATCGCAGAGAGCACCGGGTAACCGATGAAGCCGACGTTGCCAAACATGATCATGAACCCGTACGCGCCGCGCAGGTTGCCCTTAGCGCCGATAATGCGCGGAGCAAGCATCGCGAGCACCCAGGCAAGCACGTAGGCAACCGTGGAATAGCCAAGCAGCCCTATGGTGTCGCTCACGCTCGGCAGCTCGCCGCCCGTACCCACGGCGCCGATAAGCAGGCATGGCAGGGCGATGTGGAGCACCAGCTCGGAGAGCGACGTGTCGACCTTCTGGCCCATGAGTCCCAGCTTGTGTGCAACGAAGCCCATCACGACGGGCACGGCAATCGCAAGCATCTCCATGGCAACGACGGCAAACCCCATGTGGTGGCTCCTTCTGGGATCGGGCCTCGGAAGTCGGTCACCGAGGTCTCACATCAACCATACACCGATGATTCTACGCCTTTCGCCGATTTCAGCCGTGGGTGGCCAGTCGCAGCAGGCGGGCGCGTCATGCTACCGCGCCATGCCGACGCGTCATGCCGACGCGGCGGGCCGACTCGTCATGCCACCGCGTCATGCCGACGCGGCGGGCGCTTCAGCAGGCAGCCGCGTCAGGGCGCCGTGGCGGGCGCTACAGCAGATTGAACGTAACCGTCAACAGGATGGCCGAGCCAAACATGATGCCGAGGCACACGCCCGTCTCCTGAAGCACCGTATGCTTGCCGAGCCAGGAAAAGCGGCGGCGAATGCGGCGTCGGTCCAGGAATAGATAGAGATACGCGCCCGTAAGGACCGGCATCCAGACGCCGTATTGAACGACGAGATACCACGTGGGCAGGTTGGCGTCGAGCGCGTTGGGGCGCGCGATATTGGCGACGCATCCGATGACGAGCAGCAAGTACAGGGCAACCAGCAAGACGTTCCACACGATGCCAACCGGCTCAGGCACACGCGAGGCAAACGCGAGGACGCGGCGACGCAGCTCCTGGAAGGACGTGGGGCCAGCGCCGACGGGAGCCGCCGGGGGCTGCGGCCCAGAAACGGCAGGAGCGCCCGAGGGACGCATCCCGGCACCGGGAATGCGACTGGCCGATGGCAGGACCTGCGGGACGCCGGACGAAGCTAGCGGCTGGACACCAGGGCGAGCAGGCAGATGAACCCGCGAGCCGGCTGCAGCGGAGTGCGCCGGCATCACGACGAGCTCGGGCTCGCGGTTCGGTTCGCCCGGAGCTGCCGTCACGGCATGGGAGGCACCTTCCACCTGGGGCGTCGTGTCCCGACCCTCGCGCTCGGCCTGGGCGGCCACGCCCTCCCCGCCCAGCGCGGCGTGCTCGAATGCAATCTTGAGCTCGTGCGCGTTCGCAAACCGAGAGCCCGGGTCGTAGGCGGCGGCCCGCGCGATGGTCACACGCCAGGACTTCGGCACGCCCGGCGCCGCAAAGAACGAGTCCCGGTCACGCGGCGAGGGGTCTCGGCCCGTCAGGCAGAAGAAGGCCACGAGGCCCAACGAGAACACGTCGCTGCGGACGTCGGTCTGGCCAAAGCCATACTGCTCGGGCGGCGCGTAGGCCTTCGTGCCAAAGTGCGTCGTGTCGGACGAGGCGCCCTCGTGCCAGGAGCGCGCGATGCCCAGGTCGATGAGCACGGGAGAGGTGGGGTCGCCCTCGGGGCAGATGATGTTGCCGGGCGTGAGGTCGCGATGGATGAGCGGCGTGTCGAACGCCTCGTGCAGCTCGATGGCGGCGTCGCAGAGGGCTGGCATGAGGCAGGCGGCGAGACGCTCGCGCCGCTCCGGGCGCGCGCCCTCGATCACCTCGCGCAAGGTGAAGCCCGGCACGTACTCCATCACCACAACGAGGCAGCGCCTGAAGGCACCGTGAGGGCTGCCGTCTCCGCCGCATTGCTCGCGGCACTCGACGATTCTGGGCAGGTGAGGAAAGCGTCGGCCAGTGCGCTGGGCGGCAGCGAGCTCGCGGTATGCACCCCCGAGGCCCGAGGCCGCCGCGAAGAGCTTGCGAACGAAGGGCCCGAGCTCCGAGCCGTCCGCCCCGCGATACCACACGAGCTGCGTGACCTCGCTCGGGGATTCCTTGAGCACGCGCTCGACGCGATAAGGGTCGGGCGCGACGCCGGAGCCAGGCGCAACGCCGGGGCCAGGCGCGACTTGCTCACGAGCGTAGGCGCCGGGGCTGGATGCGACTTGCTCGCGAGCAGGGGCATCTGAGTCGGAGCTCCCATGCGGATCCCCAGGCCGACGCGTGTCCCGCCCGCGAGCAGGAGCATCGCCCATGCTCATCTCGTACAGGTGGGCGGCAAGCGCCTCGTGCAGATCGTCTGTGCCCGGCTCGTCCATACGCCCCACTCGCCCCGTGTCCGTGACCCCCAATTATGGCATGTCAGCTCTCGCCCCAGCCCGCTGCCGGAGCAAAGCCAGGCCATGGGCGCCCAAACGCAGGCGCCCGTGGTCACCAGGCGGAGGTCCCTAACAGACCGTCTCCTCGCCGAAGCGGTACAGCTCCTCGTTCACCTTCTGGAGCGAGCAGCCGCGGTCGAGGCAGAAGATTATGATGGCGTCGCGGCGATCCTTGCTGTAGAGCGAGCTCACGCCGGCGGCCTCGAGGGCGCGGTTCGTCTCGCGCAGCGTGAGCGCCATGGCAAAGGCGATCTGCAGCACCTTGTTTCGGCTGGGGCGTCGCGTTCCCTTGAAGATCTGGTAGCCAAACGTCTCGTTGAGGTTGGCCATGCGCACCACGGCCGCACGCTCGAGGTGCTTCTCCTCGAGCAGGGCGTTGAGATACTCGGAGAGCGAGCGGGCACCAAGGTCGTGCGCCTCGATGAAGCCATCGAGGCTCGGCGCCTCAAGAAGCTCGCCAAGCAGCTCCTCCGTCAGCGGCTCTGCCATGCGCCTGCCCTCCCCCGTCCAAACGTCTCCGCTAGTACCTTAGCGTCTGAGCTCTTAGTCGTTGAGGTGGGCGATGGCGTAATCGGCCTCCTCCTGGGTGAACTTCTCGCCATAGTCGCTCGTGAGCTGGTCGCGGATGGCCTCGGGCGACATGGACATCTGATCCTGGTAGGTCTTTGCCTTGGCAAGGGCGTTGGCGTTGTAGTCGGCATCAAGGTTGTCGACGGCGTACTGGGCAGCCTCGGCGGAGAACTACTCGCCGTTTTGAGAAACGAGCTGGTCATAGATGCCCTGCTTGGACATGTGCATCGTATCGCTGTAGGTATGGGCCTTCTTCAGCGCGGAGGTGTACTCTGCCGGCACATCGGGCGTGGCGGCCTCCGTGGACGCAGCAGCCTCGGAGCTCGCGGCGGCCGTGCCGCTCGTGGCCGTGCCACCCGTCGACGAGTTGCCGCAGGCCATGAGACCTAGGCAGGCGGCAAAGGCGAACGCGGCGATGCCTCCCGCGACGCCAACCTTGGCAAACCCGCGCGTGTTGTTCTTGCTCATGCGTATTCCTTCCTTCGGCGGACGATGGTGCCCACTCTAGGCAGGACTCAGGTTGTTTTCATTAGCCGCGAGCTAATGCAGACAACCTGAAGCCTGCCTAGGATGGCCGCTGTAACCGGCGATTAGCATGGCGTGGGTTACAGGAGGCTCATTCAGCATGCGGATGTGCCCCGCGCAAAGACCTCGTGGGAAGGAAGCATCGTGGAATCAACCAATGACACCCAGGCCGGAAAGCCCAAGAAGAACGTTCTGCTCTTGGTCTCACTCGTATTGGGTGCGCTCTACGTGATCTATTCGCTTTGGTATTGGTTTGGTGGCGGCGCAGCCTCGCAAGCGGGGGCAGATTCCGCGTCTCAAGCGGGAGCCGGGCTTGCCGCGGTCATCGTCATGCCGCACCTCGCGCTCACCGTCCTCGCCGTGGTGTTCAATGCGCTTGGCCTCTTCATGAACAAGGCGGGCTTCGCGCTTACGGCAGGCATCCTTTACGCCGTGGCCATGGTCCTGTTCCCGGTGTACTTCTTCTTCGTTATCGTCGAGATGACTCTCTGCTTCGTCGCGTACGCCAAGCTCCACAAGCAGCAGAAGGACACGGCTCAGTAAGGGTCGGTGCACGCAGGCAGGCGCAGGCAAGACGGCGGCGGCATGGGTGAGGTGCACGAGCGGCGCCCCCTCGGTGCACGCGGGCAGGCATAGGCAAGACGGACAAGGCAGGAGTTTGCGTCTCAATCCGGAAGGGCATGAACCTCACTCCGGCGGCACGCGCACCTCAACTTAATTGAGGCACCGCCCCCAAACGGCAGCAGGGCGGCATGCTCACCTCAACTCAATAGAGGCACCACCCCCAAACGGCAGCAGGGTGGCATGCTCGCCGAACAATCGGCAAGCATGCCGCCCTGTTGCTTAGCAAAACCCGGGACCAGCGTCCAATGGCTCGGCCATGCCGACGCCCAGCTCCTCGGGCATCACGCCCCACCAGTCGCGCGGCCGCCCCTCCACATCCCGGTCGCTCGGCCGCGCTAGCAGTCCCACGGCCGCGTCTCCGCGTCCCGGTCGCCCCCTCATCCCGGTCGCCCCGTGCCGCTCGCCCGCTCTGACCGCCGGCCAGTCGACATCCGGCCAGACGCACGGCCGCCCCCCACCAGCCCACTCGCACCGTGCTACTCGACCGCGCCAGCAGTCCCACGGCCGCGTCTCCGCGTCCCGGTCGCCCCCTCATCCCGGTCGCCCCGTGCCGCTCGCCCGCTCTGACCGCCGGCCAGTCGACATCCGGCCAGACGCACGGCTGCCCCCCACCAGCCACTCGGTCGCCCCTCTCGCAATTCAGTCGTCACCTCTCCGGTGTGGGTTTGACCGGCCCAGCCAACATATCGCCCGCAACCTCGTCCATACCGCCCAACTCGGACGCCTGATAACTTGGCGGCCCATCTCTGTCCACGAATTGGGCCCATTGCGTGGAAGGGGCGGGCTGGAGAGTAGTTTGTCCACGAATCGCGTCGATTGCATAGCTGCGGCATATCATTGGGGGCGAATTCACCCGAAGCCCAAGCAAAGTGATGGACGCTGAGAATGCGGCAACCCGTCTACCTGCGCTTCCTCAGTAGATTGAATATGGGGATAGCGCGGAAGCGGACAAGAAGGCCCGAAACGGTAGCCTCCGCCACGCAACCGGCGCGATTCCTGGACAAATCGGCTCGCCACCAGACCTCGACTCCGCAATCGGCTCGATTCGTGAGCACGCCAGCCTTGCTCATTCAGATTGTCGCCCCGGCCCCAAATCTCGGCGACGCAATCGACGGCATTCGTGGACAGAGAGGGATTGCGAGCAGGATTGGTCGAGTTCGGCCGCCAGCATCCGTAGCAGCTGGCTTCACGCGCGCCCCGCACGCAGACCCAACCCGCAGGACAACCAGGGCCTCCGGCTCGATTGGATAGACACGAGCCGATTTGACTGCACAGACCGGCGCGGGTCAATTCAACCGCGCCTCCCAACTCGGGCCAATCTGGCCGCACGGTCCGGCGCAACCCGAACCGTGCTCTCGGCCAGCGCGAGCCGATTCGAACGCTCGGCCAAGCGCGGGCAGATTCGGGTGCCAGACCGGCGCAACCCGAACCGTGCCCCCGGGCCAGCGCGAGCCGATCCGGGCGCTCGGCCCAGCGCGAGCTAAGCCGCTCGCGCGGTTCCGTGGTAATGTCGCACATCGTTGGGAATAAGGGACCAACGGCGGCCACTTGCGGTTTGTCGAAAGCAACCCCGCGAGACGTGCGCTACCCCAGGCGACCACTCAGGGCTCGCACTCGCAAGCAAACGCGCGCCACCGCAAGCGACGGCACGAGACCTGAGTCACCTCAAGCGACCGAGCCTATCGCATGGCGCCAATCACCATCGCACGAGATGCGCCCCACCACCTGCGGCCGCGCAAGACCCGCGTCGCCACAGGCAGCGACGGAATTGAACGCCAGCGCAATCGACCACGCGAGACGCGCGCCGCCGCGAGCAGCAGCTGAATCACGCGCCATTGCAAGCAGCAGCGCAGCCGCACGCCCTCACGGCAGCCGCGCGAACTACACGGAGGAGGAGCTCGCATGAGCACCCAGACAACCATAGACAACGTCACCCTGAGCGTGCCCGAGGCCTACGACCTCGTGCCGCCCGCGCCATATGACACCCCGGGCACGGCGACCTTCCTGCGCACGACGCCAGGTGCCATCTGTCACCTCGAGCTCGCGCCCGTCTCCCCCGCAGACGCCCTGCCCTTCGATGACGTCACCGCCATCGTCTCCGAGATTCACGGCCACATCGATGACGACCAGGGCCTCATCAACGCCGACACCGGCACCACCGCGGCCGGTCTGCCCTTTGCCTACAGCATCGTGCGCACCAACCTCGACCACGGTTGCATGCGCTACGGCCTCAAGCTGCACCTCAAGACCGACCGTGGCGTCGTGGGCGTACGCGGCGGCTTCGACACCGAGGGCGTGTCCTCCTACCGTGACTCCCTCGTGCTCAGCAAGCTCCAGAAGCGCCCCGACGTCTGGTTCAGCGACCCGTTCGATGCGTCGTTCCCGCTCGGCAGCGTCATGAACCACTCCGAGCTCCCACAGTACGACGCGGACTTCCCGGACCATCCGCTCACGTTACTGCGCGCCTTCGTGCGAGACTTCGTGGCGGAGAACTAGCGCCTGGCGAAGGACGCCGCTCCAGGCCCGAGGCCGCTCCAGGCCCGAGGCCGCTCCAGACCCGAGGCCGCTCATCGAGAGTAGTCATTACGCATATTTGGAACCGTTTCAAGCCGCGAAAACGTGCGTAATGACTACTCTCGGCGGAGGTGAGAGGGCGAAGCGGCCCGAGCCCCGAGGCCCGAGGTCCCGGGCCTTAGGGCTCGGCCTTGGGGGGCCGGGGCCCGGGGCTAGGGGCTAGGGGCCCGGGGCTAGGGGCCCGGGGCTAGGGGCTTGGGGCTTGGGGCTAGCGAATCGTCACCGCGTCGGCCCCGTCAATCGCAAGGTTCGCGTTGTAGAACGCCGTGAGCGCGCGAATCGCGAGCTCCACGTCGGCCACGGCGCCCGTCTCGTAGCTGGAGTGCATCGCCAGCTGCGGCAGGCCCACGTCAACGGCATGCATGCTCGCCTGGATGTTGGAGAGGTTGCCCAGGGTGGAGCCGCCCGCCATGTCGGAGCGGTTCGCGAAGGTCTGCGTGGGCACGCCGGCGTCCGCGCACACGGCCAGCAGCGCCGCGCGGCTGAAGGCGTCCGTGCAGTACTTCTGGTTCGCGGCCTCCTTCACCACCAGGCCGCCACCCAGCACGGGCGCGTTGGCGCTATCGTGCAGGTCTGGGCGGTTGGGATGCGTGCCGTGCGCGTTGTCGCAGCTCACGAGCATCGAGCACGCGAGCGCGCGGTGGTAGTCCTCCTCCGAGCCGCCAAGGCCGGCCACCACGCGGGCGAGCGTGTCACGCAGGAAGGTGGACATGGCGCCCTGCTTGGTGTTGCTGCCCACTTCCTCGTTGTCGAAGCACGCGTAGACGGAGACGTCCGCCGCGTTCTCGGAGCCGAGGAACGCCTCGAGCGAGGTGAACGCGCACGCGAGGTCGTCCAACTTGGGCACAGAGACGAACTCCTGGGCCGCACCCCACACGCGTCCCGGCTGGCGGTTCACGAGGAACAGGTCGCGCGCGAGGATCTGCTCGGGCTCAACGCCCAGCTCGGCAGCCAGCAGCTCGTCGAGCGAGCCCTTGCCGAGCGCACCGATGGAGACGAGCGGGCAGAGGTCACGCGCGCGGTTGGGGGCAAAGCCGTCGTTGACGTCGCGCTGCATGTGGATGGGCACGCTCGGGATGATCGCGAGGTCGCGGTCAGGCGCCACGAGGCGGCTCTCGACGCGGGTGCCCTCGCGCACCAGCACGCGGCCGGCGATGCCAAGCGGACGGTCGAACCAGGTGTAGTCGATCATGCCGCCGTAGGCCTCGGTGTCCAGACGCAGGTAGCTGCCCGGCCCCTCGAGCTCGGGCACGCTCTTGAGCTTGAACGTGGGAGAGTCTGAGTGCGAGGCGCAGAGCTGGAAGTGGGTGGCAAGGCCGCCCTCGCCCGCCTCGGGCACGTCCGCGCCCACCTGCCACGCGATGACACTCGAGTTGTTGCGCACCGTGTAGTACCTGCCGCCGCGGGCGAGCTCCCATGCGGCACCCTCGGACAGGTAGGTGAAGCCGGCCGCGTCCAGGCGCCCGGAGATGGTCGCCGCCGTGTGGAACATGCTCGGACACGATTCGATGAACTCGATGAGCTCCTCGGCGCGAGCCTCACCCTTGGCGCGGGTTCCGCACTCGGTGCAGGCCTCACTCTCGGGCCGGGCCTCGCCCTTGCCGCGAGCCTCGCGCTCGCCTCGGACCTCGCTTTGAGCGCAGGCCACGCCCTTCTCGCCAACTGCCATGTCTCTCCTTTCATAGCTCGAGCCGCCGGGCGTTGCCGACGGCTCGAGGAAGTTTGTTTGCGGGCATTCTACTCGAACGCCCAACGCTGGGTTACGGGCCGGGGCATCCGCCGGTCATCGCTCGCGCTGAGCGGGTTCCAGGACGCCCGCCGCTTGTTCGGACTGGGTCTTGAGCTCCCGCGGGGACGTCAGCCATGACCCCGCGCCGCGGAACCACGCCTCGGCTCGAACGTCCGCCACGAGGGCAACGCGTCGGGGCGCGGTGGCCGCCCGAGCAGAGGCGCGGGCTCCCCTCAAACGGGGTAAAGAGCATCGCCCCTATGGTTTGGGAGCCTCGCTCTCCCGTAATTGCGACGAGGCTCCCAGTTTGTCGCAGCCGGCCGAGAAGCTGGCGCCGGCGTGGGCCCGGGGCAGACAGAGGACCGCAGGTCGCCCGTACGCCTGCACGAGGGCCATGCCAACAGCCGCCCGTTGCCCCCTACTCCGCGACGGGCAGCTCGGCTCTGTCCTGGCGCTTGCGGATGGTGGGCAAGATCACGCCCAGGGCCGTCAGCACCACAGGGGTCACCACGTTCAGCACCATGGTGAACGGGTCGGGCGAGTACATGCCAGTGATGCAGCAGAAGAGCGTGAGCGCAAAGCAGAGAACGCCAAAGAACTTGGCCGCGCCCTGGCTCTTCACGAAGCGGTATTCGCGCGGGAAGCGCTCGTTGTGGCGGCGCAGCATCAGGTAGGCGAAGAACACCCACACGTAGCGCAGCGGCATGCACACGGAGTTGAGCTTGTTGAGCTGCGCCAGGACGCTGGCGGCGCCAGGCACGAAGGTCTGCGCCAGGATGATGGAGCCAGAGAGCACCGCGACCATGATGATGCCGTTCCTGTATGCACCAAACCTGTTCTTCACCAGCAGCTGCCTGGGCACGAACTGGCGGGAGCTCTCGTCGTCCAGCAGCATGCGCAGCGGGGCGTCGATGCTGATGACGAGGGTAGAGAACTGGCCGATCATGTTGCAGAGCGCGTAGACGATCATGAGGGCGTTGCCCACGCCGTAGTACTGCCCCAGGCGTTCGAAGGCCCAGTAGGCGCCGTTGGCGATGTAGGAGGTCTGGCTCTCGGCGCTGGCGAAGACCTGCGCCGGGTCGAACATCATGCCCATGGCGATGGTGCCAAAGATGGCGCACACCACGACCATGACAGCCGCGAAGACGACGCTCTTGGGAAACTCGCGCGCCGGGTTGCCCCTCATCTTGTTGATGTAGGGGCTGATCTTCTCGATACCACCGACGGCGAACACGAGAATGGAGAGGTTCGTGAAGTAGCTCACGTCAAAGGTGGGAATCATCTTGTCCAGCGACAGGTCAAGGTTCACGTAGCCGCCGTTGGGGTTCACGGCGGGGGCAGCGAACATCATGAGGATGAACAGGATGCTCATGACGAACATGCTGGAGCCAGCGAGGGTGGCGAGCTTCTTGAGCGGGTTCATGCCGCGGCTGGCCACCCAGCAGAAGAACAGGAAGATGCCGAGCGTGGCAAGCTGCACCCACATCGTGGGGAAGGTGTCGTACGTCTCGGCGTTCTGGAAGATCATCCAGGAGAGGGCCTTGAGGCCGCCGGAGCCCTTGGAGGCGATGTAGGTGACGTGGCAGGCCCAGTAGGTCCAGCCGGCGTAGTAGGCCACCTTGGCGCCCGTGGTGCTGCGCACCCAAGAGGTCACGCCGCCGCCGCTGTTCTTGAAGGCGCTTCCCAGCTCGCCCACCATGAGGGCATACGGGATGAAGTACAGAGCGAACATCCAGAGCCACGAGAATATGACCTGGGTGCCGTTAAAATACATGTAGCCGTTGGCAACGTTGCCGAATCCCCAAAGCGTGGAGAAGCACATAAAGGCGAGGCTAGTCCAGGGAATCTGCTTCTTGGCGCTCTCGCTTCTCGAGTTTGCCATCATCTTCCTTCCGTTGTAAAGGTCGGGCGTAGTTTGCATATCGATTGCAAACACGTTTCGACTACTATACAAGTATGCGAAAGGCAACGCAAATTATG
Organism: Olsenella uli; assembly: GCF_901212655.1. Taxonomy (GTDB): domain Bacteria; phylum Actinomycetota; class Coriobacteriia; order Coriobacteriales; family Atopobiaceae; genus Parolsenella; species Parolsenella uli_A. Next base: position 105,919 of record NZ_CAAKON010000044.1, on the reverse strand, counting down.
CGTTTGAGGTTGCGAGGGGCGAGCCGCGCCGGGACGGCGGGTGGATGCCGCACGCAGGCGAGCTACGCCAGGACGGCTGGTGGACACCGCACGCGGGCGAGCCCCGCCGGGACGGCGAGCGGACACCACACACGCCCGAGCCACACCCTCGCGCGCTAGCTGTTCTTCATCACGATGCTGTCCACGAGGTCGCCCACGCGCTCGCAGGCGTCCACGCAGTACTCGAGGTACTGATAGGTCTCGCGCGTACTGATGAGTCGCAGGGCATCGTGCTCGGTGGTGTGGAGCTCGCGCATGACGCGCACGAACACCTCGTCGGCCATCTCCTCCACCGTGTTGATCTTGATGACGTGCTCGCGCAGCTCCTTGGACTTCTTGAAGTTGGGCAGCTCGTCCACGAGCAGCCGCACCTCGTCAGCGCAGCGCACGAGCATCGACACGAGCTCGAGCGCACCGGGCGTCAGCTCGCGCACGTTGTTGTAGTACAGGCGATGCAGCACGCCCTCGATGCAGTCCACCACGTCATCGAGGCTCGCGGAGAGCATCGCCAGGTCCTCGCGCTCGATCGGCGTGATGAAGGCCGTGACAAGGGCGTCCATCATCTCATGGCGCAGCTCGTCGCCCATCTGCTCGATCTCGTGCATTTCGTCGATGCGCGCAGGCAGCGCGTCGGCGTCGTAGTCGTTCATGACGTCGGAGAGCAGCCGCGCGGCGCGGCACGCCCCATCGGCGCAGGCGGAGAAGTTCTCGAAGTAGAAGTCGTCGTTCTTGCGTGCCATGGGAAGCCTTTCGCTCGGGGTGGCGGGGTGACGGGCGGCCGTCTTGGCAACAGCCGTGATGACGGGGTGACGGGTGGCCGTCTTGGCAACAGCCGTGATAGCGGCAGACGACGAAGACGCGCGCCCGCCGGCTGGCGTCAGAACAGGAACATGAAGAGCTTGGCCATGAAGAAGCTGATGAGGCCACAGCCCGGGAAGGTGAAGACCCACGTGAGCATCATGTCCTTCACCACGCCAAAGTTGATGGCGGAGAGCCTGCGCACGGCGCCCACGCCCATGATGGAGCTCGTCTTGGTGTGCGTGGTGGAGACCGGGATGCCCAGGGCCGTCATGAGCAGCAGGCACAGCGAGCTCGCGAGGTCCGCGGAGAAGCCCTGGTACTTCTCGAGCTTCACCATGTCCATGCCCACGCTCTTGATGATGGGCTCGCCGCCCACGCTCGTGCCGATGCCCATGGTGGCGCTGCACAGAAGCATCAGCCACACCGGGATCACCACGCCGGCCACGCTGGACTGGCCGTTGCAGAAGGCCATGCCCAGGAACAGGACACCGATGAACTTCTGGCCGTCCTGCGCGCCGTGCATGAAGCTCATGGCGCCGGCGCCAAAAATCTGCGCATAGCGGAAGAAGCCGTCCGCGCGCCTGCGGTCGAGCCCGGCGCAGACGATGGTCACGGCCTTGCATACGATCCAGCCCATGCCAAAGCCAAAGAGCAGGCTCATGACCAGGCCGTAGATGACCTTGATCCACTCGTCGCCGTTGACGCCGGCAAGGCCTCCCTGGATGGCGATGGCCGCGCCCGTGAGGCCGGCGATAAGGCTGTGGCTCTCCGAGGTGGGGATGCCAAAGACCGAGGCGGCCACGCTGTAGACCACGATCGAGAAGAGCGCGGCGCACAGGGCGACCATGGCGGCGTCCGTGTTGCCGCCGAAGTCGACCATGTTCGATATCGTGGAGGCCACGCTCGCATTGAGGTGCGTCATGATGAGCACGCCCATGAAGTTGAGGCACGCGCTCATGATGATGGCGGGCCGCACGCGCATGCAGCGCGTGGTGACGCAGGTGGCGATTGCGTTGGGGGCGTCCGTCCAGCCGTTCACGAAGATGACGCCGAGCGTGAGCAGCGTCGTGAGCGCCAGGGGCGGGGTCGACAGCACTTGGCTGACGAAGGTGCCAAAGGAGACGTCCAAGGGTTCGGCCTTTTCTCGCATGCGCAGGGTGCCCGCGGGGCAGGGCTGCGCGCCGGCGCATCGCGTGAGCCCGGCATCCTGCAAACCGAAACCTTATTTTTACACGGAACTTACCGTCTCATTACCTTGGGATTACAAAAAGGGATGAATCAGGACACGACCGCCCGGGAAAGGCGATGGTGGCAAGCGCCGAATGCCGGGGCGCCCGTGCGGGACCGGGATGCCCGTGCGGGACCGGAGCGCTCCGGGGCGCCCGCGCGGGACCGGGTGTCCCGGCGATGGGCAGCCATCAGCGCCGAATGCCCGAGGTGTTCGCGTGGGGCGGGCGCGCCAGAGCATTCGCGCAGGGCAGGCGCCGCACTTGCCACAAGCGGGACCAGGGCACCCGGGCCGGGCGGGCGCTACACTTGCCACAACAGCGGCAAGGAGGAGCCATGACAGAGCAGCGGGCAGTCACCGACATCGTGTTCGACATGGGAAACGTGCTTATGACCTTCGACGGTCACGCCTTCGCGGAGGCCTACGCCGACACGCCCGAGGACGCGGAGCTCATCTACGGGGCGCTCTTTGGGCGCACGGAGTGGGCGCTTCTCGACTCCGGCACCATCGACCACGAGACCATTGCCCGCGTGGCGGAGGCCCACGTCCCCGAGCGCCTGCTGCCTAACCTCCGTGCCTGCATCGCCGGGTGGCCCGAGCTCTCCGAGCCCATCGCCGCCACCAACGCGCTGGCGTGCCGTCTCAAGAAGCAGGGCTATGGCATCTACGTGCTCTCCAATGCCTCGACGCGCATCGGCGAGCAGCTGGGGCACATGCCGGCCATGAGCGTGGTGGACGGTTGGGTGGCGTCGGCGTTCGAGCGCATCATGAAGCCCGACCCCGCCATCTTCCGCGCGCTGTGCGAGCGCTACGACCTCGTGCCGTCGCAGTGCCTGTTCGTGGACGACAGCCTCGACAACTGCGTGGGCGCCGAGGTGGCCGGGATGAGGTCGTTCCACTTCACGGGCAACGTCGACGAGCTCGAGGCCGCCATCGCCGAGGCGCACTAGACGGCGCGACAGCTTGCTAGACGGCGCGGTCGGCACGCTCGCCCGTACGAATGCGAACGCACTCCTCCACCGGATATACGAAGATTTTGCCGTCGCCCACCTCGCCCGTTCGCGCCACGCCGCAGATCACATTGATGATGTTCTCGACCTGGGAGTCGCGCACCACGAGCTCCACCTTCACCTTTGGGATCATGTTGAGCATCACCTGGGTGCCGCGGTAGTACTCCTTCCAGCCGTGCTGGCTGCCGCAGCCGAGCACCTCGTAGACGGTCATGCCGGCAAGGCCCTCGGCGTTGAGGGCGTCCTTGAGCTCCTCGAGCTTCTCGGGCCTGATGACTGCGGTTACCTTCTTCATATGGGTTCCTCTCGGAGATGACGGGCTGGCGCGCATGGGCATCGGCCTCCAGCGCAAACCGGATGCGAAGCTCAGCGCCTCGACAGGCTTTCAAGATACTTGCAAAAGGGCCTGTCCCCAATGGCAAGTGGCGGGGGCTAGGCGTCGAGGCCGGTGTAGGCGGGGTAGGCGCTCTCGCCGTGGACGGAGACGTCGAGGCCAAGCGCCTCGTCGCGGTCGCTCACGCGCAGGCTGCCGCCAAAGGCGAGGCGCACCACGGCCACGATGACGAGGTCGAGCGCAACCACAATGACAAGCGTCACGAGGATGCCGAGGACCTGGCTACCCAGCAGCGAGAAGTCGCCGGTGTAGATGAGGCCGCCCTCGCCCGTCCACGAGAGCTCGGGCACGCAGAAGATGCCCGTGAGCACGCCGCCGAGCAGGCCTCCCACGCCGTGGCAGCCAAAGGCGTCCAGGGCGTCATCGTAGCCAAGCTTAGCTTTGAGGTGCGAGATGGCCACGTAGCAGACGGGCGACACGATGAGGCCGCACACAACGGCGGCCCAGGGCTCGAAGAAGCCGGCGCCCGGCGTCACCACGACGAGCCCCGCCACGAGGCCCGTGCAGGCGCCCACGAGCGAGGGCTTGCCGTTGGCGATGCGCTCCACCGCAAGCCAGGACACGAGACCGGCGGCACTCGCCACCACGGTGTTGAGGATCGCGAGGGCGGCCACGCCGTCGGCGGCAAACTCGGAGCCGCCGTTGAAGCCAAACCAGCCGAGCCAGAGCAGGCCTGCGCCCAGCGCAACGAACGGCACGTTGTGCGGACGGTAGCTCTTGAGGCCAAAGCCGCGGCGGCCGCCGAGGAACAGGCACAGGATGAGGCCCGTGACGCCGGAGCTGATGTGCACCACGTCGCCACCGGCGAAGTCGAGCGCACCGATAAGGTCGCCAATGAGCGAGCCCTCGCCACCCCACACCATATGGGCGAGCGGCGCATAGACCACGAGCACCCAGATGGCGAGGAAGGTCACGATGGCATCGAAGCGCATGCGGCCGGCCACGGAGCCGGTGATGATTGCCGCAGTAATCATGGCGAAGGCCATCTGAAAGCCCACGTTGATGATGGTGGGATAGGCGGTGCCGTCGGGCACGCTGACCGCCTCGCCCAGCATGCGCGAGACGAGCCCGGAGAGGCCAAGCTGGTCGAACCCACCAAACCACGAGAGACTGCCGTCGCCACCGTAGGCAAACGACCAGCCGGCCACGACCCAGACGATGCCCACGACGCCAATGGCCACGAAGCACATGAGCATCGTGTTGATCACGTTCTTGCGCCTGGACAGGCCGCCGTAGAAGAAGGCAAGGCCAGGTGTCATGAACAGTACGAGCATGGTACAGACGAGCATGAAGGCTGTGGAGCCGGAGTCGTACATGGAAACCTCCCTGGTCAAGTTGATGACCCGATGGTGCCATGCCGGCACGCACTGGTAGTAACCGCCAGGGAGTTGTTTACGTTCTTGATGCTGCTTCGCAACATGGGAAACCGCCAGGCAGCACGAGGGAAACGGCCGGGAAACGCGGGCGCAACGTCGGCTCTCGCCCTCCATACCCAGAATGGCCGCGCGCCGCCCCGCCAGGGCGGCCCGACGGCCGTCCGGCGGGGCATCGCCCCCGAGTCCAACCGAAACCTCACGAACTAAATCGAGTGAATATGTGCCCGAAGCCTCGCTCAGGTGGACAAAAGCACGGGCTAGAACTCGGAGAAGGTAGGGGCGCCTATACAGCAGAGGTCCTCGCCGTTCGCGAGCTCACGCAGGGCAGCCGCGAAAGGCTCCTCCTCGCCAGCGCGAAAGACCAGGTAGAGGGTGACGTCGGCCGCATAGTCCGTGCCGCACACATGGGCGCCAGAACGGTCGGCAAGGTCACGCACGCGGTCGTGCAGGGCATAGGGCAGCCGCACATCAACCGGTGTCACGAGGGTCATCTCGGCGACGAGGCCCTGCTCGCGCGCCTCCTCGACCGCGCGCTGCGTGGCGGTGGAGTAGGCACGCACGAGCCCACCGGGGCCAAGGAGGGTGCCGCCAAAGTAGCGCGTCACCACGCAGCACACGTCCGCGAGGCCCGCTCCGCGCAGCACGTCGAGCGTGGGCATGCCGCTCGTGCGCTGGGGCTCGCCATCGTCGCTCGCGCGCTCCCGGCCATCCGAGAGTATCCAGGCGGGCACGTTGTGACGCGCGTCGTAGTGACGTGCCCGTACCCGGGCGATGAACTCGGCCGCCTCCTCCTCGCTCTCCACGTGAACGAGCTGGGCGATGAACCGGCTCTTTCGGTCGACGAACTCCGCCGTCGCCTCCTTGCCCGCGCACAGGGTGAGGTAGGAGCTAGCCTGCGCGGCGGCAGAGACCACGCTCGCTGTGCCCTCCCCCGTCGCAGGGACCGTGGAGTTCACCCGCTGATGGCGGGGCACTACATCCCCCGCAGCATGTGCTCGACGAACTCGGCCGCGTCGGCCTCGTCGGGCCCAGCGATGCAGACCCGCAGCTCGGCGCCAGGGCCGGCCTCCAGGCCCATCAGGCCCATGACGTCGTCCGCCCGCGCAGTCCGCGCACCGTGGATGACCGTCATGTCGCTCTCCCACCGCGAGGCCTCGGCGGCCATACGCGTGACAAGGCGGACGTGAAAGCCCAGCGGGTCCTTGACGACGTGCCTGAGTTCGACCATGGATGCTCCTCGTCCTTCCCTGCCCCGATAGGGCGTCTCCGCCGGCGGGAAGCCTGCCCGGCTGCCGCCGGCCACGACGTCCCCGTGATGGCGCGAGCCCGCCCGACCGGCGCGCTCCCGCCACTGACTGACCCAAACAAACGAGCGGCCCGCCGCCAGGCGATGGCGACGGGCTCAAGACGTGCTAGATGCGTTCGGCGATGTCGAGCACGAGCTTCTCGGTGTTCTCCCAGCCGATGCAGGCGTCCGTGATGGACTTGCCGTACACGCCGCCGTCGACGGGCTGGTTGCCGTCCTCGAGGTACGACTCGACCATGAAGCCGCGCACCAGGCGGTCGATGGCCTCGTTCTGCATGCAGGAGTACGTGACCTCGTGGCAGATGCGCAGCTGCTCGAGGGGGCGCTTGCCGGAGTTGTCGTGGTTGCAGTCGATGACCGCCGCCGGGTTGGCGTACTTCTCCGCATCGTACTTGGCGGCGAGGCGCTCGAGATACTCATAGTGGTAGTTGGGGTAGTTGATGCCATCGAGTCCCTGGTAGCCGCGAAGCACGGCATGGGCGAGCGGGTTGCCCGTGGTCTCGACCTCCCAGTTGCGGAAGATGAAGGTCTGCTTGGCCTGGGCGGCGTAGATGGAGTTGAGCATAACGTCCGCGGAACCGCCGGTGGGGTTCTTCATGCCCACGGGGCAGGAAACGCCGGAGGCCACGAGGCGGTGCTCCTGGTTCTCCACGGAGCGCGCTCCCACCGCGATGTAGGAAAGCAGGTCAACGAGGTACTGGTAGTTGGACGGGTAGAGCATCTCGTCGGCCGTGAACAGGCCTGACTCCTCCACCACGCGCAGGTGCATGTGGCGAATGGCCTTCACGCCCTCCAGCAGGTCGGGCGCGCCCTCGGGATCGGGGTTGTGCAGCAGGCCCTTGTAGCCGGTACCGCGCGTGCGGGGCTTGTTGGTGTAGACGCGCGGAACGACCACGAGCTTGTCCTCGACGCGCTCGGCCAGCTTGGCGAGACGCGTGACGTACTCCAGCACGGAGTCCTCGCGGTCTGCGGAGCAGGGGCCAATGATGAGGAGGCGACGGGAGGGGTCCGCGCCAGTGAGGACGTCGGCCACGCGCTGGTCGAACGCGGGCTTCTTGGCGGCCATCTCGGCGGAGAGGGGCATCTCCTCGCGAATCTCCTTGGGGATGGGCAGCCGGCGCTTGAAGTTCATGGACATGCGGCGTTCCTTTAGCTCGTTCGGGCCCCGATGCGACGATGGGCCCGCAGTTCATTCAGTCGATTGTTCGACATTATGGCACGTACCGTGGCGTTTTGCGGCATTACGTTTGGCACTTGGGGCGAGCGGGGCCACATGGCGCAACCGGGCATGGATGGGAGGCATCTCAACGCACTCCGTCTTGCGCGCCGGCCGCTCGGCTCCGCCCGTGGGCTCCGCCCTCGCGCCTCACACACGGTTTGCGGCACTCCCCGCCCGCGCCCCCCGCTTCTCCCATACGGTTTGCGGCACGCCTCGCCCGCTCCCCCCTCGCTTCTCCGCCCAACATGCCCGTCCCGCGCGTTCCGCAAGAGACCTGGCACGGGCGTGCTACAATCTCCCCCGCGAGGTGGGCCAGACGACCGCGGGGCTCGCGCGGCAACGCAGCGAGCCATGAGGAAAGTCCGGGCTCCACAGGGCAGGATGCCGGCCAACGGCCGGGCGGGGTAACCCGACGGAAAGCGCCGCAGAAAAGAAGACTCCAACTGGCGTCTGGGCCTTTGGGCCCACGCAAAGGGAAAAGCTGAAACGGTGGTGTAAGAGACCACCAGCGCCGTGGCAACACGACGGCTTGGCAAGCCCCATCCGGAGCAAACGCAAATAGGAGCGCCATGGTGTGGCCCGCACCGCGCTCGGGTTGCGCGCTAGAGGCGGGCGGTGACGTCCGCAGTAGATAAATGGTCGTCCGCGACAGAACCCGGCTTATAGGCCCACCTCGCACCTTTCCCCACGAGAGTCTCCAACGCCCCCATGCAAGGTAAGCGCTCGGCGGCGACAGCGCGGGCCAGGCCTCTCATGCATCCCTTCGCTTGGCCAACTCGCACCCATCTCGTCGGCAACCCGACACCCCACGTCAGCTAAGCGCGCGGCGGCAGCGCGGGCCGACCCGCCCATGCATCCCTTCGCTTGGCCAGCTCGCGCCAGCTAGGCTCTCGCAGCGGCTCGGCCCGTCCGAAAGCACAGCCAAACGGCCTCACAACCTCCCAACAAACCCAGTGGCGGCATCGCGCCCCAAAGTGCCCAATCGCGCCCCAAAATGTCCAATAATCCGGCCGATTGCCCGGCAGTGACGGCCTGATCGCCCCCTGAGGCAAATACTCACCCCAATCTGTCCAGTAATCCTGCTGATTGCCCAGCCGCGGCAACAATCAGGAGCCCTCTCTTCATTGAGCGCAACAGCCTCCGCATTGGCCCACGTCGTCTACCTGCGATTTCTTTGCGTCTTCAGAAAGAGCTCTTCCAACATGAGGCCCATTTCGGCAGCCGAGCTCCCCCAAACCATGCAACCGGCGGACTTTGTGGACAAACAGGCATCGGACCGTGCCCCACCCACGCAATCGCCGCGATTCGTGGACAGGCGGCGGGACCGGCGAGCCATACCCCGGCCATGCAGCGCAACCGCCGCCAGGGGCAACCCCGCGCGACCGCCCCGTGCGGCGCCCCACGCAACCCCGCACGACCACCTCACGCAGCCCCACGCGGCCCCGCGTAGCCGCCCCACGCAGCCCCGCGCAGCCCCGCGCAACCGCCGCCAGGGGCAACCCCACGCGACCGCCCCGTGCAGAGCCATACCCCCGGCCATGCAGCGCAACCGCCGCCAGGGGCAATCCCGCGCGACCGCCCTGTGCGGCGCCCCGCGCAACCCCGCGCGGTCCCGCGCAGCCCCGCGCGACCGCCCCGCGCAACACCCCACTGACATCCTCGCGCCAGGAGCGGCGAGCTGAACGGCTTGGCCCGGCATCCAGCCGAGTCCCTAGAGCCTCACGATCTTCGTGCCGTGCGCCTCGAAAACGCCGATGGAGCCGGCCACATGGTCGGCGTTCTCCCAGGTAATGCCAGCCCCTGGCAGAATCGTGATGCGGCCGTCGGCAATCTCCACGAGTTCGCGCAGGCGCGGCAGGTTGTCCCCGATGGCGGTGCCGGCAACGCCGCCGTGGGTGAGGATGCGGTCCACTCCCCAATCCGCCAGCTGCCGAATGACTGCGGGCTGCTCCTCAGGCTCGATGGCGTCGAACGCCATGTGGAAGGTGATCGAGACGTGCTCCCCTCGACGCTCCCCCGCCTTGCGCGCAGCGGCAACCAACACCTCCGTGGCATCCACGTCGAGGCGACCGTCGCGCGCGCAGCCAAAGACCACGCCGGTGGTATCGAGCTCGCAGGCGCAGTCGATGTCGTCACGCATGATGTCGAGCTCCTCGGCCGTATAGGCAAAGTCTCCCCCACGCGGGCGAATCATCGTCATCACGGCCACGCCGCGCGGCCGCGCGTACTGCACGGCGGCGCGAATGACCCCGCGCGACGGAGTCGTGCCGCCCACGGCGAGGTTGTCGCACAGCTCGATGCGACAGGCGCCCGCCTTGATGGCAGCTGGAACCAGCGTCATGTTCTCCGCGCAAAACTCCTTGAGAAGGGCCATGGGAACTCCTTAGACTCCGCCATGAAGCGGTATCGTAACCACTCGAACAAAGGGAACTCTACCGAGGCGCACTGACAGGGGCAAGGGCGTCTCGGTGACGGGAGGAGTCGGGACCATGGGCGCACGCGCAGGATTTGGCGCAGACGGCAAGGCCAAGGGCGAGATGCGTCGTAGAACCTGGGTCGTTGCCGCGAGGGGCGAGACGCAAGACGAATCGCGCCATGCCATCCTGGAGGTTGGCACGGGCGGGGACACGAGCCGCAAGGTCCACCGGGAGGGCACGGATGCGCGTGGATGCGTGGAAGTGAGCACCGCGGCCACAGGCGAAGCGGGCCGCGGGGACCTGACGAGCACCGCGGCCACAGGCGAAGCGGGCCGCGGGGACGTCGAGAACGCCCCGCTCGTCTTCATCAACAAGGTCGCGCGGCACAAGCCCGAGAACATCCGCCACAAAGAGGGCTATTGCCCCTTCTGCGACCGAGAGAGCCTCACGAACATCCTGCGCACCAGCGGTGACTGCATCTGGCTCGTGAACAAGTACCGCACACTCGAGGACACAATGCAGACGGTGCTCGTGGAATCCGCCAACCACACGGGCGACCCCTCGAACTACTCGACCGAGGAGAACCGCCACGTATTTCGCTTTGCCCTCTCGTGCTGGGCGGACATGCTGCGCTCTGGCACGTACCGAAGCGCGCTCATGTACAAGAACTATGGTCCCAACTCGGGCGGAACGCTGCTCCACCCGCATTTCCAGATCGTTGGGCTTAACCACAAGGACGGCTACGAGCGGGTCCCGCGCAACGCCTTCGACGGCGTGAGCGTGGTGCGCGAGGGCGGTCGCTCCGTGACGCTCTCGACGCACCCGATAATGGGATTCGTGGAGGTCAACGTGTCCGTTCCAGTGGCCGGGGGCGATGAGACGGCGCAGCGCGGGAACACCCGCGAGGACGGGGTCACTGATTGCGGTGGGGCAACTGGTAGCATTCCCGAGACCGCGGCCGTCGAGGGCACGGTGCCGGAACATGCCGAGAAAGCAGGAATGACGCAGGTCGGATCAGCTCGGACCGCTCGACCGATAGACGTTGAGACCTGCTCGACTCACGCCGCTCGGCCGATGGTCGGAGAGACCCGCTCGACTCACGCCACTCGGCCTTCAGTCGAAGATGCCTATTCGAGTTGCACGGCCCACCCTGCAGACGATGGCGCCGGGTCATGGCCCTTCGTGGACGCGACCCTCGCCCAAAATGAGGATGCCGACTGGCTGGCAGACTCCACGCAGAAGATCATCCGCTACCTGCTGACCAACTACCACGGCCACGGGTGCACCTCGTACAACTTGTTCTTCTATCTGGAGGATGGTCGGGCCGAGGGTGGCTCCGTGTGTTCGCTGCCGCAGAAGGGCGCCAGATTCGAGGATTCGGGGAACGAGCGCGCGAGGGCCCACACGGAAGAGCCGCGCGGACGCATCATCTGCAAGATCGTGCCCAGATGGGTAACCTCCCCCTACTTTGTGGGCTATCGCATCTCCCAGGTTGACTGCGATGAAACCCTCGAGGCCGTTGCCAATGAGCTGCGTCCAATACTCGAAGGGTGACGCTCCCCGCTTAGTACATCATCGCAGCGTGAGCGGCGAACAAGGTTAAGGTCGGCATCAAGTATCCCCCAATTGACGCGACGCCGCATTCTCCAGCTCGATTGCGATACCAGCATTACTTCCCGTCGCCCTCAGGTGCGAAGCCCGGAACAGCCTCTGCATGATCTCGGGAGCGAAGCCCGGCACAGTCTCTCCCTGTTCTCAGGTGCGAAGCTCGGCGCAGTCTCTACATGATCTCGGGTGCGAAGCTCGGCGCAGTCTCTCCCTGTTCACAGAAGAGAACCTGTGGAGCGATCCACTCGCCTCAAGCACGGCTCATTGGAACGGCTTGGCCTGTCCACAAACTCGGTCCATTGCACGGCAGCGGCAAACGGTGGGGCGGTTTTGTCCAGAGAACGCGTCGATTGCGTGCCTTCGGCCCACACGACGCACCTTCGAAAGGTCTTAGGCACCGCCCATTGAGTTACGGTGATTTGCATCGAACCTTCTACCAGCGGTTTTATAAGGCGCACCCACGGCACTCACACAATCGGTCACACGCCGTTCGGCACGTATCCGCCGCAGCTACGCAACCGACCGGATTCGTGGACAGAATGGGGTGCCGTGCTGCCCCACGCCACATCTATCCCGCAATCGCACAGATTCGTGGACAGAAAGGCGCCGGATACGTGGACAGAATGGGGTGCCGTGCTGCCCCACGCCGGCCCCATCCTGCAACCGACCGGATTCGTGGACGAAATGGGGCGCCGCACCGCCCCACGCCGGCCCCATCCCGCAATCGCCCGGATTCGCGGGCAGAAAGGCGCCGGATTCACGGACAGAAAGGCGCGGGATAACAAGACAACGCAGGGCAGAGAGAACCACACCAGGGCTCTGAAGAAAAAGGCGTCGCCGAGAATCGCTCGGATACGTGGACAGAAAGACGCGGGATACCAAGGAACGCAGGGCAGGGAGCCGCAGCAGGGCTCTGAAGACAGAAAAAGGCGTCGCCGAGCCAAGCTCAACGACGCCTTCACATCATGAAACACATCAAGAATAACGAGTTGCCGAAAACCTAGTCGCCAACTGCGTCCGGCCCTCTCGCACCCGTGCCGAAAACCTAGTCACCAATTGCAATCCGACCCTCTCGCGACTACGCCGACAACCATCTCCAGAATGGCGGGCAGCGCAACGGTACTCGGCCAACGACGAAGCCGTGCTCGTTAGTCCAGGTCGTCGACGTCAACGCCGGAGATCGGAGCCTGCTGCTGCGGGGCCAGCACCGTTGCATCGGCGTCGGCGTGGGGGGCGACGGGAGCCGGGGCCGGCGTCACAGGGGCCGGGGCAGCCACGTGGGCAGACGGCATGGCCGGCATCGCGCGCGAGGCGGAGACGGCAGCGGAGCCCGTGGGCGTACTGGTGAGCATCTGCTGGGAGAAAGCGTTGTCGGCGTCGTCCATGAAGTGCTGGAGCAGCGCCTTGTACTGGTCGCGGAACTCCTCGCGAGACTGCTTCAGGCGATCCATCTCGTCGAGCTCGTTCTGCTTCTCGGCGAGAGCCTGACGGATGACCTCGCGGGCCTTCTGATCGGCCTCGTTGCGGATCTTCTCCGCGGTGTCGCGGGCGTCGGCAACCATCTTGTCGGCGCTCTGCTGGGCAACGATGAGGACCTTCGAGATCTGGCTCTCGGAGGGCGTGGCCACGACGGGCGCCTCGGCGATCGGGGCGGGCGCGGGCAGCGTCTGCTGGGCGGAGCTGGAGACCTGCTGGAGCTGCTGCTGGAGCTGGGACACCTGGGCCTGGGAAGCAGCGAGCTGCTGCTCGGAGGAGGTCAGGCGACCCTTGAGGTCTGCGATCTTCTGGAGCATCGCGTCAACCTCGCCGGAAAGGCGCTCGAGGAAGGCGTCGACCTCGTCGGTGTCATAGCCGTGCTTGGAGGGAGAGAAGGTGAGCTGGTCGATCTCTGCGGGTGTGATTGCCATTCTGATTCCCTTTCGATTCCTGTGGCCGGGCACCCCCGGGTCACGCAATACGCTAAGTCGGTAGTATACCCACCCTCGCGAAAAGAGGATGAGTCTTTCACGGGAAGCGGGCCCTGATGCCTTGAATGCCACTTACGCAGCGTCCCGGGCCGGTACAAACCGGCACAAAGAGGAACGCAACGACAAGTCAAAGCGCCCACTGGGGCCTACGTGGTGAGGTGCCGGGCAATGCAAAGCTCACCTTGTCAGCCAAATGAGTCAAATTGGACGGCAAGCCGGCTCGGTTGGCAAGCCGGCTCGGTTGGCAAGCCGGCTCGCCGGGAGGCACGCCAAATCATCAGGCCAGAGAAAGGAGCAACCTGGGCAGGGCACTTTGGATGACCTGAAGGACCAGGACGCCGAGGATGGGCGAGAAGTCGATGCCCATAACCGGCGGGATGAAGCGTCGGAGCAGCCCCATGTACGGCGCCACGATGTTGTTGACGACAACGGCGACGTCGGCAATGAAGCTCCCCTCCCTCAGCGGGAACCACGAGAGCAGACACCAGGCGATAACCAACCACTCGTAGAAGTCGATGAGCCCATTGAGGACCTGGGCCACCTGATAGAGCACCATCCGCTAACCCCTCGCCAGCTCTGCCGTGCGCTCGAGCGCGGCATCGACGGCGGCATAGGCCCCTTCGACCATGAGCGGCTCGAGCTCGTAGAGGGCCGCGGCCGTGGTGCCGCCGGGCGAGGTGACGCGCTCCATATAGGTGCGCGGGTGCTCGCCGGACTCCTTGAGCATCTCGGCCACGCCGAGCATGGTGGCGTTCACCATCTCGCGAGAGGCCTTGGCGGGAAGGCCGGCGCGGATGCCGGCGCGCGTGAGGGCGTCCACCATGAGGGCGAAGTAGGCCGGGCCGCAACCCACCACGGCACCCTCGGCGTCCAGCTGGTCCTCGCGCATGACCTCGGCCGAGCCGAGCGCGGCGAAGAGGGTACGCACGAGCTCGACGTCGTCAGTGGTGGCGGCGGTGCCGCCGGCGACGGCAGAGGCGCCGGAGCGCACAGATACCGGCAGGTTGGGCATCACGCGAACCACGCGAGCACCCGGCAGGCGGCTCTCGAGCGTCTCGAGGGTGACGCCAGCCGCGATGGAGACGACGAGCTTGCCGGCAAGGCGTGCGGAGACCTCGTCGAGCAGGGCGCCAAGCACCTGCGGCTTCACGGCGAGCACCACCACTGAGGGGTCCTCGGCAAGAAGCGCGTCCGCATCGGGGCGGGTTGTAACACCAGCCTCGGCGAGGGCCGCGAGCTTGGCGGCACCGTGGTCACAAACGATGACGTTGGCACCCTCGAGCGTGTCGGAGGCCACGAGCCCGCGGGCAATCGCTCCGCCCATGGAGCCGCCGCCGATGACGCCAACCCTCACGTCGAGCGCCTGGGGCGCGGTTTCAGTTGCCATTCAAACATCCTTTCTAACGAGCGCGGCGGCCGTGCGAGGCCGCCGCGAGCAAACGATCTTGAGAGATGGGACGCCCTATCGAAACACGCCCTCCTGGCGAAGCTTCGCCATGTCGGAATCTGTGAGGGTGATGCCCCGCGGCAGCACGACGAACGCGCGGTCGCCAAGCTCCTCGACCGAGCCGTCCACGCCACAGGCGAGGCCAAAGCAGAAGTCCAGCACGCGCTTGGCCGTCTCGATCTTGAGGTTCTTGAAGCAGAGCACCACCGGCTGGTTGGTGCGGACGCGGCGGATGACCATCTGCACATCGTCGTAGCTCGTGGGCCTCAGGACATAGGGCGGAAGCTTGCCGGAGGTCACGCGCGGCACGGCCGTGAGCCCCACGTCGCCGGGCGTGTTGCCCGTGGAGCCAAAGACGCCGGGCTGGGACATCGCCGGCACGTAGGATGCGCTGGGATCGGCGTGGGTGACGGGCTCGGTGTCCACCACGCGGTCTGCACTGGCGCGCCAGGAGTCGTCTGCCGTGCGGTAAGCGCCGTCGTCGCGATAACCGGAGTCGTCTCGATAGCGGTCCGCATTGGGCGAGAGATCCTCGCTCGACAGATGTCTGCCAGAGCGCGTGTAGACCGAGACGCTGTCCGCCTCGGGACGCGACGGATTGCCCAGCAGGCCGGAGCGCTGCTCGGTGTGGGCGGGCGCCGGCTGGGAGCTGCCATAGCCGTCGTCGTAGCCATCCGAGCCGTACTCGTCGTAGCCGTCGTCGTAGTAGCCGTCGTCGTAGTAGTCGTCCCGGCCACCCTGCGGGTGGATGCGGTCCTGGACGGCGTCCTTGATGCTGTCGAAAAATCCCATGTGGTTCCCCATGTCTGCTCGAGCGCCCGTACGCCGCGTTCGTGTCCCGGGCGGTCCGGCGCCCTAGAGGGCGTAATCGGAAGAGAACGCTATCCTTCCAAGCCTAACGAGGGTAGCGCCCTCCTCCACCGCAATTGTGAAATCATCACTCATTCCGCAGGAAAGCGTGGGCAGGCCGAGCCCCGTGCGCCGCCGAAGGTCATTCGCGAGCTCGCGCAGGCCGCTGAACGTACGGCGTGCGGCGTCCGCGTCGTGGGCGGGCGCCATGGTCATGATGCCCTCGAGCGTAATGCCGGGAAGCGCCGCCAGCCCCTCGGCGGCCGCGCGCGCCTCGTCCGGCGAAAAGCCGCTCTTGGACGCCTCGCCCGAGACGTTGCACTCCAAGAGCACCGGCACGCGCAGGCCCCCGCGCTCGGCGCGCTTCGAGACGGCCTCGGCGAGGTGCGACGAGGAAATCGAATGGATGAGGTGCGCCCGTCCAAGCACCTGGTTGATCTTGTTGGTCTGGAGGTTGCCGATCATGTCGAAGCGCGGAGCCTCGATGCCAGCCGCGGAAAGGGCGTCGAGCTTGCGCACGAGCTCCTGGGGACGGTTCTCGCCAAAGGCCTCATAGCCGGCGCGCATGGCGGCAACCACGGCCTCGGGCCCCACCGTCTTGGAGACGGCCTCCACAAGCACCTCAGACGTCGTGCGACCGGAGCGCGCGCATGCCTCCTCGAGCCTCGAGAGAATCGCCTCCCTGCGCTCGCGGACGAGGTCCTCGTACCCGGCATCCGGCTCAAGCCCGGCCCCCATGGCCGCAGCGGTGCCAGACTCCCCCTCGCTCGTGTCCATGCTCAGCATCCTTTCCGAACGCGCGCCTACTTGTCACCCTCGATGGTAACCTCGGGAATCTGGCGCGCAAGCTTCTCGTCGACGCGCTTGCCGTGCCTGAGGCCCACGCCACGCGTGACGTAGAGGCGCGCGAGCTCCTCATCGCCCAGCTCCGCAAGGTCGTCCAGGCTCACGTGCTCACCGGTGAGCAGCACCACGAGGCGCTCGCCCACCTCCACCGCGTTGTCCGAGATGCGCTCGAGCATGCGGGAGGCCATGATGACACGACTTGCGGCGTCCATGTCGTCCTCCGGGCCAAATGTGGCGAGCGTGCGAAAGAACTGCTTGTAGAGATCGTCGACCGGCTCGTCGAGCGTGGGCAGCGAGGTGGCAAGGCGCAGGTCCTCCTCCACGATGGCCATCACGCAGCTGGAGAGCACGCGGTAGACGAGGTGCCCCTCGCTCGCCAGCAGGTCCAGCAGCTGCCCGGGAACCTGGCGGCCCGCGCAGCGAAGCGCGGTCTTGGCGATGTTGCGCACGTGGTTGGACATGCGCTCCAGGTTGAAGTTGGCGTAGATGGCGAACTGGATGAGGCGCAGGTCGCTTGCCACCGGCTGCTGGGTCACGATCATGGAGAACGCCTTGTCCTCGAGCGCGGCGCAGCGGCGGTCGAGCTCGCGGGTGAGCTCGCGCACCTCCTGGGCCTTCTCGCGGTTGCCTGCGGCGAGGGCGTCCACGGCGTCATGAAGCGCCAGGTCGATGTTGGCGTAGATGGAGACGAGCTCCTGGCGCATCTCGGTGAGCTCGCGATTGAAGGTGTCGCGCATGGTGCCTCCCTGGGTGGAATGCGTGGGAATGTGGGATGCCTGACGTGGCGGGCCGAGGCGTGCGCCCCCTCCCGCTAGCCGAAGCGGCCGGTGATGTAGTCCTCGGTGCGGCTGTCCTTGGGCGAGCTGAAGATCTCGCGCGTGTTGCCGTACTCCACGAGACCCGCCGGCTCGCCGGCATGCTCCTGCAGGAAGAAGGCCATGTAGTCTGACACGCGGGCCGCCTGCTGCATGCTGTGGGTGACGATGATGATGGTCATCTCGTCCTTGAGCTCGGCCATGAGGTCCTCGACGCGCTGGACGCTCGTGGGGTCGATGGCCGAGCAGGGCTCGTCCATGAGCAGGACATCGGGCTGCACGGCGAGGGTGCGCGCGATGCAGAGGCGCTGCTGCTGGCCGCCGGAGAGCGCAAGGCCGTTCTTGTCCAGCTGGTCGGCAACCTCCTTCCAGAGGTTGGAGCGCTTGAGCGACTCCTCGACGATGCCATCGAGGTCGCTCTTGGAGGTGACACCCAGCAGGCGCGGACCAAAGGCCACGTTCTCGTAGATGCTCTTGGGAAACGGGTTGGGCTGCTGGAAGATCATGCCCACGCGGCGGCGCAGGTCCACGGGGTCGACGCCGGCGGCGTAGATGTCGGAGCCGTCGAGCTGCATGGTGCCCTCGCAGCGTGTGCCCTCGATGAGGTCGTTCATGCGGTTCATGCAGCGCAGGAACGTGGACTTGCCGCAGCCGGACGGGCCGATGAAGGCCGTGATGGCGTTGGGGGCCACGTCCATGGTGACCCCGGTGAGGGCGTGGAAGCTCCCGTACCAGAAGTCGAAGCCCTCGACGTGGATGCCCTCTCCGTGGTTCTCGGGCGCGTGGCGATAGACGGTCATGGCCTAGTTTCCCTTCGACTTCTGAGCGCTCTTGCGCGAGATGTGGCGCGCAAAGAGGTTGAACGCGAGAATCATGATCATGAGCAGCAGGGCCGTGCCGTAGGCGGCCTGCATGTTGATGCCCTCGTTGGCAAGCTGGTAGAGGTGGATCGTCATGGGACGGCCCGAGTCAAGCGGCGTCACGGGCAGGTTGATGGCCTGGCCCATGGTGTAGAGCACCACGGCCGTCTCGCCGATGGCGCGGCCGATGGCGAGCACGATGCCCGTGGCGATGCGCGGGAAGGCGCTGGGCAGCACGATCTTGGAGACCACCTGCCACTTGGTGGCGCCCAGACCGTAGGCGCCCCAGCGAATGTAGCGAGGCACGGCGCGGATGGCCTCCTCGGTGGTGCGCATGACGATGGGCAGCATCATGAGCGCAAGCGCCAGAGCGGCGGAGAGCATCGAGAGGCCGAAGCCCATCGCCTCGACGAACATCGCGTAGCCAAAGAGGCCCATGACGATGGAAGGCACGCTGGAGAGGGTGTCGGCCGCATAGCGGATGAAGGTCACGAGCCTGCCCTGCTTGGCGTACTCGGCGAGGTAGACGGCCGCCAGCACCGCCACCGGCGTGCAGATGAGCATCGCGAGCGCCGTGACGTAGATGGTGGAGACGATCGTGGGGAAGATGCCGCCCTCGGCGTTGACGCCGTGGGGCCAGCCAAAGATGAAGTCGAGCGACATGACCGGCAGGCCGTTCACGGCCACGAAGGCGATGATGAGCACGAGCACGAGCGTGGTGAGCACGCCGGCGGCGCGGAACACGCCGAGCATGACGTCGTTGGTACGGCCCTTGTTTGCGCCGCTCGCGCTTCCGGAGGACAGCAGGCGCTTGATGCGGGCGCGGGAGCCCTCGCGCGAAATGGTCTCGACGCCAGTCACGGGCGTCACGGAGTCTGCCGCGAGCTTCTGCACGGGCGCATGGTCGGCCGTTCCCTCGGCGTGGTTGAACGAGACGCCCACCGCGTTCACCGCACGGTCGGCGGCCTTGGCGCGACGATGCCTGGATCGGCCGCGACCCCCCTCGCGGGCGGCCGAGAGGGCACGCACGATGCCCACGAGCCCGGCCGAGATGAGGAACAAGACGACGCCCATGCCAAAGAGGGCGCTCCTGTGCAGGCCGCTCGAGTAGCCCATGTCGAGCGCAATCTGGCTCGTGAGCGTGGAGAGCGGGCTTGCGACGGACGCGGGGATGACGGGCGCGTTGCCCACCACCATGAGGACGGCCATGGTCTCGCCGATGGCACGGCCCATGCCGAGCACCACGGCGTTGACGATGCCCATCTTTGCCGCCGGGAGCACCACCTTGTAGATGGTCTGCCAGCGCGTGGCGCCCATGGCAAAGCTTGCCTCGCGAATGCCCATGGGAATGGAGCGCAGCGCGTCCATGGTGAGGGTGGTGATGGTGGGCACGATCATGATGGCAAGCACGAGCCACACCGTGAGGGCGCCAAAGCCCAGGCCGCCCGTGGCGCCGGCGATGAGCGGGCGCAGCACCACAATGCCAAAGAAGCCGTAGACCACCGAGGGCACGCCGGCAAGCAGGTCAACCGCGGTGCTCACTATGCCGGCAAGGCGCTTGCCCGCAATCTCGGTGAGGAAGACGGCGCAGCCCACCGCGAGCGGCACGCCAATTGCCAGCGCGCCCACCGTCACGATGCCCGAGCCCGCGAGCAACGCGAGGATGCCGTAGCGCCCCTCGGTGGGCGCCCAGTCGAGGCTGAAGAAGGCGGGAAGGCCAATCTGGGTGATGACGGGAATCGCCTTCCAGAAGGTGAAGACGAAGATGAGGACGACGGCCAGCACCGCCACGCAGGCGCAGGCGAGGAAGAGGTTCCTGAGGGCCGCCTCCTTCACGCGCGTGGCCGCCGATACCTGCTTGAGGTTGCTTGCCGTGTCGCTCACTGGTCGCTCCCCTCGCCGCGGCCGGGAATCGAGTTATAGGCCGGGATGTAGCCTGCGTCGCGGATGACCTGGTCCATGCCATCGGAGAGCACGTAGGAGATGTAGTCGTAGGAAGTGCCCTGCGGGTCGCCGTTCGTGAAGAAGTAGAGCTCACGCGAGATGGGATAGGAGCCGTCCTCGACGCTCTCCTCGGTGGCCTCCACCCCGTCGATGGGAAGGGCGCGCACCGTTGTGGTGGCGTAGGCGCTCTCCACGAAGCCGATGGAGATGTAGCCGATGGCGCCCGGCGTGCGGCTCACGACGTCGCGCACCTGGCCGGTGCCGGGAAGGACCGCCGCCGAGCGGTCGAACTCCGAGCCGTCCATGACGATGGAGCGGAAGGCCTCCCGCGTGCCGGAGGCCTCGTCGCGGTTCACCACCTGGATGGCGAGGTCGGGGCCACCCACCTCACTCCAGTTGGTGATCCGGCCGGCGTAGATGCCGCGGAGCTGCTCGGTGGTGAGGCCAGACACGCCGTTGGCCGGATTCACGATCACGGCGATGCCGTCGTGCGCGATGACGGTGGCAACGAGCTCATGGGAGGCCTCCTCTGCCGTGAGGTCACGGCTGGAGGTGGCGATGTCGGCCGTGCCGTTCGAGACGGCCTCGATGCCGGCGCTGGAGCCCAGGCCGCTCACGAGCACGTGCGTGCCCGTCTGCCCCTCGAAGCCCTCCGCCGCCATCTCGGCGATGGGTAGCACCGTGGTGGAGCCCGCCACGGTGAGCGTCTCCGAGCTCGCGCCGGAGCCGCAGGACGCAAGCGCCATGACCACAAAGAGGGCCGCTGCTAAAGCGGCCCCTAGAGGTAGGCGATGGCGGCGTGACGGCCGGTCTTGCCGGCTTCGGCCCGATAGGAGAAGAAACGGTCTACGTGCGTTGCGGTAGATACCCGCGCATCTGCGATCTGGCAAGGCTTCACCCCGGCGTCTACGAGCGATGAGACGATGGCGTTCGTGAGGGAAAGATACCTTAACATTCCCTTAACATGGACTATCGTACCAAACTCGGCAACAAACCGGTCGAGAAGCTCCTCGGAGACCTCGTAGTCCTCCCCCTCGATGTGCGGGCCGATGTAGACCGACACGTCCCGGGGACCGCAACCCGCCTCCTCGCAGAGCACGCGGAGCGCCTTGGCGCTGATGCGCGCGAAGGTGCCTCGCCAGCCCGAGTGGATGACGGCAAAGGCGCCGGGCGCCGCGATGACGACGGGCACGCAGTCCGCGAAGCACAGGAGCACCGGCACGCCGGCGGCCGTGCACACGATGGCGTCCGCCCCGGCCTGGGCCTCGGCACGGGCGCGCTCGAGCTCGGCGGGGGTGGCCGGTGCGGGGAGCGTAACGCCAGGGGCTGGCCCCTCTGCCACACGCCCCCTGCGTGACAAGGTGCCTGTCCCCGGCACCGCGCTGCCCGGCATCGAGGAGCCAGTCCCCGGCGTCATGCCGTTGCCGTGGATGATGACGATGTGGTCGCCGTGCACCTGCTTGGGCTCCACAAGGTTGTGCGCGATGTCGGCCGCACCGGCCGCGGCAAGCGCGCGGGCTCGGTTCTCGGCCACCGCCGCGGGGTCGTCCCCGCAGTGGCTCCCCAGGTTCAGGCTCGCGTACGGCGGCTGGGAGACACCGCCCGTGCGCTCGGTGAAAACGAGCGTGACCCCACCCGGGCGAGCATCGTCGCCGAGCAGGGCCACGCCGTCACGCACGTGCCTGGTGAGAGAAGGCGCCATTAGAGGCGGGCGCGCTTCAGGAAGTCGGGGATGTCGAAGTCCTTGCTGCCGGTGGCAGAGGCGGCGGGCTTCGACGCGGCGGAGGGAGCCGGCGTGGCCGGGGCGACGGGAGCGCGGAAGGCGTCTGTCGGCAGGGTCGGCTGGGCGTTGGCGTCCTGGAAGCCGGTGGCAATGACGGTGATGCGCACCTGGTCGCCAAGGCTCTCGTCAACTGTGGTGCCGAAGATGATGTTGGCCTCGGGGTCGACGTTGGAGGCAACGAGGTCGGCGGCGTCCGAGATCTCGGTGATGCCGAGGTCCTTGTTGCCGGCGATGGAGAGCAGCACGCGCGTGGCGCCGTCGATGGAGCTCTCGAGCAGTCGGCTGGAGATGGCCTCCTGGGCGGCGTCGGTGGCGCGGGAGTCACCGGAGGCGAGGCCGATGCCCATCATGGCCGTGCCGGAGCCGCGCATGATCGTGCAGACGTCGGCGAAGTCGAGGTTGATGAGGCCAGGGACGGTGATGAGGTCCGTGATGCCCTGGGTGCCCTGGCACAGCACGTCGTCGGCCATGCGGAAGGCCTCGAGCATCGTGGTCTTCTTCTCGGCAAGGTCGAGCAGGCGGTCGTTGGGGATGACGATGAGCGTGTCGACGTTCTCGGCGAGATTCTCGACGCCGGAGAGGGCGTTGGTGGAGCGCTTGCGGCCCTCGAAGGTGAACGGCTTGGTGACGACGGCGATGGTGAGCGCGCCCACGTCGTTCTTGGCGATGTCGGCCACGACGGGCGCGGCGCCCGTGCCCGTGCCGCCACCCTCGCCCGCGGTGATGAAGACCATGTCGGCACCGGCGAGCGCGGCCTTGATCTCATCGCGGCTCTCCTCCGCGCACTCGGCACCAACCTCTGGCACCGCGCCTGCACCCAGGCCCTTGGTGATGTCGGTGCCGATGTGGACCTTGATGTCCGCGTCGGAGAGGGCCAGTGCCTGGGCATCCGTGTTCACGGCGACGAACTCGACGCCGCGGATGCCCTCCTCGATCATGCGGTTCACGGCGTTCGTGCCACCGCCGCCCACGCCGACGACCTTGATGACGGCCAGGTAGTTGCTGAGGGTGTCGCTTGCGCTCATGGGTCCTCCTTGCGTGCGGGCGTCGCGGGTGGCGCGACTCTTGCGTTGGGTGGTGCTGGTCCTGCTGGTGGTGCGGGCTTTGCTCGCAGTGGTGCTTTGGTTCTGCATGCTCTCAAACTCTCAAGCTCAGGTTTAGCTCTACGGCAAGCGTAAAGCGGCACATAATGGCACGTTCTTGCGGGGCGAGTCAACTAAAAGAGATTGATTCCTCCCTGAATCTTCAAATCAGCTGGTCGAGCCACCGTGGCCGGAGGCGCCAGAGCCGCCTGTGGAATCGGTGCCGGCACCGTAGGAGCTACCCGACACCTTGCGATAGGTGGGCTTCGTGGGCACGCGCACGTTCACGTAGGTGAGCTGGTCCGGATAGGTGCTCATGATCTGGGTGAGCGCCGCCTGCTTGGAGGAGACGTCGGAGGGAGTTCCCAGCGATACCTCGAGGCCGCTCTTGAGCACCATCGAGATGCTGCCCGTGCTGCTCGCGTAGTAGGTCTGCACCTGCGAGGCGAGGTCCTCCGAGAAGGTGCGCTGGTAGGTGAGCACCGCCTGGATGACATCGTCTGTGGCGGCAGAGCCCTGCGAGGGGTCGACCGTGGAGGGCACCTGAGAGATAAGCAGGCATCCTAGCTCCCGGGCCTTCGCGAGCGCCGCGGCAGAGAGGTCGCCGGACTCGTCCGGGGTGACCTGCACGGGCTCGATCCAGGTGCCGTCGTCTCCCAGCGCCCACACGCTCGCGCCCGAGCCGATGAGCACCACCGCCCAGATGCCGCGCTCCTCCACCGAGATGCCAAGCGTGTCCGGGAACTCGCGCGTGACGTTGACCTTCTTGACCCAGGGGTTCCTCTTCACGTTGGCCTGGATCTGGGGCACGTCCACCGAGAGCAGGGTGGTTCCCTCCTCCACCGCGGCAAGCTTGGCGATGGAGTCAGAGGAGACGTGCTCGGAGGCCTGTGCGTCGATGCCGGTGATGGTGAAGACGGGCAGGTGGCTCATGACCAGGAGCGCCACCACCGCGACGAGGGCCACGACGCCCACGGCAACGGCGGCACGAAAGGCCAAGGTGATGCGGCTTGCCGAAGAGCCCGCCTCGAGCCGGGCCGTGCGCATCTCCGCGCGACGAGCCTCCAGACGCGCACTCCCCTGCCCCGACCGAGAACCGGAGCCCCCGCCCCTGGGCGCGCCCATGAGCGGGCGGCCCGAGGCCGTGCGCCCCGTCGTGGCGCGCCTCGAGGCCTCGAGGCGCGAGGGGGCCGCCGGGGCACGCAGGCTGCCCGACGAGCGCAGGGAGTGCGCCTCGGGGCGAAGGCTGCCGCGTGGGCGAGCGCTGGGGCGGGCCGCCGAGCCGCGAAGCCCGCCGCGGGAGCCCAGGCCCTGCGAGGCCGGTCGGGAGCCGCGCGGTGTGGCGCCGAGCCCCTGGCGCTTCGTCGCCCTAGGACGCGAACCCGAGGAACTTGACTTCCGGTTGGAGGTCGACACCTTCGACCTCCCTCACCTTGTCATGCATGGCGCGCATCACGGCGAGCACGTCGGCGGCCGTGGCGGCTCCGTTGTTGACGACGAAGTTGGCGTGGGTCTCGGAAACCTGGGCCCCGCCCACGGCATAGCCCTTCATGCCGCAGGCCTCGAGCATCTGGGCGGCGCCCCTGGAGCCGGCGGGGTTGCGAAACACCGAGCCGCAGCAGGGCTTTCCCATCGGCTGCGTGGCGCGCCTGCGGGCAAGGCGGTGCTCCATGTCGGCGGCAATGCTTGCGCGCTCGCCCCTCTCGAGGAAAAGCGTGGCCTCGAGGACGATCTCGCCCAGGCCGAGCCCGCTCCAGCGGTAGCCCCACTCGATGTCGCCCCCGGCATGGCGCCTGAGCCCCTCGCCGGGCACGAAGGTGACGAGCGTGGAGATGCGCGGGCCTATCCACTCGCGGCGGGTGCCGGCGTCCATGGAGACGGCGCCGCCCAGCGTGCCGGGGATGCCGCAGGCAAACTCGAGCCCCGTGAGCGATGCCTTCATGGCGGCGTTGACCACCTTGGAGAGCGGCGTGGCGGCGCCGGCCGTGATGGTGGCGTCTGCCGCGCAGACCTCGATGCGCGAGAACTCGCGGCCAAGCACGATAACGCAGCCGTCGAAGCCATCGTCGGCCACGAGCACGTTCGAGCCCTTGCCCATGAGGACCCACTCGACATCCTGGGCCGTGAGGACCTCCACCACTCGTGCGATGGCGGACGGCGTGTGGCACACGGCGAGCATGGCGGCAGGACCGCCGATACGGTAGGACGTGCGGTGCGCGAGGCGCTCGCCCCGCGTTATGTCTGCGTCGACCGCCCCGGAGAGGGACAGATAAGCGTTGGCCAAGCTCACGCGCGCGTGTCCTCCTCGCCGGCCTTGGCGTCGGCCTCCTTGCGGGCCTCGACGAAGGCGGGGCCAACGAGGGTCACGTCGCCCGCGCCCATGGTGATGAGCAGGTCACCGGGACGGAGCTCGGAGACGAGGGTCTTGGTGAGCTCGCGGCGGCTCGGGACGTAGCGGACGTCTGCCACCTTGCCCTCGGAGACGACCTCACCCACGACGGTCTTGCCGGAGATGCCGGGGATGGGCATCTCGCCGGCAGAGAACACGTCCATCACGAGCAGGACGTCGGCGTTGTCGAAGGCCGGGCCAAAGAGCGGCGCCAGAGCGGCGGTGCGACTGTAGCGGTGCGGCTGGAAGACCACGACCACGCGGTCGTAGTTGAGGTCGTGGGCGGCCGAGAGGGTCGCGGCGATCTCGGTGGGGTGGTGGCCGTAGTCATCCACCACGGTGATGCCGTCGATGTCGGCCACGTGGGTGAAGCGGCGGCGCACGCCCTGAAACTCGGAGAGCGCACGGGCGGCCTTCTCGACGTCGAGGCCGAGGACGTCCGCGCAGGCGATGGCGGCCGTGGCGTTGAGCATGTTGTGGCTGCCGGGGTTGGACTTGATGGTCACCTTGACCTCGCGCCCGCCGGGAAGGGCCACGGTGAGGTGGCTCTCGATGGTGTGGTGCGTGGGCTCGGGCGTGCAGGCGTAGTCGAACTCACCGTCGCCGGCAAAGCCATAGGAGACGAAGCGCTTGCCGCTCTGACGGGCAAGCTCGAGGTTGTGAGCCTTCTCGCCGCAGATGACGACCGTGCCGTCATCGCCCACGGTCTGCATGAACTGCACGAAGGCGCCCTCGACGTTCTCGAGCGAGCCGTAGTGGTCCAGGTGGTCGGCCTCGATGTTGGTGATGACCACCACGTTGGGGTCGAAGTGGAGGAACGACCCGTCGGATTCGTCGGCCTCGGCCACGTAATAGGCGCCCTTGCCGCTGTGGGCGTTGGTGCCGTAGCCCTCGACGATGCCGCCGATCAGGAAGGACGGGTCAAGGTCCATGTGGTCGAGCATCGTGGCCACCATGGAGGACGTGGTGGTCTTGCCATGGGTGCCCGAGACGGCCACCGTGGTGTGGCCGAGCGAGAGCACCGGCAGCATCTTGGCGCGCGGCCAGACCTCGATGCCCAGCTCGCGGGCGCGGATTACCTCGGGGTTAGTCTCGGGGATGGCCGTGGAGACGGCAATGACGTCGGGCTTGACCTCGTCGATGGTGGCGGCGTCGTGGCCCACGAAGACCTTGATGCCGGCAGCCTCGAGCTCGCGAACGTAGCGGGAGCTCTTGAGGTCGCTGCCCGTGACGGTGCAGCCGCGGCCATGGAGCACGAGCGCGATGGCGCTCATGCCGGCACCTCCGATACCGACGATGTGGACGCGACTGAACGGCAGGTTCTGGGCGGTGGTTGCCATGTGATGGCTCCTCGAGGTCGATCCGGCGGCGTCCCGTGCGCCGCGCACATTCAATCTCACTACTTTAGCCCAAGGCGCCGCGGTGCGCGCCCCCATGCATCAAAAGGGCATGCACCGCGGCGCCTGCGCAAGGATGGCCGCTAGCCGCGGACGACGCCCTCGAGCTGGTCGGCGAGCTTGGCCGCCGCCTTGTCCTGCGCCAGGCCCGAGGCAGCCTCGCGCATAGCGGCCCGGCGCTCGGGGCTCTCAACGAGACCCACGAGCTCGTCGGCGAAGCGCTCGCCCTTGACGTCCTCATCCTTGAAGAGCACGGCGGCGCCGGCATCGGTGAGGTAGCGGGCGTTGGTGGTCTGGTGGTCTGCCGTGGCAAAGGGGTACGGCACGAGCACGGCGGGCACGCCCAGCGCCGCAATCTCGGCGATCGAGGAGGCTCCGGCGCGCGAGAGAACGAGGTCCGCAGCAGCCAGGACGTCTCCCATGTTGTCGATGTAGGGCATGACGCGCCAGCGCTTCTGCTCGTCGGGCGTGAGCGCGAGGGCATCCACCGTGGCCTCGAAGCCGTCCTTGCCCGTGGAGTGCACCACGTAGAGGCCATCTGTGGCAAGCAGGCGGTCCTTGAGGCCGGCCATGCCCTCGTTGATGGTCTTGGCGCCGAGCGAGCCGCCAAAGACGAGCAGCATCGTGGCGTCGGCCGGGATGCCGAGGGCCTCGCGGCCGGCCTCGCCGCTCGCACAGATGACGCTCTGGCGCACGGGGTTGCCCGTGAGCACCACGTGCGAGGCGTCGCCCTCGCGCGCGAAGACCTTCTCGGCGGCGGGCACGGAGATGCAGACGCGCGCTGCGTGCGGCGCCATCATCTTGTTGGCGAGGCCCGGCACGGAGTTCTGCTCGTGGAGCAGGTAGGGCACGCGATGGGACTTGCACCACCGCAAGAGCGGCACCTCCACGTAGGCGCCAAAGCCGATGGCCACGTCCGGCGCCCCCTGGGCCTTGAAGCGACGGCCGAGGGCGCGGCCCGCGGCGGCCACGCGCGCGAGCGACGAGAGGGCCGTCCAGGGACGAGAGCGGTCGAAGCCCGTGACCTCCACCGGCACGAGCTCGAAGCCGGCCGCCGGCACGAGCCTGCCCTCGAGCTTGCTGGGCCGGCCGTAGAAGGTCACGTGGTGCCCGCGGCCGCGCAGCTCCTCGGCCAGCGCCAGCGCCGGGTTGATGTGACCGGCCGTGCCGCCGGCGGCAATTGCCACCTCGAGTGACTTGGCCATGCTATCTCCTCCTCGTCGGGCGACGCGAGCCGCCCCTCGACTGCCTCTCGAACCTGCCGTTGCGCGCGGCGGCGCCCATGTGCACCTCGGGACCCTGGTCTTGGGTCCTCAGCCTGTCTGCGGCAGACGGCCCCAGGTCGATGCGGTCCCTGCCCGCGCCGGCGCCGCCCTCCACCACGCGAAAGCCCCGACGGGCCTCCTCGGGCGAGGAGAGCGGCACGGAGCCGCCCCGCCGGAAGCCGCCCTGGAGGGGCACGGACGATGGGCGGGACGCAGACGACGGACGGGCAACGGACGTGCCGCCCGTCGCCGGGGTGCCCAAGGGAAGGCCTCCGTAGCCACGCCTGGGCCTGGCCGCCCCCATGCCCGTAACGTCCTCAGGGGCCTCGGGTGCGAGCGTCATCGCGCGGCGGCGCGCGTCGTGCACCGTCTCCGGCAGCGCGGAGTGGCGCGAAACGTTCACGAGCAGGCCCACCATCATGAGGCAGCTCATGATAGACGAGCCGCCGTAGGAGAGGAACGGCATGGGCTTGCCGGAGAGCGGGGCGAGGCCCGTGACGCCCATCGCGTTCAGGAAGAACTGCACCGCGAGCAGGGTGGTGGTGCCCAGCGCTATGAGCCTTCCGGGCAGGTCGCTCGCGTTCTTGGCAATCTGGTAGCCAAAGTAGAGGAGCGCGGAGAACAGGGCGAGCACCGCAAGGGTGCCCACGAGGCCAAGCTCCTCGCCAACGATGGCAAAGATGAAGTCGTTATGGGCCTCGGGCAGGTAGGAGTACTTCATGCGGCTCATGCCCAGTCCCGAGCCAAAGAGCCCGCCCGAGCCAAACGCCATGAAGCCGCGCGTGAGCTGGTAGCCCGCGCCGTACGGGTCGCTCCACGGGTCAAGGGCCGTGAGGATGCGCTGGCGGGAGTAGTCGTCGCCGAGCGAGGCGCCAAGGAAGAGGATGACACCAACGGCGCCAAGGGCGAGCACGGCGGCAAAGGGAACGATCCTCGCCGACACGAGCATGGCCGCCAGCACCACGACGATGATGCCCGTGCTGCCCTTGTCGGGCTGGATGAAGATGAGCGCGAGCGGTGCCCCGATGCAGAGCAGCACGTGGCCCACCATCGAGGCCCCCGACGTGAAGCGGTCCTCCCGGAAGTCGTCCATGAGCCAGGCCCCGGCCACGACGAGCGAGAGCTTTGCGAACTCGGACGGCTGCAGGCGGACGGGGCCGATCTCGATCCAGCGCGTGGCGCCGTTGGCGCCCGAGCCGGCGACCTTGACCGCCAGCAGCATGAGAAGCGTGGCCATCATGAGGCCAAAGAGCGCGCGGGCCCTCACGGCGTGGTAGTCGATGGCGGCGACGAGCGCCGCCCCCGCGAGCCCCATCACGATGAACAGCGCCTGGCGCTTCACGTAGTACGCCGCGTCACCCATCTCGGAGAAGGCCTCCGCGGACGAGGCGGAGAAGATCATCACGAGACCGAAGCAGGTGAGCACGGCAGCTATGGCGATGGTGAGGAGCCTCGGCCGCATGATGCTTGCCGGGACCCCAGAGACGGACCTGGAACTCACGCGCGCTCCTTCTTGGCGATGCGGGCGGCCACGAGGCGCTTGAAGACGTCGCCGCGCTCTTCGAAGCCGCTGAACTCGTCAAAGGAGGAGCAGGCCGGCGAGAGCAGCACCGTCTCGCCGGGGCGGGCGGCCGCCATGCCGGCGTCGAGCGCCTGCTCGAGGTGCGCCGCCTCGAGAACCTCGAGCGAGCCGCCCTGGGCGCGAAGGGCCTTGGCCATGCGCGCTCCGGCCTCGCCGAAGCAGACGGCCACGCGACAGGTGCGCGCGACGTCTGCCGCCATGTCGGAGAGGTCCGTGCCCTTGTCGTGCCCGCCGAGCAGGATCACGATCGAGCCGGCCGGGAAGGCCGTGAGCGCCTTGCTCACGGCATCGGTGTTGGTGGCCTTGGAATCGTTCACATAATGGACGCCCGCAGACTCGCCACACGGCTCGATGCGGTGCTCGAGCGGGCGGAAGGCCCTGAGGCCCGCGCGCACGTCCTCGGCGTCGACGCCGCAGGCGAGCGCGGCGGCGGAGGCGGCCAGCGCGTTCTCGACGTTGTGCTCGCCCTTGATGGAGAGCGCCTCCTTGTTGACGAGGCGGGTGTCGGCGCCGTCGATGCGCACCACGAGCGTGCCGTCGGTGTCCTCCCAGGCACAGCAGGCCTCGTCCGCCCGGGGGCTCTCCCCCGCCTGAAGCAAGCGGCAGACGCGCAGGCCGCGCGCGCGGGCGCGCCCTGCGATGGCACGGCAGAAGTCATCGCCATCGGAGATAACCGCGAGGTCGCCCGCGTCAAGGTTCCGGAAGATGCGCTCCTTGGCGGCGGCGTAGTTCTCCATGGTCTTGTGCCAATAGAGGTGGTCTGGCGTGACGTTCAGCAGCACGGCCACGTGGGGGTGCAGCTCGCGCGAGCCGGCCAGCTGGAAGCTCGAGAGCTCAGCCACGAGCCACTCGCCCGGCGCGCGGTGCGCCACCTCGCCGATGGCCATGCGGCCGATGTTTCCCACGGCCTCGGCCGCCAGGCCGCCCGCGCGCAGAAGGTCGCGCGCGAGGGTGGTCGTGGTGGTCTTGCCGTTGGTGCCCGTGATGCCCACCCAGCGCTCGGGGCTCTCGCGCCACGCGAGCTCGGGCTCGCCGAAGATGGCGTCGCTCGCCGCGTCGGCGCTCCTGCAGAAGTCGCTGAACTCGGAGATGCCGGGGCTCGCGATGCACGTGTCGTAGTGGCCCTCCACCTGCTCGGTGCCACAGACCACGCGGACGCCGGCACGCTCGAGCTCCTCGGTGACGGGACCGGGCTGGCTCTTGGCGCCGCCGTACAGCACGACCGAGCTCACGCGCCCGCCCTGGACGAGGCCGGCCATGTAGCCGGCGACGGCGTCGCCCGTCTTGCCCAGGCCCAAGACCAGCACGTCACCGTATGTGCGCACCCTTGAAGTGTCACTCATGGGAAAGCCCCCTCGACTCAGTTTTCGTACGCCCCATCCTATCGCCCCGCGCCGCCGCGCGATGCCCCGTCAGGCATGCTCCAAAGAAAAAGGGGCCGCCTCGCGCGAGGCGACCCCGTAGGCCACAAATCGATGCCGCGCCCCATGCGCGATATGGCGACGCGTCGTCACCCGACGGCTCCAGCGTCACCGGCGATGCGGCGGCGGGGCGCCGGCGCACGACTGGACAGCCACGCCCAGGCGCCGAGGGCTCCAAGCGAACCTAGCGCAGCTGGAAGTAGAGCGCAAACCCCACCGCGGCGAACATGGCGCTCACGATCCAGAAGCGAATGACCACCTTCGTCTCGCTCCAACCCTTCTTCTCGAAGTGGTGGTGCAAGGGGGCCATGAGGAAGATTCGCTTGCCGGTGAAGTGGAAGCTCACCACCTGCATCATCACCGAGAGGGCCTCCACGATGAACAGGCCACCCATCACGAGCGAGGTGACCTCGGTCTTGGTGAGCACGGCCAGGGCGGCGAACCCGGCGCCCAGGGCCAGCGAGCCCGTGTCCCCCATGAAGATGGAGGCAGGGTAGCAGTTGTGCCAGAGGAAGCCCACGCAGGCACCCGAGCAGGCGGCGGCAAAGACGGCGAGGTTGATCTCGTCGTAGCTGAAGGCCACCATCGCCATGACGAGCATGACCACCATCACGGTGCCGCCGGCGAGGCCGTCGAGGCCGTCCGTGAGGTTCACGGCGTTGGAGAGGCCCGCAAGCAGCAGGAACACGAAGATGACGTAGAGCCACGGCACCCGGACGCCCCAAATGGTGGTGGTGAGCACGCCCAGGTCGATGGAGAAGCCGCCCGGGAACTCGATGGCCGGTGAGATGCCCACGCAGTTCACGGCCACAAGGCAGAAGGTGACGGAGATGACGATGAGGCCGACCATCTTCTGCGAGGGCGTGAGGCCGAGCGAGCGCCCGTGGCTCACGGACTCGATGTCGTCCAGCAGGCCCAAAAGGCCGGTGGCGATGGTCGCCACCACGCACAGGATCATGTCGGGCGTCCACTGGGCGAAGAGCACGCAGGTCACCAGCACACCCGCCAGGATGATGACGCCGCCCATCGTGGGCGTCCCCTGCTTCACGAGGTGCGTCTGCGGGCCGTCCGCTCGCACCTGCTGGCCGATGCCGTCCTTGCGCATGAGCCTGATGAAGGGCGGCATGAGCAGGGCTGTGATGAGACCCGCCACGATCAGGGTGACGAAGACCTGGTAGGTGGGGTACTGGGTGCCAATGAGCAGTTGGGTGAGCATGCTAGCTCCTCACCGCCTTTACGAATCGGTCGAGGTACGCGGCACGGGAGGCCTTCACGAGCACGAGGTCATTGGGCTCGAGCACGGGCGCCACGACCTCGATGAGCGCCTCGACGTCTGCCACGCGGACGATCTTGTCCTCGGAGAAGCCGAGGAGCCGCGCCGCGCGCTCCATGTGGTCTGCCCGGTCCGTACCCACTATCACAAGCAGGTCGATCGGCTTGGCGGCAGCGTAGGCGCCCACGAGCTCGTGGAGGCGGTCCTGCTCGGCGCCCAGCTCGCCAATCTCGCCGAGAATGGCGACACGACGGCCACCCTGGGCCACGCGCATGCTCGAGAGCGCGTCCAGCGCGGCGGCCGTCGAGTCGGGGCTCGCGTTGTACGAGTCATCGATCACGCGGCAACCGCACGCGGCGCGCACGACCTCCTGGCGCATGTGCGTGCTCTCGAGCGCCTCGAGCGCGCCCGCGCAGGCCTCGGGCTCGACGCCAAGGTGCAGGGCGGCGGCGAAGGCGAGCAGGAAGTCCGGCACCACTTGGGCGCCCGTGAGGCGGAGTGTCTCGCGGAAGGTGCTGCCGGCGCGGCCAGCCCCGAGGTCGGCCTCGAGGGTGACGTCGAAGCTCGGGTGTGCCTCGTCGTCCAACGCCACGTGGCAGGCGCGGACACAGGAACCCTCGCCCGGGCCCACGAGCGTCACCGGGACGTTGGCCGGGGCGGCAAAGTGCTCCACGATGAAGGGGGTGTAGTCATTGTCCGCGCACAGGAACAGGCGTGGCTCGGGCGCCACCGTGCTCTCGGGGGCGCAGGCGAGCGGCGCCGCTATTTCGCCCTTGGCCCGGGCGATGTTCTCACGCGAGCCCAGAAGGCCGATGTGGCTCGTGCCCACGTTGGTGATGACGCCCACGCGCGGGCGGGCCACCTCGGCCAGCCGCGAGATCTCGAGCGGGTGGTTCATGCCCATCTCCACCACGAGCACCTGGGCATCCTCGGGGGCTTCGAGCAGCGTGATGGGCACGCCGATGAGGTTGTTGTAGTTGCCGGCCGTCGCATGCACGCGGTACTTCGTTGCCAGGGCTGCCGCAAGCATGTCCTTCGTGGTTGTCTTGCCCACCGACCCCGTGACGCCCACGACGCACCAGTCGTGGCGCGCGCGCCACCAGGCGGCAAGGCGAAGCATGAACTCGCCGGCGTCGTCCTCAACCGGGGCCTGGGCAGCTCCCTCGGCCACGCGGATGACGGCGCAGCCGGCGTCCTCGGCGCAGGCGAGCAGCTCCGGGGTGGGCTCGCGCGTCAGCGCCACCGCCGCGGCACCGGCGCAGACCGCCTTGGGCGCAAAGTCATTACCGTCGACGCGCTCTCCGGAGAAGGCCACGAACAGGCCGCCCTCCCCCACCTTGCGCGAGTCGATGGCGACGCCGGCCAGGTGCCGGTTGCCGTCACCGGAGACGAGCGTGGCTCCCGTGGCCGCGCATAGGTCTGAGACAGTGCACTCAATCATTGATAGCTCTCCCGTCGATGGGCCGTCCGGCCGTGCCCCGCGGCTACTCGGCCTTGACGCCGAGGTCCGCGAGAGCCTCACCCATGATAGCCGAGAAGTAGGGCGCGGCCGCCGTAGCGCCGTGCTGCGAGGTGCCGTAGATGCCCACGTACACGAGTGCCTTGGCGTCGTCTGCGTTCGCGAATCCGATGAAGGAGCTCAGGAAGAGGTCCTTCGCGTAGCCGCCCTCGCTGGAGGCCTGCTCGCCCGTACCGGTCTTGCCCGCAACGGAGTAACCCTTCACCTGGGCGTTCCTGCCCGTGCCCGAGGTGACGACGCCCTCCATGTCACGCGTGACCGCGGCGGCGGCCTCCTCCGAGACGGCGCGCGAGCCCTCGCCCCAGTCAACGGTCTTTCCACCCTGCTGGACGAGGAAGTGCGGCGTGGTGAGCACGCCCTTGTTGGCAACGGCCCCCACCGCGCGCACGAGCTGGATGCTCGGGAACGCGATGCCCTGGCCAAAGGCGGTGGACCCCACGGTGGCTCCGGTGTAGTCCTCGCGCTTGGTGACGAGGCCGGAGACCTCTCCGGGGTAGTCGATGCCCGTGGCCGAACCGATGCCACACCTCTCCAGGCCCGAGGCGAGCTTGTCCGCGCCGATTGCCTGGCCCACCATGGCGGCGCCCGTGTTGGACGAGCGGCGCATGATCTCGTAGGGCGTCATGTCCATCGTGTAGTCGCGGCCGTCGTCGTCGGTCACGTAGTCGTCACCCACCTTGACCTTGGCGGGAACGGTGAACGTGGAGCTGCCGTTGATGGTGCCCGTGTCGTAGCCGATGGCCATGGTCAAGATCTTGAAGGTGGAGCCGGGCTCGTAGGAGTCGGACACGCTCGCGAGCTTGAGGGCCTCGTTCGTGAGGGTCGAGGGGTCCGTGGGGTCATAGAGGGGCGTGGAGGCCGCGGCGAGGATCTCGCCGGTGCCGGGGTCGGTCACCACCACGTTGCCGCTCTCGGCCTCGGAGTCGCCCACGGCCTGCGTGAGCTGCTCCTCGGCAACCTGCTGGATGCTCACGTCGAGCGACACGATGATGTCCTCGCCGTCCTTGGCCTCGCTGATCTGGGCGGCGCCGCCGGCCACCGGCGTGCCGTCGAGGCCCCGCTCCATGACCACCTCGCCATCGGTGCCAGAGAGGACGTCGTCGTACTGGAGCTCGAGGCCGGAGAGGCCATGGCCATCCGCGCCGATGAAGCCGAGCACCTGGCCGCCCGTGGCGCCATAGGGGTAGACTCGCTTGGTGTCCGCCACGGAGTAGATGCCGTCGACCTTCATGGAGGAGAGGTCGCTCAGCACCTGCGTGGCGGCATCGGTGTCGGCCTTCTTCTTGAGGTAGGCGAAGGTGGTGTCCTGCGAAAGGACGTCCATGTAGGTGGAGGCGTCGCCACCAAGCTGGCTGGCAAGAAGGTTCGCGACGTCCTGGCGCTTGTCCGCATCGACGGCCTTGGGGTTGCAGTACAGCGTGCGGCACTCGACGCTCGAGGCGAGCACGTTGCCGTTGCGGTCGTAGATGGTGCCTCTTCGCGCCGACACCGTGACGGTGCCCGTGTGGACCTGCTCGGCCTTGGCGGCAAGGTTGGGGCCGTCGATGACCTGGAGCCACACCAGGCGGCAGGCAAGGACCGCGAACAGCACGAGGAGGAGCCCCGGGATGGGCAGGCCACCGTGGCCGCCGCGCCTCAGGCGGGCGTCGCGGTCCCTGGCCTCGTCGTAAGACGAGCGGGCCTGGTCGCGCGAGCCGTAGCGACGGCGGCGACCCTGGTTGTGTCTTCTGTCTTGTCTAGGCATAGGAAGTGAGTCTACGCGACCCAGAACGGCATGGCCGCGCTTAGCCGATCGAATCCATCGTCACTGCATTGGAACCGGCGGTGGAGCCGTCGCCGTCGGTCTGGGCGACGTTGCCCAGCGAGGCAGCGGCGCGGGCGGAGGTGTCGGTGCCCGCAGAGGCATCGGAGCTCGCGGCCACGTCGCCAGGGGTGGCGTCGGAGTCGGAGCTGGACTCTGCCCCGGAACCGTCGGCCGCAGGGGCCTCGGTGGAGCCGGCGACCATCTGCTCGGGGTCATCGGCGGCGACCATGCCGTAGGACTGGGTCGCGATGCGGCCGATGCGGGTGCTGCTGGAGAGCACCGAACGCTCTACGCGGAGGTCGCCCTGCGTGGAGCGGGCATCCTTGATGTCGGAGCGAATCGAGGTGTTGTCGGCCAGCACGCTCACGGCGGCGGAGTAGATGCCCACGCGGGCAATGCCGAGGAGCGCAAGGGCGCACACAACTGCCGCGAGCACCCTCAGGCGCGTGACAAGCTGCGAGGAGACGCCGCGACGAGCCTGGGCGTCAAGGCCCCTGCCCTCGAAGACCTCGAAGGAAGGCGCGGAGTTTTGAGCAAGCGCCCCCTCTCCGGGAGCGTCGAGACGGTAGGCCTCGGAACCCTGGTACATGAGCTTCATCCCCGTTGTGCGAAGTAGCGTGTGTGTGATGCGGTGGTGGTGCGTTTAGGCTGCGGTGTGGTGCGTGTGGGTGCGTTGGTGGTGCCTGGTGGTGTGTTTGCGCTGCGAGGGTGTCGCGGCGGTGGTGCTATGCAAAGACGGCGCGGGGCCGAGGTTGCCATGGGTGCGCTAGGCGTCGAGCTTGACCGCCACGCGCGTCTTGGCGCTGCGGGCGCGTGGGTTGCGCTCGAGCTCCTCCTCGCCCGCCACGAGTGGCTTGCGAGTCTTCACGCGAATGATCGGCACGTGTCCGCACACGCAGACCGGCAGGTCTGGCGGGCAGGTGCAACCCTGGGAGAACTCGTGGAAGAGGTGCTTCACGATGCGGTCCTCAAGCGAGTGGTAGCTGATGACGCAGATGCGGCCACCGGGGTTTGTCCAGCGAACCGCCGCCTCCAGCCCCCGCTCGAGCACCTCGAGCTCGTGGTTAACCTCGATGCGCAGGGCCTGGAAGGTCTTGCGCGCCGGGTGCCCTCCCTTGCGGCGTGCCGCCGCGGGGATGCCGGCCTTGATGGCGTCGACGAGCTGCAGGGTCGTCTCGACGGGTTCCTTCTCCCTGCGGCGGCACACCTCGCGCGCAATGCGCGGGGCAAACCGCTCGTCACCATAGACGGAGAGAATCCGGGCGAGGTCGGCTTCGTTGTAGGTGTTGATGACCTCTGCTGCGGTTAGGGTGTTGTTGCCCGGATCCATCCTCATATCGAGGGGCGCATCCTCGTGGTACGAGAAGCCCCTCTCGGGTATGTCGAGTTGCGGGGAAGAGACGCCGAGGTCGAACAGGAAGCAGTCCACGCCGGGAACCTCGGCCTTAACCAGGAGCGTGTCCAGGTCGCCGAAGTTGCCCTTGAGGAAGTGGTGCCGGCCCTCCGGAACCTCGCGCTCGAAGCGCTCGGTGGCGGCGGCCAGCGCCATGTCGTCCTGGTCGATGCCGATGGAGAGGCCGTCGGGCGCCACGCGCTTGGCGAGTTCGACCGTATGACCAGCCCCGCCCAACGTGCAGTCGCAGACGACATCCCCGGGCTTGGGGTCCAGCTCCCGCAGGACCTCCCCCAGCATCACGGGTACGTGCCGATATTCGTCTGTCAATGCCCTCACCCCTCGCTAGTCCTCGTCATCCAGCAGAGCGTCGAGGTCATCCTCGAGCTCGGCCTGCTCCTCAGCCCACTTCTCCGTGTTGTAGACGGCGATGTGGTCCGCGTCGCCGACAACGACGACCTCGCGTCCGAAGCACAGCTTCTCAAGGTCGGACTCGGGCATCTTGCCAAGCGCCACGCGCCCGGACTTGTCGATGTCCACCGTCACCGTCTTGGCGTTGAGCGCCAGGCGGAGCTTTTTGTCCTTCTTGCTGCGCGGGTTGAAGCCCTCTGGAAAGCAGCTCTCCACCCACTCCCTGTGCCCCTCGGGGGTAAAGCCCCACAGCGCGCCCTTCACGAGGATGAGACAGACCTTGTTTCCGGACTCCTTGAAGTCCTCGCGATAGTCGGCAGGAAGGGTGATGCGACCCTGGGCATCCATGGAAACGGTCTTGGAGCCCGTCAGGTACATCTACTCACTCCCCCTCGGCGTCGCGTGCCGGCGTCCCGGCCTGCTCGTCCGCGCTTGCGCGCGACGCGCCCACGAGTCCGGTCGGCCCCGCTGGCGCGTACAAGAATACTAAGGCCCTCGGAGTGACTGGGCAACCCTAAATCCGACTATTTGCCCCTATGGGCCACTCACCGAAACCTAGAGGCCACTTTGGGCAAAGACGGTGTCTCTAGGACTTGTGGGAACATGCGTTTGCAACACAGGTGATGGTGGCAGGGGCATCCAGGGGCGCCCAGGGAGAGGATTTTGTAAGCCTCAAGCAACCCTCAAGCTTTTGAGGAAATCATGAAGCCGCAGCTAGAGATAGGTATTTGTAGCAACGCCCCAGCTCAGGGGCCAAACAAGCTCCACCCTTGCGAGACCACCCGCGCACGGCCGGCCCTTCAGGTCACGAGTGCGCGCGCGGGTGCGCCTCGAGGTACACCTCTCGTATGTGCGTGCGGTCGAGGTGCGTGTAGAGCTGCGTCGTGGAGATGTCCGCATGGCCAAGCAACTCCTGCACCACGCGCAGGTCTGCCCCACCCTCGAGCATGTGCGTCGCAAAGCTGTGGCGAAGGGTATGGGGATGCAGGCCCTCGATGCCCACCACGACCCCTGCGCGCGCCACGATGGCGTGGACGCTCTGACGGGAGAGGCGGCGACCTCGGTTGTTGAGGAAGACGGCGGAGGTGGAGACGCGCGGGTTCACGAGCTGCGGGCGCCAGTGCTCGAGGTAGTCCTCCAGCACGACGGCGGCGGTGCCCACGATGGGAACGATGCGCTCCTTGTCGCCCTTGCCCAGCACGCGCAGCACCTGCTCGTCAAAGAGCACGCGCCTGAGGTCGAGCCCGCAGAGCTCGGAGACGCGCAGGCCGCAGCCATAGAGCACCTCGAGGATCGCGCGGTCGCGCTGGCCGGCGGGCGTCTCGGGGAGCGGCTGGTCCAGCAGGGCGTTTGCCTGGTCTTGGCTGATGACGCTGGGAAGGCGCGCGGGCTTCTTGGGCAGCGGCAGGTCTGCCGCGGGATGCGACGTGGTGATGCGCTCGCTCACCATGAAGCGGTGGAAGCCCTTGATGGCGGAGATGGCGCGCTCCACGCTGGAGACGGCCATGCCGCTCTCGC
Source organism: Olsenella uli (assembly GCF_901212655.1). Lineage (GTDB taxonomy): Bacteria > Actinomycetota > Coriobacteriia > Coriobacteriales > Atopobiaceae > Parolsenella > Parolsenella uli_A. Next base: position 66,956 of record NZ_CAAKON010000044.1, on the reverse strand, counting down.
GCAGACGGTGAATGTGGGCCTCGATGCGCTCGCGGGTGATCTGATCTGGCCGGGTGACGCCCTCCCTGCCAAGGCCGGTAAGGTAGTTGCGCAGGTCACGGCCATAGGCCAGCACGGTGTTGCGCGAGCACCCGCGCTCGACGGCAACGTAGTTCAGGTATTCCTTGAGTGCGCGCGCAAGATCCACGGCCCGCCGCCCCAATCCGCAACCAACTGCCAACCCGTGCCGAGGCACGAAAACGCCCCGGGCCAACGTGTGCGCCGGGGCGTAAAATTCTACGCTTTTTGATTGGGCCGCTCTGTCGCCCGTGGCGAAAGCTCTGGAAGAACAGGGCGGTCGGCGCGGGCCCTAGGCCTCCTTAGCCGGCGCCTCCACGTCGTGACGGTTCACGCCCTCGTGGTTGGCGATGGCCGCACGCACGAACTCGCGGAACAGCGGCTGCGGGTGCGTCGGGCGGCTCTTGAACTCCGGGTGGAACTGGGCGGCAACGAACCAGGGGTGCACATCCTCGGGAAGCTCGACCATCTCGACGAGGCGGTCGTCGGGAGAGACGCCGGAGAAGGTGAGGCCGGCCTCGCGCAGGCGATCACGGAAGGCGTTGTTGACCTCATAGCGGTGACGGTGACGCTCGTAGATGAGGTCCTCGCCGTAGGCCTCGTGGGCAAGGGTGCCGGCGGCAACCTTGCACGGGTAGGCACCGAGGCGCATCGTGCCGCCCTTGGCCGTGACGTCCTCCTGGTCCGGCATGAGGTCGATGACGGGATATTCGCAATCAGGCACGAACTCGGTGGAGTTGGCGCCGGGCATGTCGGCGACGTTGCGGGCGTACTCGCAGACGGCCACCTGCATGCCAAGGCAGATGCCCAGGAACGGGAGCTTCTGGGTGCGGGCGCGATGGGCGGCGAGGACCTTGCCCTCGAGGCCGCGGATGCCAAAGCCGCCCGGAACGAGGATGCCGTCGGCGCCGCCGAGGACCTCCTCGACGTCGGACTCGTCGAGGTTCTCGCCGTCAATCAGGTTGATGTTGACGTGGCGGCCATAGTAGACGCCGGAGTGGTGCAGGGCCTCGATGATGGAGAGGTAGGCGTCGGGCAGCTGGGTGTACTTGCCCACCACGGCGATGGTGGTGGTGTCCTGCTTGGCGTTGGCGGCGTGCATGCGGTCGGTGAAGCCGTACCACTCGCTCATGTCGCTCTCGCGCGGGTCGAGGCCGAGGCGCTCGCAGACCTTGAGGTCGAAGCCCTGGTCGGCGAGGTGCTTGGGCACGTCGTAGATGGAGGCGCAGTCGGAGTTCTCGAAGACGTGGTCGGCGTCGACGTCGCAGAAGCTCGCGATCTTGGCGCGGATGGGCTCCTCCACCTCGTGGTCGGAGCGGCAGACGATGAAGTCGGGCTGGATGCCGAGGGCACGCAGCTCCTTGACGGAGTGCTGCGTGGGCTTGGTCTTCACCTCGTGGGCGGCGGCGATGTAGGGCACGAGAGAGACGTGGATGAAGCAGACGTCGCTGGCGCCCTTGTCGCGACGGAACTGGCGCATGGCCTCGAGGAACGGCTGGCTCTCGATGTCGCCGATGGTGCCGCCGAGCTCGGTGATGACCACATCGGCGCCGGTCTGCTCCTCGATGCGGAAGAAGCGCTCCTTGATGGCGTTGGTGACGTGCGGGATGACCTGCACGGTGCCGCCGAGGAAATCGCCGCGACGCTCGCGCGTGATGAGCGACTGGTAGATGATGCCCGTGGTGAAGTTGGAGTTGCGCGTGAGGTTCTCGTCGATGAAGCGCTCGTAGTGGCCGAGGTCGAGGTCAGTCTCCTTGCCGTCCTCGGTCACGAAGACCTCGCCGTGCTGGAACGGGCTCATGGTGCCCGGGTCAACGTTGAGGTAGGGATCGGCCTTCTGCATCATGACCTTGTAGCCGCGGGCCTTGAGAAGGCGGCCGAGCGAGGCGGCCGTGATGCCCTTGCCAAGGGAGGAGACGACGCCGCCAGTGACGAAGATATGCTTGGTCATGTGGTTGTACCTGCGCTTTCCCGTAAAAGAACCTAGTGTCTCTACGGGAAATTCATTCTAGCACCACGCACGCGCCCCCGCTGCGCTTGCGCCGTTTTTTCATACGCCGCAAGCCAAGGTCGGCGACCTACCACCAGAAGGGCGCCCCGGCACACGCCACGGCAACGTCAACAGAGCCGACCCCGGCACGTCCCGAACGCGAGGCCAAGGGACTTGCGAAGCAAGTGACCGAGCGGACGGGATGCGCCGGGGTCGGCGGCGGATCATCACCTATGGTAGATGCCGGCGCGCTCGTACTTGGGCTCGCAGCATACGTTGATCCCGAGCTTCTTCAACAGCTCCTCGTCGGTCGCCGAGATGATCACGGAGAAGAACGCGTCGCACCCGCGCAGCTCCTCGAGCCCTGTCAGCACGCACGCGGCAACCGGGCTCGTTGCGCTCGTGATGGAGAGCGCCATGAGGGTCTCGTCCGGGTGCAGGCGCGGGTTTTGGCTGCCAAGGTAGTGCGTCTTGAGACGGCTGATGGGCTCGATGGCCTCGTCGCTGATGACCTCGAGCTCCATGTCCACGCCGGCAACCTCCTTGAGCGCGTTCATGATGAGCGAGCTCGCCGCACCGAGCCGCTCGCTCGTCTTGCCCGTGACCACCGAGCCGCCGGGCATGACCATGGCGCCCACCGGAGCCCCCGTGACCTGCTCCTTCGTGAGTGCGGCCGAGCGCGCGGGCGAGAAGTTCTTGTCCACGCCCGCCTTCTTCATGATGAGCTTCAGGCGGTCCACCAGCTCGTTGCCCACGCCGGTGCGCCTCACCTGCACGGCCGCCTGGAAGTAGCGGCGCACGATCTCCATCTTGCTCGCCTCGCGGCAGGCCTCGTCGCTCGAGATGGCGAAGCCCACCATGTTGACGCCCATGTCCGTGGGGCTCTGATAGGGGCTCTCCCCTAGGATTCGCTCCATGAGGGCATGCACCACGGGATAGGCCTCGACGTCACGGTTGTAGTTGACCGTGGTCTCGCCATGGGCCTCGAGGTGGAAGGGGTCGATGATGTTAGCGTCGTCCAGGTCTGCCGTGGCCGCCTCGTAGGCCACGTTGACGGGGTGGTTGAGCTGCAGGTTCCACACGGGGAAGGTCTCGAACTTGGCGTAGCCCGCCTTCGTGCCGCGACGGTGCTCGTGGTAGATCTGCGAGAGGCAGGTGGCGAGCTTGCCGGAGCCGGGGCCCGGCGCGGTCACCACCACGAGCGGGCGCGTGGTCTCCACGAACTCGTTTCTGCCGTAGCCGTCCTCGGAGACGATGAGGTCCACGTCGTGCGGATAGCCCTCGATAGGATAGTGCAGCTTGCAGGGGATGCCGAGGGTGTCGAGGCGGCGACGGAAGACATCCGCAGCCCCCTGCCCCGCGTACTGCGTGAGCACCACGGCGGCAACGGCGAAGCCCTTGGCGCGGAAGAGGTCCACGAGGCGCAGGACGTCCTCGTCATAGGTGATGCCCAGGTCGCCGCGCGCCTTGTTGCGCTCGATGTGGTTGGCGTTGATGGCGATGATGACCTCGACCTCGCTCGAGAGGCTCTCAAGCATGCGGAACTTGACGTCCGGCTCAAAGCCGGGCAGGACACGGCTCGCGTGGTAATCATCAAAGAGCTTGCCGCCAAACTCGAGGTAGAGCTTGCCGCCAAACTGATCGATGCGCTCCTGGATGCGCGCTGCCTGCAGCTCGATGTAGCGGTCGTTGTCGAATCCGGTGCGCATGGCGGCTCCTTGTGGGGTCGTGGCGTATGGGAACGGGGACGGCTCGGTACCTCGGTAGTGCGGTCCAAGGCCCCTGCAGAACGGCTCGGCACTCGGTAGCATACAGGCAAACGAAAAACCAAAGGCCCATCGTTTTCCGTGGCCTTACGACCCCCTCGACGGCGCCAATTCTTGCCCTTAGGGAGGGAGTAAGTCGAGTTTTCTATTGTTTTCCACGGCCTATGGTGCCTCCGTCCGACGTAAGACGAGAAGGCATTCGCAAAATCGCAGGTAGATAAGGTGTTAGAACTCTACCGCCTCACACTGACCCCGAGAGGTCTCCGAAAAACTATAGATAGCAGCACTCCCTCGACACAAACCGGGGTTTTGGGCGTCGATCGCGTCCGAGGACACAAATAGGTAAGGTCTGTGGCAGCAAAGCGTGCCGAGACAGGAGGACATGTGACCCAGACTCAAGAGCCCGCCGCTCACGACATCCCCGTCGGAACCCCCACCTTGGACGAGCCCGCGGACACCGGACGCGCCACAGCAGAGACGACGCCCACCGCCACCATCCAGACCCGCCTGCGCCCGCTCTACAGCGAGGGCGGCCTGGCCAGGCTTGCCGGGGCGCGCGTGCTCGTGCTGGGTCTTGGAGGCGTGGGGTCCTCCTGCGTCGAGGCCCTCGCACGTAGCTGCGTGGGCGAGCTCTACCTCGTGGACCGAGACGTGGTCGACCCGAGCAACCTCAACCGCCAGGCACTCGCCTTCACGAACACCCTCGGCCAGCGCAAGGTAGACGTGATGCGCGGCATGATCGCCCACATCAACCCGAGCTGCCACGTGGAGACCCGTTGTCAGTTCGTCTCGCGCGAGAACCTCCCCGAGCTGCTTGCCTGGGCCGGCGCCGAGGTTGACGCGGAGGGCAACGTTGTCGGGGCGGGCAAGATCGACTACGTCGTGGACGCCATCGACACCGTGAGCCAGAAGCTCGCGCTCGCCGAGGTCAGCTGGCGCGCCCGCATCCCCCTCGTGAGCAGCATGGGCGCGGCCAACAAGCTGCACCCGGAACTCTTCCAATTCGCCGATGTGCGCAAGACGCGCGTCTGCCGGCTCTCGCGCACCATGCGCAAGGAGTGCGCAAAGCGCGGCATCCGGCACCTTGAGGTGCTCTACTCCCCCGAGGAGCCAGTCCGCCCGCACGAGGTGGCGGGCTCGTCGCACGGCGGGCTCCCCAACCTGGGAACGGCCTCGTTCATGCCGCCCATCGCCGGGCAGATGGTGGCTGGCCGCGTCGTGCGGGCGCTGCTGGGCTTCGAGCCCTGGCGCTGGGCGCAAACGACGGAAGCGTAGCGCCCACGGTCGGGGGCGCAGCGATTCCAAGGAGCGATGGGACATGAGCAGCCACGTGGAAGCGACTATCTGGCACGACATGCACTGCCACCTGGACTTCCTTGCCAATCCGGGAGCCGTCGCGCGGGAGCTCGCCTCGCTGGGCGTGGACGCGCTCTCGGCAACCGTGACGCCGGATGGATTCGAGCGCGCGGGCAGGAGCTTTGCCGGCGCCACGAACGTGCGCGTGGGTGTGGGGCTCCATCCCTGGTGGGTAGCCGATGGCACCTGCGGGCCCGGGGATGTGGCCCGCGCCGCAGAGCTCGCGGCCGCCAGGCGCTATGTCGCCGAGGTTGGCCTCGACTTCGCCCACGGCCGCGACGCCTCGGCCGACGCGCAGGTAGCCGCCCTCGACGCCATCCTCGCCGCCTGCGAGGGCGGCGGCCACGTGCTCTCAATCCATGCCGTGCGCTCGGCCGGCGCCGTGCTGGACCTCCTCGAGGCACACGGTACCTGTGCCAACAACGACGCCATCCTCCACTGGTTCTCCGGTACCGGCAACGAGCTCGCCCGCGCTCGCAAGATGGGCTGCCTCTTCTCCGTAGGGCCGCGCATGCTCGCCACGCGTCGGGGCCGCGAGTACGCCCACCAGATACCCGTAGGCCGGCTCCTCCTCGAGACCGACCTGCCCGGATCGCCCGAGGAGGGAGCCACCCTGTCGCCCACCGCGATTGCCGAGGGGCTTCGAGGCGCCCTCGACGTCATCGCGAAACTCCACGGCGAGGACGCGCCCCCGAAGATTGCCCGCCATTCCGCACGCCTGCTCGGCCTGTAGGGTATCTGGGCCCCACGGAACTCCCCCGGCCCGCAGGACCCACCGGCGCCCTCCAACTCGCGGGCCACCCGGCTCGCGACGCGGGCGCCCCAACCCACAAGGTCGCCCAGGTCGCGGTGCGGGTCCTCAAACCACGCCGCGCCCATCCCCACGACGCCCCGCTTGCCGCTCGCCAATCGGCCAACGGCGTCAGGGAAGCGTAAGGCGCGAATACGGCCCTCGCGCGGGCGGGTAGACTGGGCATAATGACCCCTCGGAAGGGAGCACTCATGTTCTTTGCAAACATCATCGTTGCGCTCGTTGTCCTGCTTGTTGTCATCTGGCTGCTGTCCCAGGCGTTCTTCGTGGTCAAGCAGCAGCACGCCGTCATCATCGAGCGGCTTGGCAAGTTCAATCGCATCGTGTACGCCGGCTTCAACGTCATGATTCCGTTCATCGACCGCCGAGCCGCCACCATCAGCCTCCGCACCATGAAGAACGGCTTCAACGTTGACGTGAAGACGCAGGACAACGTTACCATCGACCTCGAGATCTCGGCCCAGTACCGCGTCGACGGGCGCCGCGGCGACTCGCCCGCCGAGTCGGGCGTGTACAAGAGCTTCTACACCCTGCAGAACCCCGCCGAGCAGATGCGCGACTTCCTCACGGACGCCCTGCGCAGCGCCATCCCCGTCTACACGCTTGACGAGGTCTTTGCCAAGAAGGACGACATCGCCCGCGACGTCAACGAGACAGTTGCCGAGCAGATGGAGGGCTACGGCTTCCAGCTGGTCTCCACCCTCATCACCAAGATCGCGCTGCCGCGCGAGGTCGAGGACTCCATGAACCAGATCAACGCCGCCCAGCGCACCAAGGCGGCGGCGCAGGACCTCGCCGAGGCCGACCGCATCAAGCGCGTCACCGAGGCAAAGGCCGAGGCCGAGGCGATGGAGGAGAGCGGCAAGGGCATCGCCAACCAGCGCAAGGCCATCGCCCAAGGCATCAAGGACTCGCTGGGCACCATCCAAGAGAGCGGCGTCTCGGGGGCCGAGGCCAACGCCCTGTTCATGTTCACGCAGTGGACCGAGATGATGGCCGACTTTGCCAAGAGCGGCAAGGGCTCCACGGTGGTGCTGCCGAGCGACTTCCGCGAGAGCGCGAGCATGTTCGAGCAGATGATCGCCGCCCAGAGGCAGAGCGAGGGCCAGAGGAGCCGCGAGTAGTTTCACCCGTAGCCCGGTTGCGCGCCGGCGATCGGCATCGATAGGCAGGCGCGCCGGCCCGCAATCAGCCCCATGCCTGCCGTGCAATCGACAAAGCATCACGCAAAGAGGGACGGTCGCCGAGAGGCGGCCGTCCCTCTTTGCGACGCGAGACCCGCGTCGCGCGGACACTCTATATGCGCGCCTAGCGAGCGGCGCCCTCCCCCAGAAGCTCGCGGGCGTGCTCGAGCGAGATCTCGCTCGTGTCGCCGGAGAGCATGCGGGCAATCTCGGCCACGCGTCCCTCGCCGTCAATCTCGGTCAGCGAGGTCTCGGGCACGCCCGAGACCTCGCCCTTCGAGACGAGGTAATGGCGCTCGCCACGCACCGCCACCTGCGCGAGGTGCGTCACCACGATGACCTGGTGCGTCTTGGCAAGGTCTGCGAGCACCGCCGCGAGCGAGCGCGCCGTGGAGCCGCCCACGCCGGCGTCGACCTCGTCGAACACGAGGGTGTCCACACCGTCCGCCTCGCCAAGGACCACCTTGCACGCCAGCATGACGCGGCTCACCTCGCCGCCCGAGGCGATGCGACGCAGTGGGCGGGCCGTGAGGCCCGTGCCGGGGCGATACATGAGCTCGACGCGACTGGGCCCCGTCGCGCCCCACTGGGCGCGGGGCAGACGCTCCACAGACACCTCGAGCACGGCCGTCCCCATCTCGAGGCGGGCCATCTGCCCCGTGACGGCCTCGGCGAAGCGCGGCGCCGCCTCGCGGCGCACGGCATCGAGCTCGTCGGCCGCCTTCGCGAGCCTGCGTTCGGCGGCCTCGACGGCCTTTGCCGCGCACCGCTCGCGCTCCCCCGAGTCTCCGGAGGCCTCGACGACCTCGCGAGCGCGCTCGCGCCGGGCAAGCACGTCGTCCATACCGGGGCCAAAGGTACGCATGAGGCCCTGGAGCGCCGCCATGCGCTGCTGCATGCGGTTGAGCTCCTCGGGGTCGAGCTCCACGGAGTCGCGGTAGCCGCGCAGCTGGGAGCCGGCGTCCTCGATGTCGATCAGCGAGCTCTCGAGGGTGTCTGCCAATGAGCCCAGGGCGTCGTCGTAGCGCGCCGCCTCGCGCAGCGCCTGCACGGCCGAGGACAGAGCGTCCGCGGCGCCTCCGTCACCAGACACGGCCTCGCGGGCGGCCTCGCTCGCCCGGAGCAGCGCCTCGGCATGCTCGGCCCGCGGCAGTGACTCCTCGAGCTCCTCGAGCTCCCCCTCCTGTGGGTCGACCTCGTCGATGCGCCTGAGCTCGAAGGCCGCCTGCTCGAGGCGCTCGGCACCAGACTGCGCAAGCTCATGCACGCGCGCAAGCTCCTCGGCGGCATCGCGGGCCTCCCCCAACGCCGCTCGGTAGCCCTCCAGAGCCGCAGACGCCGCCTCTCCGGTCCAGGCGTCGAGCATCGCGGCGTGCGTCGCCACGGAGAGCAGGCGCTGGTGCTCGTGCTGGCCGCAGAGGTCGACCGTGGCACCCACCTGCTCGGCCAGCTCGCGCACGCTCGCCATGCGGCCGTCAATCTCCACGCGGCCGCGGCCACCCGCCTCCACGCGCCGGCGCACCACGTGGCCTTCATCGTCATTAGGGCCCAGGTAGACGCGCCCCTCCACAAGCAGGTAGTCGTCGCCCTCGCGGACGGCGCCTGCGTCGGCGCGCTCGCCTACCAGGAGCTTCAAGGCACTGAGCAGGGCCGTCTTACCGGCGCCCGTCTCACCCGTCAGCACCGTGAGGCCGGGCGCGGGCTGGATGGTCGCGTCGCGGATCAGGGCGACGCTCTCAACGTGGAGCTCGTCAATCATTGCTTTTTCCTCATGCCCCCATAGAAGACGCGCGAGACGGAGTCATAGAACCCGCCGGCATCGGAGTCGAGCAGGATGATGTCACCCGCGCCGCGCCGTACCGTGCAGGCCGCGGTGGAGCCGCCCTCGGGGCAGGTCACGAGCCGGCCGTCTACGAAGACGCTGCTCTCCGCCGGGCGGTCCGGCGAGAGCTGGAGCTCCACCACGTCGGAGGAAGACGTGAGGAAGGCGCGGGCGAGAATCGTGTGGGGCGCGATGGGCACGCAGACCATGCCGTTGAACTCAGGCGTCACGATGGGCCCGCCGGCAGAGAGCGCGTAGCCGGTGGAGCCCGTGGCGGTGGACACAACGAAGCCGTCGCCCCTCAGGCGGTCGATGTGGTTGCCGGACACCGCGACGTCGAACTCGATCATGTCGCCCAGGCCGCCGCGCGTGAGCGCAAGTTCGTTCAGGGCAAAGTGGTGGGTGTCGCGCTTGAGGCCACCACCGCAGTCGAAGGTGACGTCCACGTCCAGCGTGGCGCGACGGCTCTGGTGCATCTCGCCGGCAAGCGCCGACGCCACGGACCTCACGACCTCGTCCGACCCGGCGCCCGTGAGAAAACCGAGATGACCGAAGGACAGGCCGAGGATGGGAATCTCACGGTAGCCCACGATCCGCGCGGCGCGAAGGAGCGTTCCGTCGCCACCCAGCGAGACCACGAGCGCGCAGCCCTCGGGGTCGCAGACGCGGTTGGGCTCGCGCTTCTTGTCGTGCGCCCACGCCACCTCGACTCCCTCGTGGGCAAGCCACGTCTCCAGGACGGCGGCCGCCTGAACGGCATCGAGCCGAGAGTAGTTGGGGACCAGCAAGATCTTCACGCGGCGCTTCCCTTCACGCGGAGACGTGCAAACAGGCGTCGCCGCTTGCGGGGATTGGACGCCCCGGGGGCGAACGCCTGTATCATACGCACCTGAGTGTAGCACCGAGTGGCAGCCTAGCGGAGGTGGGCACCCCGCGTCCGATACTTGGCCCGCGCCTCAGCGAGGTAGCGATAGTGCTCCGGGCGATGCGCGTCGCTGGCGATGTAGGAGTAGAGGTTCGCGTCGAACAGACGCTTGGCAGGCCTGTGCTCGTGGCCGAGCCTGCCGCCCCTCACGAAGTCCGCCGAGGCCTGGAGCTTGCAGCCAAGCTCAACGAGACGCTCCGCGAGGCGGATGTCCTTCTGGATGGCGCGGTAGCGCTCGGGATGGGCGATGATGACGGTGTAGCCAAGGGCCTGGAGCTCGTAGATGTAGCGCTCGTACTCCTGGAAATCATCCGGGGTGGCACCCGTCCTCAGCTCGAGGAGGAAGGTCGTGGCAGTATCGTCCGGCTCGAGCACGCCACAGCCCAGGCGCGGGGCCCACCCCATCCCCAGGCTCCGCAGCTTCTCGATGTTCACCTCGAAGCCCATCGTCATGGGCATCTCGGGCGCCGAGGCGCGAAGCTCGCGAAACGCCGCCCACATGGCCTCGTAGTCGAAGTATGGGTTGCGGCAATGGGGCGTGCAAACGATAGAGGTGACGCCCGCGGCCTGGGCGGCCTCGAGCATGTCCATGCTCTCGGCAAGGTCGCGGGCACCGTCATCGACACCGGGGAGTATGTGGCAGTGGATGTCGCGCATGGCGGCCGCTGCCCGCTAGCGGGTGTAGGGGTTCTTGGACGGCACGTAGGGGCCGCCGGAACCCTGGCCGGCGCGCTGCGAACGCGTGCCCTGCTGGCCATAGGCCGGAAGCGGGGCCTGGGCGCGAGAGGCGGGAGCCTGGGGCCTCGCGGGCGCGCCGGGCGCCGAGGAGCCGGAGGCGACCGTCACGTAGCCATGGGCGGAGCCGTTGCGCGCGGCACTCTGCTGGGCCGCGATCACGAACGCGCCCGTCTCGGAGGGAGAGACCTTGCGCGCATGCTCGGGGGCGACCTCCGCGGCCTCGTACCCGGGGATGTCCTCCGCGGCCTCGCGCTCGGGGATGCCCCCCGCGGCCTCGTGCTTGGGGGTGCCCTCCGCGGCCTCGTGCTCGAGGGCGTCCTTGGGTGCAGCTACGGCGGGCTTGGAGCCCTCTGTCTCGTGATAGTAGTAGTCGTAGTAGCCACTCGAGCTGAGCTCGCAGCAGTTCAGCACGGAGCCCAGCACGTTGGCGCCGGCCTTGCGCAGCTGCTCGATGGCGTCGGCCGCCACCTCGCGCTTCACGAAGTTCTCGCGCACCACGAACAGTGTGCCGTCCGTGAGTGTCGCCAGCTCCGCGGCGTCGACGAAACCACCCACCGGCGGGGTGTCGAAGATCACGAGGTCGTAGTCTGCGCGCAGGTCGCGCACGAGCTTGCGGAAGCGCTTGGACGCAATGACGTCGGGCGGGTTGGGAATGCCCGGCTCCACGTCGAGGAAGTCGAGGTTCTTCTGGTGCGTGGGCGTCATGGCGTCGTCGAGCGACACCTTGCCGGAGAGCACCGCGTACAGGCCATGCGCGCCGCGGACGTCGATTTGGGCGGCCATGGAACGTTGGCGCATGTCGCACTCGACAAGCGCCACGTGCCTGCCGCCCGTGGCGGCGGCGTTGGCCAGGGCGGCGGCCACGGTGGTCTTGCCCTCATTGGGGCGGGAGCTGGTGACGGTCACCGTCTTGATGGGCGAGTCGATGGACGCGAAACGAATGTTGGCGAGCAGCGTCTTGGCGGCGTTCTGCATCGCGGACTTGTCGGAGCCCTTCTTGCGCGGCATGGCCTACCTCCCCGTCTTGGTCAGGGGGATACGCCCGATGACGGGGACCCCGAGCGTCTCCTCGGCGTCATCCACGCCGCGGATCTTCGTGTTCACCATGTCGACGAGCACGATGCCCGCCACGGCGACGAACAGGCCGCCGAGGAAGGCGACGGCCGTGTAGAGCTTGCGGTTGGGGCCACTGGGCTCGGTGGGCGTCTTGGCCTCGTCGATGACGTTGACGCCCTGGACGCCCATGGACTCCTGGGCCACCTTGGAGATGGCGGCGCCCACGGCGTTGGCCACCTGGGAGCACTCGCGCGGGTCTTTGCCGGTGACGGAGAGCTTGATGACGCGTGTGGTGGACTCGCTCGAGACGCTGATCTTGAAGGCCTTGAGGTCGGTGATGCCCAGCTGCGCGGAGGCGGCGTCGAGCACGCTCTCGCTATCGGCAAGCGAGGCCACGTCGTTGGCGATCATCTGGCCGGCGTTGAGGTCGGAGTACAGGTTGGACGACGTGCCCTGCGTCGCCCCCTTGGCTTGCACGTAGAGCGTCGTGTCGGCTGTGTAGGTGTTGGACAGGAGCAGGAAGCTCACGGCGGCCATGGTCGCGGCGCAGGCAACCGGCAGGGCGATGACCACCCCGAGGTGCTTACGCATAAGGTGGAGAAGGTCCAGCAGAGTCATGCTTCGCGAATCCCCTCTCGGGGGAATCACGCATGCCCCCACTAGGTTTCTTTGCTGAGCTAGCATACAGCACGCCCCGCGGCATGCCCCCGAAGAATGGCCCGCGCACCGGTTTTTGCGGTGCTTGCACACAAGCTCGCCTGAACGGCGGCGGCTCCAGCGAATAGCTCATATAGGAAATCGATGACGGAGGCCGACGGCCGCCTAGCGCGGGCCCGCGTGCCACCAGGCCAGTGGGCCCGTGAGGCCGCTCGGGCTAACGACCCCTCGTGTCACCCATGAAGAACAGCGCCACGGTGCCGGGGCCGGTATGCGAGCCGATGACCGTGCCGATGTCGTTGATGGTGACCTTGCCCGCGAGCGCCGGGAACTGCGCCTCCACAAGGTCGCGGACGTGCTCGGCGTCCTCGCGGCATGCGCTCATGGAAATGGCGCACTTGCCGGCGTACGCGGCGCCACCCTCCGCGTGCTCGAGCATCCGGGCCACCACGTCCTTGGCCGCCTTGCCCTTGGTGCGGATCTTGTCGCGCGGGATGAGCTTGCCCTCGTCATTCATGTTGAGCACGGGGCAGATACGCAGGGCCGTGCCCACGAATCCGCTCACCCTCGAGACGCGGCCCCCGCGGATGTAGCTCGTGAGGTCCGTGGAGAAGAACCAGTGGTGGACGTTCAGGCGGTGCGCGAGCGCCCACTCGTAGGCCTCGTCAAGGCTGGCACCGGCGTCGCGGAGGTCCGCCACGTAGTCCACGAGCATACCGTAGCCCGAGCTCGCTCCCAGCGAGTCCACCACGCGAACGCGCCGACCGGGGTAGGCCTCCTCGAGCTGCGCGGCCGCCACGCAGGCGGAGTTGTACGCGCCGGAGAGGCCGCTCGAGAGCGTGATGTGCAAGACGTCCGAGCCCAAGGCCACGATGGGCTCCCAGAGCTCGAGGTACTCGCCCACGCCCACCTGCGAGGTGGTGGGCTCGCCGCCCGCCTTGACGGCGGCGTAGAAGGACTCGGGCGAGATGGACTGGTAGAGGTCGTCCAGGTGGTCCACCCCACCCTCGTTCCAATGGAAGCAGGCATACGGGATGCCGCGAGACTCGAAGAAGTCCCGTGGACGGTCTGCGGTGGAGCAGCAGGTGAGCGTGAAGGTGGGCATCTGGACCTCGCGATGACGTGGAAACCCCCGGTCGGGGCCTACGCGCCCGATTGTACCGCCGACCTGTCCGCGCCCTCCGCCTCGCTCCCGCGAACGGACGTCGCCCCGGCGGCAGCCCCCGCGGCGTCGGGCGCGCCATCCGCGGCCAGACCCTCGGCGGTGCCGCCCGTCTCCCCCGCCTCACCAAGCGCGCGGGCGCGGCCACGCCCCAGCTCCTCATCCCAGGCGCGCAGGGTCTCCCAAATCTCGTGCGCCACCTCCGCCGGGATGCCTGGCACGGCGGCAATATCGGGCTCAGTGGCATCGCGCAGGCGCTTCATGGACCCAAAGGCACGGCGCAGGGCCCGCTTCCGCTTCTCCCCCACGCCCGGAATCTCGTCCAGGATCGAGACGGTCATCGCCTTGTCGCGGAGCTCGCGATGGAAGGTGATCGCGAAGCGGTGGGCCTCGTCTCGCACACGCTTCACCAGGTAGAGCGAGGCAGAGCCCGAGGGCAGCACCACCGGCATATCGTCCCAGGGCACGAAGAGCTCCTCGTCGGACTTGGCGAGACCCGCCATGGGGATGTCGATCCCCAGCTCGCCCAACTGCTCGATGGCAGCCGTGAGCTGCGGCTTGCCACCATCGAGGATGAGCAGGTCGGGCTTCTTGCCAAAGCGCTCGTCTGCCATGCGCTCGGGGCTGTAGCGACGGGCCAAAACCTCGCTCATGGACACGAAGTCGTTGGCCTCGTCCAGCTCCGCCCGAATCTTGAAGCGGCGGTACTGGCCCTTGTCGGGGTGCCCGCCCGTGAAGACCACCATCGACGCCACCGTATGCTTGCCGTGGATGGTGGAGATGTCGAAGCACTCGATACGCATGGGAGGCTCGTCGAGGGCGAGCGCGCTCTCGAGCTGGAGCAGCGCCTGGTTGGTGCGCTTGTCCTCGTAGCCGGTGCGCAGCTCGTAGCGCGCGAGGTAGTGATGGGCGTTGTTGACGGCCATCTTGGCGATGGCGGCCTTCTGGCCGCGCTGGGGCACGTGGAGCTCCACCTTGCGACCGCGCCGGGCGCCGAGCCAGCCCTCGAGCGTCTCGGCGTCACCCAGCTCGCAGGGCACGCAGACCTCGAGCGGGATGTCGCTCGTCTGGTCGTAGTAGCGCTTCACGAAGCCGCTCGTGAGCTCCTCCTCGCCCACGTCGAGACCCTTGTCCAGCACGAACTCGCAGGTGCGGCTCACGCGGCCCTCACGCACCACGAACACGCAGGCGCCCGCGATGGTCTCCTCGCGCCAAAAGCCGATGACGTCGACGTCCTGCGCGCTCGAGAGCACGACGCGCTGCTTGTCGTCCAAGCCGTCGATGACGGCGAGCCTGCGCTTGACGCGCCCCGCGCGCTCGAAGTCCAGATTGGCGGCGGCCTCGGCCATCTCGCCCTTGAGTTGATTCACGAACTCCGCGCGATGCCCGGAGAGGAAGCGCTCCACCTGTGCCACGTGGCCCGCGTACTCCTCGGGCGTGATGCAGCCCGCGCACACACCTGGACCGCGGCCCACGTGGTAGTCGAAGCAGGGCCGGCCGTGCTCGGCCTGGGCGAGGGCCACCACGTCCGTCTGCTCGGGATGGGCCTGCACCTGGCGGCGCACGCGCTTCCACTCCGCGCAGGTGCCGATGCAGAGCGGCATTACCTTGCGCACCACGTCGATGGTGGCGCGGGCGGCACGGGCATCGGTGTAGGGGCCAAAGTAGCGCGTGTCCGCACGGTGACGCTCGCGCGTGTACTTGATGGCCGGAAAGAGGTCGCCCTTCGTGATGGCGATGAAGGGGTAGCTCTTGTCGTCCTTGAGGTCCACGTTGAAGGGTGGCCGGTACTGGTGGATGAGGTTGATCTCGAGCACGAGCGCCTCGTGCTCGGAGCCCACCACCACGTAGTCGAACGAGCGCGTGGCGGCCATGAGGCGCGGCACCATGGGCCGCTCGTCGGTGAGCTGCACGTACTGGCGCATGCGGGCGCGCAGGTTCTTGGCCTTGCCCACGTAGAGAACCTCGCCCGCCGCGCCCTTCCATAGGTAGCAGCCGGGGTCGGTGGGCACGCGTGACACCTGCTCGGCGATGCTCGGGGCGTGCGCGGCCTCGTTGCGGGCGGCGGCGCCTGGCGCGGCGGCCTCGACCGAGGGAGGCGCAGACACGGCGGCCGTGACACCTGCTGCATCCGCCATAGTCACGTTCGCGGAAGACTCTGGCATGGCGGGCGCGACGCCGGCGGCGTCCGGCGCGCCGCTCCGGTCCACGTCCCCCGCGCTCGTTTCCGTCTGACCCACTCGCTCGTCCGCCACCTGGCACCGCCCCCTTCGTTGTTACCAAATAGTATCAGCGAGCTGTCAAATCACCTTGTGAGTACTTGCCATTCTCCCAACGAGTGCTATCGTTCACCGACGGATAAATACCGTTTACCGATTTTGTCTTGTTCGATACGCAATGCGCCAAATCAGTACGTCTCAAGAGTAAGGAGACATCATGGCTGGTCTTACCACTACTTTCGAGGGTTCCGACAAGCGCTGGGAGCAGTCTCTCGTCGCGGGCGAGCGCACCGAGGTGAGCGTAGGCCACACGCAGGCCATGGCCGCCGTCGAGGGCGTCTCCAAGGGCATCGTGGGCGTCGCGGTCTCCGCGTGCCTGCTCGCTGCCGTCTACGCTGCCCTGCAGGGCGGCATGCTCGAGTCCAGCGGCCTTGCCGCCACCATCGCCATCGTCCTCGCCGTCGCCGGCATTGTCGTGAGCGTCATGGACGGCCGCCGCATCATGCGCGAGGCCCGCGAGCGCTAGAGCTTCGAGGGTAACGTGGTAACGAGCGGGTTCATCACGTGCCCTACACAGTTTCAGGTTCTTACAGCCCGCAAATAGCCAAGGCCCGTATCCTTTCTCCTTGTGAGACCGAGGGTGCGGGCCTGTCTTTATGCCAATTTGGACAACCGTGCCAAACCCCAGGGACTTGGAGGCCACGAGATGCAGGTGCGCGACATCACGATCGACGAGCTCGAGAAGAAGGCAGCCGAGCTCGGGCTTGGGCTGCCCATTGAGCAGACCGAGCCGTGGGCCCGTTACCAGGCAACCATCGACGGGCGCACGCCCTGGGGCTGTGTTGAGTTCGTGGGCGAGGGCGAGGGTGGCCAGCCCAAGACGCTCGCCCTCGCAAGCCTCTTCGACCACAAGACCCACGGCTACCACTACCTGCGCTCCAACCACGCGCCGGTGTGGGTGGAGGCCCCCTCCCCCGAGCAGGAGGCCGAGGCCATGGCGGCGCTTGCCGCCCACGTTCGCAAGCGCGACTCGAAGCAGACCTTCGCGCGTCTGTGCGTGGCGGCAGACCTGCCCGCCTGCGAGCCGACCCTCTCCGGCATCCCCTACGACCAGACCGTCGTCATCGACGTCACCGGCGGCGACGAGGCCATCCTCTCTCGCATGAAGCCTCGCGGCCGCCGCGACGTGCGCAAGGCCCTGCGCGAGAGCCCGGTGGAGTGCGCCGACGAGACCGAGCGCGCCGCCAAGAGCTTCGAGGAGTACTACGACGTCATGCGCGAGACCGGCGAGCGCGACGGCTTCCATCCCGCGCCCTGCAGCGACTACGAGGACATGATTCGCATCCTGGGCTCCGAGCACTGCCGCGTCTACGCCGGCCGCATCGACGGACGCGTGGTGACGTGGTCCATCGTCACGATCTTTGGCGAGCGCGCCGTGCGCTACTACGGCGCGAGCAGGAACGACACCATGCGCAAGCACGTCACCGACAAGCTCGTCTACTTCGAGTGCTGCGACCTGGGCGCCAACAAGGCCGTGACCGGCTACGACATGATGGCCATCGGCAGCGAGTTCTCGCCCAAGCTCATGGGTCTAAACGAGTTCAAGACCAAGTTCACGAAGCAGGTGACCCCCGTGGCACCCGACCGCGACTTGCCGCTCAAGAAGCTGTTCTACAAGGCCCTCGTGACGGCAAAGCGCCTGCGCGACCGGAAGTAAGGGCCGCCGAGGGCCGCAGATGCGGGCGATGGCTGCAGATTGCACGCTCGCAACGTCAGGATTGGCCAAAACCTCGAGCCCGAAGCCATATGGGTCTTGCGCGGTCGATGCTATGGCCGAGAGAACGAGTAGGGGGTGCGTCGTCCAAGGCGACGCACCCCCAACTGCCATCCATCCAGCGCTGTCATCCATCCGGCACCGCCATCCATCCGGCACCGCACCGAGTTGCCATCCGACCGCTGCCACTTAGTCAGCGCTGGACCGTCTCGCAGCATACCTGCCGGTAGCCCGGCCCCGCATGCACCAACCTACTTGATGGCGTCCACGAACCAGCTCGTGATGCTCGTGGGGTGGGTAATGGCCGTGCCCACGACACACGCCCAGGCACCGGCGCCCATGGCGGCCTGCGCGTCGGCAGGCGTGTGGATATGTCCCTCGCACACCACTGGGAACCCAGGGAACTCACTCACGGCCTGACGAAGAATTGGCAGGTCAGGACCATCGTCAAGCGTAGTGTCGATAGCGGGCTTGTTGTGCGAGAGCGTTGTGGAGACGAGGTCTGCGCCGGCCGCCACGCCGCGGCGGATGTCCTCGATGGTCATGCAGTCGGCCATGATGAGGGTGTCGCACTGGGCCCGCAGGTCACGCACGGTCTCCTCGAAGGTGCGACCGTCCGGACGCGGGCGATCCGTGGCGTCGATGGCCACGACGTCGGCACCGGCGTTCACGCAGGCAATCGCGTGGCGCAGGGTCGGCGTGATGTAGACGCCCTCGTGCCCCTCCTTCCACAGGCCGATGACGGGAACCTCGACGCGGCCCTTGATGGCAGCAATGTCAGAAAGGCCCTGGCAGCGGATGGCCGCCGCCCCTCCCAGCTCACAGGCGCGCGCCATCTGGGCAATGGTCTCCGGGTGGCGCAGCGGCTCGCCTGGATAGGCCTGGACGCTCACGACGAGCTTGCCCTTGAGCGACTCGATCAACGGATTCACAGACATGGGACTCCCCTTCTAGCTGAGCTCGGCATACCCGGGCTTGACGAGGTTCTCGGCCGCGCCGATAAGCGGGGCGTTGCCGCCCAGTTCGCCATCGACTACGGGCGTCTTCTGGACGGGCGGCATAGCCTGGCCGAGGAAGCTCTCGCGCATGGCACCTGACCAGTTAGGACCGCACTGCGCCACGGAGCCCGAGAGGATCACGCAGGTGGGGTCGAGCATGTTGCACATGCTGCCGAGCACCTCGCCCAGGGCGTGGCCGGCACGGGCCTCGGCGGCCTTGGCAGCCTCGTCGCCCGCGGCGGCACGACGGTCGATCTCGGCGCCGTCCATGGGCGTGCCGTCTGCTTGAGTAGCGTCGCCGCCAAGGCGCACGTACTCGTCGATGATGCCGGGGCCAGCGGCGACGGGCTCGAGGTGGCCGGTGGCGCCGCACGAGCACGGCACGCCCGCGGCGGCTGGGCAGCAGACGTGCCCGATATGACCGGCCTCGTCGTGTGCGCCAAGCATGATCTGGCCGCGCTCCACGAAGGCGCCGCCGATGCCCGTGCCCACGGCAACCACAAGGCAGCTCTGCGCGTCGCGCCCGCCGCCCCAGCGAGCCTCGCCCAGCGCGTGGGCGTGGACGTCGTTGAGGACGCGGCAAGGAAGCCCAAACTCCTTGGTCACGGCCGCGCCGAGCGCGGTGCCGCCCCAGCCGGGCATGAGGTCGTTCGCGAACGTCACGTCGCCGGTGCGCGGGTCGATGACGCCGGCGCTGGAGATGCCCACGCCCGCAACCTCGCCCTCGGCGCGGGCAAGGGCCCCGCGTATGGCCTCGAGCACGCGGGCCAGCACCGCGCGACCGCCCTCCATCGCCGCGGTGGGAACCTTCTCCACGGCCTCCACCACGGGGGCCTCGCCGCCCAGCGTCACCACGCCGGCCGCGATCTTCGTTCCGCCGATGTCCACCGCGACGACGCGCTTCGTCTCCGCCATCTTTGCCTCCCTGAAGCCTTTGGCGGCACAGCCGCCTCTTGTTGGTATAGGGGTAGGGCCGGCCGCCTGGAAAGACTGGCCGGCCCCGAGCGTGCCATGTGGGGAGCGGCCACAACTCGCTCCCCGATTATCAGAAGACTTGCAAAAGGGACTGTTCCGCATTGCATGCCAAAGGGCGTATCCCACACAGCATGCCCTCGGACCCCCCCCATCCTTCCCTTTCAGGAAACTTGCAAAAGGGCCTGCCCCCAATGACAAGCTAGAGGAGGCCGGTGTCAGTGAGGACCTTCTTGATGGCCTCGACGTTGGCGCCCTCGAGCGGGCGGACCGGGCGCGGCATCTGGTTGGTCTCGAAGATGCCCATGAGCCACAGAGCCGTCTTGAACGCGCCCACGCCGCCGGCGTAGCCGGTGACGCCGCTCGTGCAGTCGAAGATGTGGCTGATCTCGTTCAGGCGGTCCTGCTCCTTCTTGACCGTGGCCCAGTCGCCGGCCTGGTAGGCCTGCCACATGCGCACGTAGCCATAGGGCTCGACGTTGGCGAGACCCGGCACGGAGCCGTCGGCGCCGGAGAGGTACGCGCCGTCGACCACGATCTCGTGGCCGGTGAGCAGGCTCATCGGATGGCCGTTCTTCTCGTTCTCCTGGACGAGGTAGCGGAAGGAGATATCATCGCCGGAGGAGTCCTTGACGCCGGCAAGCACGCCCTCGGCACCGAGCTTGGCGAGGAGCTTCCAGGGAATCTTGGTATGGACGCAGACGGGGATGTCATAGGCGAAGATCGGCAGCGACAGCTCCTCGTGCAGGATGCGGAAGTGGTCCTCGATCTCGGTGGTGCCGCCAAGGGCGTAGAACGGGCAGGTGGCCACGATGGCGTCCACGCCGGCCTGCTCGGCGTACTTGGCGTGCTCGATCACGCGCTCGGTCTCGGTGTCGATGCAGCCCATGAAGACCGGCACGCGGTGGTCGACGATGCGCATGGCCTCGTCGATGATCTGCTTGCGGCGCTCGTCGGTGGAGAAGACGACCTCACCGGTGGAGCCCATAAAGAACAGGCCGTCGACGCCGGCGTCGATCATACGGTTGATGACGCGCTCGAACGAGGGGACGTCGAGCTGGTGGTCGGCCGTGTCGGGGACGACGACAGGCGGGATGACACCGGAGAACTTCTTGGTAGCCACGGGATTTACTCCTTTGTTCCATGGCCGCGCGAGCGGCCGCTTATTGGTGCGTGATGCGTTGGCGCAAGGCCGCCCCCCCAGTATGGACCGGCGGGCCGCGTCCTGCGCGGTAAATCTAGCGAACGAGAAAGCCGACGAGCTCGTTCTCGAACTCGTTGATGCGCTCGTGCGCGTGGCGCGGGTAGCAAACCTGTCTCACGCTCGCCGCCGCCTGCGCCGAGGACACGAGCTTGGCCTGGCCCCGTGTGGGCGCCTGGTCGTCCATGAGCCCCGTGCCCACGAGCAGCTCGCCACGCAGAAGCGAGGCCAGGTTAGCGGCATCCGCGTAGGAGAGGGCCCGTGCGAGCGCCCCTGCCCCCGAGCGCGTGGGGTCCGAGGCGCGGAAGCGCCGCGTGATGCCCGCGAGCGGCCCGGCCGCGACAGGTGCGTCCAAATCGATGCCAGCCGGCAAGGGGTTGCAGGCCGCACAGCGCCAGGAGGTGTCACCCAAAAGGGCGGCCGCGGCCACGGCCGCCGAGCCACCGAGCCCCTCGCCCCATGTGCTCACGCGCGCAAGGTCGATGCCGGGTAGGGCAAGCGCAGCCGCTGAGACGCGCAGGGCGTCTGTGTAGGCGCCCGCGAGCGCGAGCCCCTCGGGCGCGGACTCCCAGCCTGCCGAGGCATCGAGGGACTCCCAGCCAAGCGAGCGGGCGTCGAGCATCACCACGGCGACGCCGAGCGCCACGAACCGCGTGAGGTGATGCCAGCCGCGCACGCCCTGGTACCAGTCGGGGAAGGCAAGCACGAGCGGCACGGGCGCGTCCGTAGCCGGCCTCACGTAGCGAGCACGCAGGGTACGCGCGCCCGGGGCAGACACCACGAGCTCGGCGTAGCGCGCCGAAGGGCTCGCGAACTCCAGCGGAGACAGCCCAACGTCGCCCTCGCCCAGCAAGCGGGCGCTCGCGGCGCGCAGCTCCCAGAACTCACGGAAGCCCGCCGGCAGCTCGCATCCGAGCGAGGCCTCGGTCAGGGACGAATCACTCATCGCGCTCGCCTCCCCTCAGGCCCGCGTTGAAGAAGTCGATGATCATGTCGTCGAACGCCTGGATCTCCTCGTGGCCAAAGTCCGGGAAGAGCACGCGCCGCTTGGGGCAGTCCAGGTTGTTGTAGACGGCGCACTGGGTAGGTGGCGGGCACACGATGTCGGCGAGGCCCGTGCCAAACAGCACCTCGCAGCGCACGAGGTGCGCAAAGCTCACCGAGTCGATGTAGGCGAGCTTGCCGAAGACCTCGCCTGTGCGCTCACCGGCCGGGTCGAACCAGCGGGCGTAGTAGCGAAGGCCTTCGTAGGCAATGTCGTCCGCCTCGAGCTCGAAGACGCGACGGTAGTCGGAGAGAAACGGGTAGAGAATCGCCGCCCGGCTCACGAGGTCCGCATTGAGCGCCGCGCACGCGATGCCAAGGCCGCCGCCCTGCGAGGCGCCGTTCACGTAGACGCGCGAGAGGTCGATGCCCTCGAGTTCGCGAATGATGCGGCACAGGATGCGGATGTCCTGGTGGCAACGCACGTAGTAGAGGCCTGCCGGGTCCCCGTCGAGCCCCGCCACGATGTGGCCGGAGACGGTGGTTCCCTCGTAGCCGCCCACGTCGTTGCCGGGACCGCCCTGGCCCGGGCAGTCGAACGCGAGGATGGCCATGCCCATGCCCACGTAGCTCATCTGCTCGAGCCAGCTCCTGCTCGTGCCGGGATAGCCGTGGAACTGCAGCACGAGCGGCATGCCCTCGAAGGGTTCGCCCTCGTGCGCCTGGGAGAGTGCGAGCTCGCCTTTGGGAACGAGGTACTTCGCGTGGAGGCGCGCACCTCCCATGCCGCGGAACCACAGGTCATAGAGCTTGCAGGAGGCGCCGGCGATGGCCTCGGGCGAGATGTTCGCCCCGCCCATGGCCTCGGTGGCAGGCACGAGCTCCCACTCGAGGGGCTCCGAGTCTGCCTCTTGGATCCGGGTCGCCCAGAACTCGTCGAAGTCCGGAGGCACCGGGGTCGAGCCGCGATACCCGGCAAGATCTTCAATCTGGCCTCGCGTGTATGGCACGACAGCTCCCTTCTCCCCCATCTGGCGAATCAGCCCCGCCACGGCCGCCATCCCATTTGGCTCATTCGCCCTCCTGAATGAGTCAAACGGGATGGCGGCCACTGGGCCAAGGTGACTCATGGGGAGGGAAAGGGGCAGGCGCACATGCGAGCGGGAGGGTGCGCCCGCCGGCCGAGGGGGATGAGCCGGCGGACGCGGGATGAATCGGCTCAGCTACTTGCCGAGGTTGGGATGCAGCAGCGATGGCGCCGCGCCCAGGAGCATCTTGGTGTAGTCGTCCTGCGGGTTCTCGAAGACCTGCTTGGCCGGCCCCTGCTCCATGATCTGGCCGTGGTTCATGACGATGATACGGTCCGAGATGTAGCGCACGGTCTGGATGTCGTGACTGATGAACATCATCGACAGGCCGAGGTCGCGCTTGAGGTCCGTGAGCAGGTTCAGGATCTGCGCGCGCACGGACACATCGAGGGCCGAGGTGGGCTCGTCGGCTATGATCGCCGAGGGGTTGAGCGACATGGCGCGGGCGATGGCGACACGCTGGCGCTGACCACCGGAGAGCTGACCGGGAAGGGCGCGCAGGGCGCTCTTGGGCAGCCCCACAAGGCCGATGAGCTCGTGGATGCGCTTCTCCTGCTCGGCATCTGTGCCAACCTTGTGCACCAGCAGCGGGTCAAGCAGCTGGTCGCGCACGGTCATGCGCGGGTTCAGGGCCGTCGCCGGGTCCTGGAACACGACGGAGACCACGCGGCCGATCTTCTTGCGAAGGTCCGCGCTGCGCCTCGTCACATCCTCGCCCTCGAAGTACACGTGGCCAGAAGTCGGCGACTGCAGGCCACACATGACGTTTGCCGTCGTGGACTTGCCGCAGCCAGACTCGCCCACGATGCCGATCGTCTCGCCCGGCATGAGCTTGAGCGTCATGTCCTTCACGGCGTGCACCTTGTTGGGGTGCAGCAGCGACCCCGTGCGGGTCTTGAACGTCACGGAGATGTCGTCCAGGAAGATGATGGGCTGGTTGGGGTCCTTTGCCTTGACGTCTGCCATCTACCTCACCTCCCCTTCGGAGCTGGCTTGCGTCCCGGCGGCGACGGCCGCTGCAAACGCCTCGTCTTCGGTCTGGTGGCACTCGAGGAACGGATTGAGACCGTTGGCCTTGAGATAGTCATCGGGCAGCTCGGCGAAGCAGTGGTGCGTACCCGCGCCCAGCTGCTTGATGACCGGATGCACGTCCAGGCCAACCATGGGATGGCTGGAGCGCGGCGCGAAGCGGTCGCCCTTGGGGAAGTCCTCGGGCGAGGGCACCGAACCCGGCACCTGGTGCAGGCGCGTGCCGTCCTTGGCGCCCTCCTCGATCGAGAGCACCGAGCCCAAAAGGCCGCGGGTGTACTCGTGGATCGGGTTGGTGAGCAGCTCCTTGGTGGGCGCCTGCTCGATGATCTGGCCGGCGTACATGACCGTGATCTCGGAGGCCACCTCGGCCACGAGGGCGAGGTCGTGCGAGACGAAGATCATGGCGAAGCCAAGCTTCTTCTGCAGGTCGTTCAGCAGCTTGATGACCTGCTTCTGCACGGTCACGTCGAGGGCCGTGGTGGGCTCGTCGCAGATGACCAGCGACGGGTCGCGTGTGAGCGCCATGGCGATGAGCACGCGTTGGCGCTGGCCGCCGGAGAGCTCGTGCGGGTAGCTCTCGAGCGTGCGCTTGGGGTCGAGGCCCACGAGCTCGAGCAGCTCCTCAGCGCTGCGCGTGCCGCCGCGGCTCGTCAGCTGCTTCATCTGACTGGAGATGAGCATGGAGGGGTTAAGCGAGGACAAGGCGTCCTGGTAGACCATGGCCAGCTCGTGGCCAAGGAGCTTTCGGTGCTCGTCGCGGCTGAGCTTCACGAGGTCCTTGCCCTTGTAGAGCACCTCGCCGGTGATGTTCTCGTTGGGGTCGGTGAGGCCCATGATCACCTTGGTGGTGATGGACTTGCCGCAGCCGGACTCGCCCACGAGCGCCATGCACTGGCCCGGGCGCACGGAGAAGGACACGTTGTCGACGACCTTCACGTCACCATGGCTCTCGAAGCTGATGCAGAGGTTCTTGACCTCGAGGATCGGCTGCACCGAGAAGTCGGGCACGTGGCGGTCCGTACGGGCGAGCTCAACCTTGCGCAGCGCGGAGAGACGACGCTCCAGCGGGGCGGCCTGCTCCTTGTAGGCGCGCACCGGGTCGGAGGCGAGGATGTCGTCGGCACGGCGGCTCTCGGAGTTCTCCGTGTCCACCGGGGCGCCGGGCTTGGCGGCCATGGCGTCAGTGAGGCCCTCGGAGAGGATGTTGAGCGCGAGGCACGTGATCATGATCGCGAGGCCGGGGAATACCGCCTGCCACCAGCGGCCGGCAAGAACGCCGCCGCGGGCGTCGGCGAGAATGTTGCCCCACGTGGCCGTGGGCTCCTGGATGCCGGCGCCGATGAACGTCAGCGAGGCCTCGAAGATGATGGCGTCTGCCACGAGCGTCACGGTGAAGACCATGATTGGCGCGATGCAGTTGCGCAGGACGTGGCGGATGAGAATCCACGGGGCGCGGGCGCCGGAGACGATGACCGCGCGGACGTAGTCCTCGCCGTACTCGGAGACGATGTTGGCGCGCACGATACGGGCGATCTGCGGCGTGTACATGAAGCCGATGGCGAAGATGATCGAGGGCACGGAGTTGCCGAGGATCGTCACGAAGACGGCGGCGAGCGCGATGCCCGGGATGGACATGATAATGTCCAGGATGCGCATGACGACCTCGGAGACGGCCTTGCGGCTCACGGCTGCGATGGCGCCGATGACCGAGCCGCAGACGAGTGCCATGGCCGTGGCACCAAAGCCAATGATCAGCGAGTAGCGGCCACCGTAGAGCATGCGGCTCAAGATGTCACGGCCCTTGTCGTCGGTGCCAAAGAGGAAGCCGCCGCCCGGCGCCTGACGCGCCGTGAAGATGTCGACGGGGTTGTGTGGGGCGAGCAGGGGCGCCAGCACGCTGGCCAGCACGACGAGCACGAGGATGGCGAGCGAGACCTTGCTCGACATCTTCATGTTCTTGAGGCCGCTGAACTTGAGACCCTTCGCGGCGGCCTGCTCGAGCTTCTGGGTCTGCTCCTCACGAATTCCAGCCATGTCCCTACACCGTCCTGATTCGCGGGTTGATCAGGATGTACAGCAGGTCAACCACGATGTTGATGATGATGAAGGACAGAGCCACGACGATGACGACGCCCTGTACGAGCATGGTCTCGTTGCCCTGGATGCCCTCGAGAATCGCCATGCCCATCCCCGGCAGGTTGAAGATGACCTCGATGACGACGGCACCGCCCATGAGGTAGCCGATCTTGAGGCCGAGGGTGGTCACGGGCGTGATGAGGGCATTGCGCAGGACGTTGCGGGCGATGACGATGCGCTCGGGAATACCGGCGCCGCGCGCGGTGCGCACGTAGTCCTTGTCAAGCTCCTCGACCATGGCGGTGCGCACGATGCGCGTCATCTGGCCGGTGAGCGGGAACGCCAGGGCGACGGCGGGCATGATCATGCGCGCCAGGTAGCCGCCCGGGTTGGTGAAGAAGTTCGGCAGCGCGCCGGAGGCAGGCAGCACGTGCATGTAGGATGAGAAGAGCAGGATGAGCAGGACCGCGAGCCAGAACGACGGCGTGGCGAGGCCGCCGATCGAAATCACGCGAATGAGCTGGTCCGGCCATTTGTCTCGGTAGAGCGCCGCAATGACGCCCAGCAGGAACGAGACGACGGCGCCGATGATGAGCCCGATGAAGGTGAGCTGCATCGTGACCGGCAGCGCCTTGGCGATGCGGTCGCCCACGGAGTACTGCGCGGCGCCATAGGTGCCGAGGTCTCCCTGGACGAGGCCACCAAGGTAGCGGACGTAACGGACGGCCCACGGGTCATCCAGGCCGTGCTCCTCATGGTACTGGGCGACTGCCTCAGGGGTCGCACTCTCGCCGAGGGCGTTGTACGCCGGGTCGACCTTGGAGAACGACATGAGGAAGAACACGAGGAACGTGACACCCAGCGCCATGATCGGCAGCGCGATGAGGCGGCGCCCAATGAGGCGAAGCAGGTTGTTCACGGTCTCTCCCCTCTCTCACTCGATTGCTATGCACGCGATTCAACAAAGAGGGGCCCGAGCCCACGTGCGCTCGGGCCTCCAGACGCAAGGCCTCCGGTCATCCCACCGAGAAGCCTCCCGACGATGCCATTACGCCTTGGCGGTGCAGGCGTCGATGAAGTTCATGCCAGTGGTGCCGATGCCCTTGAAGTTCTTGATCGAAGTGCCGTCGGCAGCGGCGGTGTCGCCCCAGTAGGCCGTGGAGGTCTTGACCTGCAGCACCGGGTAGAGCACGACGTTCTCGGCGAGGATGTCGAAGCACTCGTTCCAGGTGGACTGCTGCTCGTCGCCGGACTGGCCGAGGGCCGTGGTCATGAGCTCGTTGAGCTTCTTCCACTCCTCGGAGGTGCCCCACGGGCAACGGGTCTTCATCCAAATGTTGTCACCGAACCACCAGTTGAGCAGCAGGTCCGGGTCGGCGCCGAAGCAGGACGGGTCGCCGGGGGCCAGCAGCAGGTCGTACTCGTTGCCGCCCTGGTCGATGGCGGCGTAGGTGGCGGCGGAGGTGTCGGTCACGATGTTGACCGTGAAGCCGATGGCGTCGAGGTCGTTCTTGACCTGCGTGGCCATGGCCTTGACCTCGGTCTGGTCCGTGGTGCGCAGCTCAATGGTGCCCGGGGTGATGCCAGACTCGGAGATGAGCGACTTGGCCTTCTCCTGGTCATAGGTGTAGACCGTGGAGGCCTCGTGGTAGTTGGTGAAGGTCTCCGGCAGGTAGCAGGACGGCGCGGTGGCCATGCCAGCGAAGGCGTTGGAGATCATCTGGTCGTAGTTGAGGGCGTACATGACGGCCTGGCGGACCTTGACGTTGTCCCACGGGGCCTTGGCCACGTCGAACATCAGGAAGCGGGTGCCGAAGCCCTGAACGGTGTCGATGTTGCAGCCGGCGCCCTTGAGGGTGTCGACGGCATCGGCGCCGGCGGCCTCCATGACGAGTGTGCTGCCCTCCTGCTGGGCGGTGAGGCGCGCGGTGGCGTCCTTCAGCACGGAGTAGTGGATCTTCTCGTCCTTGGCCTTGTGCTCGCCGTTGTAGTTGGGATTGGGGACGAGGACAACCTCGGAGTCGGAGATGGTGTCATACATCCAGGGGCCGGAACCGATGGGCTTGGCGGTCATCTCGTCCTTCGTGGCACCGTCGGGCACGACACGGACGACGGCCAGGCGCTCCTTGAGCAGCGAGAAGTTGGGGATGGCGGTCTTGACGGTGACCGTGGTGTCATCCTTGGCCTCGACAGAGGCGATGGGGGCGAGCATCGAGATATAGATGTTGCCCTCGGCCGTGGACTGCTTGAAGGAGTAGGCGACGTCCTTGGCGGTCACGGCTTTGCCGTCGGAGAACTTGGCGCCGTCGCGGATCGTGACCTCGAAGGTGGTGTCGTCGACCTTGGTCGGGTCTGCCGCGGCAAGCTCGTTGAAGGTGCTGTAGTCGTGTGGGTCGATGCCGTAGAGGCCCTCGACGACGTGCCAGTTGGTGCCAAGGGCAAGTGCGGAGGACGTGCTGGACGGGTCGTAGTTCTGCGTGCTGTACGCAGCGCCGGCCGTAATGGTGCCGCCACCCTCGGTGCCAGCGGAACCGCTGCCCGCGCTCGTGTCATTGCCACCGCCACCGCAGCCAGCCAGGCCAAGGCCCGCGGCCGCGATACCAGCCATGCCAAGGAACGAGCGGCGAGAGATTCCGTTGTTTCCAGTCTTCATAGCCAACACTCCAATCAGCCGACGCGATCCGTCCCCCGTATGGGCGGTCGCTGCATTCCCGACCAGTCGTGCTTCGGTCGTCTCTATCCTAATTGGGAAAAGTTCCCAATCTGGTCCTCAAACCGGTGGGTGGTAGGTATTGTTCGCCGAGTTGAAATGTCTATGAAATAGTGGTCACTTCTGCGTCTATTTTGCTACCACTGGGCAAATTATCCCGAATTCTCGGCCCGCTTAGCTGTGTTTTGAGGTAATAGGAGCAGGCCATTGGCATGGCATGGGACTAATTCCCGGTAGCGTTCCAACTTGTAGCACCCAGGTAACCGCACGCGTCTCGACGGGATCGGAGGCGTGGGGCACAAGAGCTTCCCGGCGCCTCTGCGTCAGCGGAGGGGGTGGGCCGCCCAGCTGAGGCGTTCCGGCGGGAGCGGAGGCGCTAGACCCCGGCGTCCGCGCGGTAGTGGGAGCCGAGGCTCTCGCTCCGGGCGCGGGCCGCCTCGAGAACCGCACGGGCGCAGGCGAGCTGGGCACGAAACCCGAGCGAGCGGGCAAGCTCGTGGCCGCAGGCCGCCTCGTCCGAGGGTCCGTCGGGAACAAGACCCTCGTCCAGCTCCCCCACCACGGCGAGCGCGGCCGCAAGCCCGGCCTCGTCCCTCCTCACCATGGCGGTGCGGGACATGGCCCCCTTGAGCCTCCCCGGGGCACCGGGGGCCACGGGCGCGAGGGCGTCCACTGTCGCAGACGCGGGCGGCGGGGGTGCCACCTCGCACGCATGAGCTGCCGAGACACCGGCGATGTGCCCGAACACGAGGCAGTTTGCCGAGGACAGGCCGCCGAGACGGTCCGCACCGTGCATGCCGCCCGCCACCTCGCCCGCGGCAAAGAGGCCCGCGAGCGCCGTGGACGCGTCTGACGCGATGCGCACGCCGCCGTTTGCCGCATGGGCAAACAGCGCGATACGTGCGGGGTCGCCCACGGCGAGGCCCCGCTCGCGCGCAAGCCAGTCGAAGTAGGTGCGCACGAACTCCGGCATGCGTGCGGCAAGCGTCGGGTCATAGGAGACCCACGCACCATCCGGGCCGGCATCCGCGATGGCCAGGTCCACCTCGCGCGACGCGAGCCGGCTCGTGAAGGGACCGTAGCCGCTCCTCATGTCGAGCAGCTCGGCCGCACGGCCCGCATTACCCCCGAGCAGCGGCGTCCCGTCCGCACCCGCGAGACTCGCCCAGCGGAAGGTCTTCTCGTTGAACACGGTGCCAAGCGCCCGCCGAGGCCACACATAGCCCGGCATCATCTGCATGAACTCCATGTTCACGAGCTCGCAGCCAGCCTCGAGCGCGAGACCCTGGCCCACGCCGGCAACATCGGGCGTACAGAGATGGCGGCCAAACAGGGCGCCGTACCCGCCGGTCGCGAGCACCACGGCGCGCGAGCCCACGAACCCGAGGCCATCCGCCGTGCTCAGGACGGCTCCGCAGGCGCGGCCGTCCTGGCGGGCAATCCTCACGGCCGAGGCCCCGGGCAGCACGCGCACGCCAAGCTCGTCGAGCGCACGGCCAAACGAGGCGCGCACGCTCGGCGCCTCGACGCCGTGCCAGCTGCGGTGCTTGTGGTCGAAGCAGGGAATGTACTCGCGCTGGGACGCCCGGGCAGGCTCCCGGAGCGCAACGCCCATCTCGCGAAGGCGCGCCACGGCGGGCGTGATGCCAGAGACGAGCGTGCGGACCAGGGCGGGGTCGGCCACCCCACAGCCCACGCGCTCGATGGTCGCCTCGAGGTCCGCCTCGTCGGCCTTGCCGTCCGGGCCCACGAGGCCCAGGCCCCAGGTTCCCGGATAGAAGCTCGAGCCCGAGAAGCGCGGGCCCGCGCAGACGAGCGTCACGCGCGCGCCCTCCCGCACGGCGGCAACCGCGGCTGCAAGGCCCGCGAGGCCACAGCCGAGCACGAGCACGTCGCACTCCCCCGACTTCGGCACGGAGAGCGTCCGGTCCCTTGCCCAGCCCAAGGCAGACCGCCTCGTCACACTCGGCATGGCGGACCGATCAGCCGCCCGTCCCAAGGCCGGCCCGGCCGCCGCACGAGCCGATGCCGGCTGACCCGTCGTTCGGCCTGGAACCGGCCGCCCTGCCTCACACCCCATGGAACGCGCCAACCCTAGAGCAGGCGGGCGGCGAGCGCCTCGGCGCTGGCGTCGCGGTTTCGCAGGGCAGCGTCACCGGCAAGGCGGCAGTACTCCCCCGCCAGCAGGTCGACGGCAAAGAGCATTGAGGTCTTGGCGATGATACTGCCTCCCTCGAGCGGCGTCTCCCGTCCTCCGCACACGAGGACCTCGTCCGCGAGCTCCGCCGCCGGCGAGGAGGCGTAATGGGTCACGAGCACCACCTTCGCCCCGCGCCTGCGCGCCGGAACCAGCACGTCGGCCGCGTCACGCGTGGCTCCGAGGAACGAGACGAACAGGATGGCGGATGTCTCGTCCAGAAGGCTCGCCGTCATGATCTGCAGGTGGCTGTCGGCCACGTTGTGGAACTTGGGCGAGATGGTGAGGAAGTGGCTCCAGGCGTCCGCGGCAATGAGCTGGCATCCGCCGTGTCCCAGGCAGAAGACGGAGCTCGCGTCCAGGAGCATCTGGGCGGAGCGCTCGACGGCGGCAAAGTCCATGGTCTGCAGGGTCTGGCTCATCACGGCCACGTTGGCGGCCAGCAGGTCTCGGGCGCGCTCGGCGGCGGGCAGCAGGGTCGTGGGCTCCACGCCGGCAGACACCTTCGCCTGGGAGGCCCGGATGCGCGCCTCGGAGCGTGCCGCCTGGGGAACCTCGAGCACCATCTCCTCGTCCCGGTCTGCCACGGAGTGCGCCAGCGCAAGCTTGAAGCGGCTGTAGCCGTCGAAGCCCAGGGCGGCGCAGAAGCGCGAGATCGTGGCCTTTCCCACGTCGCACGCGTCCGAGAGCTCGGAGATGGAGAGGTACTGGGCCTCGTCCTGATGAGCACGTAAGTAGTCGGCCACCTTCTTGTACGAGGGGGTGAAGCCCGCGTACTCGCGCTCGATAGTCTGCATGATGCCGGATGCCATGGATGCTCCCGCCTGTTGGTGGGGACGAGTTGCGTGCGCAACGGGCGTGCTTGCGGTGCCCGGCCTAAGGGCCGAGGCCGCAGATGCCTGCCCGGGGCCAAGGTCGCAGGTGCCGGGCCGGGGGCAAGGTCTCAAGTGCCTGGACCGGGACTGAGGCAAAACCGCCGGACAAGAGTTCCGTTCCCGAAACCATGGTCCCACGGAGACGCGCCCGTTTGGAACATTTTCCCAAACTGTATCGCGTCGGTCATCGTGCGTTGACGGCGCGCCCGCGAACGGTACCCTTGCGGGGAGCAGGCGGGCGTCACGGCGCCATCGCCCGGGCTTACGCATGGCGCGCCGTTCGCGTTTGATTGCCGCTATCCACCAAAGGCCTGAGCCGATGCGGCAGATGCCGTCCGGGCTCAAGGGGCCCGGGCCAGGCGCGACGGGCGCCATCCAGGCTCAAGGTGCCCGGGTCACCACGACAGGAGCCGCCCGGACTCACACCACAAACCTCCACAGTTTGGAGTTCCCATGACCCCCATCGTCGACTGCCACACCCACACCAACTTCTCCGATGGCGAGCCCTCCTTCGAGGAGAACGTCCGCGCCGCCGCCGAGGCGGGCTGCTCCGTCCTCGTCTCAACAGATCACCTCACGCTGCCGGCGAGCATGGACCCCAAGCTCGAGTGCCAGGTGCCCGAGGCGCGCCTCGCCGAGCATCGCGCAGCGTTCCTTGAGGCAGAGCGTCTCGCTCACGAGCTCACGGCCGCCACCGCAACGCCGCTCGAGCTCGTCTACGGCTTTGAGTGCGACTGGTACGAGGGCTGCGAGGAAAACGTTGCGCGCTGGGCGGCAGGCGCCGTGGTGCGCCTGGGCAGCGTGCACTGGGTGGGAGACCCGGGCAACGTGTGCGGCGGCGCGGCGGGTTCCGCCGAGGCTGTGGGCACGGCGCAGGCCGGGCTTCCCGGTTCCAGCGCAGGCTGGATCGACGACGGCAGCGACAAGCATATCTGGGAGGAGCTTGGGGCCGACGAGGTCTGGCGCCGCTACGCCGCCAGCTGGTGTCGCGCCTGCGAGAGTCCGCTCGAGTTCAGCTCCATGGCACACCCGGACCTCGCCGTGCGCTTCGTGAACGAGGACTTCGCACCCACAATCGACCTCGCGCCGCTCTGGGACGAGATGGCCGCGTGCGCCCATGACACGGGCCGGCGCGTGGAGGTGTCCACGGCAGGGCTCCGAAAGAGCGTGGGGGCCTACTATCCCTCCCCCGAGCTGCTGATCCGCTTCCATCGCGCTGAGGTGCCCATCACCGTTGGCAGCGACGCGCACCGTGCGTGCGACGTCTGCTGGGGCATCCGTGACGCCTACCGCTACGCAACCGCGGCGGGCTACCGCGGCATGGAAGTGCCCCACGCCGACGGCTCCTGGGAGCACGTGCCGTTCGAGTAGGCAGCAGGGCGCGCAAGGGCGCTGGGCAGACGGGCGGACCGCACACCCCGGGTATGTGGCCGTCAACCAGATTGCACAGCCACCGGTCAGCCAGGCTGGCAACCAAATTGCGCGTCCGTGGTCAGCCGAGCCGACAGGGGCCGCACGCCCCCGGGCAGCCAGGCTGACAACCAAATTGCGCGCCTGCGGTCGGCCGAGCCGACAGGCGGACCGCACACCCACGGGCAGCCAGGCCGTCAGCGCGAAAGAAAGCGGGGCAAAGCACATCACCCCCACAAAGTGGGAGCCTCGTCCTATTAAGGGATAGCGAGGCTCCCAAACTGTGGGGTGTGATGTGCTTTGCCCAACCGTGCGAACGCCCCGCCATGCCTCGGCGGGGCGTCAGGACCCGGCTTCCGAGCACTAGGGCTCGACCCTCCGCGCGCCTACTTCATGCGGGCGTTGAGCTCGCCGGCAAGCTCGTTGAGGGTGATGCCGTAGCGCTCCATGGTCACGAGCAGGTGATAGACGAGGTCGCCGCACTCGTAGCGAATGTGGTCGTGGTCGTTGTCCTTACAGGCCATGATGACCTCGCTGGACTCCTCGGCAAGCTTCTTGAGCAGCTCGTCCTCGACGTCGGTGAGCAGCTTGGCCGTGTAGCTCGTCTCCGGCGACGCCTCGCGGCGGCCGTGGATGGTGGCGGCCAGGCCCTCCAGCGTCTCGCCGATGTTGCCGTCCTTCACGTTAGCGGTACGAACTCCCATGATGTGTCCCTCCGGTCTGCGGCGCGCGGGCGCCGACGTTGTCTGTTTCTTGCGCGGGGCGCCTCGCTGCGGCCCCGCTATGGCCCACCTTCGTGCGGGGCACCTCGCAGCAGTCCCGCTCTCTCGCGCGTCGTATGCCTGCCGCCCATTCGGCGACGATCATCGGCGCACCCCTATTCCTCGCGGCACGCAAATCCATAGGCTCAGCTTGCCATATTCTGCGTCGTACTCAATGCGGTCAGACGAGTTGGGCATTTGAGCGGCCGCCCCGCGCCCGATAGAGCCGACAGGGCGGGGCTTTGCGCCGCTGTCACGAGCTGCCCCCTCGTACCCAACCTTGGGCAGCCGGCCCCCGCCCGATAGAGCCGGGCGGAACGGCCTTTGCGCCGCTGTCGCGAGCCGCCACCCTGCTCCTACCCGATCTGCTTGAAGAAGCAGCTGCGCGAGCCGGTATGGCAGGCGGGGCCGGGCGAGTCGACCTTGGCGAGGAGCGTGTCGGAGTCGCAGTCTGCCCACAGCTCCTTGAGCTGCTGCATGTTGCCGCTGGTAGCACCCTTGTTCCACAACTCCTGACGCGAACGGCTCCAGAACCACGTGGTACCCGTCTCAAGCGTGAGGCGAACGGACTCCGCACTCATCCAGGCAACCATGAGCACCTCGCCGGTATCGAACTGCTGTACGACGCACGGGATGAGGCCCTTGTCATCGAACTTGAGCGCAGACGGGTCAAAGCCCTCCCGTAGGTTCTCGTAGTGCGAAGATGCCTGGCTGTCGGAAGGCGCCGGGTTGCCAGAAGGCGGCCGACTGTTGGAAGGTGCTTGGTTGCCGGAAGACGCCCTAACGTCGATGCCGGATGTCTTCTCGCTGTCGATTCCCATGGTCCCTCCCTGTCGGCGGCGTTCGGCCGCGCCACCACAGACTTGCTAGGTCATGTTGCGCACTTTAGCACACTAAAGTGCCGGGCGAAAGCGTCAGGAGCGAACCAAATAAGTCGGATGACATCGCGGTCGTCATACGTGTGTACATTCGTCCGCAAACTGAGCCTTTCAGATTGGGACGATCAAATGTCACCGCAGACGGCGCCGCACGGATATCTCGCCATATCGACAAGGTGCCGAAGGAGAGCTCGCTCGGCCTCGACTCAACGACGCGTCAGCCACGCACACTCAACCCCCTCGCGGGGCCATCTCCATCGGGCGCCCCGCAAGAATGGCGGTCGGCCCTCCTTCGAAGCGCCTCGTCGCGACGCCTGAATAGGGCCTTCCTCGAAAGTGGTTACGAGACGAATGCCATCACGACGAGCGGACAAGCTGAAGGAGCTCGAAGCTGGTCTTGTAATGACTCGCCAAATTGTAATGACTCGCCAAATCGGACGGGTTCCGGGGAGGCACTTCAAAGAAGGGTGGCAGACCATGGGCGCCGGAATCAGGGGATGCGTCTTCGTGATGCTTGCAGTCCTGCTCTCGAGCGTGGTTACGGCCGTCGTGGACTGGCCGCCGCTCGACCTCATAGCACTCCTTGGCTACAACTTGCTCGCACTCCTCGCCTCGGACATCTTTCTTCTCTGATTGTTTGTAAAGTCGTTTGAGGTCATCCTGCTGTGGACCGCGGATTTGTAGACCAGGCCCAGATGAGGCCATAAGGCCCGGTGACCGGGAGGCACGGTTGGCTGGGAGGCACGGTTGGCCGGGAGGGTGAAGTCGTCCAGGAATCACGGCGGTTGCGATGCCGGGGCTGGCCGAGGGCAAGTTTGTCCACAAAAGACGGCGGTTGCGGAGCCGGGGCTGGCCGAGGGCAAGTTTGTCCACAAAAGACGGCGGTTGCGATATCGGGGCTGACCGGCGCAGAACAGGTCCGTCTTGGCCCAAAATCGCCCGTACCCTCAGCTGGGTGGTCTGGCCTTACAAAACGCGCGCTCCCCAAACCTGGCCAAGGACAAGGCTGTCCACGAATCAAGGCGGTTGCGGAGTCGGGGCTGGCCGAGGGCAAGTTTGTCCACAAAAGACGGCGGCTGCGACATTGCGGCAGGGCAAACAGCGCCAAGTTCCTCCCCGTGAGGCCAGATCAATATAAGAGCCAATAATCTGAATGATTGAGAGCTGCCTCTACCTGCGATTTTATAAACCTGCTCACCATGCGAGAGCAGGCAAGGGGCTCCCGGCCTTCCGCAGCACAAGACAGGGAACCGTGCGGCAGGCCCCGCAA
>NZ_CAAKON010000044.1:0-30977 GCF_901212655.1 Olsenella uli | reverse complement strand
CAACCGGCGCGATTCGTGGACAAACCAGCACCCAGCCGCGCCGCATCGCAGCAATCGGCCGGATTTCTGGACAGACCAGTACCCAGCCGCGCCGCTCTGCCGCAACCGGCGCGATTCGTGGACAAACCAGCATCCAGCTACGCTGCGTCGGAACAACCGGTCGGATTCGTGGACAAATCGAGAGCGATTAGCGCCGCGCCGTCGCAACCGACACATTCTCTGGACACAAGAGAATCCCGGAGGAGCCGCCAGAGAAACGGCGCGGCTTTGTCATGGTCTCCGTGACCAAGACTGAAACGGCTCACGGAGTCGGGGGCCTTCCGCAAGTAAAATGCCATGGGCGCCCGGTGCGGGCGGACTCCCCAGGCCATCGCAGTCTCGAACGGGCTACCTTGCGCGCAGGGGACGCACCCCAAACAAGTCAAAAAATAACACCCGATGGACCGGACATCCCCCAGCCCCTCGCGGCCGAGGCGACAGACGTCCCGAGGGGCCTGGAGGCCCACCCAACAAGCTAGAGACTTTGGGCGCCAGGCGCGGCTGGACTCCCCAGCCCCTCACGGCCGGGGCGGCAGACGCCCCGAGGGGAAGGGCTGAGGGACTTTTGCGAAGCAAAAGTGAACCCGACCGCAGGGATGTCCGCCACCTCGGCCCAGAAATCCTAGAAGTCCAGCCGCACCGGGATGCCCTGACTCGCCATGTATTCTTTGACCTCCCGCACGCTAAACGTCCCAAAGTGGAACACGCTCGCCGCGAGCACCGCGTCGGCCTCGCCCTCAAGAACGCCCTCGGCAAAGTGCTCGAGCGTTCCCACGCCGCCGCTCGCAATGACGGGAATGGGAACAGCGCGCGCAACGGCACGGGTGAGGGCCAGGTCAAAGCCTTCCTTTGTCCCATCGCGGTCCATGCTCGTAAGCAGGATCTCGCCTGCACCACGCCGCGCGGCCTCCTCGGCCCAGGCAACCGCGTCGATGCCCGTGGCCCTGCGGCCGCCCGCCACGTAGACCTCCCACTTGTCGGCACCAGGGGCACCCGGCACCCCCACCCGCTTGGCGTCGATGGCGCACACGACGGCCTGGGAGCCAAAGGCGCGCGCCGCCACGCTGATGAGCTCGGGATTCTTGATGGCAGCCGAGTTAAGCGAGACCTTGTCGGCACCCGCCGCCACCATGGTGCGCATGCCATCAAGGTCGCGGAAGCCACCACCCACGGTGTAGGGAATGGAAAGCTCGCGGGCCGCGCGCGCCGCCATGTCGATGGTCGTGGCGCGGTTGTCACTCGTGGCTGTGATGTCGAGGAACACCACCTCGTCCGCACCCTCGCGGTCATAGGCGGCCGCCAGCTCCACGGGGTCGCCCGCGTCGCGCAGACCCACGAAGTTGACGCCTTTCACGACGCGCCCGTTCTTGACGTCCAGACACGGAATGACGCGCTTGGTAAGCATGGTCTCCCCTCTCAGCCACGTGGGCTACATGCACACAGCCGGCGAACCCTCCGCAATGCAAAACGACGCCTCTCAGGAGCGCGGCCACACACGAGGCCGCGCGGCCCTTTGACCAGAAGCGCCCCTGGCCTTCCCTACTCGCCCTTTGCCGCAGAAAGCGCGTCCGCAAGCGAGAAGCTGTTCTCATAGATGGCACGCCCCGTGATGGCACCCTCGATGACGTCGTCGCCAGCGACGGCAAGGGCACGGATGTCATCCAAGCTCGTGATGCCACCACTCGCCACCACCGGAAAGCCCGCGATCTTGGCCACTCGGCGGTAGGCATCCACGTCGACGCCCGTCTGCATGCCGTCTCGCGCGATGTCGGTGTAGACAAGATGCTTGAAGCCGAGCTCGCTTAGGTGCCCCACGACGTCCTCGACGCTGCGGGAGATCCCCTCGCGCCAGCCGTTCACCTTGACCTGGCCGTCCTTGGCCGCCACATCCGCCACAATGCACTCGCCAAACCCCTTTGCCACCACCTCGGCAAACGAGGGCTCGCGCACGAGCACGGTACCCAGGGAGATGCGCTTGGCGCCAAGGGCGCGCAGCTCGTCGACGCGTGCGAGCGAGCGCACGCCGCCGCCCACGTCCACAGAGATGCCATCCACCTCACAGATGGCCTTGATTGCAGCGTCGTTGGCGGCGCGGGCCTCACCGTCCTCCTCGAAGGCGCTGGAGAGGTCGACCACGTGCACCCACGTGGCGCCCTGCTCGACGAAATACCGGGCCACGGCAGCGGGATTCTCGGAGTAGACCTTCATCTTGGAGCGGTCGCCGCGCTCGAGGCGAACGACCTTGCCGTCCACGAGGTCGATGGCTGGGAAGAGGATCATGCGCTGTGGCTCCTTACGATGGAGACGAAGTTGCGAAGAATCGCGAGGCCGGTGGCGGAGCTCTTCTCCGGGTGGAACTGGCACCCGTAGACATTGCCCCTCCACGCCACGCAGGGGAAGCTTCGCACGTAATGGGTGCGCGCCGCAACCTGGGCGGGGTCGGCGTCGGCGTCGACCGCGTAGGAGTGCGTGAAGTAGACGTTCGCGCCCTCGGCAAAGCCGGCGAGCAGCGGGCAGCCCCCGCCCTCGACCGTCACATGCGCCTGGTCCCAGCCCACATGCGGCACCTTGAGGCGGCCCGACTCCAGGCGCGTGCAACTACCGGCGAGAATGCCGAGGCCACGGACCCAATGTCGCTGACAGCCGCCGGCGTCGGGCGCCACAAAGAGATCGCCGGGAACGAGCCCCTCGCCCATCATGCTCCTCGCGGGCTTGGTGTCGGCATCGGCCGGGACGTCCTCGTCGCCGCGCTCATAGAGCAGCTGCAGGCCCAGGCAGATGCCGAGGAACGGCACGCCACGGCCCACGGCCTCGATAATCGCCGCGTCCTGACCACTCTCGTGCACGAAGCTGATGGCGTCAAAGAACGAGCCCACACCGGGTAGCACGAGGCCGGCCGCACGCGCGATGTCCGCCGGCTGGTCCGAGACGAGCACGTTCTCGCAGCCAGCGCGCACGAGGCCGCGCTCCACGCTGGAGAGGTTGCCCTTGTGGTAGTCGATGACGACGATGCGTGCCCGCTCGGCGCCCCTCGAGGCCGCCTCCTCGCCCGCCGCGGCGGGCACGGCACCTGCGACGCCAGCCACACCAGCGCGGTCGGAGCCGGCGCCCCTCACATCGAGCTCGCTCATGCCAGGCTCCCCTTCGTCGACGGGACGCCCGTGACGCGCTCGTCCCTCTCGCACGCGAAGCGAAGCGCCCGGCCAAAGGCCTTGAATGCCGCCTCGATGATGTGGTGCGAGTTCTCGCCCTCCAGCTCGCGAACGTGCAGCGTGAGGGCCGCGTCACGCGCGAAGGCAATAAAGAACTCCTGCGCCAGCTCGGTGTCGAAGGTGCCCACCTTCTGCGTGGGCAGCGGCAGCGTCACGTAGGCCTGACCGCGGCCGGAGACGTCGATGGCAGCCTGGACGAGCGCCTCGTCCATGGCGATGCAGACGTCGGAGAAGCGCCCGATGCCGGCCTTGTCGCCCAGCGCCTCGCGCACGGCCTGCCCCAGCACGATGCCCACGTCCTCCACGGTGTGGTGGTCATCCACCTCATAGTCCCCCGTGGCGCGCACCGTGAGGTCGAACAGGCCATGGCGACCGAAGGCGTTGAGCATGTGGTCGAAGAAGCCCACGCCCGTCTGGACGTCCACCTTTCCGGTGCCGTCGAGGTCAATCGTGAGCGTGATGTCGGTCTCGCCGGTCTGGCGCGACACGGTGGCGACCCTAGGCATGGGAGACCTCCTTGGAAGACGGGGCCGCGCTTGCGGCGGCCTGCTTGGAGACGAGGGCGGAGAGCGCCGCCAGCACAGCGTCATTCTCCTCGGGCGTGCCCACGGTGATGCGCAGGCAGTCGGCGAGGCCGGGCGCGTAGCTGAAGTCTCGCACGAGGATGGAATACTCGTCGCGCAGGCGCGCACGGACGCGCGTGGCGTCCGGCGTGCGCACGAGCAGGAAGTTTCCCTCGCTCGGCCAGACGGTGATGGGCACGTGCTCGCCCAGCTCGCGCAGGGAGGCGAACAGACGCGCTCGCTCGGAGACGATGGTGGCCACCGTGGGCGCGAAGTCCTCCCGGCGCGTGACGGCCGTGAGGGCCGCCGCCTGTGTGAGGACGTTCACCGAGTAGATCTGGCGCACGGCACCCAGGGCGGCGATGACGTCGGGTGCGGCGAGGACGTAGCCACAGCGTGTGCCCGCGAGCGCAAACGCCTTGGAGAGCGTGTGCAGCACGACGAGGTTGTCATGCTCGGCAAGCAGCGGCTCCGCGCTCGTGCCGGGAGCGGCAAACTCGCCATAGGCCTCGTCCACCATGACGAGACCGGGGCACGCCTCGCAGAGGCTTCGCACGAGTTCGAGGGGCGCCACGTCACCCGTGGGGTTGTTGGGCGAGGTGAGCACCACGAGGTTGGCCGTGCGCGCGGCCGCGACGAGGCCCTCGGCGTCCGGCAGGTAGGTCTCAGGTTCTCGCCAGACGTCTGCGACCTCGGTCTGGGTGAGCGAGGCGAAGAAGGCGTACTCGGAGAAGGTGGGCGGGCAGTTCACGAGGGTGCGCCCGGGGCCGCCAAAGGCCAGCAGGAAGTTGTAGAGCAGCTCGTCGCCGCCGTTGCCCACGATCACGCTCTCTCGCGCGCACCCGTGCCAGGCGGCCAGGGCATCGCGCAGGTCGTTGCTCATCGGGTCCGGGTAGCGGTTCGTGGGCGTGGCGGCGAGCGCGGCATCGATGGCGGCGCGCGTCATGGCCGGGACGTCGTAGGTGTTCTCGTTCGCGCTCAGGTTGATGCGCGTGGGCGTGAAGTTGGGGTCGTAGACGTCGAGCTCGCGCAGGTGCGGCTGCATGAGTGCCCGGACGCGGGACGAGAGCTGGGCCATCGGCCGGCTCCTTTCTTACCTGTGGGATTGACGCGGAATTGGGGGCAGGCCATCCCTCTTTTCAGAATGCTTGCAAAAGGGGCTGTCCCCAATGGCGCATCACTTGGCGTAGCCGGGCAGATACGGCACGCCGGGAGCGGCGAGGTCGCGCGGCCAGGCAGCGCGCATGGCGCCCTCGCAGGCGGCCACGGCATCGGGGAAGCCGTCCTGGCCCGCCTCCACGAGCCTGCGGCGCAGGCCCACGGAGAGCGCATGCGCCCAGAGTCCCTCGGACTGCGCGAGCGCCTGAACGGCGGGGCCGTCCGTGGCGAGGCCGGCCGGCGTGTAGCTAATCACGCTGGAGCGCTTCACGAAGTCGTAGACGCCCAGCGGGTTGGAGAAGGCCGCCGTGCCACCCGTGGGCAGCGTGTGGTTGGGACCGGCCACGTAATCCCCCAGCGGCTCGGAGCTCCACGGCCCCACGAAGATGGCGCCGGCGTTCTCAATCGAGCCCAGCAGGCTCATGGCGTCAGCGCAGTGGAGCTCGAGGTGCTCGGGCGCCACCACGTTCACGGCGGCCACGGCGTCTGCCAGCGTGTCACAGGCCACGATC
This sequence comes from Olsenella uli, assembly GCF_901212655.1. Taxonomy (GTDB): domain Bacteria; phylum Actinomycetota; class Coriobacteriia; order Coriobacteriales; family Atopobiaceae; genus Parolsenella; species Parolsenella uli_A. The sequence continues at coordinate 25,493 of NZ_CAAKON010000044.1, read as the reverse complement.
ACGCCGTGCTCGAGGCTCCGGCGCGTGATGTCCTCGCGCGGGCTCTGCACCACGAGGCGTTCCGCGGCGTCCTCCACCGCGGCGGGAAGCTCCGGCGCGTCGGTGACCAGGTAGCAGGTGGCCATGGGGTCGTGCTCCGCCTGGGCCATGAGGTCGGCCGCCACAACCACGGGGTCTGCCGTGGCATCGGCAAGCACGCAGACCTCGGAGGGCCCGGCCACCATGTCAATGCCCACGTCGCCCATGACGTAGCGCTTGGCGGCCGCCACATAGGCATTGCCCGGACCGGTGATCTTGGCCACGCGCGGGATTGACTCGGTGCCGTACGCGAGCGCGCCCACGGCCTGCGCGCCGCCCACGGCGTAGACCTCGTCCACACCGGCGATCTTGGCCGCGCAGAGGGTGTAGGCAGAGAGCGAACCGTCGCGCTGGGGCGGCGTCACCATCGCGATGCGGCGCACGCCGGCCACCTTGGCGGGCACGGCGTTCATGAGCACCGTGGAGGGGTACTGGGCGCGGCCGCCCGGCACGTAGAGGCCCACGCTCGGCAGCGGCGTGACCTTGACGCCGAGGATGGTGCCGTCGGCGCGTGTGGTGAACATGGACTGCTGCACCTCGCGCTCGTGGAACTCGCGGATCTGGCGGTGCGCCAGCTCGAGGCCCTCGAGAAACTCGGGGTCCACCATGGAGGGAGCCTTCTCGATCAGCTCGTCGGGCACGCGGAAGGTGTCCGGGCACGAGCCGTCGAACTTCTCGCAGTAGGCGCGCACCGCCGCGTCACCGTTGGCGCGGACGTCGTCGACGATGGCCTCCGCGGCCTCCATCACCTCGCGCGGGAGGGCACCCGAGCGCTTGATGTCGTCGTTGGTGAGGGCACGGCCCCCGGTAAGATCAACGTGAATCATGGTTACTCCTCCTTCTGGGCGGCCGCGGCGAGGCGGTCGGCGAGGTCCCGAATGCGGGCGTCCGAGCGATAGGCGGCCGGACCCGCGAAGAAGCGGGCCGAGATGGGCATCACGTCGTCGACGATCTGGAGATCGTTCTCAGCGAGCGTGGTGCCCGTCTGCGTGATGTCCACGATGCGGTCCGTCATGCCCACGATGGGCCCCAGCTCTATGTTTCCGTGCAGGGCGAGGATGTCGACCTGCTGGCCAATGCGGTCATAGTAGAGCTGCGTGATGCGCGGGTACTTGGTTGCCACGCGCATCGTGCCCCTCCAGGCGTAGGCGCGCTCGGCCTCGCCGGCGCGCGCGGCGGGCTCGGCCACGATCATGCGGCAGACGCCGTAGCCCAGGTCCGTCACCTGCAGCAGGTCGAGGTTGGCCTCAACGAGCGAGTCTCGGCCGCAGATGCCGCAGTCGGCGCCGCCGTGGCCCACGAAGGCCGGCGCGTCCGTGGCGCGCACGATCACGTACTCGTAGTCGCCGTCGCGGATGATGAGCTTGCGGCCGTAGTCCGCGAGGCCATCGACCGGAAGCCCCGCGCGCTCGAGCAGGGCCAGCGTGGGCTTGAAGAGCGAGCCCTTGGGAACTGCGATGCGCAGGGGGCGACCCTTGATGTTGACACCCGGCGTGGCAATGCCGCTCGTACCCTGGCCACGCTCCCCCAGCACCTCCTGGAGCCGCTCGAGCGAGAGGGCAAAGCCGCAGGCAGCAACGCCCGGCAAGCCCAGGTTGGCGAGCACCGCGTCATAGCGGCCGCCGGAGCCCAGGCTCGCGGCCACGCCGTCCACGTAGGCCTTGAAGACGATGCCCGTGTAGTAGTCGAAGCTGTTGATGATGCTGAAGTCGAACGAGAGCGCAGGCGCGCCGGGACGGACGGCGAGGCCCTCCACGAGCGAGCGCAGCTCTGCCGTGCCGCGGCGGTCGGCCGGAACGCAGGCGCCCTCGAGCAGCTCGTCGATCTCGTCGACGGCGGAGGCGTCACCGTGCACGCGCGGCAGGCGCGTGAGCGCCCGGGCCGCCGGCGCGGGCAGCCCCGCCGCGGCCACGGCCTCGTCGAGCGACACGAGGTCGGAGCTGTGGACGTAGCCAAGCACCTCGTCGCGGAACTCGTCCGAGGGGCTCACGGCGTCGAGCAGGGCCACGAGCGGCCGCACGGAGCCGCAGACGATCCGCCAGCCCTCCACGCCCAGCGCGCTCAGCACCTCGCCGAGCAAGGACAGCACCTCGACCTCGCCCGAGACGTCCTGGCCACCGATAAGCTCCACGCCCAGCTGAGTGAACTGACGGGGCTGGCCGCGCAGGGAGGCCTGCTCGCGCACGACGGGCGCCTCGTAGCGCAGGCGCACGGGCATCTCGCCCATGCCGTAGCGCTTGGCCGTCATGCGGGCGATGGGCAGCGTGAGGTCCGGGCGTAGCATCAGCAGCCGATCGTCCGAGTCGAACAGCTGGAAGGGCGAGCCCTTGATGCGACCGGAGCGCTCGAGGACGGCACGGTCCTCGAGCAGCGGTGTCTCGACGGGACGGTAGCCGTGCGCGGAGAAGCGCTCGCGAACCGTCGACTTGATCTTCTCTCGGGCTTCGGCCTCTTCCGGCAGGATGTCTCGAAAGCCCCTCGGTGTTCCGTAGATCACGCGTGATCCCCCTCGCCAACGTTTGCGGACTGAACGCTACCATCCGTCCGTTTCCTCTTGGTTTCGTGAGACACTTTAGCACACTAAAGTACGCGGAACCCCGACACTTTAGCAAAGTAAAGTGTCACCAAACGCTCCGCCACCCGCCGCCACCCAAATGAGTCACCCCGCGTCGCGGCTGCCAGCCAATTTGACTCATTTTCCTGAAAAGCCGTTATCACCTGCCGTGAACTTCGGCCATCGTCTGCTTTGCCCCCTCGTGAGGCGCCGGGACCCTACAGCGGCGGTTAAAAGGGCACACGCCAATCCCAGTGACCCGACGGGGTCCGCCCCAGGGCCCGATACAAAAAGGCCCGCGGCACCAGATGGCACCGCGGGCCCGGGAGGGCAAGTGGTTGAGCGAGGCTATGCCACGGAATCGGGCGTGCCGAGGGAGCGGCAGAACTCCTCCACCGCACTCATGGGCTCACTTCCCTGGAAGATGACGTCTCTCACCTTCAAGCCGAGCCCCTGCTCGCAACGGCGCTCGAGACGCATGTACGAAAGCACGTCAAGGCAGATGGACGTGAGGATTAGGGCAGCGCCCACAATCATGAGCACCACGATCCAGCGGGCGCTGAGCCGCTCGGCGCTCCACAGCAGAATCCCACCGCAGGCAAGGTTCACGAACATGCGGCGCAGGTAGCCCATCATGCCCTCAAGCACCTCCGCCTTGCGGAAGGAGACGCAGAGATCGTCGAACTGAGAGGCGGAAAGCGTACCCAGACGGCGCTCGAGTCGGGCCTCGTCAGCCTTGGGCATATCCTCAAGAAGCTCGCCTGCAGCCTCGCGGAACGTGACAACGCGCGCGTTGGCCTCCATGGTGTCCCCCTCACCTCGTGCGTATTCCCTAGCACCAACCTACGCCCGGAGCTTCGTGGAGGTAAGCAATCTTGGGCCAACGGTACCCATGGGTCTCCGAACGAAAGCGGGCAGCGAAGCCCCATGAGGCTCGCGGCCCGCTTGGCGGAAGTCGAAAAGACGAGGCCCTCAACCGGGCCGACGGCCACTTGATAACAGCCTGTTTGGAAAATGAGTCAAAGTAGCTGGCAGCGCCGAGCGACACTGACTCACGATGCCGACTAGCCCGCGAACCCGGGATCACTGGCCCGCGGAAGGACCCAATGGGGACCCAGAAAGACGGCAGCCCTGGCCCATCAACAGACGGGTCAGGGCTGCCGGTTGATAACAGCCTGTTTGGAAAATGAGTCAAAGTAGCTGGCAGCCGGGAGGTGCCGTGACTCATCGAGGGAGAGGGGCGTCAGCCGCCGAGGTAGGCCTGCTTGACGCGTTCGTCACTCGCGAGGTCGCTCGCCTTGCCGCTCATCGAGACGGTGCCCGTCTCGAGCACGTAGGCGCGGTCGGCAACGGAAAGGGCCATGCGCGCGTTCTGCTCCACAAGCAGCACCGTGGTGCCGGCGTCGTGCAGGCTCTGGATGATGTCGAAGATCTCCTGCACCAGAATCGGTGCCAGGCCCATGGACGGCTCGTCGAGCATGAGCAGGCGGGGCTTGCTCATCATAGCGCGGCCCATGGCCAGCATCTGCTGCTCGCCGCCAGAGAGGGTGCCGGCCACCTGGTTCTCGCGCTCCTTCAGGCGCGGGAAGCGCATGAAGACGTCCTCCAGGCTCTGGGCGATCTCGGCGGGGTCCTTGCGCGTGAAGGCGCCCATCTCGAGGTTCTCGCGGACGCTCATCTGCAAGAAGACGCGTCGGCCCTCCGGGCAGAGCGCGATGCCCTTGCGCACGATTGTGTGGGGCGCGATGCCCAGCAGGCTCTCGCCCTCGAACTCCACCTTGCCCTCGCGCGGCTTCAAGAGGCCGCCCACGGTGTTGAGCGTCGTGGACTTGCCGGCGCCGTTCGCACCGATCAGCGTCACGATCTCGCCCTCCTCCACGTCGAAGGAGATGCCCTTCACCGCGTGGATGGAGCCGTAGTAGACGTTGAGGTCCTCAACGTGAAGAATGCTCATGCCTAGGCCTCCTCGTCCTGCTTACCCAGGTACGCCTCGATGACCTGGGGGTTGCTCTGGATCTCCTCGGGCGTGCCCTTGGCGATGATCTTGCCGTAGTTGAGCACCGCGATGCCTTCGCAGATGCCCATGACGAGGTCCATGTCGTGCTCGATGAGCATGACGGCGATCTTGAACTCGTCACGGATGCGACGGATGTTGTCCATAAGCTCGGCCGTCTCGGACGGGTTCATGCCGGCGGCGGGCTCGTCGAGCAGGATCAGCTTCGGGTTCGTGGCGAGCGCGCGCACGATCTCGAGCCTGCGCTGGGCGCCGTAGGGCAGGGAGCCCGCGACGTGATTGGCATAGACGCTCATGTCAAAGAAGTCGAGCAGCTCGAGGGCGCGCTCGTGCATCTGCTTCTCGGCGCTCCAGTAGGCAGGCAGGCGGAACACGGAGCTCCACATGCCCTCCTTGACCTGGTTGTGCAGGCCAATCTTGACGTTGTCCTCCACGGAGAGCGAGGAGAAAAGGCGGATGTTCTGGAACGTGCGCGCGATGCCCAGCTTGGACGCCCCGGCGATGTCGAGGCCGGCCATGTCGTGGCCGTCGAGCATGATGGAGCCGCGCGTGGGCTGGTAGACCTTCGTGAGCAGGTTGAAGACCGTGGTCTTGCCCGCGCCGTTGGGGCCAATCAGGCCGGCGATCTCGGTCTTGCCAACGGTGAAGTTGAAGTCCTCCACAGCGTGCAGGCCGCCGAAGTCGATACCGAGGTGACGGCACTCGAGAACGGGACGCTCGCCCAGGTCCCGCTCGGGGACGATGGAGTCGCTGGGCAAAGGCACCATCTTGGTGCGCTCCTGGCGCTCCTTGGCGTGACGCTCGGAAGCTGCGGACTTAGCGGCCATTCGCGTCGCCCCCCTTCTCGGGCTCCGCCACACGCGCCGGCCTCTTGAACCTTGAGAGGATGCCCGCGAAGAACTGCTTCAGGGTGGCGTTGTTGGACACGATCATGACGAGAATCAGCACGATGGCGTAGATGAGCATGCGCCAGTCTGCGATAGCACGAAGCAACTCCGGCAGCACCGTGAGCACCGCGGCCGAGATGATTGAGCCGCGGATGTTGCCCATGCCGCCAAGCACCACGAACACCAGGATGAGGATCGAGGTGTTGAAGTCGAACTTCTTCGGGACGATCGAGCTGTAGCCCATCGCGTAGAACGCGCCGGCCGCGCCGGCCAGCGCCGCAGCCACGACGAACGCCATCAGGCGGTACTTCGTGACGTTGATGCCCACGGACTCGGCGGCGATGCGGTTGTCGCGCACGGCCATGATCGCGCGGCCGCTGCGGCTGTGCATGAGGTTGAGCACCACGGTGACCGTCACGATGACGAGCACGATGCCCACAAGGAAGGTCGACATCTTGGAGATGCCGGCCGCGCCCTGCGGGCCGTTGATGAGCAGCGCGCCACTCTGCATACCGAGGTCCTGCGACGACGTCATCGAGAAGTGCAGGCCGCTCTTGTCGAGGCCCACATAGAGGTTGTTGAGGATGTTCTTGATAATCTCGCCGAAGGCCAGCGTCACGATGGCGAGGTAATCGCCGTGCAGGCGCATGACCGGCACGCCCACGACGAAGCCGGCGATGGCCGCGATGGCCGCGGCGACCACGAGCGCGAGCACATAGGCGACCATCCCGTTGCCGGCGATACCGCCCACGAGCGAGAACGCCACGATGCCCGAGAACGCGCCGACGCTCATGAAGCCGGCGTGGCCCAGCGACAGCTCGCCCGAGATGCCCACGACGAGGTTGAGCGACACGGCCATGCACACGTAGGCGCAGATCGGGATCAGCTGGCCGGCGAGCGAGTTGGTGAGCACGCCCGCGGCCTGGAGGGCCGTCATGAGCACGAAGAACGCCAGCACGATGCCGTACGTGACGAGGTTACTGCGCAGCTGCTTGCTCACGCGGCGCTTGGGCGCGACAGCGGCGGTGGCAGTCTTGTCAGCCATCTCGCTACACCTTCTCCCGTACGGTCTTGCCCAGGATGCCCGAGGGCTTGATGAGCAGCACGACGATCAGGACGGCGAACACGATGGCGTCGGCGAGCTGCGTCGAGATGTAGGCCTTCGCGAAGATCTCGATGATGCCGAGCAGGATGCCGCCGACGAAGGCGCCTGGGATGGACCCGATGCCGCCGAGGACGGCCGCCGTGAACGCCTTGATGCCGGGCAGCGAGCCGGTGGTCGGCACAAGCGTGGGGTAGGCCGAGCACATGAGCACGCCGGCGACGGCGGCGAGGCCCGAGCCGATCGCGAACGTCAGCGAGATCGTCGAGTTCACGTTGATGCCCATGAGGGTGGCCGCGCCGCGGTCCTCGGAGCAGGCGCGCATGGCCTTGCCCATGCGGGTCTTGGTCGTGAACAGCACGAGGCCCGCCATGATGAGGACGCAGCACGCAATCGTAACGACCGTGATTGCGTTCACCGTGAGCTGGCCGTCGAACAGCACGAGCGACGGCAGGTCGACGACGTTGGGGAACGCCTTGGTGTTGGAGCCCCAGATGAGCAGCGCGGCGTTCTGCAGGAAGTAGCTCACGCCGATGGCGGTGATGAGCACGTCGAGTGACGGCGCGTTGCGCAGCGGCTTGTACGCCAGGCGCTCGACCACGATGCCGAGCACGGTGCAGGCGACGATCGAGAACAGGACGCCCACGGGCGCGGGCAGGCCGAGGTAGTTGATGGAGCAGAAGCACACGTAGCCACCGACCATGATGACGTCGCCGTGCGCGAAGTTCAGCATCTTGGCGATGCCGTACACCATGGTGTAGCCCAGCGCGATGATCGCGTAGACGCTGCCCAGGGAGAGCCCGTTGATGAGGTTCGTCAGAAGTTCCATGCCGCCTCCTTTCAGTTCGGGTCGCCAGGCGTAACCGTCCGGCAACGTTTTCCATACAACCAGCAGGCGGGGACCACCTTGCGATGGCCCCCGCCCAGTTTGTACCAGAGACACCCCGTCCAAGCGTTAGGGGCCTGAAACAAGTGCCCGGCGCTCGGACGCGCGTCGGCTAGTCGAGCGGCTGGTACTCGCCGTTCTTGATGACCATGCCCTTCGGCTCCTTGGAGACCTCGCCGGTGTCCTTCCAGGTCATGCTCTCGCCGGTCAGGCCGGTGTAGGAGTAGCCGTCGGCGATCGCGGCCTTGAGCTTGTCGCAGATGTCGGAGGCGCTCATGTCGGGCGTGCACTCGGTCTTCTCGAGGAGGTCCCTGATGACGTAGACGCAGTCGTAGGCATCAGCCGCGAACTGGATCGGCGTGTCGTTGTAGGCCTTCTTGTAGGCGTCGACGAACTTCTTGGTGGCGTCATCGGTCGCCGTGGCGACGAACGGGGTCAGCAGCATGACGCCCTCGGCGAGCTTCGTGTCGAAGCCCTCGACGGTCAGGATGCCGTCCATGCCGTCGACGCCGAAGAACTTCGGGGCGTAGCCCATGCCGTTGGCCTGCGTCAGAATCAGGGATGCCGGCGTGTAGTAGATCGGGAGGAACAGCAGGTCGGCGCCGGCGGACTTGGCGTCGTTGAGCTGGACCGAGAAGTCGGACTGGTTGTCGTCGGTGAACGTGGACTCCGAGACGACCTCGAGACCCTGGTTAGCGGCCTCGCTCTTGAACTTGGTGTAGATGCCCGTGGAGTAGGCATCGGAGTTGTTGTAGATGATGCCGACCTTGGCGCCAAGCTTCTTCTTGGCGATGTACTGCGCCGAGGCGGTACCCTGGTTGGGGTCAGTGAAGCACATCTGGAAGACGTTGGCCTTGCGCGGCGTGGTGACGTTGCCGTCGGCGTCCGGCTGGCCGCCGATGACGTCGTTGGATGACGCGGAGGGCGTGAGCTCGAAGACGTTGTCGGAGTTGGTCTCGGCGGAGACGGCGACGCACGGCGTGGTGGTCGTCGGGCCGACGAGGATCTGCAGGCCCCAGTCCTTCAGCTTGTTGTAGGCGTTTACGGACTTCTCGGGATCGTGCTCGTCGTCCTCGACCTGGTGCTCGAACTGTACCGAGCCGCCCGCGGCATTGATCTCGTCGACGGCAATCTGGGCGCCGTTCTTGGTGGCGGTGCCGTAGAGCGCGGCGGCGCCGGTCAGCGGGCCGATGTTGCCGAGCTTGAACTTACCACCCTCGGAGGAGCCGTCCTTGCTACCGCAACCGGCGAGTCCGGCTACGCTTAGAATGCCCGCGGCACCGGACAGCTTCACGAAGTTCCTACGGGTCACGCCAAAACGATTGGACTCCATCATTCTCCTCCTCTTGCACGGCCTGAACGTCTGTTGCGAGCATTGCCGGGCAGGCCTGGCTCCCTTCGATGCGTGGCGTACATCCTAGCCGCGTTCAGGTACGTTGCAGTCACGGCCCATACACAATGGGGGGAGCTTTTAACGCTGTCGAAACAATACTTCAACGAACGGTAACGGAACGGATCACGAGCGATAGCACGAGGCGGCTCGACGAGGCCGCCGGCCTCTACGCGGAAGAGCCGTCTCGACTCCAGCCAGAGGCGAGCGCTCGCTCTCATAAGGAGAGGGCGACGGCAAGGGCCTCGCGGGCGCGCTCGGGCGAAAGGTCACACGGGAGACACACGGCGCCCACGGAGCAGGCACGCGTCACCGGCAGGCGCGCAAGTACGGCGTCAATGCCCCGCGGCAGCCCAAAGGCCGCCTCGTCCGAGACACCCGGGAACAAGAGCGGCCGATACCACGGCACCACGTAGAAGCCCGTGGCGCGCAGGCGGGCCAAGGCCTCGTCCGCCTTACCCTCTCCCGGCACGAACACGCCGAGCCGAAGCAGTGGGAGCGCCGGGTCGAGGCCGCCCGCGCACACCCAGGCGCCACCCTCGCGCGGCGAAGAGGGCACGTCTGCCAACGCCTCGCCGTAGGCGGCCACGGCCGCCCGGCGCACATCCTCGTCCGCAGACGCCGCCGCGAGGGCGCAGTGGGCTTGGTCGGCCACCCAGCGGCTCGGCAGCGCCGGCTCGCTCGCAAGGCCACCCGCGAGCTCCACCGAGGCAATGGCAGGCTCGAAGAGGCCCACGGCCGAAAGCCGCTCGCGAAGCGCATGAGAGAGACCGTGCGGCAGGTGGTTCAGCACGCGAACCTGGTTGAGGTAGTGGCGAGCGGCGCGGGCGAGCGCGGGTGCCACCAGAGGCAGGCTCGCGAGCCGCGCGCGCATCTCGTCGCGCAGGGCCGCGTCGGCCATGCGGGGGTTCACCCACACTGCACCGCCAAAGTGCGTGGGCAGCATCTTCTCCACGCCAAAGGAGTGCACCGAGACGTCCGCCACCGGAGCGCCCTGCGCATCACGCGAGATGCGCCCGGCGCAGTGCGCGCAATCCTCCATCACGATGGCGCCGGCGGCGTGGGCCACCTCGCGGAGGCGGGCGTCGGCCTCGGCATCCATGATGCCAAAGGTGTGCTGGAGCACCACGGCGGCCGTGCGCTCCCCCACCGGCAGCAAGCTCGCATCAAGCGCAAGCGTGCGCGCCGAGATGTCGCCGTAGACGGGCGCAAGGCCCGCCGCCACGATGGGGTCCACGGCGGTGCAGCAGGTGAAGAGCTGCGTCACGACCTCGCGACGCAGCGCCTGTGACCCCGAGGTCCCCACCACGGCGCCGGATTCGGTGCCGCCGACAGCGGGGCAAGCCCGCTTGGCCAGAACGTCGAAGGCAACCTTCATGCCCTGACGGGCCTTGAACACCGGGAACCAGTCCCCGGCCTGGGTCCCCGTGCGCTCGGCCAGCCTGCAGCAGAGCCGCTCGAGCGAGGCGCGCGTCTGGGCGTCCGCGGCGGCGAAGCGGCCCTCTCGCGCCCCGCTCACGAGAGGTCCCTGTGGCCAAAGTACCTACGATAGTCCAGCACGTAGTGAACCCAGAGCTTCGCCATGTCGAACAGGCGGTGTGGGTCGTTGTCGCCCGCCCCAAAGAGCGTGGTGCCCACCTTGCCAGCACGCATGAGCTCGAGCGCACGGTCCTTCTCGGGGCTGGGCTCCACGTACTTGCGCACCACGCAGTGCGGCACGCCCACCCAGAGCACCTCCTCGAAGGCGCGCTTGGGCGCAAGCTTGCCGCCGTCGATGAGGTCGTCCACGGCATACTTGGCGAGGTTGTTGCCCGAGAGCGTGGTGAAGAAGCTGCTGCGGCCGGCACGCGGGTTCACCTCGAACAGGCGGAAGGAGCCGTCACGCGGGTCGTACTTCATGTCGATGTTGAAGAAGCCCCGGTAGCCGCTGTGGGCCATGAGGCCCTCCACCGTGTCATAGATCTTGTCGTCTCCGTAGGAGAGGATGGCCGCGTAGTTGCCGATGGCCATAGGCGAGTAGTCCTCGAGCAGCGGGTGCCCCAGCGAAAGCAGGGTCACCGTGCCGTCCCCACGCACGTAGCCGTTCACCACGCGCATGTTTTCGTCAGAGCCGGGGATGAAGTCCTGGATGATGAGGCGACCCGGATAGCCGGCGGCGTAGATGCGACGGACCGTCTCCTCGAGCTCATCCATCGTGTCGAGGATAAAGGCCTTCTTCTGACCCTCGAAGGGATGGGCGCGATAAGCCGGCGCGTCTGAGGGCTTGAGTGCCACGGGGAAGCCAAAGGGCAGCTCGGGCACCGTGGGCCCGTCCGTCACGGCCGTCTTGGGATACGGCACGCCGCGGCTCTCGCATAGGCGGTAGAAGGACTCCTTGTCGTTCATCTGGTCCACGATCTCGCCCGAGGCACACACGACGCGATAGCTTGGATCGAGCCGGTCCATCTGGCGCGAGAGGGCCACGGCGTAGTCGTCGCCGCAGGGAACCACGAGCGGGGTCTTGCCGCCATAGGTGTCAACGCTCTCGTTGAGCAGCTCGGAGAGGCGGTTGCCCTCGAGGAGGTGCTCGTCGATGCGGACGTCGATGAACTTGGAGTGCTGCGTGGGCGTGAGCGGGAACACGCCCCACACGACACTGGTGACGCCGCACTGCTCATAGAACGCCCGCGCCATGCCGTAGCCGGCAATCTCTGTGCCCAGGAGCACCGGAACGAACGTCTGCTCAGAAGGGTTTGCCACAATCGTCCTCTCTCTAGCTCTGCCGCGGGAAGCGCCCGCGACAGGGCCACTCTACATGAAAGGCGGGACGCCCGAGGGCATCCCGCCTGAACGCGTGTCTGTTACGCCCTGCTAGGCGATGGGACCGCCGCCCACGAAGCTGCCGGCGCTGTAGTAGGCGCTGGCAATCTCCACGCCGTTGTAGTTGGAGTGAATCATCTTGCCGCCGCCGATGTACATGCCCACGTGCGTGGTGCTGTTGACGCTGGAGCCCCAGAACATGAGGTCGCCGGGCTGCAGCTGGCTCTGGTCGGTGACCCAACCGCCGCCATCGAGCACCCAGCCAATCATCGAGTTTCCGCGGCCGTTGCTCATGCGCTGGCCACGCGGGATGGAGATGCCGGCCTGCCTGTAGGCCCACCAGACGAGGCCGGAGCAGTCGAACTCCTGGTTGGCGATGGCGTTGCCGCCCCAGGAGTAGCTCACGCCCAGCTGGGACTTGGCGGCCGCGATGGCCGCGGAGACACCGGAGCCGTAGTTCGTGCTCGTGTTGGAGCTCGTGTTGTTGTTCTTGCTCGGCTTGTTGGGGGTTGCGGGCGAGGACGGAGTGGTCTGGTTGTTGTTGCTCGGAGTGCCCTGCTCCTCGCTGGCGCCGTTGTCCGTGGTACCGCCATTGCCCGTGTTGGCAGCGTCACCCGTGTTGGCGTCCTGCTGGGTCTGGGCGGCAGCAGCCGCTGCGGCCTCGGCGGCCTTGCGCTCCTCCTCGGCCTTGCGAGCGGCCTCCTCCTCGGCCAGCGCCTGCTGAACGTCGGCAGAGAGGCTGTTCACGTACGCCTCGTGATCCGACTGCTTCTGCTGGACCTCGTCGGCCTTTGACTGGGCGTCGGCCACGAGCGTCTCCTGCTGGGACTGCTGGGCCTCGAGGTCAGCCTGCTTCTGGTCGAGGTCCTTCTGGATGGACTGAACCTGGCTGATGGCCTCGGCATCCGACTGGGCGGCCTTGTTGGCGTAGGTGATGCGGCTCACGAGGTCCTCCGCGGAGGACGAGCCCATGACGAGGCTCACGAGCGAGACGCCGCCGCTCTTGTAGTCGGCAGAGACGCGGTTGGCGAGGGTGGACTGGGCCTGCTCGAGCTCATCCTGCTTCTGGGCGATCTCGTCCCGCGTGGAGGCGATGGCGGCCTTAGTATCCTCAAGCTGACCCTGGAAGTCCTCGAGCTCCCGGAACGCCTCGGCAGTCTGCTGCTCATACGTGGCGCTCTCGGCCTGAGCCTGTTCGAGCTGGGTCTGGAGATCGGAGGAAGTGGCTGCGAACGCGGCCGTTGGAACGGTCCCGAACGTGAGGCTGGCGATAAGCGCGGAGGCGGCAAGCCTGCGTCCGAGGACTATGTGGGTGCGGTTGGTTTGCATCGAATCCTCTCCTTTCGGATGCGCTTCAGTATAGGAGAGATGGGAAAGGCTCCAAAACCGAGATTCGCGTTTTGCTCACAAGGCATACAAACTTCGAGGTCAGAGGCCTTAAACTCTCAAGCAGAGGTAGAGGGTTTGATAGGGTGCGCTAAGCTAGCGACGGCGAAGGAGCGTGCTCACGAATGAGGCCTCAGGCAGGCGCAGGGCAACCGCGATGCCGAAGGTCACCATGAGCGCGGGCATGCCACCGGCAATGCAGTAGCCAATTGCCTGGACAACCGAGCCGGAGAGCGGCGCCACGAGGGCCTCGAGCGCGCGCAGGATCGCCCAGCCTGCCAGCGACCCGGCAAGGCCCAGGGCAAGCGAGCGCAGGGTGGCCGCTGCGATGCCGCCGAGCCCGATGTGCCCCAGCGCCCTGTGCAGGAACACGAAGGTAAGCACGTCGGAGATGACGAAGAACAGCATCGAGCTCAGCGCCACCGCAGGCAGGCCGATGACGGGCGTGAGGCCAAGGCAGAAGGCCACCTGCACCACGCCGCCCACGAGGCTCGCCCACACGAACGACTTCATGCGGCGCAGCGACGAGCACACCTTCTGCAGGTAGGTGTTCACGCCGTAGAACGGCAGTGCCAGCGAAAGCGTCTGGAGGTAGCCCACGGTGAGCGCCGCGTCCTGTGCCGAGAAGCGACCCGCCCCCAGCACGGCCACGAGCTCGGGTGCGAAGGTGATGAGGAACATCGCGAACGGCACGAGCATGAAGGCGATCTTGCTCACGCCCGAGCGCACGCCTTCGGTGTAGGCGTCCATGTCGCCGCGTGCCACGCTGTCCGAGAGCTCGGTGAACATCGCCGTGGTGATGGGGATGGCCAGCACCGAGTACGGCAGCATGTACCAGAGGCGCGAGTAGTAGATGATCGAGGCGCCGCTGGCGACAACGGAGAGCGCGCTGCTGTTCATCACCGAGACGGTCACGAAGCTCTCAAGCGTCACGAGCAGCGTGGGCACGCCGATGGAGAGCGTCTCTTTGATGTGCGGGTCGTGGATGTCGATGCGCAGCGTCAGGTGCACGCCATGACGCAGCAGGGCCGGAATCTGCACGAGCACCTGCACGAGCACGGAGACAGAGCCGCCCAGGGCGAGGATGAGAATCGCGAGGCTCGGGTTGGCGTCGGCCAGCACGGCGTAGCCCACGAACGAGAACATCGTCACGATGTTGTTGAGGATGGGGGCGGCGGTGCTCCACAGGTAGTCGCGCTCCGCATTGAGCACGCCAGAGATGACCGAGGACAGCGCGTAGAGCACGATGGTGATGGCAAAGAAGCGGAAGAAGTAGACGGCGAGGTCTGTGTCGAACGCCTCGGTGGCGCCCGCGGACTGCGTCCATACCACCTGGCCCGCAAAAACGAAGGCGAGAACCGCCAGGACGCCCATCAGAATCGTGACGAGCGACAGCAGGTTGGAGGCGTAGGCGCTCGCCCCCTCGCGCCCCATCTTCTTCTTGACGGACATATACACCGGCAGAAACGCCGTGACGAGCATGCCGCCCATCACGAGCTCGTAGAGCTGGTTGGGCAGATTGTTGGCCACGGTGTAGCAGCTCGACATCACGGTGGCGCCGAGCGCCCAGGACTGGGCCCAGGTGCGGAAGAAGCCCGTGATGCGGCTGATGATCACGAGCACGCTCATCATGGCGGCAGAGCGGCCCACGGCCTCCTCCGAGCCCATGGCGGGCTCGCTCGGGGCCGCGGCTACATCGGACGCCTCGTCCTCGCCGGGCGCGACCATTTTGGCAGCGCTAGGCCGTACCGCAGCGGCACCGTGCATGATTGCGACGGGTGCGCCGGCCCTGGAACCCGCGGAGCGGGGCGCGCTGGCGGTAGGGGCGGTACCCGCGATGGGGGCGGAGAAGAGGTCCCCTTCCCCGTCCGACTTGGCACCGGCGGCGGTCATCTCGGGCCCGCGCGCCGCCTCGCGAACGGCCATCAGGCGGCGGCTCTCGTCAGCGGCGATGATGAACTGCATCGTCTCGTCCGGGGAGGAGGCGGGCAGCTGGCTCGCGATATCGGCAGCGTCTGAGCTGGCGAACGGGTCGTAGCGGACCTCGCCCGGCTTGGCCATGTGCTTAGCCATGCTCACTCACCCTCCCGGCAGATGTCGGCAAACGTTGCCCCCACGAACTCCGCGAGCGGCTCGGGAGCCACCTCGAGCGTGAGGCCACGACGCCCGCCAGAGATGTAGATGGTGTCGAAGAGCTGGGCCGTCTCGTCGATGAGCGTGGGGAAGCGCTTCTTCATCCCCACGAGCGAGCAGCCGCCGCGCACGTAGCCCGTGGTGGGCTCGAGGTCGCGCACATGCATGAGCGAGAGGGACTTCTCCCCCGCCGCCGCGGCCGCGCGCTTGAGGTCGAGCTCGGCCGGCGAGGGAATGCAGCAGACCACGTGCCCGCCATGAGGCGTCACGCACACGAGGGTCTTGAAGCCACGCTCGGGGTCGTAGCCGAGCATGTTGGCGATCTGGACGCCAAGGTCGCTCGTGCCCGACACCTCTGGCTCCTCGAACGTAAGCGCTGTGTAGGCCACGCCCCCACGCTCGAGCTCGCGCATCGCGTTGGTCTTCTGCACCTTGTCCTTGCGGGCCATCTCGCTCCCTCCATGCGGCCGCCGTCGTAGCGACAGGCCACCGTTTCTCAACAGCCGGAGGGTATAGTAAAGCACTGATACCGCGAAGGACGTATGGAGGGCGCGGCGGGGCTGTGCCCGCATGTCGCGCAAGAGTCCAGCATGGAGGGCATAGATGGAGAAGCTCGGCGTCATCGGCGGCATGGGTCCCGAGGCCACCTCATACTTTTACCAGGAGGTCATCGAGCACACGGTTGCCGCGCGCGATCAAGATCACATCGACATGGTGATCATCAGCCAGTCATCCATGCCAGACCGCACGAAGGCAATCCTCACCGGTGACGATACGCACCTGCTCGAGGTCATGCGCACCGACGCTCAGGCGCTTGAGACGCTGGGCTGCGCCCACATCGCCATCCCCTGCAATACCTCGCACTACTTTTACAACCAGATTCAAAGCTTCACCAAGGTGCCCATCATTCACATGCCGCGCGAGGCCGTGCGCGAGGCCATGGGCCGGGGCGACGTGCACCGCATCGGCATCATGGCCACAGACGGCACCATCCGCACGGGCGTGTACGCACGCGAGTGTGGGGCTGCCGGCGCCAAGCCGGTCGTGCTGTCCCCCGAGTGCCAGGCCGACGTCATGTCGATCATATACGACGACGTGAAGGCAGGACGCCCCGTCAACATGCACAAGTTCGACCGCGTCATGGCCGAGTTCTTCCGCGCGCAGTGCGATGCCGTCATCCTCGCCTGCACGGAACTCTCGCTCATCAAGCGCGACCATGACATCCCCGACATCTGCCTGGACGCCATGGACTCGCTCGTACGCGAGTCGATCGTGCGCAGCGGCGCGCAGTACCAGTAGCCTTAATAAAGCAGAGGCCTTCGCCGCCGACTGCCGTCGCATCATCCCAACTCAGCACGAAAAAAACTGACCGTATCTGCTCGATTTCGACAGAAAGGGTCAGTTTTTTGTGCTGAGTCTTGGGGAGGGGCGCCAGGGGCTGTCTTCGACGGCAGAGAGCTACCCTGCCCACCGATGTGGCCGGCGAGGCCGCAGGGGCCCTAGCGGTTGGCACGACGCCAGAGCGGCGTGTGCCTAGATATCTGCCGTCGCCTCCGCATCTGGGACGGGCAGGTTGGGCGCCCACTCCCCCTCGCCGCTCGCGTCCAAGGCTGCCTGCAGCTCGCGCGCACGCTCGAGAACCGGTGCGAGGAACTTGCCCGTATAGCTCTCGGCGCACTTCGCCACCTGCTCGGGCGTACCGGTCACCACCACGGTGCCGCCGCCGTCGCCACCCTCGGGCCCCATGTCGATGAGGCGGTCCGCCACCTTGATGACGTCGAGGTTATGCTCGATGACGAGCACCGTGTTCCCGGCGTCCACCAGGCGATTCAGCACAGAGAGCAGCTGGCGCACGTCCTCGAAGTGCAGGCCCGTCGTGGGCTCGTCGAGGATGTAGAGCGTGCGGCCCGTCTGCTGGCGGTGCAGCTCCTTGGCAAGCTTCACGCGCTGGGCCTCGCCGCCGGAGAGCGTGGTGGCAGGCTGTCCGAGCCGGATGTAGCCGAGGCCCACGTCGTAGAGCGTCTGCAGCTTGTTCTTGATGCGCGGAATGTTGCCAAAGAACGCCAGCGCCTCGGTGACGCTCATATCCAGCACCTGCGAGATGTTCTTCCCGTGATAGGTCATCTCGAGCGTCTCGCGGTTGTAGCGCGCACCATGGCACACCTCGCACGGCACGTAGACATCCGGCAGGAAGTTCATCTCGATCTTGATCTGGCCGTCGCCCTTGCAGGCCTCGCAGCGCCCACCGGGAACGTTGAAGGAGAAGCGACCGGGGCTGTAGCCGCGGGCACGGCTCTCGGGCGTGCTCGCGAAGAGTGCCCGCAGGTCGTCCCAAAGCCCGATGTAGGTTGCCGGGTTGGAGCGAGGTGTGCGGCCGATGGGGCTTTGGTCCACGTCGATGACCTTGTCGATCTCCTCCACGCCTGTGAGCTTCTTGTACTCCCCCACCGGGCGCTGAGAGTGGTGCACGGCGTTGGTGAGCGCGGGCGCCAGCGTATCCGTAACGAGTGAGCTTTTGCCCGAGCCCGAGACGCCTGTGACCACCGTGAGCGTGCCGAACTCGACCTTGGCCGAGACGTTCTTGAGATTGTTGTGGCGCGCGCCCGTGATCTTGAGCGCCCCGCGGCCGGGCTTGCGCCGCTTGTCCGGCACGCGAATGAGCCGTCTGCCCGTGAGATAGGCACCCGTGATGGACTGGGGGCTCTCGCAGATTTGCGCCGGCGTGCCGGCGGCCGTCACCTCACCGCCCAGCTCACCTGCACCGGGGCCCATGTCGATGACGTAGTCTGCCGCTCGGATCGTGTCCTCGTCGTGCTCGACCACGATGACGGTGTTGCCCTGGTCGCGCAGGCGCTCAAGCGTCTTGATGAGGCGGTCGTTGTCGCGCTGGTGCAGGCCGATGCTCGGCTCGTCGAGGATATAGAGCACGCCCATGAGGCCGGCGCCGATCTGCGTGGCCAAGCGGATGCGCTGGGCCTCGCCGCCGGAGAGCGTGGCCGAGGCGCGCGCGAGCGTGAGGTAGTCCAGGCCCACGTCCACAAGGAAGCGCAGGCGCTCGACAATCTCCTTCACGATGCGACCACCGATGAACTGCTGGCGCTCTGTGAGCTCGAGGTTGCGGAAGAACGCGAGCGAGTCTCGGCAGCTCATCTCGCAGGCTTCCCAAATGGATTTCCCGCCCACCGTCACGGCCAGAATCTCGGGCTTGAGACGTGCGCCGTGGCACGTGGGGCACGGTACCTCGTGGATGTACTTCTCGAGGCGGGCGCGCGTGTTGTCGTTGGTGGTCTCGGTGTACTTCTCGAACAGGATCTTGCGCACACCGGCATAGGTGGTGAGCCAATGCGTGTCACGCCCGTCCACCGTGTGGTAGTCCACGCGGATCTTCGTGTCCCCAAGGCCATCGAGCAGCGCCGTGCGCGCCCGCTTGGGCAGGTCCTTCCATGGGGTCTCCGCGCTCACCTTGAGATGGCGGCACACCGCGTCAAAGATCTGCGGATAGTAGTTGGAGCGGCCGAAGAAGCTGCCAAAGACGCCGTCGGCCACCGAGAGCGTGGGATCTTCGATGAGGGCCTCGGCGTCCACCACGCGTCTGAAGCCCAGGCCGTCGCAGTCCGGGCAGGCGCCATACGGGGCATTGAAGGAGAAGTCACGCGGCTGCGGGTCGTCCATCGAATGGCCGTGGACGGGGCACGCGAGGGCGAGCGAGTACTCGAGCAGCTCGTCCGGCATGTGCTCGGGGTCCTTGCGGTCTGCGAGCAAAAAGACGCCCACCTTGCCCGCGGCGAGCTTTGTGGCCTGCTCCACGGCCTCCGCGATGCGGCCGAGCGAGCCCTCGCGCACCACGATGCGGTCCACGACCACCTCGATGGTGTGCTTGAGCTTCTTGTCGAGCTTGATCTCCTCATCAAGCTCGCGCACCTCGCCGTCGACGCGCACGCGGCTGAAGCCCTCGGCCCTGAGGTCCTCGAAGAGCTTCGCGTACTCGCCCTTGCGGCCGATGACGACGGGGGCCAGCACGAGCGCGCGACGCCCCTGCGCCGCGGCGAGGACCTTGTCGGCCACCTGGTCAGTCGTCTGGCGCTCGATGACGCGCCCGCACTCCGGGCAGTGCGGCGTGCCCACGCGCGCAAACAGCAGGCGCAGGTAGTCGTAGATCTCAGTGACCGTGCCCACCGTGGAACGAGGGTTCTTAGAGGTGGTCTTCTGATCGATGGAGACCGCCGGCGAGAGGCCGTCGATAGAATCCAAATCTGGCTTGTCCATCTGCCCGAGGAACTGGCGCGCGTAGCTCGAGAGGCTCTCGACGTAACGGCGCTGACCCTCGGCGTAGATGGTGTCGAACGCGAGGCTCGACTTGCCCGAGCCCGACAGGCCCGTGATCACGACGAGCTTGTCGCGCGGGATGGTGACGTCGATGTCGCGCAGGTTGTGCTCGCGCGCACCACGGATGACGATGGAGTCCGAGGCCATGCTCTCCCTCTCGAACGTGCCCAACGGGACGATTGCGCTCGACCCCATCCAAGCCAATGGGCCACAGGACGGGGCCGTTGCAGACCACGGCGCCAGACGAAACCCGCGGCGCGCGGCCGAGTTATTCTCACTCTCTAGTCTAGCCACAGCAAAGCGGGTGCGCCAAGGGACGCGCCCGCTTCACAGAACATCCGTTCGTTGTTCGATACCGTGCCACGCGAGGCCTGATCGCGCGAGCTAGAGCATCCGATTCGCGGCACCTGCGTGAGGCGCGAGGCCCTCACGCAGGTGCCGCGATATGGGTTCGACCAACTGCTCGCGGCCTCGATGCGAGAGCCTCATACCAAACGCAGCAATGGCCGCGCCGGCAGCGGCGACGATGGTGTAATGCCCTGCGCGCATATCGGGCGCGAAGCCGGGCGGACTCGAGGCGCGCTCGCTCGGGCGCCTACTTGCTGTAGGCCTCGCGCAGGCGCTCGGTGAGGGCCATGTTCTCGGAGTAGTCAACCTTCACCACGACGACGCTCGGCGCGTCCTCGTTGGCAAACGCCGCCTCGAGCGTGGGCACGAGCTCGTCGGCACTCGTGACCTCGTAGCCGTGGCAGTGCATGGCCTCGGCGTAGGCCTTGAAGTCCGGGTTCGTGAACCCAACGCCGTAGGTGTCGTTGAACTGCTCCTCCTCCTTCCACTTGATGAGGCCGTAGTGCTCGTCCTCCCAGATGAGGGTGACGAAAGGCACGTGCTCGCGCACCGCCGTCTCGAGCTCCTGGCTGTTCATCATGAAGCCGCCGTCGCCGGTGACGGCCAGGACACGGCACTCGGGATGCACGAGCTTGGCCGCGATGGCGCCCGGCACGGAGAAGCCCATGGAGGCGAAGCCGTTGGAGATGAGGCAGGTACGCGGCTCATAGCAGGGATAGTCGCGGCCAATCCAGATCTTGTGGGCACCCACGTCGGACACGAGGATGTCGAAGCGGCCCATCACCGAACGCACGTCCTTGAGGATGCGCGCGGGCTTCATCGGATAGGCATCGCTCGCCGCCAGCTCATCGAAGTCCTCGCGCAGGCGGCGGCCCACCTCGAGCATGGCCGTGGGCTCGGGCTTGTCGTCGCGACGCGCCGTGCGCAGAATCTGGTAGATGCTGTCGGAGATGTCGCCCGTGACCTCGACGTTGGGCTCGTAGTACTGGTTGACGTCCGCCGGCAGACCCGCGATGTTCACGATCTTCATGGGGTGGGTGTGCCACTTGGTGGGCGCGCACTCGATGAGGTCGTAGCCCACGCCAATGACGAGGTCGGCCTCGTCGAAGGCGTCGATGATGTAGTCGTGCTGGGGAATTCCCACCACGCCCAGGCGCCACGGAGAGTCGGTGGGGATGACGCCCTTGCCCATCATGGTCTGCGCCACCGGGATGTGCAGGCGCTCGGCCATTGAGCGCACGGCCTCGCTCGCGTTGCCGCGCACAGCCCCCGCGCCAACGAGGATCAGGGGGTTCTTGGCCTCGGAGATGAGCCTGGCGGCCTCGATGACGCTCGCCGGGTCCGCGTAGAGCGCCGGCGGGGTCTGCTTGCGCAGCGGGCGCGCTGGGCTGGGCATGTGCGCCACGTTCTTGGGCAGGTCGATGTGGGTGGCACCGGGCTTGGGGGCCTCGGCGTACTTAAAGGCCAGACGGCAGATCTCGGCTACGGTATCCGGGCGCATGACCACCTTGGAGCGCTTCGTGATAGGCGAGAACATGGCCGAGAGGTCCAGGTACTGGTGGCTCGTGAACTGCATGAGCTCGCTGGAGACCTGGCCCGTGATGGCCACGAGCGGCGCGCCGTCGAGGAAGGCGTCGGCCACGCCGGTGACGAGGTTCGTGGCGCCAGGGCCAAGCGTGGCGAGGCACACACCGGCGTGCCCCGTGAGGCGGCCGTAGACATCGGCCATGAAGGCGGCGCCCTGCTCGTGACGAGTTGGGATGAAGCGGATGTCGCTGTGCTTGAGTGCGAACATGAGGTCGAGGTTCTCCTCGCCCGGAATGCCGAAGACAATCTTCACGCCCTCGGCCTTGAGGCACTCGACCAACACCTCCGCCGTGGACATCTGGTGCTTCTCGAGCTCGCTACCTGCTGCCATGCCATTCCCCCTCCGATTGATTTCCGGCAGCAAAGTATGCAACAAATCCGAGAGGGTCTGTCGCGCGTTAACGCATTCGTCACGGTTGGGCGCGCGAGGCGCGCGCAGAGGGCCGCGGCGCGGGGCGGCAGCAGAAAGGCGCCGCCTGCCGGGAGCCCACGCCTGGCGCGCGCGAGTGGGCCCGCCGTGAACGCCTTCTTGCCGAAGCCTCGGGCATGTGATCGTCGCGGGCGGGCCCACGCCATTCCCGGCACGGGTGCGGGGCCGTCCCGTGCAGGGTCTCCTACCTCAGATCCGGTGCGGACTTGCGCGCCACCACGAGGCAGGAGTCCGCGCCGATGCGCCGCCAGGCAACCTCGCCAAACCAGCCACCCAGCATGCCCGTGAGCTCGGTCTCCGAGCGAATGCAGACGTCACCCCCGACAGAGTGCGGAAGCACGAGCTGATTCATCACGGCGCGAACCGGCGCGGGCGCCCAGGTGTCGCCCAGCACGAGCATGCCGTCGCGCGAGAGGACGCGCCACGCCTCGAACGAGGCACGGGGGCCGTCCGGGAGGTGGTGGAAGACGTCGTTGGCGAGGACCGCGTCGAAGCTCCCCTCCGCAAACGGGAGATGCTCGGCGTCCGCCTCGAAGAGGCGCACCCTGCCACCCAGGCGCTCCCGAGCCTTGTCAATCATGTTGTCCGAGATGTCGATGCCCGTGAGGCGCGCGAAGGGCAGCACCTCCACCGCAAGCGCCGTGAGGTAGCCGGTGCCGCAGCCCACGTCGAGCACGCGGAAGCGACGCTCGGGCTCGCCCGATGCGTCCAGGCGGCGCTCCCTGCGCTCGCGGCAGAGCCACTCGCGATATGCCCCGGCAAGCTCCCACAGCACATGACGGTACAGACGGCGGGCGTGAAAGCTCCGGCGCCCCTCGTCATACGTCGCCGCCATGCGGTCGTAGGCGCGCCTCACCGCCTCCTTACGCTCGCGTGCACATGCCTCGCCCGCACGGCACAGCCAGGTGCCGGGCACAGGGCAACCCTGCGAGGGCCGGCCCAGGCATTCGGCCCCGTCACGGCACCCGACTCGACCGACGTTAAGGTCCCCATTCATGGTCATAGCAATCAGCTCCCGTTCCTTACAAGTCCTTTACCTGCAGGTTGTTTACTATTGCTTACTCATTGAACAAGATTTAACGTTTTGGCACGAAAGCGCCCCGGCTATCCCTCGTCGGCAACCTCCCACCGCGCCCCGGCACGCTCGGCGGCTTCCGTCTGCTCCCCCGTCGGACGCGTCTGACTCTCGAGCAGAATCTCCACGTACTCGCGAATGAGGTCGAGTCGCTCGCCGGCGCGCGCGTCGTGCGCGCTCATGAGGTTGAGCTGCCCGTGAATGACGAAGTCCACCAGGGTCTCGGACTCGCGCACTTCCATGCCGCGGGCCCGCGCGTCGGAGCGGATTGCCGCGAGCACGTGCGGATAGAGCCGCTCGCAAAGGGCAAACGAGAGGTGGTCGTGGAACATGCGGTTGCCCTTTGCATGGAAGAACGCATGGTAGCGCTGGCTCTCCTCGTCCGCGGCCTTGGAGAACAGCACGTCAAGCTTGCGCGCGAGCGGCACCTCAGGATCGTCGAGCACGCCGATGAGGGCGTTCGTGCACTCCACGACATAGGCGTCGAAGGCCTCGGCGAACAGGTGCTGCTTGGAGTCGAAGTAGTGATAGACGAGGCCGGGCGTGATGCTGGCTGCACGGGCGATGTCACGCATGGAGACGGCGTCGTAGCCGTTCGTGGCAAAGAGCCCCATGGCAGTGTCGAGGATCTCCTGCTTGCGCTCGTCCGGCTGCTTGACGGTGCGGGGCCGTTGGACGACAGCAGCGCCGCCCCGACGCTCTCCCAACTGCTTTGCCGAACGTGTCATATGGCCGTCCCTCTCGACTGTTTCCGCAGGTTAACCGTTATCCACGGCTTACTATTGAC
Source organism: Olsenella uli (assembly GCF_901212655.1). Taxonomy (GTDB): domain Bacteria; phylum Actinomycetota; class Coriobacteriia; order Coriobacteriales; family Atopobiaceae; genus Parolsenella; species Parolsenella uli_A. The sequence continues at coordinate 1,711 of NZ_CAAKON010000044.1, read as the reverse complement.
GCTTGTTCAACGGAAATGCTAGGGGCGAGGGGCGCCTCTGTCAACGACCACGGCGCACTCGCTCGGCGGATGGCCCCGGAAGCTCACGGGCTCGACGATCGGCACCCAGTTCCGGCGCCACTCGGCCACCGTCGATCGTCCGCCGCCGACGTAGCTCGCCCGCAAGCCCCGGCGCGAGACCGTTGCCGGCAGCCCCTCGCGCCCGCAGCCCGGTCGGATGCATTCGCCTCGTGCTGGAGCCAGCCCTAGCGGTAGCTCTTCTTGAGGATGGCCACCACATCGTCATGCGAGAGCGGCGCGGGATCGTGCGCATAGAGGGCGGCGTTGGTCTCGAGTCCGTTCGTGGCCATCGAGTCCAGCTCGTCCTCGGTGATGCCCCAGTCGCTCATGCGCAGGCCGTCCACGCCGCACTCGCGCTTGAGCAGCTCGAGGTGGTCGATGAACGCCTCGGGCCCGCGCTCGGCAATCTCAGCCTCTGTGGCGCCCATGAGACGGGCCATCTCCTCGTAGCGGTCATCGCAGGCGTGGGCGTCGATCATGTGCTGGTGGTAGGCGGCAGCAATCATGATGAGGCCCGCGCCGTGCGGAAGGCTGTGGTGATGGGCGCTCATGGCGTGCTCCGTGCCGTGGCAGCCGCAGCAGCCCGAGCACACCATCGCATAGCCGCCCAGCGTGTTGGCGAAGGCCAGCTGCGTGCGCGCCTCGAGGTTCTTGACATCATTCACGCAGGCGGGCAGGGACGCGGCGGCGTTCCTGATGCCCTCTCGGCAGATCATGTCACCCATGTAGTTGTGGTTGTTCGCAATGAAACACTCGATGCTGTGGAACATGGCGTCGAAGCCCTGGAAGGCGGTCAGGCGCGGCGGCACCGTCAGCATAAGCTCCGGGTCCACGATGGCGAGGCGCGCGAACAGGCGCGGGTCGCCCAGGCGCAGCTTCTCGTCGTTCTCCTCGCAGGAGATGACGCCGCCGGCGTCGGTCTCGGAACCGGTACCCGCCGTGGTGGTGACGCACACGAGCGGCAGCGGGTCGTTGGGGATGGGCAGGCCCTTGGCGCTGCCACCCATCACGTAGTCCCAGATGTCACCCGGCTCCTCGTTGCCATCCGCATCATGGTGCGGGTTGGAAGCCACCACGCAGATGCCCTTGGAGCCGTCCATGACGCTGCCGCCGCCAAGGGCGAGCACGAAGTCGCAGCCCTCCTGGCGCGCCATCCAGCCACCGTCTTTGACCGTGCAGCGGAGCGGGTTGGGCTCTATGCGGTCGAACAGCACGTGGGCCACGCCGGCACGGTCGAGCTCGGCCTCGACGCGAGCAAGGTAGCCGTTCGCCTTGACGGACTTGCCGCCCGTGGTGACGAGCAGGGCCTTCGAGCCCGGAAGCTTCTGGTCTCCAAGCTCGTTGAGCTTGCCGGGGCCAAACAGCACCCGCGTTGGCGCAAAGAAGTTGTATGCGTCCATCTGTACTCCCTCCGGTCGCGGCGCGCGAAGCCTGCCGAGGGCACGAATCTCGCACCACACCGGCAAGCAGGCACAGTCCATGAGCTGGGCACATGCCAGGGCACGCCTGTACACGAACTAGCATAGTGCCCGAAGGTGAAGAGATTAATGCAAGTTGGCAAAGATTCGGTACAGCCGGAAAGCCAGGGGACGGCCCATTCAGATGCTGCCGTCTTGCCGTTTACTGCCCCTGGGCCTTGTACCTGGCCTCG
>NZ_CAAKON010000043.1:38015-60506 GCF_901212655.1 Olsenella uli | reverse complement strand
TGTGTTCGGTTGGGATCGGAAATCAACCCTGTTGAGATGAGCGCGTGACGGGAAGGTCATACCCTTGAGCTCGGGCACGATTCGAATCCTGAGCTTGAGATTATGACCACCGCGTATCAACCAAGGGGCCGGAGGCCGACCGCTCGCGGTCACAACCTCGAGCCCGATAGCACTTCTAGGCTCGAGGCGGAAGTTATGACCGCAGCTGGTTGCGCTTGGCGGCGATGACCTCGTCCATGACCTGAACGACGCCGAAGTCCTCATTGCTGGGAGCCACGTAGCGCCCATACCGCTCCATGCCGGGGCTGGAGTTGGCCATCATGAAGCCAAAGCCCACGGTCGCGAGCATCTGGGCATCGTTGAAGGTGTCGCCAAACGCCAGCATGTCGGCCACGTCAATCCCGCACAGCTCGCCGAGGCGCTCGAGCGCAGAACCCTTGCTCACGCCCTTCGGCGCCACGTCCACCCACATGACATCACCGAGCGCCAGCTCGTAGCGGCCGGTCAGCTCGGGCGCCCACTGCTCGTCGAGCGCGCGCTTCGCGTCATGGTTGGGGTAGTAGATCGTGTACTTGTCGGCCACGTCGTCCACGGCCATAAGGTCGTCCACCCACTCGATATCCAGGTAGAACCGGTGGAAGAACTCCTCGCACTCCTCTGCGTGGCGGGCCTCCACGTAGGCCACCTTAGGCGTGAGGATGATGCCGATGCCCCCGAAGCGCCGCGTGAGCGCCACAAGCTCACGAACCTCCGAAATCGGAAGCTCGGCCTGATAGACGATGCTGCCGCACTCGGCGATGGAGCCTCCGTTGTCGGAGATGAGCACGGAGTTGTCCGCATACTGCGGAAAGACCTGACGAAGCGTCCCCAGCTGGCGCCCGCTTGCGATGGCGAAGGTGACGCCGAGCTCGCGGAGCTGGTCGAGACGGGCGTCGATGCCGTCGGGCAGCTCGCCCGCCTCGGTGAAGAGCGTGTGGTCGACGTCGGTGGCGATGAGCCCGACGCGCTCGAGGCCAGCGGGGATGGGAGTGGGAGTGAACATGCGAGGCCTTTCTGGCGGACGATTCCGCGCCATTGTTGCAGCTCTCAGATGCTGCAGGAGCTGCCAAGAGACTTAAGGACCGCAGGAGCCCACCGGGCTCTTGAGAGGCTCAGTCTACCCGAGTGGGCGGACGCTCGCGGCGCAAACGTTGCGGCACGCGCATTACGCGTCAGCGGCCGCCCGCTCCAGTGGGAACTCGCCTCAGCCAATCTGGCGCTGCGACGACACTCACCCCGCCCGCCCGACAGCACTCCCCCGTACGAAGAACCACCGAGCGATCCTCCTCCGCAATGCAAGCAATTGCGCGGCTACTTCTTCGCGGTGGAGTTCTTCGCGGTGGACTTCTTCGCAGCTGCCTTCTTGGCGGCCGGCTTCTTGGCCGTAGCTTTCTTGGCTGCGGCGGCACCGCGACCGCGCGCCGGGGTCTTGCGCTCGTTGGTGGGGCAGTCCATGTTCACGCACTTCTTCCACGGACCGCGCGCGGTCTCCACGATGATCATCGGCGCCCCGCACTCGGGGCAGGTCTCGTCCGTGGCCGTGAGCTTGCCGCGGGCGGGCAGCGGATAGCTCACGCCGCACTCGTCATAGTTGGTGCAGCGGATGAAGCGCTTACCGCTGCGCTCGCTCTTGTGCGCAATGAGGTCTCCGTGGCGCCCCGCCTCAGCACATGCCTTGCACTCCCCCACCTTGAGGTCGGGCTCGTAGTTGGTAGGGCACTTGGGATTGATGCAGATCTCGTACGCCTTGGCACGGAACGGCTTGCACTTGATGCGCGGCGCGCCGCACTCCGGGCATACGGCCGCGTCGCCCTCGAGCGCCTCGTAGCGCACGCCGCTCGGCAGCGGGTAGGTGACGTCACAGTCCGGCCAGCCCATGCAGCCCACAAAGCTGCCGCGCGTCTTGGCCGAGCTCTTGACCACAAGGTCCTTGCCGCACTTGGGGCACGCGCCCACACGCGCGTCAGCCGTCACGGCGTCGGCGATAGCCTCGCCCAGATCGTCCTTGTGCTCGATGAGCGCGTCCAGCATGCCGGCGAGCAGGGCACGCGAGTGGTGAACCACCTGGTCCTGGGTGTCTGTGCCCTTGGCCACCTTGGTCATGTCCTGCTCGAGCTCGCTCGTCATGTCGGCCGAGGTGATGCGCGGCGCAAACTCCGTCAGCGCATCGATGATGGCCATTCCCAGCTGACTTGGCTCCACCGGGTCGTTCTTGAGGTACTTCACCGTGTAGAGGCGCTCGATGATGCTCGCGCGCGTGGACTTGGTGCCCAGGCCGCGCTTTTCCATCTCCTGGATGAGCTTGCCCTGGCTGTAGCGCGCCGGCGGTTCGGTCTGCTTGGCCTCGAGCTTGACGCCCGAGACGTCCACGGTGTCGCCCTCGGACAGCGCCGGCAGCTGCTCGTCGCGCTTGAGGCCAAAGGGATAGATACCGCGGAAGCCCGGCACCTTCAACACGTCGCCGGAGGCGTTGAAGGGCTCGCCGTTCACATCGATTGCGAGCTTGGTGCCCTCGATTACCGCGGCGTCGGAGAGCGTGGCCAAAAAGCGGCGCGCCACCAGGTTGTAGAGCTTCCACTCGGCCGGCTGCAGCTTGGAGGGGTCGGCTACGCCCGTGGGGTAGATGGGCGGGTGGTCCGTGTCGAACTGCTTGCCGCGTGTGGCATGGATCTCGCTGGCCCTGAGCAGCTGGCTCACGTAGGGCGCGTACTGCGGCACGCCCGAGAGCATCTTGGCCGTGGTCCGCAGGTCAAGCGAATCCGGGTAGACGGTGTTGTCCACGCGCGGGTAGGAGATGAGGCCGTCCATGTAGAGGCTCTCGGCCAGGCGCATGGTACGCGCGGGCGAGAGGCCCTCGGCAGCGGCAGCGGCCTGGAGGCTCGTGGTGTTGAACGGCGCGGGCGGGCGCTGGGTGCGCTGCTTCTTGGTGACGGCCGTCACCGTGCCGGTCTTGGCATCGCGCACGTTGGCAAACGCCGCATCCGCGCGGGCCTGCTCCTTGAAGCGGCCCTCGGCATGGGCGATCTTGAACGAGTCCTCCTCGTCCGTGCCTTGCTCGCGCGCCAGGCCGTTGATCACCCAGTAGTCCTCCGGCACAAAGGCCAGGCGCTCGCGCTCGCGCTCCACCACCAGGGCGAGGGTGGGCGTCTGCACGCGGCCGGCGCTGCGCACGTTGCCAAAACCGCCAAAGCGTGCCATGGTGAGGTAGCGCGTGAGGGCCGCGCCCCAGATGAGGTCGATGTACTGGCGGCTCTCTCCTGCGTCTGCCAGATCCTGGTCAAGCTCGACGAGGTTGGCGAAGGCGTGGTCAATCTCGCCCTTGGTATAGGCCGAGTAGCGAGCGCGCGTCACGGGAGCCGTTGGGTTGACCTCGAGCACCTGCGAGAGGACGTCGGAGCCAATGAGCTCGCCCTCGCGGTCGAAGTCCGTGCCGATGACCACGGAATCCGCCTTCTTGGCGAGGTTCTTGAGCGAGCGGATGATACCCTTCTCCGCCGGGAGCTTCTCGATGGGTGCCCACACGAGGTAGGGCAGGCTCGGGACCTTCCATCCCTTGATGTCCACGCCGTCCTCGAGGAACGGCTTCTTCTTCTTGAACGGCGGGCGCGGCAGGCCGTCCGGCACCTCGGCAGGCAGCACCTCGCCCTCGGCGGACACGGCGTACCAGCCCTGCTTCTTGTTGAACTTGAGCTCGGCCGGGAAGTCCGGCGCAAGGATATGGCCGCGCAGGCCGATCGTCACCCACTCCTCGCCGTCACGCTGGAAGCGGTAGACGGGGGTGTCGTAGACCTTGTCCTTCTTGGGCTTGCCGACCTCGGACAGCAATGCTGCGATCTTCTCGGCGGCGTCGTTCTTCTCGGTGATGACGAGCTTCAATGGTGCCCTTTCGTTGGCGACGTGCCTTCGCCTCGTGCCGCTGGCGCCTTCGAGAACGCCCGGTCGCACGGCGCCGGCCGCAGCACCCCGAACACGGGCGCAGGCCGCCTCCGCGCAGGCCGGGCGTCGAAGGCGCCTGCCAGCCAGAGATTCTTAAAGTACCCCACCGTCAACCGAGCGCCAAGCTCGATTACGCAAGTTCCTTGCGCATCTCATCGAACTCGTCGCGGATTCCGACCAGAAGCGACGGGTCGCGGACGAGGTCGTAGGCGCAGCCGGCGATCGACTTCGCGCCGTAGACGACGCAGTCGTGGGCCGCCTCGGTCTTGCCCGCGTCGACGTACTCCTGCGAGTGCGCGACCGAGCCCACCGGCACGAAGGCCACGCGGATGCACGAGCCGGGCACCTCGTGCATGACGTTGCCGAAATCGCTCGAGCCCGTCTTCTTGCGTGGCGGGGCGATGCGCGGCGCGCCGGCGAGCTTGGCGTTTGCCATGAGCAGCTCGTTCAGGCGAAGCACGGGAATCTTGTTGAAGAAGTACTTGGAAACCTCGAGGTCGTAGGTGACCCCCGCGATGAGCGCGGCGCCCCTCACGATATCCTCGAAGCGCACGACCACCGCGTCGAGCGTGGTCTTGGAGCCGGCGCGCAGGGAGAACTCGCCCACCGCCTTGGCGGGCACGACGTTCTCGGGCCCGGGGAGCTCGGAGACGGTATAGTGCATGCGAACGTCGTCGGGCACGTGCTCGCGCAGAAACTCGACGCCGTTGAAGGCCACGAGCAGGGCGTCGAAGGCGCTGCGGCCGCGCTCGGGCGCCATGGCGGCATGCGCGCGGACGCCGTGGTAGGTGACGCGGAATGTCTTGTCTGCGAGGTTGCGTACATCGGTGCAGGTCGTGGGCGAGCCGTGCATCATAAGCGCCACGTCGATGTCGCGGAAATAGCCCGTGTCGAGCATCGCGCACTTGGCGCCCTGCGTCTCCTCAGCCGGCGTGCCGTAGACAACGAGCTTGAACGGCGCAACACCCGGCTCGGCCTCCGCGAGGTCCTTGAGCGCGAAGGCCGCACCCAGGCAGCCCGGCCCCTGCATGTGGTGGCCGCAGCCGTGGCCGAGACCCACGAGCGCGTCGTACTCGCACAGGATCCCGAGCACAGGACCGCCCTCGCCGTGCTCCCACACCGCGCGGAAGGCGGTGTCGAACCCGGCCAGCCCCCGCTCGACGGCAAAGCCGTGCGCCCCGAGCTCGTCGGTGAGCAGCTTGGACGCCTTGAACTCCGCCCCGCCGAACTCGGGGTTGTCGAAGATGTAGTCGGCCATCTCGATCAGATGCGGCCGCATCTGATCGATGTCGTTGAACACGCGGCGCTTGCGCTCGTCCATCGGCGCGGGCGTCACGTCGAACTCTTCCTCGCTCATATGTGCCCCTCTCCCCTCGCGCTACAGTCCGTAGCCGACGAGCTGCGCGATCACCATCATCACGCAGCCGGCGGCCGTCCAGATCAGGAACATCTTCCACATGAAGCGCATCCAGCGGTCGTAGGGGATATTGACCGCGCCGGTCACGCCCATGAGCGCTGTGGAGTGCGGCAGGATGTAGTTGGAGAAGCCGTCGCCGAAGTTGAAGGCCAAGACGGCGGTCTGACGGCCGAGGCCGAGCAGGTCCGCGAGCGGCACCATGATCGGCATGACCGCGGCCGCCTCGCCGGAGCCGGAGACGATGATGAAGCTGATGAGCACGTCGACGATGTACATCGCGGGCGCCATGAAAACGGACGGCACCTGGGACAGCGCGGACGACAGGGCCCACACGACGGTGTCGGTGATGTTGCCTGCCGTCATGATCGTGGAGATGGACGTCGCCAGGCCGATGATCAGCGCGGCGTTGAGCATCTTCTTGCAGCCGTCGGAGAAGTCACGCGAGATCTCGGATGGGGTCTCGCCGGCGATGAGGCCCACGACGATGGCCAGGCCGATGAAGACGGCCGCAATCTCGGGCATGTCCCAGCCCAGCGCGATGCTGCCGTAGACGATGGCCGCGAGCGACGCCACGAACGCGACGAGCACGAGCGCCTTGCGTGCGTCCATCGGCGCGAAAGAGTCGATGTCGGCCTTGAGCTCGTCGTTTTTGGAATCGAGGTCGTACATCGGGCTAAGCTCGGGATTCTTGCGAATCTTGAGCGCGTAGTGCACGAGGTAGACGTTCGTGATGATATCGAAGACGACGAAGCATACGGCACGGTACTCGATGCCCGAGAAGGCCGGCAACTCGGCGACCTCCTGTGCGATGAGCGTCGTGGAGGGGTTGAGCGTGCCGGTCGTGAAGCCCACGCAGCCGCCGAGCAGGATGATCGACGCGCCGACGATTGAGTCGAGTCCCATGGCGCGGGTGATCATGACGATGACGGGCGCAAACGCAATGAACTGGTTGACGCCCTGGGTCGTGCAGATGAGCGCGAAGGTCGTCGTCATGATGGGGATGAAGATGTAGAGCTTGTCCTGGAAGACCTTGGCGACCTTCGCGACAACGGCGTGGAGCGCGCCGGACTTCGTGATGAGCGTGAACGCGCCGCCCGAGAACAGGATGACCATCATGAGGTCGATGCGCTTGGAGATCGACTGCACGATATAGAGCGGGATAAGCAGCGGATTCACGGGCGTGCGGTCGACGAAGGAAAACTGCGTCGGGTCGACGACCTTGACCCCGGCGGCGTTCTCGACGCGGACGTACTTGCCTGCGGGAATGATCCAGGTGAGCGCCGTCACCGCCAGAATGATGATGAAGATGATGACGAACGTATGCGGCATTTTGAATGGCTTCCTAGCCTTCTTCGCACCGTCTGCCGCGACGGTCCCCGTTGCTGCCATTGCAACCCCCCATGCTCTGCGGATAATGCACGCCAAGTATATGGCCGAGGCGCACACCCCCGGGCAGGGATGCGCGCCTCGTAAACAACTGGCAGCAGAACTTATGGGGGCAGGCGGTTTTGGCACGCGGCCCTTGAGCGAGCGAATTTGATGCGCGAGCCGGTGGGGCAGGCGGCCAGATAAACCGACTAGTCCTCGAGCTTGTGCTCCTCGTACTCCTCGCGCGTCCATTTGAGCGAAGCCTTGCCGTCGCGCGCGATGAGCACGCGCCTGGCAACGAACAGCGAGATCTCGTACAGAATCACGACGGCGCCGAACATGAGGAACATCGTGACCGGGCTGGCGTCGGGCGTTACCACGGCGCTGCCCGCGAGCAGGCCAACGTAGATACCACGCCAGCCCTCGCGGAAGGTCTTGTAGGGCACCACGTGGAAAATCGAGAGGTAGAAGATCACAAGCGGCAGCTCGAACGCCGCGCCAAAGCCCAGCTCGAGCAGCATGATGATGTTGATGTAGTCTTCGGCGTTGGCAAAGATGGCGCCAAAGTCCGTGGTCTGGTCAAGCATCCAGCCAAAGGTTGCGTTGAGGATGACCAGGTAGCAAAAGACCATGCCGAAGAAGAACAGGAACACGAGCGCCGTGACCGTGGGCACAACCCAGCGCTGCTCGTTGGGGCGAAGCGCCGGCATGAAGAAGCCCAGCGTCTGGAAGATGATGATGGGACAGCACACGATGACAGCAAAGAACATCGACACCTTGAAGCGCAGGGTGAAGCCGCCGAGGGCCGTGGTGATATAGAGCTGGCCGTTGTTGGGGATGAACTCACGAATAGGGTCGATGAGCAGCTGAATCAGCGTGGGCGTGGCGGCATAGATGACCACCGCGGTCACGAGGATGCAGACGACGATGATGGTGAGACGGCGCCGCAGCTCGGAGAGGTGATCGAACAGCGGCATCTTTGCGGGTCCGACGGGCATTACGCGTCCTCCTCGTCGTTGGTGGTGGCGGGGGCGTCGGCATCGGAGTCAGCGTCGGCGTCACCGGCGGACTCAGCGGCTGAGGCGTCAGCGGCGACGTCGTCGTCATCTTCGTCATCGTCATCGTCATCAAGACCATAGAGCGCAGCCACCGAGGTGGGCGCGGGCTCCGGCTTCTCGGGCTCGGCGGGAGCGATGGCGCCCTCAGCCGTGCCCCCGCCCGCATCAGCATCAGCGTCTGAATCGGCATCGCTGCCGGCGGCAGCACCCGCGGCCTTGCCGGCAGTGGCGGCCTTCTCGGCGGCAAGGCGAGCGCGACGCTCGGCGAAGGTCTCAGCCGGCTTGGCGGCTGCCACCTCCTCCTCCGTGAGGTCCTCGTCCTCCTTGGCGGCCGCGGCGGCCGCCTTTCCCTTGTCCGTGTCGGCCACGTTCTGGATGGGGTCGATGATCTCGGACTGCACGACCTTGGTCATGCCCTCCTGCGCCGTGCGGAACTGGCGCAGCGCGCGACCCACGGTGCGGCCCAGGCCGGGCAGCTTGTCGGGGCCGAACATGAGAAACGCGAACAACAGGATGAGGAAGAGCTCCTGATCTCCGATGCCGAACATGTATGCCTCCTTAGACAGCAAGCACGGACAAGCACCGGGCGCCGCTCACGCAAGCGACGACCGGCGCGCCCAGATCCATCTCTGTCTACTCGCTGATCTTGAGTTCCTTCTCCAGGCCCAGCAGCCCCAGCACGCGACGCACGTTGGGCTGGGGATTGGTGACCTCGAACCCAATGCCCGCGTCATCGGCGCGGTGGGACGCACCCACGAGCACGCCGATACCCGTGGAGTCAATGTACGCCACGTCCGAGAGGTCGACCTCCACCTTGCCGGGCTTGGCGTCGAGGGCGGCGTCGACCCCCTCGCGCAGCTCGCCGGCGTTCGAGACGTCAACCTCGCCATGGACGGCGACGAGGCGCAGGGCGTTTTCTGTGTTGCTGGTAATCGTAAGGTTCACGACGTCCTCCTGTTATTTTCCGGTCCCGCTGGCCAGTGCGTCCGCAAGGCGGCCACCACTCGTGGTGGCACTCGAGGGATCCGCACTGCCCGTGGAGGCCGTGAGGGAAGAGAGCTGCGAATTCACGGTGCTCTGCAACCCGTACTTATTAGTAGGGTCAGAAGAAAGCGCCTTGTTGTAGGCCTCGGTGGCCTTGTCCGTGTTGCCCAGCGCCTGGTAGACGAGGCCAAGGTTGGCCCAGCCGGGGGCAAACGTGGCGTCCTGGGAGACGAGCTCCTCGAGCACGGCCTGCGCGCCCGTGGGATCGCCAAGGTAGAACTGGCACATCGCGCGAGAGGCGCGCGCGGTGCTGGCGTCATCGAGCGCGAGGTACTGGTCGTAGTAGCCCTCGGCCTTGGTAAGCAGGTCGGTCACATGCTGCTGCTCGTCGTCGGAGCTGGCATACCGCATCGCATAGCTCGCCCACTGGTAGTAGTTGTTGGCAAGGTTGATGAGCGTGGCCGCGTCCTGGGGATTCTCGGAGAGCTTGGATTCGAGCGTCTCGACGGTGCCGGAGTAGCGCGAGTTGATGTTGTCGAGCACGGTGCTCTGGGCCGTGGCGGTGTCGGCGGCCTCCGTTGTGGTCGCGTCCGTTGTGGCGGCGTCGGCCGTCTCGGCGTCGGCCGTCTCGGCGTCGGCCGCGGCGATCTCGGCGGCGGCCCGCGCCTGCTGCTTGCTGTTGTTGACACCGGACACGATAGCCGAGAGCGACGGCAGCAGGATGGACCCCACCATGATGATGGAGCACAGAATGACGGCGACGAGCACCACGGGGCGACGCGAGCCCGGCTTCACGGTCTTCTTGGGCTTCTCGGCCTCTTCCTGCGTAGCGTGGTCCTTCTCGTGCTTTCCCGTCATTGGTGACAGTCCCCTCTCGGCATGCCTTGCTGGCACATGTGCCGCACATCATACCGCACGGCACTGCGATGCGAGCAGAGAGCTCGTCGCGGGGTCGTGCGTTCACACATCTGTTACGGGGAGGGTCAACCGGGCATGAGTCAGCCTGCCTGAGTCAGCCTGCCGTCTACTTTGACTCATTGGTGAGTCAGTCTGCCGACTACTTTGACTCATTGACAGTCGAGCACCCACCTAGCTCGCCATCCACTTTGGCCCATCGGCGGCCGCAGAACCTAACGCCCGCACCCCGCTCCAATCGGAACGGGGCGCGGAATGAGTCAAAGTAGACGGCAGACTTTGCCTGGGGTAACTCATCGCCATGATGGCGAGTTGATTACTCGGCCGTGCGCCTACTCGGCGATGCCGGCGCGCTTCTCGCGTGCGAGCTTGGCCGAAATGTACTTGGTGCAGACCACGAGCACGTCGAGCGCCACCTCGAGGTTGTCGAGCGAGGGGTACGACGGCGCGATGCGGATGTTCGTGTCGTGCGGGTCGTGACGGTTGGGCCAGGTGGCGCCGGCGGCCGTCATGCGAACGCCAAGTTCGGCGGCGAGGGCCACAATGCGCTTGGCCGAGCCCTCCGGGCCGTCGAAGGAGACGAAGTAGCCGCCGTGCGGATGGCTCCAGGTGGCGCAGCCGGTGCCGCCGAGGCCCTCGGTGAGCTTCTGCTCAACCAGGGCAAAGCGCGGGCGCAGCACCTCGGCGTGCTTGGCCATGTGGGCGAGCACGCCGGCCTTGTTACGCAGGTAGCGCGCGTGCATGAGCTCGTTCATCTTGTTGCCGCAGACGCGCTCCACGCTAAACCAGTGCTTGAGCTCGGCGAGGTCGCCGGCAGAGGCAGCAACGGCTGCGATGCCGGAGCCAGCGAAGGTAACCTTGGATGTGGACGCGAACTCGTAGACGAGGTCATCGTTGCCGGCCTCCTTGAGCGCGCCGAAAATCTCGAGCAGCTCGTCGGGGCGGTCGGAGAGGTCGTGCACCACGTAGGCGTTGTCCCAGAAGATGCGGAAGTCGGGCGCAGCAGGCTTGAGCGCGGCGAAGCGGCGCACCGTGGCGTCGGAGTAGGTGACGCCAGTGGGGTTGGAGTACTTGGGGACACACCAGATGCCCTTGACCGTGGGGTCGTTCTCGACGAGGCATTCGACCTCGTCCATATCCGGACCGTCGGCCGTCATGCGCACGGGCACGTTCTGGAAGCCGGCGTTCTCGGACACGAGGAAGTGACGGTCATAGCCAGGGCTCGGGCAGAGGAACTTCACCGGGTGCCTGCGGGCTTGCTCGCCCCACGGCTCGTTGCCGCGAATGCCGTGCAGCCAGGCGTTGGTGACGATGTCGTACATGATATTCAGGCTCGAGGAACCGCCCAGGATGAGGTGCTGCGGGTCGACCTCAAGGACGTCGGCCATGAGGCGACGGGCGGAGGGGATGCCATCGGGAGCACCGTAGTTGGCGGCGTCGACCATCTGGTTGGCGAGGTCGGACGTGGAGGTGAGCACGTCGAGCATCGGACGGGAGAGGTTCTCCTGCTCGGGACTCGGCTTGCCGCGGGTCATGTCGAGCGTGAGGTCGCGGAAGCGCAGGGTCTCGACCTCTGCCTCGAGCTTCGTGATCTCGGCATCGAGCTGCTCGTCGGTCATGCTCTCATATATGTTGGGCATCGCTGTCTCCTTGGGACGGGGCCGCACACGCGTACGTTCGAGTATAGCTTTGTGCGGACGGGGGCTGGTTTCGGGCGGATGACGATGCGGGTTGGATGGATAGGCGGCTCGCGCTGGACGGATCTGTGGGTCGCGCGCCGGGCGAATCCGCTGTCAACGTGCCCCGCGACCAGCACAACGGGGTCCACGCGCCGCCGAACCACGACGGCCTCCCCATGGCCTCAAGCTGCAGCCTCAAACCATACCCTCGTCACCGCGGGTGGCCCCCGTACAGCGGAGGGGCGCTTCCTCGCGGGAAGAGGGTTTCGCTAAGCCACGCCCTCAAGCCATGCCCAGAAGCCATGCCCCATCACGGCGGGAGGCGCCTCCACGAACTCCAACCGAGTGGAATCCGCCCAGGCCATGCCCCATCGCGGCGGAAGGCGCCACTCGGCCACGCTATCGTCACAGCGGAAGGCTCCTGCTACTATAGGGCGCATGGAAAAGCCTCCCTACATACCAGACTCCGACGAGTACGGCGAGCTGCAGCGCTTTGTCGACGCCCTCTTCCTCGATGACAAGTACGTCGACAACCTCGATGTACAGGTGCGCGCGGAGATGTACGACTTCCCCGAGGACCTGGTCGAGATCATCGCCATGCTTCCGAGCGGCCTTTACGAGCGCGCTCGCCTGGCCGACCAGTTCAACTCCGCACTCGCCGCCCACGGCTGGACGCAGCGCTTCGGCACCGTGGAGTAACGAGACGACCGCGGCCACAAGTCGCCCGTCATCACGTGACGCCCCCATCACGCCATGTCCGCCGCCCCCGACGGTGCGCAGCGGTTCGGGTTCGGGGACCGACGCGACCATTAGATGCGGAGCGTAGCACGCGGCTCCAATTGCACGCGGCAATTATCATCGGATTCACTCAGTAAGGTGACACAGAGTTCGTCGCCGATTGATATACCGGCGGTTTTGTACAGAGGGACGGAGCGAGTCTCTCAGCGACGGACCAGCACGACGTTCGCTGCCCCTCTCGCGGAGCGCATCACGTATCAACCGCCGACGGCAAGGACGATCGTTCTTGCTCAGACGGCGCCACCCTCCGGCTTAAGTCTCAGGCAAGCTCCGATTCCGGCAAAACCTCCCGTTGTGTCGCTGCGGCAGCTGCGAGCCCCCTTTTGTCCACAAATCCGTGCGATTGCGATGCCGCGGCACCCCAAGCGTCGCGTTTGGGTGGCACCGATATTCAAATGAGGTATTCGCGTTTGGCCTGGCGTTGCAAAACCGCAGGTAGATGCTTTGCTGGAAAACGATGCTGCGCCAAGTGGTTTGACCTGAGCACAAATGATGGGCGACCGTGCCATCTTCCCAGCGCAATCGGCGGCATTCGTGGACAGACCGCGGGTGTCGGCTGCCCCGGCAACGCAATCGCCGGCATTCGCGGACAGATGAGGGGCGTCGACCGCCTCGCCGGGGCGCCACGGAAGGCAATCATGGGCAGAGCGGAATCGTCGACGCCCTACTCGACGCCCTACGCCCCCTCGCGCCCGCGCGTCGCCAGCAGCACGAACGCGCTGCCAATCACGGCCGCGGCGACGGAGCAGGCGAGAATCGCACACTTGGCTGCGAGCACCTCGGCCTCGTCCGTGAACGCGAGCCCGGAGATGAGAATCGACATCGTGAAGCCCAGGCCGCCCATGAGGCCCATGCCTATCACCTGCGCCCAGTCCACGCCGCGCGGTAGCTTCGCAAACCCCACCTTCACCAGCAAAAACGTCACGCCGATGATACCGATCGGCTTCCCCAACAGTGCGCCAAAGAACACGCCATGCGCCACGGGACTCGCCAGAATCGCGCTCGGATCCGCGCCCACCACGTTCACCTGCGCGTTCACAAATGCAAACAGCGGCAGGATGCCGAAGTTCACAGCCACGGAAATCGCGTTCTCGACGCGCTGCAGCGGCGGCGTCACGTGATGCAGCACGCGCTCCACGCCCTCGGCCGCCACGGTGAAGTCGTGCTGGCCAAGCACGTGGGCCTCATCGTCGTACGTGTCATCGAGCTGCTGGGCCTTCTCGCCCAGCCAGCCATAAAGAGACCCCAGGCGAATGTCGGAGCGCGACGGCAGAAACAGCGCCAGAATCACGCCGGCCAGCGTGGCATGGATGCCCGAGTTGAACATGCACACCCACAGCACAACGCCCGCGGCCAGGTACGGCCGCGCCGAGTAGACGCGCGCGCCGTGCAACGCAGACAGCACCGCCACGCAGGCAAGCGAGGCGGCCACCCAGGTGAAGTGCGGCGTCTGGCCATAGAACACGGCAATCACGATGATGGCGAGGATATCGTCCGCAATGGCGAGCGTGGAGAAGAAGACCTTGGTCGCCGGCGCCACGCGGCCCCCCAGAAGCGACATGATGCCAAGCGCGAAGGCGATGTCGGTTGCCATGGGAACGGCCCAGCCATGCGGTGCGCCTTCCGCACCCGCGGCGAGGTTCAGCGCGAGGTAGATGAGCGAGGGCCCAACCACGCCGCCCACCGCGGCAAGCATCGGCAGCGCCGCCTGGCGCGGACGGCGCAGCTGCCCCACGGTCATCTCATATTTGAGTTCGATTCCTACGAGCAGGAAGAATATCGCCATCAGGAAGTCGTTCACGAACTGCTCGAGCGTAAGCGTGGCGCTCCAGCCGCCGGCGATGAGGCCGATGCGCGTCTCAAAGAAGTGATGGACGGGCTCATACGCCGGCGTGTTGGCCACGATCACGGCAAGGATGGCGGCGACCACCATCGTCGCGGCTGCAATGGTGCCGTTTGAGGTGAAGACCGCGAGCGCACTTCTCCGCTCCGCACGCCGCGCAACGGCGTTCTCGCGGATGATCGGGTTGCGTGGGGCCGTTTCTCCCTTCTTGCGCTTCCCCCGGCGCTGCGCCCGCACCTCCCCCACCTCGCGCGGGTCCGTCAGCTTGCCACCTTCGCGCGAGTCCGCCAGCTTGTCAGCATCGCGCGGAGCCGTCGGTTTCCCATCCTCGCGCGAAGCCCCCGGCCTCCCCTTCCCGCTTACAGACGAGCCATGCGCTCCGTCCCCGCTCTTGGCAAAGCGAACACGGAACTTCTTCTTGCTGATGTGCTGGGGCATGCTGCTCCTTCAAGCCTCGACCTCGAGAAAAGCCGCCGACGCACGGGGCGCCGGTGCTTGTCGCCCAGCGAGGGGCAACCGGCGTTATAGTGGAAAGCCGCCGACGCACGGGGCGCCGGCGGCCCATGGCTTCACTTGTGAGTGGCTCGCACCACTTGCGAGCGCCTCGTGCTACTCGGCAGCGGCAAGAATCGGCGCGGCAACCTGCTTCTTGCGGGAGAGCACGCCCGGCATCCACACGCCGTCGGCCTCGTTGGCGATGCCGAGGCCCTTCTGGGCAACCTCGGTCTCGCCCTCGAAGAGGACCTGGGAGCCCTCCTCCATGATGTCGGTGAGGCAGAGCACGATGCCGTCGGCACCCTTCTCGGCCTGGTAGGCACGCATGGCCTCGCGAATCTCGGGGATCATGCCCAGGGCGCGGGTCTTGTCCACCGTCTCGTACTGGCCGATGAGCAGCTTCTTGTCGCCCACCTCGAACTGCTTGATGTCGTTGCCCACCATCTGCTCCGGCGTAAAGGAACCGGAGGGGCGGGACAAGAAGACGTCCATGCCAAACTTGATGGGATCAACGCCAAGCTCCTCGCCCATCTTGGGCGCAAGCTCGCGCTCCACATTGGTGGTGGTGGGACTCTTGAGCATAAGGGTGTCGGTCATCATGGCGGAAAGCAGCAGCCTCGTCTGCTCCTTGGTGGGCGTCTGGCCGAGGAGGTCGAACAGGCGGCGCACGATGGTGCAGCTGGAGCCCCAGGGCAGGCAGATGTAGTAGAGCGGGGCGGCCGTCTCGAAGTCGCCGATGCGGTGGTGGTCAACCACGCCGAACACGGTGGCGTTGTGGATGCCGTCGACAGTCTGGGCGCTCTCGTTGTGGTCGCAGAGGATGACCTTCTGCGGCTCGGCGCCATCGGCGGCGGGCTCGATGGACTCGAGCAGCTCGGGCTCGGGGGTGCCGGTCTCGGCCAGAAGCTTGGCGCTCTCCGCGGGCAGCGGGCCCAGGCGACGGGCGACGTACTCGTTGCCCTCGAACTTGACCTGGTTCAACAGCTGCGTGAGGACGACGGCGGACATGATGGCGTCGTTGTCGGGGTTCTTGTGGCCGAAGACGTAGACGGTGCTCATTGGCTCTCCTTCGATTTCTGGCAGGCCGAGTGCGGGCCCGCGCATACGCATCCTTTTGATTGTAGCGCGTGAGGTGGTAGCGCCGCGATGGACGGGTGACGAGGCGGGCGGCGACGCCGCGATTCGAGGTGGCGTCGCGCAGGCCGAGACATCGAGACTCCGGGTTCCGCGCGAGGCGAGGCGTGGGACCCAGGCGCCGGCGAACACCCAGCCCGAGTGCTTGGCAGGTGCCTAGCGCACGCGCAGCGACTGCTCCACGAAGACCTTGTCGGCAACCGCCTCGATGCCGGCGCTCATGAGGTGCGAGAGCTCGGGCGACGCCTCGTTGCCGGCGAGGTCGAGCAGGGCCACGTTTGGCGCGGCCATCGCGTCTGCGCCCTCGGTCAGCCCAAAGCGCGCGGCGAGCGCCTGCTCGAGCGCTCCCACCAGTTCGTCATAGGTGCTGGCCACGTTGACACCGCACTCCACGCACGCCTCGTATAGGCCCTTTACCTCGGAAATCGAGAACACGCGCTTGAACGCGCACACAAAGATGAGCGTAGCCACGTGGCGGCGCGTGTAGCGGCGGCGCGCGGGGGCAGGCACAAGCTTCTGCTTGACGTAGTTGTTCACCATCGACCCCGTGAGGAGCATCTCACCGGGCAGCGCCATGAAGCTGAGCTCTTCGGAGACGAGGGAGAGCACCTGGTCCAGGTAGAGGTCGATGCGCGGCATCTCGTCGATGCGCGCGATGTGGAGGCTACGCACGCGCTGGGACAAGTCTGCCGGCGCAAGGTCGCCGGGCATACGATTCGTTTCTCGAGTCATGGCACCCCCTCTCTCCGCGATTGTCGCAGCCGTATCGAGGCGCCGTTCCGTAAGCGGTCCCGCCCTCCGCTTTCGCCATGACGCTTTGGCGGCGCCCTCCGCAAGCGACGGCATTCTCCGCCCAGACGGAGACACCCTTCTTGCAGCAAGGTCTCTACCTCAGCGGCAACGTCTTGGCCAGGGTCAGCGGCAACGTCTTGGCCCAGGCGAAACAGCCTCCATCTCGGTGACGTCTCATCAGGACCCAGTTTACACATTATCTAATTCAACCGTATCTAGTTTTCGATACTAGGTATACTTCTGGTCGAAACACAGGGGCCTACGACTTGTCTCTCCCTCACAAAACGGGGGAGAATCGAGGCAACCACCCACATGCAGGGAGATTGTATGAACGACCAGCGCATCGCCATCCTCACCGACACGGGCACCAACGTGCCCGCGGACTTTGCCGCAGCTCACGACGTGCGCCAGGTGGCCCTGGCCATCAACTACTCAGACGGCACGTTCCGCTCGGGCGTGGACATCACCACCGACGAGGTCATCGATCGCTTCGCGCAGGAGATTCCCACCACGAGCCTCCCGAGCCCCGATGACATCCAGAAGGCGCTCGACGCCGCCCAGGCAGACGGCTACGAGCGTGCCGTGTTCGTGACGATCTCCTCCGGCCTCTCGGCCACAAACTCCACGGTGGAGCTGGTGGCGAGTCACATGGAGAACTTCCCGGTGGAGGTTGTGGACACGAAGAGCATCGGCGTGGCCGCTGGCATGGTGGTCATGGCTGCGGTGCGCATGGTCGAGGAGGGCGTGCCATTCGAGCACCTCAAGGGCAAGCTCGAGGAGGTCTCCGCGGACACGCGCGTGTACTTTACGGTGAAGGACCTCATGTACCTGCGCCACGGCGGGCGCATCAACGAGGCCACGTATCGCCTGGGCAGCATGCTCAACCTGAAGCCGGTGTTCTTCTGCGACGCGGAGGGCAAGTACGCCACCGTGAAGAAATGCCGCGGCTGGGACAAGGCTCTGGCCGCCGAGCTGGCCTTTGTCCAGGAAGAGGCCAAGAAATACGCGAAGGTGGTCTGCGCCGTGTGTTGCACCAAGGCCGAGGATCGCCTGGACGAGATCGCCGCCAAGATGCGCGCGACGATTCCCAACGTCGTCGACGTAATCGAGAGCGGGATCTCCCCGGACCTCATCGTGCACACCGGCCCGAACCTCGTGGGCATGGCCGTTCAGCCCGCGCTGAACTAGACGGATAAGTCCTCGGGGCAGGTTCTGCGGCGGCGGCGAAGTCGAGGGCGAGAGCTCCGAACCCCGTCGTGTACACCGGCCCGAGCCCCGTGGGCATGGCCGTTCAGCCCGCGCTGAACTAGACGGATAAGTCCTCGGGGCAGGTTCTGCGGCGGCGGCGAAGTCGAGGGCGAGGGCTCCGAACCTCATCTGGCACACCGGCCCGAGTTCCGTGGACATGGCCGTTCAGCCCGCGCTGAACTAGGCGGATAGGGGCCAAGCAGGCAAGGCTTCGCGGCACCCAACTGCCCCTGAATCGGCCCAGTTGCGGAGTCGGGGCACTTGAAGCCAATCGTTTGCTCACGAATTGCCGTGTTTGCAGAGGCGGGGCGCCTGCAGCCACCCGCTTATCCACAAATCGCCGCGACTGCGCTGGGCAGACAGGCACCAGGCCCATCGGCATGGGAGCGGGCCTGGCTTTGCCCAACAAATCGCCCGTACCCCACGCCCGAAGCCCCCATCTGTCCACGAATCGCCGCGATTGCGGAGGCGAGGCGCCAGCAACAGCACGTCTGTCCACGAATCGAGCCGATTGCAAAGCAGAGGCGCTGCGACGGCAATCATACGATGGCGCTACTCCCCCGCCGCCCTTTCGCAATCTTCAGTAGATGAGGGAACATGCAGGTAGATTGCTTAGGCCGAAACATACCTGCGAGCTAGCAATCTCCAACCGCCGCAAAAACTCAGACCAAACGACGCGTTCTCCGGTCTGAGCCATATCTTCGGATGCCGCGGCATCGCAATCACCCGATTTCCTGGACAAAGCGGCGTCCCGGCTGCCCCAACAGCGCAATCGCCCAAGTTTGTGGACACAAGAGGGAGGGTCGCGCAACGAGCGCGAGGTCTGGCCGCGCTTTGTGTACGCCGCACGACCGGCTACGCGCCAGACAACCGACTGCGCGCCACACGGCACCTTGCACGCCTCACGACCGCCTGCACGCCGCATGACCTGCCACGCTTTGCATACGCCACGCGACCGGCCGCACGCCACACGGCGGGCTGCGCTTTGTACACGCCGCACGACCGCCTGCACGCCGCACGACTGGGCGCACGTCGCACGACCGGCCGCGCGAATCGCTCATGCGGGTCAGCGGCATCCCTCACGCGGCCTGCTCCCTAAAGAAGCGCGGCAACGCAACCGTCCATGAGCTTCGCGCAGCAATCGTGCTAGATGTCCGTCGCGCCGCTCATAATGACTTGAGACGAGAAGTCCACGAACTGCAACGAGGCCGCCGCCTGATAGTCGACAAGCGTCTTGTAGGCGCCGCCGGTCTCAAGGTCAACCAGCCCGTTGGCTTCGTCCTCCGAATACTGGGCG
Organism: Olsenella uli; assembly: GCF_901212655.1. Taxonomy (GTDB): domain Bacteria; phylum Actinomycetota; class Coriobacteriia; order Coriobacteriales; family Atopobiaceae; genus Parolsenella; species Parolsenella uli_A. The sequence continues at coordinate 41,503 of NZ_CAAKON010000043.1, read as the reverse complement.
TCGGCATCGGTAGAACCCGTGGCGGAAGAATAGGAAACCACTTTGCCCGTAATCGGTACGCAGGTTCATATACGCTCGCGTGCCGTCATCACCATATGTGAGCCACCCAACAAATGATTGGCTGCTTATGTAGTTCATCGAGGTGTATATAGGGGCAATACGTCGGTTCGAACACTTCTTCGAGTCAACGCTAATGCTGGTGTCGACACTCTGAATCGTGACGCAGTCGTACCAGTATTCGGGCGCGTCGAAGATAAAGTACTTGTTCTCGACGTGGTAGTGGGCCTTCTTGGTGTTCTCGACATGGTAGCGCGCCTTCTTGGCAGCCTCCAGGCGCTGCCGCTCGGCCTGCCGCTCGGCCTTCTGCCGAGCCTCCTCTTCCTGTTTCTCCTTGGTCTGCTTGTCAGCAATGGCCTAGCTGCGCTTATCGTCGGCCTTTTGGATGAGATCGTCGGCATTGGGGCCAGTCACGCAAACGGGCAGCTTGGAGCCCGTGGACGTGTCGAAGTTCGTGGCCGCGAGCGACACCGTCACCGCATGGGTGTCGTGCTCGGCCTCCCAGGTGGCATGCTCTGCCTGTGCCTTCTGCCAATAGACGTAGCCGCCGCGCCAGATGCAGCGGCGCCGGGCACGGCAACGATCCGCCGGCGTTCTCCGCGCCGCAGTTTAAGCAGAACATGCAACTCCCCTATTCGCATATCCACTGTCTACAGAGGCTTGATGGTGTCGGTTACGTTTGCGCTGATGTAGTCATCCGGCGCAGACATGTACGTTGGGTCTTCGGGGCCGTTGGTCCCCATGGAGGCCTCAACGGCGTCGTAACTCACACTTCCGCCCGACTGCAAATTTGTCAGCTCAACGGCTTCGTCGAGTGAAATACTTGCGTAGCCCTGATTCCGCCAAAAGTCGGATGCCGCCTGGTATGCCCACCTATTTGCCCACACCTGCACGCTGCGCGTAGAGTCGAGCGGAACGGGAAGGCCCATCTGTGACGTGCCGATGTCTCCGGCCACCAAGTACTCCGTTTTCTCAACCTCCACCCAGCACACCTTGCGTGACGGGTACTTCTTCGAATAGATATCAACCTCGTTACCGTTCACCTGCGCGTTTACGCGGCCAACCCAATACTGCGGGATATCGAACTCGTACTCGGCAGCCTTGACGTGCCGTGCCGCAGCAGCCGCCTCCGCCGCAGCCTTCTCCTCGGCGGCGCGCTGCTCGGCAGCCGCCTTTTCCTCGGCCGCTTTCTTGTCCGCGAGGGCCTGGTTACGCTTGTCGGCCGCCTTGCCGGCGAGGTCGTCGGCCGAGACGCCATCTGGGCACGCACCCTCGCGCGACGCATAGTCCTTGGCGCGATTGACGTCATCGTCCGAGGTAGTGGCTGGATCGTCCACCGGCGCGAGCGCAATCTCCGTGCCCTCCGGCAGGTTCACCGCCACGGACGCGCCGCGGTCCACATCGGCGATGGTGAGGCCAAGCCCGCTGGAGGACAGCGTGTAGAGCGAGCCGTCCGCGGCAATGGGCGACGCCGGGAAGTCGAGCTGGTACGTGCCGGGCGTGAGACTCATGCCGGCGCCCTGGTCATCGACGAACTGGACCCCGTCCACAGACCCGGACGCATTGGTGCCCGTCACGTGAACCGGCAGCTTGGAGCCAGTGGAAGTGTCAAACGAGGTGGCCGTAAGCGGGAGCGTGATGGAGTGTCGTTCCCTGGCGGCTCGGTCCGCCTCGACCTTGTTCCACCCCACAAAGCCAACCACCGCCACGAGCACGAGCGCAACGATCGCGAGCACTGTCGCAATGATCCGCTTCGCCTTGTTGCCCTGGTCCATGCTGTCCTCCCCCGCTCACAACCGGACCGCTACCATGGCGGCACTCCCCTCGAGCGCCGAGCATATGGGCGCACGCCCAGGATGCCAAGCGGGAGGAGGTCCGGCTTCTTTCACGCACCGAACATAGGACCCAAGGCGGACAGTTTGTTGCGCAACAAACGGGTCTCGTCCTCATAGGGCCGCCGGACATCGCCGCGCTCTCGCCTAGGCCAACTGTCTGACCAGGCTCCGACCCAAACCAATGCACAAGTCAGTCGACCAAACCAAGCGCCCGTCCCCAGGAATGCCGCCGCCCGAAGGTAACCACGTCGCACACGGGATGTAACCCCGGCGCAACGAACCGTGGGTAACGTATCAGCCATAAGAAGCGCAACCGAACCCACCGCGTCGGGCAAAACCCTGGAGGAGCCCCATGCACACCATTCTGTACCTTGGACCCACCACAGACCTCGGCTATGAGCGCGAGCTCCTGGGCGAATGGGGAAAACGCTCGGTGCACATCGCAACCTGCGCCACGCTTCACGCAACGCAGCAACTCGCCGCCACGGGAACGGATGGCCCCCAGGCTGCCGGGGTCCTCGCGCCGGACCCCCTCCGCGATGTCAGCGCCATCGTGGTTGAGCAGGGCGAACTCACTACCAAGGACCTGCGCACGCATCCCGGCCTCACCGTGGTGGTGCTGCTCAACGACCAGACGGCGCACGTGGACATTGCCGCGGCAACGGCCGAGAACATCTGGGTAACCCGCGCCGAGAATCGCAGTCTCTTCTCGCGGTTCCGCCGCAACTCTGATGCGCCGGGCAAGTCCGCGCGGCGCCATGCTTTGCAGGACGCCCTCGCCGGAATGAGTGGCGAGCGCCCGAGCGGACGCGTGAACGAGCTGTAGCCCGGCCTGGCGCCGCCCATCCCCTCCCGCCAAGTTTCAATTTGTTGTACAACATATTCGGCAAAAGTGGCATGACGATGCTTGCAACGCAGTTCGCACGCATCCGGAGGACCACAATGAAGCCGAAACCGCTCTACAGCACCCCCACCTCGGCGATGATCGAGGCGCTCTCCACCATGGGCATGACCATGAAGGAGGCGGCGGGCTTCGTGCTTGCAGACAACGGTTCCATTCCGCGCGCGTACGCAGATGACCTGAGCCATCGCTCCACGCTTACCAAGCGCTTCAAGCAGGCGCGTCCCGGCTCGCTGACCTCGAATGACTTCGACGATTTCACCGTCTCCGTGCCGCGCCTGCTCCGCGAGCTGCTCAGCCAGCGCCATGTCGCCCCTCCCGAGGGAGGCGCCCGGAGTGCGCAGGTTGCGGGCGGGCTGCTCGACCAGCTCATCGGCGAACCCGCGCAGGCCATGGAGCGGGCGCTCCAGAACTACTCCCTTGCGCCGGACGTCTTCGCCAGCGCGCTCGACGACGCACTTGCGGCCCCGCTGCCTCCGAGACTGATCCGCCGCAATCTACGCATGAGTCAGAGGGTTGCCGTCTACTTTGACTCATTTTCCAAACAAGAAAGGGTCGAGCCCTCCAGCCATCTCAGCCAGCCACCCCAGAGACTCCAGCAGCCGCTTCTGAGGCCCCGTTGCCAGCCACTTTGACTCCCGTCCGTCAGGAGGCGAGTCAAAGTGGCTGTGGCTGGCAGCGAAACCGCACAGATC
>NZ_CAAKON010000043.1:0-38005 GCF_901212655.1 Olsenella uli | reverse complement strand
AGTCAAAGTAGACGGCAGGCTGACTCACGGTAGGCTGACTCATCGGGTGGCTTACGCGCGAGCGAGCCAGGGTTTGCCGGCAAGTTTGCGCATGAGGGCATCGCGTGCGGCGGCGCAGGTAATCTCGTCAATGATGTGCAGGTAGATGGCACAGGAGATGCCATAGGCATCGGAGCCGAGAAAGCAGACGCCCGTAGCCTGGCCCTCGGCAAGCTTGCCCGCAAGCGCCTCGTCCGTCGCGGCGCGAATCTCGGCCGTCACGGCATCAAGGTCTGCATCGAGCGAAACCGCCACGTCCATCTCGCACAGCGTGGCCGAGCCCGAGCTCAGGCGCTCGAGGGCCGTCTTGTTGAGCACCGAGTTGGGGATGACCTGCTCGTTGCCCAGGCGGTCGCGCACCGTGGTGCTCCGCCAATTGACGTCCACCACGGTGCCGGAGAAGCCGGAAATCTCAACGGCGTCGCCAGGCTGCACCACCTTGCCGGCCATGAGGCCCAGGCCCGCCACCACATTGGACACGGTGTCCTGCATGCCAAAGGAGATGACCAGGGAGGTGACGCCCAAGGCGGTAACGAAGGCGGTGGGCTGAATGCCAAACACTGGCTGCAGCACCGCAAGCAGGGCAAACGCCCACACCAGCGCGCGACCGAGGTTCACGAAGATGCTCGCGCTGGGCACCTCGCTCGCGTCGAGCAGGCGCCGCAGCAGCTTGCTCAGGAAGTGGGCCACCAGCGCCGCCGCCACGATGGCAACCGCCAGCACGATGGCACGGCTCAGCAAATCGCTCGCCGTGAGGTTAAAGATGATGGGCTGGCTTGTCACCTGCTCGACCGAGCTCTTGACGTCGTCCATTCGCTACCTCCCAAAATGCGTCATAGGGGACAGGCCCTTTTGCACACCGCCTCGCGGCATGGAAAGGCCCGTCCCAATCCGCGCGCCCTCAATCGCATGCCGCCGCTACTGCTCGACCTTCACGATGGGCGCGAAGCCCTTCATGAGCTTCTTGACCTTGCCGGTACGGGTGAACTTGACCTCGATCATGTCGCCGCTGGCGCTGAGCACCACGCCGGGACCAAACGTCTTGTGCGAGATGTGGTCGCCCTTGGCAAAGCCCTCCGCGGCCTTGGCGGCGTCGCGCCTGATGCCGCGCTCGGGATTGGAGCCAAACGGGTCGTCGGGCGCCATGCCGCGCGAGGTGCCGCGCCCGGCACCGCCCGCAAACGTGGAGCCGGCGCAGCGACCCGTCGCCACGCCAAAGCCGGAACCGCCGCGTCCGCCCACGGCACCCGAGCCGAACGTTCGGGAACCGCCAGCCACGCCACCGCGCCCGCGACCACCCAGCGGCACGCCCGCACCAGACGGCACGCCGCCACCTACAAGGCCGCGCTCCTCGGCCGCGGCAAAGCTCAGGCCGCCGCCCGAGCCGTAGCGGGAGCCGCCACGCCCGGCACCGCCAACCTCCATGCCACGCGCTCCGGCGCCTCCACGCGAGCCGGCCGCCTCATCCGCAGACGGATAGGCCACGTCCTGGTTGAAGTCGTAGTCGTCAAACGCCCCACGCCTACCGCCGACAGCGCCCGAGCCATAGCCCGAGCCATAGCCCGAGCCGCCAAAGCGCGCCTGTGCCGAGCCTCCCGCAGACCTCGTGGCCGAGCCGTAGACCGCGCCGCCATACACCTGCGTGCCGCTGCCAAAGGTGCCGCGACGGTCACCGCGCTTCTCCCAGCCCACACCGGCAAAGCCGTCGGAGCCGGCCCCGGCAAACTTGATGTCGCTCTCCGGAATCTCGCTCAGGAAGCGGCTCATCGGGTTGGCAACGGTGGAGCCGTACGTGCGGCGCGTGGCGGCGTACGTGAGGTAGAGCCTGCGCTCGGCGCGCGTGATGGCCACGTAGGCCAGGCGGCGCTCCTCCTCCAGACTGCCCGGGTCCTCCTCGCCGGGATGCACGTGCGGGAAGATTCCCTCCTCCATGCCGGCCACGAACACCACCGGGAACTCCAGGCCCTTGGCCGAGTGCACGGTCATCATCGTCACCGCGCTAGTAGAGCCGGCCAGCGAGTCCAGGTCGCTGCGCAGGGCGAGCCACTCCATGAAGGCCGGGAGCTTCTCGGCCGCCACGGTGATGCCCTCGTCCACGGGCTGCGCCGGCGGCACGGGGGCGGGCTCGTCACCCGGCGCCGCGTCCAGCATGCCGGCCTCGCGCAGCTGGGCCAGGCTCTCGAGCGTCTCGGCCACGTCGTCATGCGTCTCGTCAAAGTCGGCCGCCACGCTCAGGAACTCGCGGATGTTGTCGACGCGACCATCCGCCTCCACGGTGTGCTCGGCCTCAAGCGCCGCGATGAGACCGGTGTCCTCGATAATGGACTCCACCACGCGCGCAAGCTCGCCGCTCTTGGCCCTCACCCGCTCGATGATGCTCGTGAACTGGCCCAGGGCGTTGCGGACCTTGGCCGTGAGCAGGCCCTCCTCGGCCACGCACGCCTGGCATGCCGCCATGAACGGCATGCCGCTCTGCAGCGCGTAGCTCTGGATCTTGGCCACGCTCGTGGAGCCGATGCCGCGACGCGGTGTGTTCACCACGCGCTGGGCGCTCACGTCGTCCGACGGGTTCACCACGAGCTTGAGGTAGGCCATGACATCGCGAATCTCGGCGCGGTCGAAGAAGCGCGTGCCGCCCACGATCTTGTACGGCACGCCAGCGCGCAGCAGCATGTCTTCGAGGATGCGGCTCTGCGAGTTCATTCGGTAGAAGACGGCCATGTCGTCATAGCTGGTACCGGCCTCGTGGAGCTTCTCGATCTCGCCGCCGATCCAGCTGCCCTCGGCACGCTCGTCGCTCGCCTGGTAGGCCTGCACCAGCTCGCCGTCGCCGCGCGAGGTGAACAGGCGCTTCTCCTTGCGGTGGCTGTTGTTGGCCACCACGGCGTTGGCCGCGTTCAGGATGTGGCCCGTGGAACGGTAGTTCTCCTCGAGCTTGACCACGCGGGCGTCCGGATAGTCCTTCTCAAAGTCGAGGATGTTCTGGATGTCCGCACCTCGCCACGAGTAGATGGACTGGTCGTCGTCGCCCACGACCATGAGGTTGCGCGTGCGCGAGGCCAGCATGTTGGTGATCTCGTACTGGACGTGGTTGGTGTCCTGGTACTCGTCCACGCTGATCTGGATGAAGCGGTCCTGGTACTTGGCCAGCACGTCCGGGTGGTTCTTGAGCAGCTTGTGCGCGTTGATGAGCAGGTCATCGAAGTCCATAGCGTTGGCGCGCTCGAGGCGGCGCTGGAGCTCGTGGTAGACGCGAGCGGTGGCCTGGAGCTGCGGCGTATTGGCCATTCCCTCAAACTCGTCGGGCAGCACCAGGGCATTCTTGGCGCTGGAGATGCGCGAGCGGATACCGTTGATGGGGAAGCTCTTGGGCTCGATGTCCAGGTCGCTCATGATCTGCTTCACGAGGCGCTTGGAGTCGTCATCGTCATAGATTGTGAAGTTGGATTTGAAGCCCAGGGCCTCGGCGTCCTCGCGCAGGATGCGCACACACATGGCGTGGAAGGTGCAGACCCACATGCCGCGCGTGCCGCCGGGCAGCAGCGAGTCCAGGCGTTCGCGCATCTCGGCCGCGGCCTTGTTGGTGAACGTGATGGCGAGGATCTGCCAGGGGCGGACGCTCTCGTCGGCGATCATGTGGGCGATGCGATATGTGAGCACGCGCGTCTTGCCGGAGCCGGCGCCCGCGAGGACGAGCAGCGGGCCATGGGTGCACTCGGCCGCCTCGCGCTGTGCGGGGTTGAGGCCGGAGAGGTCGATGCTGGCCTGCGGCAGCTGATAGCGCGGGCGGAACGGCCGCGGCGCGGGCGCAGGCTGCGCGGCAACGGGCGAGGCGGGGGTGGCATACGAGGGCGCTGGGGCAGCGGCGCGCGCAGCAGGCGCCGATGCAGGGGCACCCGAAGCGGCGGTGCGAGGAGCGCACGCGGCAGACGCAGGGACCTCCTGCATGAAGCTCGGCAGCGTAAGGTCTGCGGCGGTCCTCTTCCTCGGTCCTGTCGTCATCGCAACTCCCAACTCGCTCTCGTCAACGGCCCCCTAGTCTACCCGGCATTCCGGACATCTCTCCTCGCCTGCCCAACCCACCACACCGATTCCGCCTTGGGAGCGCCACGGATGCCCCGCCGCAGGTTCACGGCGGGAAGGCCCCCGCCACGGGTTCACGGCTGGAAGGCTCCCGCCACGGGTTCACGGCGGGAGGGCCCCGCCACGGGGACGCGGGAGAACTCCGCCAAGTTGAAAGGCAGCCCAGAGAGCCAGTTTGTCCACGAATGCGGCCGGTTGCGTTGCCCGGGCACTGGCGCGCCTCCAAGCAGACCAGGACTCGAGAGCGAACTCGCCCCAGGGCCGCTCCTCGCCACTTTCAAATCGCGCAATCGCCCGTATTTATGGACAGAATTCGGAAATTGGGCTCCCGAAAAACAGCTGCGCGGCAATTCTACACTAAACGAAAGCCGTATTGAGCCTGCTAAGTTTACGGGCAATAAATGCCAAATCGCAATCGCCCGGATTCCTGGACAAAGTGCTAGTGGGAGCTGCCCCGACTTCGCAATCGGCCGGATTCCTGGACAGGCGGAAGCGCCGGGGCCAGAGGGCCACGCAACCAACCGAATCTCTGGACAGAAGAGGACGCGGGGGGCAAGAGGGCCACGCAATCGGCCGTATTCCCGGACAGGCACGGCGAAGGCTACCGGCATGGGGCCCGGCCGTCATAGATGGCAGCCCGAACGGAATGGGCGGCAACCCAAGCGACCACCAGCGACAGCCCAAACGACAAGCGCTGGCAGCCCGAACGGCACCTACAGGTAGCGATCCTCGAACATGAAGAGGTGCCAGTAGTAGCCAACGGGGTCTGCCAGGGCAGCCTGCCCATGGCCGGCGCCCTCGACCATCGTGAGCATGTGCCCGTCGCCCGAGGCAGCTCCGCCGCAAGCCTCGTCCAGGCGCTTTGCCATGTTCGGGGGCACCACGGTGTCCTGGTCTCCCTGGATGAGAAGCACGGGAACGCGCGCGGCAGCCACTGCCGACTCGGGATTGGCGAGTGACACGTCATAGCCGCCCTTGCTCCCCTTAAGCTCAAAGCGCATGAGGTCAATGAGCGGGTGCGCGGACGACTTCTTGTCCTGGCCCATGAGCTTCGTGGCCACGTTCCACACGTCCGTGTACGCGGAGTCGGCCACCACGGCCTTGACCTGCGCCGGAAGGTCACCCTCGGCAGATGCCATCAGCGCTGCCGCCGCGCCCATGCCCGTGCCGTGGAGGGCGATACGCGCGCGGCTCCCCGCGCGGCCAACAACCCACGAGGCCCACGCCACGAGGTCGCGACGGTCGAGCCAGCCAAGGCCGACCCACGCGCCGCCACTCTCCCCGTAGGCACGCATGTCAATCAGCAGCAGGTTGAAGCCCCGCTCCGCATAGCGGCGCGCGTGGATGAGCCCGTCGCGCCAACCGCCGTTGTATCCATGGGCGAGCACCACCCAACGCGTGGACTTGGGATTGCAGACAAGCACGTGGCCAACGAGCTTCGTGCCGTCGTCGGACGACGCCTCCACGGTCTCGAACTCGCCGGCACCAGACAACCACTCGCGCGCAGCCTTGGCCTCCTTGGCGCGATTGGCGTCGAGAGCCGCAACCTCATCCGGGATGAGCGTCGGCCCCCAAGCGCGGAGCTGGCCCGGACCACCGTCGAGCCACGTGCCAAGGGAGCCCGCGGTACCCCGCGAGCCCTCGTCCTCCGCGTCCCCGCTTGCCCGCTTGCTGCCGAGCAGCTCGGGCAGGCGCATGCGGGAAACCGCGATCACAGCCGCGCTCGGCACCATCGCAAAGAAGATGAACATGATGCCAATGCCGAGGTAGCCGGCCACGATGGCAGCAATGCCCAGGCCGAGCATCACGGCCACGTACGCCACAAAGGAGAGGAGCTTGCCCCAGCCCGGGGCTTCGGTGATTTTGCCCTCGAGGTCAACCGTGACGGGCAGGGTACCAAGCAGCGGTCCCAGCACCCAGGGCACGGCCGCCTCCTCGGCGCCAGATTCCCCCTGAGCCGGCTCCTCGCCTACCGGAGAATCGACGTCGGCCTTGGCCGGAGTCTCGGATTCGGCCTCAGCCGCCGTCTCGGCGTCAACCTCGGACGACGGGTCAGCGCCGTCCTCATCCTCTGCCTCGGCAACAAACTCAGTCGGAGCCTCGCCGTCGAGCTCTACCGCCTCTACGGCTTCGACCCCTTCGCCGCCCTCGACGGCCTCGGCGTCATCGGCCTCCGCGACAAGCTCCTCGGCAGCAACGTCCTCAGCCACATCCTCCGCAGCCTCCGCCTCGGCGTCCACGACCTCTGTCGCGTCCACGGCCTCATCCGAGAGCTCGGCATGGTCGAGGGCCTCGTCAATCGCCTCGCCCGTCAACGCGTCCGCCGTCTCGTCCAGCGTTTCGTCTAGGTTATCGTTCGCCATGGGGGCTCCCGTCTCGATATACAAGTTCAACTAGTATACCGGCGAGTTTGCCCACCCACGGCAGCCGGTGACTGGAATTAGGCAAGCGTAGCGGGGCGTCTTACAGGGCTGACCCGCCGCGGACTGAACCCACGCGCCAGGCCATCGCGCGACACGCCGCCGCGGCCGAGCGACACGCACGTCACAGCAAGCGTCACGCACACTGCAACCAACCGGAACCATCGCCAAACCAACCGGCACGCTTCGCGGTCAACTGACATGCATCGCCAGCCAGCCGTAAAGCGCGCTGCAGCGCACCCGCGCCTCGCAAGAGATTCGCAGACGCTAATCCCGCCCCGGCTCCTCGTCCTCGACGATGCGGTCGCGATCATACGTGATGCTGTACGCCTTCTCGAGCACGCGGAGCAGCTCCTTCGTGTCGTGCTCCCCCAACGTCGTGAGTCTGGCCGCGAGGTCGTTCACGCCTTCGGCACGCTGCTCGCGAGAGAACTTCCGGCCCTTCTCGGTTGCAAAGGCAGTAACACGGCGGCGGTCATGCGAGTCGGCCGCGCGCCTGACGTAGCCCTTGGCAGAGAGTGAGTCCAAAATGCGCGTCATGCGGGAGCGTGTGTAGCCGAGGCGACTCGCCAGATAGGACGGGCTCATGCCATCCGGCATGCGGGAGAGAAGGTCGAGCACGGGAGCCTCACCCATGGAAAGACCATACGCCGTGCTAAGGGAGCCTTTTGCGAGGGCGCGCGAGTACACCAGAAGCTTATTGGCCGCGACCTCGTAGTCCATTCCCAGGTTCACCTTCGTCGATATCGCAAGCGGTTGATAGTCAGTGGTTCGCAAATATACCGATTTGACCGGCAAAAGTGTGACGTGTGACTATATTGATTAAAACAAACCTTTATCTACAAGCGCATCAAAATAATGCTTGCCCGACATGTTTTGCGAGGCGCCCTACCGAATCCTTGTGCCCCCAAGCGACCTATGCAGAGCGCCCTATCGAATCATTGCGCCGCCGCGCGAAATCAGCCGAGCGGAACTGGACTCGACGCCCCCGTCTCGCGATCATCCGAATCGACATCACGTCCTTGGGCGGCATCCCACTCGGAGACAGCATCCCGCTCTGAATCGGCACCTCCGTCGGAAGTGCTACTCCGCTCGCGAGAAGTCGCAACGTCCTCCGAGTTCAGATTGTCGTTGTACGTGATCGCATACGCCCGCTCCAGCACGCGAACGAGCTCGGACACGTCGTGCTCGCCCAGCTCAGAGAGGTTTCGCGCAAGCTCCCCAACCCCATGGGAGCGTTTGCTTTCCGTATGGTCCCTGCCGGAATCCGTGATGCGCACGATGACGCGGCGGCGGTCCTTGGTGTCTGCCTCACGCTCGACGAACCCCTTCGCCGCCAGCGAGTCCAAGATTCGTGTCATGCGGGGGCGGGTATAACCCAGCCCCTTCGCGAGCCTGGAGGGGATGGCGCCCTCTTCGCGTTCGGCAAGATACTCCAGCACCGGCATCTCGCCCACCGAGAGACCATATGCCGTGCTGAACCTTCCCTTGGCAAAGGCCCTGGAATAGGTGACGAGCTTCTTGGCCGCATCCTCGTAGTCCATGGCTACCCACGCCTTCGACAACCGGTGCGCGCGGCGCCAGCCGGGGACGCGTCCGCAGGGTCTCCAGACTCGACCGCGGCCTTGGGCTCGCCAATCCCTACCGCCCCCACGGACGCACCAGACTCAGACGAGGACGCAGCTCCGGCTCCTTCCTCGCCCGCGCCCTCGCCCACACGCTTGGGCACGCCGTTCTCGTCCAACTCCACATGAGCCGCGGCCAAAATGCTGCTCACGTTGGCGCGGGCGCGCATCGTCCCCAGCTTGAGGATCGCGGACAGGATGGCGCCCAGAACCAGCAGGACCACGCCCACCGGGCCAGCCCACGCGGGTCCGGCGCCCTTCATGCCCCACCACGCGAGCAAAAAGCCGATGGCAACCATGGAGTACCCGAGGCGAAGCACCACGTCGAGCCGCTGGATGGCCTCAGTCTGGAGCCTGGCCTCGCGGATAAGGTCCTCGCGCCCCCACTTGGATGTATCAAGCGCCATAACGGCTTCCTTTCCGTAGCTGCGGACTGCACCACCGCGAGCAACCTCGACCGAGGAATCGGCCCGCCATGCACGGGCACGCCCCCGGCCATCGCGGCCCCGATACCTCGAGATGGGCCGGCAGGACGGCCAATCGCGCGCAATCGCTATCGTACGCGGTGGCCTAGCCCACGGGGCAAACGATTCCGCCAACCGCTCGCTTGGGAAAAACGCGCGGACGCGGAACCTCAGAGGCCCGCGCCCGCGCAATCAGACGAACGCTTTGCCTGGCTGCCGGCTCATCCGGCAGCCGTCGGGCGACCGCGTTGACCGGTACCTAGTAGGACAGGCCGGGGTTGAAGACACCAATCAGAACGCCCACGAAGGCAATGACAACGAGGATGAGCATCGTGACGACCGGGGTGAGCTTCTTCTTGGTCATGAGCCACCAGCACAGCAGCGTGAACAGGCAGGGCAGCAGCTTGGGGAAGATGCCGTCGAGCGTGTCCTGGAACACGGTGCCGCCAGGAAGCACGAGGTCCGCGGAGACCGTGATGCTCACCCACGTAGCGGCGACGGCGCCGATGACCATGGTACCCACCATGACGATGGAGTCGCGAAGGGCCGTGGCCTTGGGGCCAACGAGGGCCTCGACAGCCTTGCCGCCGAGCTCATAGCCCTGGTTGTAGGCGAGGCGCATGCCAAGGAACATGAGCGCGTTCCACACCACGATGTAGAAGATGGCGCCAAGCGGGCTGCCGTCCGTGGAGAGGCCAAGGGCGATGCCAAGCAGGATGGGGATCAGCGTGCCGACGACGAGCGAGTCGCCCAGGCCGGCGAGCGGGCCCATGAGGCCGGCGCGGATGCCGTTGATGGCCTCGTCGGTGACGGCCTCGCCATTGGCGCGGGCCTCCTCGAGGCCGGCGGTGATGCCAACGACCATCGTGCCAACCTGCGGCTCGGTGTTGAAGAACGCGCTGTAGGTCATGAGGGCGTTCTTCTGGTCCTCGGGCTTGTCATAGAGCTCCTCGACCAGAGGGAGCATGGCGCACAGGTAGCCGAACGTCTGCATGTGCTCCTGGGAGAAGCAGGTCAGGTTGCCGTAGGCCCAGTTCCAGAACGAACGGTTGAGCGCCTTCTTGGATAGCTTCTTCTTGCCAGTGGTCTCAGCCATTAGATGTCCTCCTCTTCCTCATCGTCACCCGAGGCGAGAGCGGCGGCGCCGTTCTGGATATCGATCTTGATGGACTCGAGCTTGTAGTTGATCACCGCGAAGAAACCGCCGATGAGAGCAGCGGCAATCAGGTTGACGCCCATGACGGCAGCGAGGATAAAGCCAAAGAAGAAGGTCAGGAAGTCAGTGGGCTTGGAGATGACCTGCTTCAGAAGAATGGCGATACCGACGGTGGGGAGCAGCGAGCCAACGGTGAACAGGGTCTTCATCGCAACGCCGTCCATCGGCAGGTAGGTCTTCATCAGGTCCACCATGGAAGCGCCACCCATGGTGATGACAAACGTGGGGATGAAGGAGCAGAGGATATGGCCAATCCAAGGCAGACCCATGTCAACGAGGTAGAGCTTCTTCAGGTCACCCTTCTCGAGCCACTTCCAGCCCATGCCCTGCCAGATCAGGTTCACCGTGGCGGTGCCGTAGAACAGAACGGTGCCGAGCGTGCCCACGGCGGCGCCGAGGGAGGCGGCGAGGCCGGCGGCCTCAGCAGACGCAGGGTCGAGGCCCTGGGCCTGAACGGCCAGGACGGACAGCGGGATGCCGATGTAGGACACGGCACGGACGTCTGCGGAGACGGTTCCGCCCGGGGTCACCAGCGCGATATAGACGAGCTGAATGGCAGCGCCGATGAGGATGCCGGTGCGGATGTCGCCCATGACGAGGCCTACAATGAGGCCGGCGACTAGAGGGCGGCCAAGGGTGTAGTTACCGATGGTCGTGCCGCCCATGCCCGGCATAGATGACAGGCAGGCGCACAGCCCGAAAATGGCTGCCTGGAACGCGTTAATTCCCATACCTTCCACCTTCCAAAGTGGTTTGTAGGACAACTCGGGCCCAACAGCGCCCCATTGGGGCCCGAGGTAAAGCCGTACCTAGAAGCCGAACTGGCCGCGGAACTTGGGCCACTCGCCGATGGACTTCTCCTTCAGGAGGGCGAACTCGACCGTATAGCCGGCGTTCGCGATGTCCTCGAGAGCCTGGGCCTCCTCCTGCGTAATGGACTGGTTGTTGCCCAGCTTGGTGGCGTTGGGGCGGTCGTTGCAGGGACCCACGATGACGCGGTCCATGCCCGGCTTGAAGCCCATGTCCACCAGAATCTTCTTCATGTCCTGCGGGTTCTTGGTGATCAGAAAGTAGCGGTCCTTGGAGTCGAGGACCCTCTGTTGAACGTCCTTGAAGTGATCGAGGGTCCAGACGAAGGTCTTCTTGTCGGACGCGCTCTTGTAGGCCTGCTTGAGGATCGGGTCGGACGCGGCGGCGTCGTTGACGGCGATGAGGCCGTCGCACGGGTACTCGAGGGACCAGCGGGTCACGGTCTGGCCATGAATCATGCGGTCGTCGATGCGTATGAAGGAAATCATGCGTGCCTCCTGTTGGGGACGTTGTGCCCGCCGGTCATGTGCGGGCGTTTTGCTGGTTGCTGGCGGTTTTCCGCGGTTGCTGGCGGCTCCTCGCCGTTGCTGGCGGCCTACCGCGGCCGCTGGTGGCCTATCGCGGTTGCTAGCGGCTTCCCGTCTGGGCCTTGACCTTTGCCGCGCGCCTTGGGACTAGCCCTGATCTCGCCTAGATGTCGTCCTCGTCGTCAGCCGACGGGGTCTCGAGCTCGAGCTCCTTCGTGGCCTCTCGGGCCTCGCTGACCATGGACTGCTTGAGGGCGGGCAGGTCGTCCGTCTGGAGCTGAAGCACCGCAGTGAGTGCCATCGGCAAGTTCATGCCGCCAAAGGCGGAGGTGCGCGCAATCATGCCCTTGTCGGACAGCGTCTTGAGGGCGTTGGTGAGCGGCGAGCCGCCGATGATGTCGCCAAGCACGAGGACCTCGTCCTCCGGATCAATCGGCTCGATGACCTTCTTGAGGTTCTCGACATACTGATCTGCACCCATACCATCCTCGAGGCTGCAGCTCAGAACGTCATCCCTGTCGCCGGACAGCATCTTGAGGACGCTGTGCAGGCCGGGCGCGAAGGTACCGTGGCTTACTAGGAGCAGATATCTCATGGGCCCTCCTTTCCGTGCGCTGGCAGTGCCAACGCACCCCTGCGTGCGTCACACGTCGCGACGCACAGGCCATCGCGCCGCCGCCCCGATGGCCCCGGGGTCGGCCTCACGTTTCGATTTGATTATTGGCGTCAACTATTTCGATACAAAACTATTTGCTGTCAGTGGCAACTATTTGTCGGCAAGCGGTAGTTGACGGCAGCAACTACCTTCTGCGGCCACAAGAGTGAGGGCGGCACAGCGGCCTGCATAAGCCGATATAACCGCAGGTGCAAGTGCAGGCCATTGTACCGTTCTAACATAATGCCTGTTATACGCCGGTATTTTCCACTTGCAACCGGGGACAGACCCTTTTGCAAGTTTCCTGAAAGCCCAACGGCCCATTCGGCCCAGCACCCGCCATACCATTCCGCTCGTCTGCGCTTTCCGCAGCAGGCGCCCGGGCAGGCACCCATCAGCGCGGCCTACAGCAGGCGCTCCAGCTCTGTCGCCAAGCCGTTCTCATCATTGGTGAGCCGCGTAACATGCGTCGCGGCCGCCCGCACCGCGGCCTCCCCATTGGCCATGGCATAACTCTCCGGCACCGCCGCAAGCATGTCCACATCGTTGTGACCGTCGCCAAAAGCCATGGCCTGCGACGGCTCCAGACCGTAGTGCTCGCACACCACCCGGACGCCCTCGGCCTTGCTCACACCGCCAGCCATGACTTCGCAAAGAATCGGCGACGAGAGCACCACCGTAAGCTCGGGCAACGCCGCGGCAAGCTCGGCCCGCAACGCCCCCATGCGCCCGGCCTCGCCCACAAGCAGCAGCTTGTGCAGACCACCGACCTCGCCAAACACATCCTCGAGGGTGCCTTCCTCGCTCTGACGCCCCACGATGCGCTCCTCGTTGGCCACGCGCGGGTCCAAGCGGTCATCAACCACCCATCTGTGGTAGCCGTATGCCATGCAGCACACATCCGATGCCCGCTCCGCCACTATTCGACTTGCCTTGAGCGCGAGTTCGATGGGCATGGGCCTACTCAGCAGCTCAACGCCACGCTCGTCGGTGGCGTACGCCCCGCTGTAGCACACGAGCGGGCCCGAGAACCGAAGCGTGCGCTGGATGGGCGTCAGGGCCTCCGGCATACGGGCGCTCACGAGCACAAACGGAATGCCGCGCTCCCCAAGCCGCGCAATGGCGGAGGCCGACGCAGGAATGGGCCGATGTTCAGCATCGAGCAAGGTGCCGTCAACATCGGTGAACACGATGCGGGCGCCATTCTTCAAGGGTCTGCACTCCATGGGATCTCCCCTCTTCCAAGGCATACGCCGGGCACAGGCAGACCGACGCGCGCCGCTTCACCGAGTGCGAGAGCCGGGCGTGCGAGCCAACAGGCGCAGAAGCCAGGCCAAAGCAGGCAGGCGTGGCCACGAGCCGACGACCGCGCGCCGAGTCTGGACGCTCCGCCGCACGCGACGCGCCAAGCCGCGGCCTCTCCAAGGCAGCAACCCCGGCAGCCCCAGCGACAACTCCCCGCTTTCCAGCCCCACCATACACGGTATTTGACACCGGCAACTACCGTATTCGATCAACGGCGCCATGCGCCCGCCCAGCGCTCCCGCATCCCAGCGCCCTATAATCGCCGCAAAAGACAGCCCTTCGGCACCCCGCTACCAGCCAAATCGCACTGGCCACCACACCGACCCATCCACACAAGGAGCCCCATGCCCCAGGCAAGCACACCCCATCGCGTTCTCTACTACACGCTCGACGGCGACACCTCGCGCGCCAACGAAATCCTCGCCCAGCTGGGGTGCGCCGAGGCCATCGAGCTCCTCGACGCAGCACATGAGCCGTTCAAGACCCCAACGCCCGAGCAGCTGAACGGCTGCGAGGCCGTTGTCGGCGAGTTCATGCCCGTCATCAAGGACACGGTGGACAGCTTCGCCAACGCCGGCGTGAAGCTCGTCGCGAGCATGTCCATCGGCCTCAACCACATGGATGTGGCGGGGCTCGCCCAGCGCGGCGTGCTCGTGAGCAACTGCCCGGGCTACTGCGCCAAGGAGGTCGCCGCGCACACCATCGCGCTCATGCTGGACCTCATGCGCAAGGTGACGCTCTCAAACCGCGACGTACTCGCCGGCGGCTGGGACCCAAAGGCTGGGTACCCCGTGCACAGGCCCTGCGGACAGACACTTGGCCTCGTATTCTTTGGCCGAATCGCCCGCGAGGTTGCGCCCGTGGCCCAAGCCCTGGGCATGCGTGTGCTCGTGTGGGCGCCCACGAAGAGCGCCGAGGAGCTGGCTGCCGCCGGCTGCGAGAAGGCCGAAACCCTTGAGGACTTGTTGCGAGCATCGGACGTCGTCAGTCTCCATTGCCCGCTCATAGACGAGACGCGCGGTCTTATCGGTGCGCGCGAGCTGGCACTTATGAAACCCGGTGCCGTGCTCGTGAACACCGCTCGCGGTGAGGTCGTGGACGAGAAGGCCCTGGTCGCGGCGTTGAACGAGGGAATCACAAGCGGCGGCAAGACGGGGATTTGCGCCGCCGGTCTCGACACCCTGGCGCACGAGGCGAGCGGCCGCAACGAGAAGCTCATCCGCCATCCGCGCTGCATCGTGACTCCGCACTCCGCCTACGACTCAATCGAGGCCGCGGACGCCCTGCGACAGATGAGCCTCGAGGCCGTCTGTGAGTTACTTGTTGAGGGCCGACGCCCCACGAACTGCGTGAGCCCGGAATAGAGGCGTGGTTCATCACGAAGAATTGGCCACGTTTCCGCAGGTATTCGGCCCCGTCCCCGCGGGGACGAGATTTCCGTCGTTGCAAGGATTCGACTCATGTTGCCGCGGGGGTTTGGCCCCGTCCTAACAAGGATTAGGCCCTATCGTCGCAAGAAAGGCGACCACCTGCAGCCCAGAGCGAAGTAACTCGCAGTCGCACACACCGATGTTGCAGCCCGCCCGCTTGAGTCGAGTCGTCAAACCCCAAACGGGCCAGCCGACTCGCATGACCTCCCAGCCGATATCCAAACTGCACCCAGATCGAAGAGAGGCGGCGCCCCTTGGGCGCCACCTCTCCTACAGCCACCACTTACGCGTTAATCCGACCGACACAATGGCAGCTCAGCTGCCCATCTCAGGCCAGATTCCGTGCCGACCCCGATGGCCTGTCTCACATCAGACCCAGCGCCGGGCCAATCGCGAGGAAGTACGCAAGTACCAGCACGCCCAGGATGATGCGGTACCAACCGAAGACCTTGAAGTCGTGCCGACGCACAAAGCCCGTAAGCCAGCGAATCGCCAGCAGCGACACCACAAACGCAACCACCAGGCCCACAATCATGATGCCCCACTCGTTGGCACCCATCGCGGCACCGCCCAGCAGGAACTTCACGACCTTCAGCAGGCTCGCGCCAAACATGACGGGAATCGCCAGGTAGAACGTGAACTTGGCGGCAACGGAACGCGTCGTGCCCAGCAGAAGGCCACCGATAATCGTGGAGCCCGAGCGCGACGTGCCCGGCACCAGCGACAGCACCTGAAAGCAACCAATCCCAAGGGCCGTCTTCCACGAGATGTCGTCGATGCTGGAGATGGCGCCAAAGTCCGTGTCATCAGCCGCAGCGTCCTGGGCCACGGACTTGGCAAAGTGAGCCCCGTGAATCTTCGCGGGAGCCGCTGCCTGCTTGGCGCGGCGCTTGGCACGCCAGTTCTCGATGAGAATGAAGGCGATGCCGTAGACGATTAGCGCCGCAGCCACCACATACGAGTTATAGAAGTGCTCATCCATGAAGTCATTGAGCGGCAGGCCAATCACCGCGGCCGGGATGCAGCCGAGGATGATCTTGCCCCAGAGGCTCCACGTGGCGCGCCGGCCGTCCTTGCCCTTGCTGAGCGAGAAGGGGTTGAGATCGTGGAAATAGAGCACGCACACCGAGAGGATCGCGCCAAGCTGAATCACCACGAGGAACATGTTCCAGAACTCGTCGGGCACGTCCATCTTGATGAACTCGTCCACCAAGATCATGTGGCCCGTAGACGAGATGGGGAGCCACTCCGTAATGCCCTCGACCAGGCCGAGGAACGCGGATTTGAGCAGGTCGAGGATATTCATAGAAACCTTTCGTTTGGGGTCGGGGCGTTCTTTTGGAGCCATCTGTCGAGACAGGGCGTTGGTGCGTTTTGCCGGAGCAGGGCTTCGAAGCGGCCCGCCGGGACGCTTTGCCTGCCGCGCTCAGGGCAAAGCGCCGCATCGGCCGGCGCTTTGAGGGCCAGCGTCCACCCCATCAATTGCCAAAGCCGGGCGAAGCCCCGGGCATCACTTTTGCGCGCATCATTATGCCGCGCGGAAGGCACCGGCGGCGCGGCTTCGCAGAGCAACCACAAGACGTTAATCACGCGTTATAGAGCCCGCCGGCGTAATGCCCCGGTGACATAGGCCTACGGCATGCGGCTAACTGCCAGCCCGGGCTGGCGCAGCCCACCAACAGGCAGATCGGCGCACGCGCAAATCCGGGCGCTCCGGCATCCTCCAAGTCCCGCCTCCGCATGTCCGGCGACTGGACAACGGCATGGCGAGCTTAGGCGCCTTCCTCGCACCTGCCGCCACACGCCAAGCAATTGGGCCCCTCCGTCACAACGGCATCCTGCCCAGCCCTACCGCCAACCGCTCACCGAACGATTTTGCCCTTCCGTCACGACGGGATGCGCCCGGCCCGCACCGGGGTATACAGCGGATAAGAAGCCGGCGATGCCGGCACGCGGCGGCGAGCCTCATCGGCCACCGTCGTGGGGCGACCGGAGCCCCACCACATATCCAAAGCCTTTGGCCCGCGAGGGAAGGAGCACTCATGGCACAGCTCAACGAGGTTCGCTACAAGAAGGTCTTCGTCTCCCTGGACGGCACGGAACAGCAGGACAAGGTGCTTGAGCGCGCGATCATCGTCGCAGCCAACAACGGCGCCGAGCTCTACATCGGCCACGTCATCGACTCGACGGTCCTCGAGACGGCGGGCACCTACCCCGTCGACCTCATCCCTGGCATGGAGAAGGCCTTCCGCGGCTCCATCGCAGACCTCGTGGCAACCGCAGAGGCCGAGGACCGCATCCCCAAGATTGAGGTCCAGGTCAAGACGGGCCGCATCCGCGAGACCCTGAAAGACGAGATGCTCGACGTCATCAAGCCGGACATCGTGCTCTGCGGCGCGCGCGGACTCTCCAGCATCAAGTACGCACTGCTGGGCTCCATCTCAACCTTCCTACTCCGCAACACGGACTGCGACATCCTGGTTGTGAAGTAGCTCAGCCGGGCCCAGCGGTAGAGGCGAGCATCAAACCGCCGGCCCACGTTTGGCCACAAGGTAAGGCGGCCAAGCAACGCGAAGCACCTACATATGGCATGACAGGGGCGACCATCCCACGGGAAGGTCGCCCCTTCCGTTACGCCCGCACTGCCTCGTAGCTGGGGAATCTGTGAAGCTCCCATTCGATAGTTAGAATAGAGAGACGTGACTACGTGCAAATGGTCATTCCAGGCGCACACAAGGGGCAGGATTCACCGCGGCCCCCCACTTGTTGCGGCGTCTGAACCGTGGGCGTCCAACGCGGCCCCAAGCCGGGCCAAGCAGTGCAGGCCAAGCGAGACGGGCTTGCGCACGAAGCCGAAGTACCTGCGGTTTCGCCAGAAAGATGGGGTCGGAGCGGGCGCGATCCTACGAACGAGCACCAGGAGCGGCATTGGCACAGCGCAGCGCACGGACCACCAGGCACCTCGCAATCAAGGCAGGACTCATGTCCGCCCTCTGCTGCGCTTCCCTCTTCGTTGCGGCCCCGGCCCAGGCCGAGACCCTCGACGAGCTCCAGGCCAAGGCGGACCAGGCAACGGCCGCCTACAACGACGCCACCCAGAACGTCGACCAACTGCAGGCCAAGATCGACGAGGCCCAGCAGCAGATTGCCGACGTTGAGTCCCAGCTGCCCGGCGCGCGCGAAAAGGCCGGCGTGGCCATGCGCTCCATGTACAAGATGCAGCAGGACACCCCGGGTCTCGTGACCCTGCTCCTCTCGTCCGACAGCTTCTCGGACTTCCTCACCACCTACCAGTACATCGACGCGGTGCAGCGCGACAACGTTGACCAGACGCAGCAGCTCACCGACCTGCAGAACCGGCTCCTTGGCGCCCAGCAGACCATGCAGGCCGCCAAGGACGAGGCCACGAGCCAGCAGCAGGCCGCCGAGCAGGCCATGAACGACGCGCAGGCAGCCGTTGACGAGATGAACGCCCAGATTGCCGCGCAGAAGGCCGCCGAGGAGGCCGACGCAAAGGCCCAGGCCGAGGCCGACGCAAAGGCCAAGGCGGACGCGGAGGCCGCGGCACAGGCCCAGAGCGAGGCGGCCGCCACGCAGGACGCCGCCACGACCAAAGCCAACGCCCCGGGCACCGAGACCTCGACCAACACCGGCTCGAGCGAGTCTCCCAGCACGCCGAGTACCAACCCCGGCGCCACTGACGGCTCTGAGGTAGACACAGACGGCGAGTGGATGATTGGCAAGGCCTCCGCCTACTCCGTGGCCGACAACACGGGCGGCAACGCCACCGCCTCCGGTGAGATCCTCACGGACGACTCCGTGACCGTGGCCGTGCCCATCAGCCAGCGCTACCTACTTGGCCGCTCCGTGCAGATTCGCTACAACGGCAAGACCGTGACGGCGCGCGTCACGGACGTGGGCGGCTTTGCCCCTTACGGTCGCGCGCTGGACCTTGCCGGCGGCGTGTGGAAGGCCTTTGGCTTCTCCTCCCCCGGGGCTTGGGGCGTCCGCGCGGTACAGTATCGCTTCCTGTAAGCCGCACAACACACGAGCCCAAGCGGTCCCGCAGCCACGCGCTGCGGGACCGCTTTTTTATTTGGACGTCCGAGCGACGCTCAGCTCGTCCAAGCGCGCTCGAGCCTTTACCGCACGAACCTATCGCGCATGCCCCGCCACCTCGGCCTACGCCGTGAGGTACACCATCACGATGATGAGCGCGAAGCCGATGAAGTCCGCGGGCGTGAACATCGTGCCCAGCCACAGCACGGAGAAAACCGTGGCCGAGATGGGCTCCGACGTGCCCAGCATGCTCGCGCGAAGCGGCCCCAGGTCCTTGACGCCCTGCATGTAGAGGGCAAACGCGAGGAACGTGCCTACGAAGATGATGATGGCGAGCCACGCGAGCCCCACCGCGCCAAAGGCCGGCACGCGCTCCCACGGGCGAATAGCCGCGGCAAGGATGAGGCCCGAGACGAGCATGGCAACGCCGTTCACCACGGGACTCCCCCACTTTCGCAGCGCACCTTCGGGCACCGCCGTATAGAGCGCGCAGGACACGCCGCAGAAGATGCCCCAGAGCAGGCCCGCCAACGGCATCGAGAGCCTGGTAGGGTCGCCGCCCGTGGCCAGCAGAAACGTGCCTGCAAGCGCGAGCACCACGCCAATGACCTCGCGCCGGTGCGGCGCGCGACGTGAGCGGATGCAGGCAAAGGCCATCAGCAGCACGAGTCCGAGCGCCTGCAGCACCGTGGCCGTGGCGGAGTTGGTGAGGTTGATCGTGAGCACATAGCTCACGGAGTTCGCCATCATGCAGAGTGCCGTGAGCACGAGCACCACCACGCCCGCAACGCCGCCGGCGCGTGTGCGCCCAAGCTCGACGAGCCGCTCGCGGTCCTTGGGAAGCGCCGCCGCCAGGGCCAAGAACAGCACCGACGCCACGAGCTGTCGCACGCAGACGAGCCACACCGGGTCTACGCCGTAGCTGTCCATGAGGAACTTCGCGCAGGTTCCCGAGAAGCCCCAACACGTGCCACCCAAAAGCGTGAGGACCACGCCGCGCAGCGTCTTGCTTCGTCCGGCGCCGGCTGCGGACCCGCCCTCAGCTCCCCGACCAGACCTACGTGAGTTAGCCATGGACATGTCCCCGCGTGCTAGAGTCTCTTACCAAACAAAACCACTGAAAGGTAGCACCATGTCCCGCGACTTTTCCACCCTTGACCCAACCCTATCGGTAGGCAGCACGCACCACGGTTTCACCGTCGAAAAGGCCGAGGCCCTGCCCGAGATCTCGGGCTGCGCCTACGTGCTGCGCCACGCCGCCACCGGCGCCCGCGCCATGTGGCTCGCGACGGCAGACGACAACAAGGCCTTCGCCATCACCTTCAAGACGCCGCCCGCCAACAGCACCGGTGTCTTCCACATCCTGGAGCACTCGGTGCTCTGTGGCTCGGACCGGTTCCCAGTGAAGGAGCCGTTCGTCCACCTGCTCAAGAGCTCCATGCAGACGTTCCTCAACGCCATGACCTTCTCGGACAAGACCATGTACCCCGTGGCGTCCACCAACGACCGCGACCTCGAGAACCTCATGGACATCTACCTGGATGCCGTGCTGCACCCGGCCATCTACAAGCGCCCGCGCATCTTTGAGCAGGAGGGCTGGCACTACGAGCTGAAGGGCGACGACGCGGGCCACGCCCTCCCCGACTGCCCGCTCACCTACAACGGCGTGGTATTCAACGAGATGAAGGGTGCCTTCTCCAACCCCGAGGAGCTGCTGCTCAACGGCATCGCGAGCTCGCTGTTCCCGGACACGCCCTACGGCTGGGTCTCGGGCGGCGACCCCAAGAACATCCCCGACCTCACCTACGAGGAGTTCCTGGACACCCACGCGCGCCACTACCAGCTCTCCAACTCCTACACCACGCTCTACGGAAACCTGGACATCGAGGAGAAGCTCGCCTTCCTGAACGAGCGCTTCCTGGGTGCTGCGGACCGCGGCGCCGGTGCGCCCAACCCGCTGCCCCTGCACAGGCCCGTCTCTCCGGCGCTGCTCCAGCTGCCGATGGCCACCACGCCCGACAACGCCTGCGTGGGCGCGGCCTACGTGTTTGCCACGGCGGCGCAGCGCGAGCGCGTGCTTGCGGCCGACATCCTCGTCG
This sequence comes from Olsenella uli, assembly GCF_901212655.1. Taxonomy (GTDB): domain Bacteria; phylum Actinomycetota; class Coriobacteriia; order Coriobacteriales; family Atopobiaceae; genus Parolsenella; species Parolsenella uli_A. The sequence continues at coordinate 17,273 of NZ_CAAKON010000043.1, read as the reverse complement.
ACGCGCTCGTGGGCTCCAACGAGGCGCCGCTCAAGCGCGCCGTGCTGGAGAGCGGTCTGGGCCGCGACGTCACGGGCTTTCTCTACGACGGTCTGCTGCAGCCGATGCTCATCTTTGAGCTCAAGGGCGCCAAGCCGGGCGTGGCTGAGGAGTTCCGCGCACTCGTCGAGGCCACGTGCGCCACGCTTGTCACCGAGGGGCTTGGCAAGGAGAACCTCGAGGCGTCGCTCGCCCAGGCGGAGTTCAACCTACGCGAGGACGATTGGGGCTACCCGGACGGCGTGGGCCTGGCCATCCAGGCTATGAGCGGCTGGCTGTATGACGACGATGCCGCCACGAGCTACCTGCATTACGAGAACGAGCTGGCTCGCATGCGCGCCGAGCTTGAGGACGGCTACTTCGAGCGCCTGCTGGACGAGGCCGTGTGCCGATGCGACTACGCCTGCTGCGTGGAGGTGGTTCCCACCGACGAGGCCGGCGCCAACGACGAGGCCGTGCGCCTGGCCGCGGCTCGTGCCGCCATGGACGACGCTCGCGCCGACGAGGTGGTTGCCGAGGCCAAAGCGCTCCACGAGGAGCAGGTGGCGCCGGACTCCGAGGAGGCCCTCGCGACGCTGCCGCATCTCTCGCTCTCCGACATTGGGGAGGGGCCGGCGGACCCCAAGACCGAGCAGTGCGTCGGCACCCCCGTGCCGTGCTTCCACCACGACATCGACACGCGCCACATCACCTATGCGTACTGGTACTTCGACCTGGGGCGCGTTGCCTGGGACGAGCTGCCGTACGTGAGCGTGCTCTGCGGCCTTTTGGGCAAGCTGGACGCCGCGGGCCGCAGCGCCTACGAGCTGGACACGGTCTGTGAGTCCAAGCTCGGCAACCTCTCGTTCTTCACCGAGGTCTACAGCGACGACGATGACCCAGCGAGCTCGCGGCCGAAGCTCGTGGTGGGTGCGAGCGCGCTCTCCGAGAACGTGGATTGGCTCGCGACGCTTCCGGCAGAGATCTGGAGCGAGACCTCGTTTGCGGACACGAAGCGCATCCGCGACATCCTCGAGCAGCGGAAGCTCGGTATGGAGCAGGCCTTCGTGGACTCCGGTCACGCGGCGGCTCTCTCGCGCGTGGGGTCGTACTTCCTGGCATCGTCCGAGACGAGCGAGCAGCTGGGCGGCGTGGACTTCTACCGCTTCCTGCGCGGCCTCTTGGACGGCTTCGACGAGAAGGCCGATGCACTCGTGGCCAAGCTTGCCGAGCTCGCAAGCCGCGTCTTCGTGGCCGAGGGCTGCGAGGTGAGCCTCACCGGCCCCGCGGAGGACGCGGAGGCGTTCTGGAAGGCAGCCGGCAACCTGCGGCTTGGCAGCGCGATGACCGGGGATGGCGCGGCGGACGCGGGTTGCGCGAGCGGCGCGGCCGCGCTCATCGTGCCCCAGCCGCACGTGTGCAACGAGGCGTTTATCGTGCCCGCCAACGTCTGCTACGTGGGCGAGGGCATGGCCGGCCTGCCGCACGGCGTGCGTGCGAGCGGCGTTTGGCGCGTGGCGTCGCAGGCGCTCTCGTTCGACTACCTGTGGAACGAGGTGCGCGTGCTGGGCGGCGCCTATGGCTGCGGGTTCCGCTGCACGATGGACGCGCTGCTGCAGTTCTACTCCTACCGCGACCCGGCGGTTGACCCCACGGTGCGCCGCTACGAGGACGCCGCGAAGTGGCTTGAGGCCTGGCAGCCCACGCAGGAGGAGCTCGATGGCTTTATCATCGCGTGCGTGGGCGGCATGGACGCACCTGTAAAGCCGCGCGCCCTGGGGCGTCGCCTTGACGCGACGCGACTGTCTGGCCGCAAGGCCACCTGGCGCGAGGAGCTTCGCGCGCAGATGCTTGGCACGACGCTGGGGCAGTTGCATGAACTTGCCACCCCGCTCGCCTCACTGCACGACGACCGCGCCATCTGCGTCTTTGGCGGACGCCCGCAGATCGAGGGCGCCAGCAAGGACCTGAACCTCGAGGTTGTTGAGCTGTTCTCGGATTAAGCCTGCAGTGCCCGGACGGCCTCATGGCCGTCCGGGCACTTTTCCGTTCTTACATTGCCTGCAAGAGCCCAAAGATGCGTCAGCGTTTTTTGCTGCCGGCAAGCGCCCGCAACGGCATCGGGGAGGCCTAGGCAAGTTGTTTTTCCTCTCCTGAGGACACTCTTGTTTGAAAATGAACAGTTTTGCCAAGGTCTCGATCCGGCATTTGTCAACGCCTTAAAAACGAGCCTCTAAACCCGCAGGTAGAACGCCTGTGGTTTTTCTCAATAAACCAGTGCCCGGGCACGGAGGCCCAAAACGGTTCATTTTCAAACAAGGCTCATCGCCGAGCGGCCTGAGTCGGCCCATACGCCCAATCCAGCCCCTTTCACTCGGACCAACGCAACTCCCTTCACCTCGGAGACCCCACCCCTTCAATGCAGAAGTTGCGCGTATGGAGGCCTAAATCAGCACAACCAGACGGCGGGCACCTATCAAGAGCGCCTGATTGAAGACGCTCGGATCAAATGATCTCTGGATTATGTAAACCAGACTCTAAAAGGGGTAGTCTGGTCTACGTCGAACCTGTGCCCCCGCTTAGCGGCGGCCTTCCAACCCGCACCTCGCACCTCGCGGCGGGCCTCGATGGCAGGCCACACCCATCACCCACAGGCGAGCCACGTCCAGCAACCCGTCCTTTTCCGCCCCTGCGCAGCCGCCCCGGCGCGCTCAGGCGAAGAAGGCAGCACCAGCAAGCATCTATACTCGCCAGATTGCACGCATAGAACCGCACCGATAGGAGCTGAAGCCCGCGTGGCAGAGGACCAGAAGCTATCAACCAAGATCGTCGACACGTTTGGCTCCACCGTCTCGGACATGGTGGACACCAAGCCGAAGCTTGCCAGGAACCTGCTGCTCAGGGCATTCGAAGTCAAACGCTTTCAGACGCGTCGCCTGCCCGAGGCGCAGCAGCTCCCCTCTGGCCGCGCCGCCGCCCGCATCGCGCTCGAAGGCGTCACCGGCGCGCTCGAGCACCCAGACGAAGCCGTGCTCACCAGCATCTTTCTGCCCACGGAGCTCTTCTTGGCCATGGGCCTGCGCCCGCTCGCCTCGGAGGCCCTCGCGGACTTCGTGACCGGCGCCCGCGCCGAAGAGGGGCTCGTGCGCTCCGCGGAGCAGCGCGGCATCCCCGAGACCTACTGCTCCTTCCACAAAATTCTGCTGGGTGCCGCGGCCGCTCGCGTGCTAGCGCCGCCGCGACTCATCGCCAATTGCTCGGTTGCCTGCGACGCTAACAACACCACGTTCAAGTGGCTCGCCCAGGAGCTGGGCAGTCCCCACGTCTACGTGGACGTGCCCTACGAGTACGACGAGGACGCCTGCTCCTACGTGGCCGACCAGCTGCGCGAGCTTGCCCGCGCCGCCGAGGAGACCTTTGGTCGCGCACTCGACGAGGGGCTCCTGCGCGAGCACGTGGCCCACACCCAGGCGACGCTCGACGCAATGGTTCGCTCGCTGCCGCTGCGCCGCGGTCGTTACCTGCACAACGACATGGGCCTCGAAATGCAGCAGGCACTGGCGCTACACCTCTCGCTCGGCAGCACAGACTCCCTCAAGATGAGCCAGCAGGCGCTTCGCGACCTTCAGCGCGCCGAGCGCTTCGACGGGCTCTCGCTCGTGTGGGCGCACGTGGCGCCGTTCTTTTCGCCCTCCCTGCAGCAGATGCTCGACATGAACCGCGAGGCCCAAATCGTAACGTCCGACATGTGCTTCAACCAGACGAGCTTCGACGCGTTCGAGCGCGACGCCACCGGCAGGCTCGTCTTGGACGACGCCGGCTCGCCCCGCCCGCACCCTGGTGCAAAGCCCTGGGCGCATGACGCGAGCGAGCCATGGGAGGCCATGGCCGAGCGCCTCATCAAGAACACGTTCAACGGCCCCGCCCGCAGGCGCATCCAGCGCCTGCACGACCTGGCGCAGCTCGCCGCCGCCGATGGCGTGGTCTGCTTCTGCCACTGGGGCTGCAAGGAGACGATGGGGGCATCGCAGCTGGCAAAGCGCGAGCTTGAGGCGGCAGGGATACCGGTGCTTGTCCTCGACGGCGACGGATGCCATCGCGCGAACAACGCCGAGGGTCAGTCGTCCACACGCATGGGCGCGTTCCTCGAGATGCTGCGCGCCCGAAAGGGGGAGGTTGCCGGTGCCTGACGAATCGGTGACGCAGGCAGGCGCGGCCGCGAGCGGACGGACCAACCGCCACGCAGACAGCCAAGCCGACCGCCACAGCGGCAACCAGGAAATACTCCGCGCAAGCAAGCAGGCAGACGAACTCGTCGTCCACTACCCCTGCAAGTACGTGCCGGTGGAGCTGCTCGCGGGGTTTGGCGTGGGCTGCTGGCCGTGCACCTACGAGGCGCACTCCTTTGAGGAGGCAGACCAGCTGGCCCACCCCAACCTCTGCGGCTACGGCAAGAGCCTGTTCGCCTACGCCCTCCAGCCCGAGGTACACGCCCTCGTACTTACGAGCTGCTGCGACGTCATGCGCCGCGTCTATGACGTGCTGAGTGGCTCGGGCGCGGTGGAGTTCCTCTGGCTGCTGGACCTCCCCCACCTGCGGGGCCCGCGCGAGGCGGCCCGATTCCGTGGCGAACTCCGCAGGCTGGCAGAGGCCTTCTCCGCCTGGAGCGGTCGTGAGTTCAACATCGCGAAGGCCTGCGCGAGCTTCGTGCCGCCCGTGCCGCGCGTGGACGAGCGCGTGACGCTGCTGGGCGCCCACGGCCCCCTCTCGCTCGTCGACACGTGTCGCGACGAGCTGGGGCTTCCCGTGGAGAATGGCACGTGCACGGGCTGGCGCCTGGTCCAGACCCCACCACCCGGCCTAGTGCGTGTGCCCGGCCCCGCCTGCGAGCACCGAGCCGAGCACCTGGGCTCGGCGGCGCGCGGGGAAGACGGCCTGGACCGGTTCCTGGACTGGTACGCCGACGCCCTGCTCAACCAGATGCCCTGCATGCGCATGAACGACGCCGCCGACCGCAAGCGGCTCGTGGGCGCGCCCGGTCAGCACGGCGTCATCTACCATACGATGAAGTTCTGCGACTACTACGGCTTCGAGTACCTCGAAGCCGCCAAGGAGGCTCACACGCCGATGCTCAAGATCGAGACCGACGGCACGCGCCAGAGCGCAGGCCAGCTGCGCACGCGCCTCAAAGCGTTCGACGAGACGCTCCGCGGCATGGCGGAGGCGCGCGAGGTTGCCGCGACGCGACGCACGGACACCGACGGGCCCGTCTACGTGCTGGGCGTCGACTCGGGCTCGACCTCGACGGACGCCGTGGTCATGGACGCAGACGAGAAGATTGTGGCAAGCGTCATCGTGCGAACGGGCGCCAAGGCCTCCGCCGGCGCGGCCAAGGCGGTCGAGGCCGTGCTCGAGCGAGCGGGCCTCACGGACCACGACCTCACCCTGCGCGTGGCCACCGGCTACGGTCGCGACGCCATCCCCGGCATGGACTCCGCCATCACTGAGATCACCTGCCACGCCCGCGGTGCCCACTTCCTCGCGCCGGACGCGCGCACCGTCATCGACATTGGCGGACAGGACTCAAAGGTCATCCATCTGGACGAGGCCGGCGGCGTTCTCAACTTCGTCATGAACGACAAATGCGCCGCAGGTACAGGACGTTTCTTAGAGGCCACCGCACGGGCCATGGAGCTCGACTTGGACGAGTTCTGCCGCGTGGGTCTCGACTGGAAACACGACGTGAAAATCTCCAACATGTGCACCGTATTCGCCGAGAGCGAGGTCGTGAGCCTCGTGGCGGACGACACGCCCATCGCCGACATCGTGCACGGGCTGGACATGAGCGTGGCGAGCAAGACGGCGGCGCTGGCCAAGCGCGTGAAGGCCAAGCCAGGCTACCTCATGACCGGCGGCGTGGCCCAGAACGTGGGCGTGGTGCGCGCGCTTGAGGACGTGCTGGGCGCGCCCGTGGCCACGCACGAGGACTCACAGCTCTGCGGCGCCATCGGCGCGGCGCTGTTGGGGCTGGAGTCGCTGCGGTAGGCGCGAGGGCGGACGGCGCGCTCGGAGACGCAGCACTGCCAGCCGCGGCTCCTAGCAGCCCTTACAGCACGGATCCCAGGAACTTCGGGACGGCCTGGTACAGCGCAAAGAGCATGAGCCCCGCGTAGCAGGCGTAGCTGATCGTCATGCAAACCTTGAGCCCGCGTGGGAACGCCCGCTTTCCGCCAAGATCCTTGCGGTAGATCATCAGCGTGATGAACAGGCCGGCAACCGGCGTGGCGATGCTCGTGGCCACGTTGGAGAAGTACACGAGCTGCACCGGGTTGCCGCCAAAGATCATGCACACCACGAGCGCGAACACGAGCAGGGCAGCGGCGCTGACCTTGACGTTCTTGCTGTCGAGCCCGGTGGCCTTGTTGAGGCCCGCGTTGAGGAAGACCACGCAGCGACCGGTGTTGCCCATGATCGCCGCGAAGGCAGCGGCCAGAAGCGCGATGCCCATCACGAGCGCGGACCAGGTGCCAAGCACCGGCACGAGCAGGGTCGCGAGGTCGGAGGCCGTCTTGATGGTGCCGCCCATCGGGTTCACGATCACGGCGCCCACAAGCAGGATGAGCCCGGAGATGAGCACGGTGCCAAAGACCTGCGTCGCCGCGTCGGCCGTCATGACGCCGTTGTAGAAGTCACGCTTGTTCCAGCCCTTCTCGCTGCCGAGGTAGGTGCCGTACATGCCGGCAAGCACGCTCGCGCTGGAGCCAAGGAAGCCAAGCACCGTCACGAGGCTACCTTCGGGGAAGCTCCACCTGGTAAGGCCGGTCACGAACTTGCCGCCATCAACGCCGCCGCCCATCACGAGCGCAACGAGGAACGAGAGCGTCAGGAACACGAGCGCCGCCATGACGCCTTTCTCGATCTTGTCGTACACCCCCTTGGAGAAGTAGATGAGCATCACGAGCACCCAGATGATGCATGCGCCTATCCGCCAGTCGATGCCAAAGATCAGGTTCATGCCGGCGCCGATGCCCGCGATGTTACCGATGTTGAAGAACATGCAGCTCAAGAAGCAGATGATGCCAACGAACCCGGCGGCGGCGTTGCCGTAGTACTTGCGGATGGCCGCGATCGTGGGCATGCCGGTCATCATGGAGAGGCGGTAGCTCACGAGGATGAAGGTGGCACCCATGAAGATGACGGGCAGCAGGATCCAGAGCAGGTTGTAGCCGTACACCGCGCCAAGCATGGCCGAGGTTGTGAGCGAGCCCGGGCCCAGCTGGATGCCGGCAAGGATGAAGCCCGGGCCAATGCGGCGGGCCAGCTCGCCAAAGGGCAGGCGCTTGACGGCGGCGGGGTCGACGTCGTCGTCAGCCGGATTCGTGTGGCCCACGACCGCGTCGGTGCCAAAGGCGTCGGAGGCCGCCTTCGTGCCGGCAAGGCCCGGCGTCGTGGTGGGCGCGGGCTCCTTGACCGGGGCGGCCTGGGAGACTTCGGCACCCCCCGCGGAGCCGGCCACGCCGTCGGGAACTTCCGTCGTTCTTGAAGAAGCGCTCATGTGGCACTCCTTTCGAAGAAAACGGCCGCCATGCCCATGGTATCTAGGTGGGACATGACGGCCGTTTGAGGTTTGATATGGAAGGTGCCTTATGCGAACTGCGTCATGTCAACCTTGGGCAGCTCGGAGCGCTTGAGGCCGAGAGCGACCCAGTCCTTCTCCTCCTGGCCGAGCGGGAGCACCGGCTTGCGCATGAGGGCGCTCGTGAAGACGCCGCGCTGCTTCAGGGCCTCCTTGAGGCGGGCGTGTGCCTCGCCGGACGGCTGGCCGCCGCCGTAGATCGCCTGGGAGATGTGGTAGATGCGGTTCGACCAGGCCTGGGCCTCGGCGAGCGTGTGATCCTCGGGGTGCTTGAAGACGTCCCAGGCCGGGCAGATGAGCTCGGGGACGCAGCCGGCGAAGCCGATGAGGGCGCCGTCCATGCCGGGGAACCAAGAGACGCAGAGGGTCTCATCGTGGCAGGTGATGAGGGAGATGTCCGGGCACTCCTGGCGAAGCTTGCGGACGTCGTGCTCGTAGATGGAGGTGACGCGGGTGCCCATCTTGATGCACTTGACGTGCTCGATCTCGTTGCACATCTTGATGAGCGTGTCGACCGGGTAGAACGCCTTGCTGGTTGCCGGGTACAGGTGGATGATGATGTCGATGTCAGCGCCCTCGGCAACGTCCTTGATGTACTCGAACGGGGCGTTGGGGTTCATGCCGAAGCGGAGCCACATGTGGGGCGGCATGAGCAGGATGCCATCGGCGCCGGCCTCCTTGGCGTCCTTGGCCATCTCGATGGACTGAGCGGTGTTCTCGCAGTTGACGCCCGAGATGATCGTCATGACATCGCCGCACTCCTCGGCGCAGATCTCGGTGACGCGCTTGCGCTCCTCGCGGGTGAGGCCGGTGATCTCGCCGGTGTGGCCGTTGCAGACCAGGCCCTCGATACCCTTGCTGTAGAAGGACTTGATCCAGCGGAGGTAGGCACGGAACTCGGGCTCGTTGATGGAGTAGTCGTCGTTCAGGGGAACGGAGACTGCCGGGAAGATTGTCTTGAAGGTCTTGGTCTTAGCCATGGTGGAGCCCTTTCTGTTGTGGCCGGCCGTGTGGCCGTGCCGGTTTACCCATCGTCGCTGGGATCCCGATTGCCGTTCGCAAGAGGCTCAGTTGCTGTCGCCGTCTTGCAAGCTTGTTTGCAATCGTTTGCAGCCGCTGGCTCATATTCAACGACTTGCGATATGTTTGGGCAACGAGATCTGGAATCCGTGCAACGATTTGCATGATTGGCTGAATGGCCGATTACTTGGCCATTCTCACTTGAACTGAAGGGTCTTGGTTTGGTATTTAGGCGACTGCCATACATTCAGTGACTTTGTACCAGCTCGTTTGACAAGATCCGCAAGCCCTCCGCCCGACGCGTAAACAAAGGCAAGAGTCATCTGATCTTGCCAGAGGAGCCCCTCTCCTCGCCCTCGCAATACAATCGTTTGCAGTACAATCGATTGCATAGACCCAAGAACGTCGCACGCCGAAATCGCGGGGTGCGCCGTCCCCTCCCCACCCAAGCGAGGTACCCCGTGCCAACCCTCAAAGACGTCGCCAAGCTCGCCAACGTAGACGCGAGCACCGTGTCCCGCGCGCTCAACAACAGTGCACACGTGCATCCCGAGACGCGAAAGCGCGTGTTTGCCGCCGTCGAGAAGCTCAGCTACGAGCCCAACGTGCTTGCCCAGGGACTGCGCAAGGGCAAGCGGCACACCATCGGCATCGTCGTGCCCAGACTGCAGCTCACAATGTTTGGCGACGCCGTCCAGGCGGCCGAGCAACGGGCGCAGGAGCTTGGCTACGCCACCATCGTCTGCAACACCGACGACGATCCAAAGCGCGAGCGCGAATGCCTCGACCGACTGGGCAACGGGTTCGTAGACGGCCTCATCATCGCCGCCACGGGCAAGAACACGCGCGCAATCCAGACGCTTGCGGCAGGCGGTATGTCCATCGTCCAGTTCCTCAGGCGCGACAACATCGGTCTGTCCAGCGTAACCGCCGACTTCGAGGCCTGTGCCTACGAGGGCGCGCGCTACCTCGCTGACAAGGGGTGTCGCCACATCGGTCTCATCAACGGCCCGGCTTCGCTCGGACCCTATCGCGAGCGCCTGAGCGGCTATCGCCGGGCGATGGACGAGCTAGGGCTTGAGGAGATCCTCGTCTCCGACAGCCTCCAGGCAAACAGCTTCGAGTACGGATACCGCAGCACCACACGGCTGCTGAGCGAGCACCCCGAACTCGACGCGCTGATGGCGGCGGTTGACGTGCAGGGCATGGGGGCCATGAAGGCTCTGCGCGAGCAGGAGCTTCGCTACCCGGAGGACGTGAGGCTCATGAGCCTCACGGGGTATCTCGTTGGAAGCCTGCTCGAGACGCCGATGACCTCGATGGAGGTGCCCACCGAGGAGATCTCGCGCAAGGCGGTCGACACCCTCGTAGAGCTCATCGACGCACCGGCCGACAAGAAGCCGTCGCGCTCGAGCCTCGTGTTTCCACCCATGCTCGTGGAACGGCGAAGCGGGTAAGGCACACGGCTGACAGCTGCCAAGCACGCCGGCGGCGCGGGTGCAGCCGGCAGCTGCCTCAAGCCATGCGCCGATCGATCCATGGCCTTGCGCTACAGCAGCACGTTCTCGAGCGAGCGCTTGGGCACATGGTGGACGCCGGCAGCGTCTCGCCAATACGCGAGTGTGCCATCGGGCGAGGCCGACGCAGGCTCGAGCCGCACGTCCTCGACGGGGCGCCCAAGCGCAACGACCATCAGCGGCTTGGCGGCATCGGCGTCGAACCCAAGCTCGTCAGCCACGCCGTGCTTGTCAAACGCGTGCAGCATGCAGCCGCCAAAGCCGGCCTGGGTTGCCCCAAGCAGGATCGTCTGAGCCGCAATGCCCTCGTCCACCGACGTCGTCGCGCCGTGCCCCGCATCGCAGATCACGATATAGCCCGTCGGATGCTCGCCAGCGACAGGGCCATCCCAGTCCTTGAGCGCCGCGGCCCACCTTAGCTTCGGGAATACCCGCGCGCACTCCGCCGAGGAGTTGACGATGCGATAGCGCAGTGGCTGACGGTTCGCCCCGCTGGCCGTCGTGCGCGCCAGATCCACGAGCGCCACAAGCAGCGCCTCAGGGATGGGCTCGCCCTCGTCAAAGCGCCGGTAGCTGCGGCACGCGCGTACCGTCTTGGCATATTCCGCGAGGTCAAACGCCTGCTCGGCGCCTTGTGCCACCTTGTCCAACTCGTCCATGATTGCCCCTTGCCAAGACGTCACGCGCAACGCCCGACGCCCAAGACGAAGCCCCGTCTCCTCGACACACCCCGTAGCGGCAGTCGAACACGAACCCTACCGCCGCCAGGCTAGATCAGCCCAAAGTGCTTGCACGCATTGTAGACGCCGTCGTCATCGACGCTTGTCGTCACATAGTCGGCAACCGCCTTGGTGCCGGGCTTTGCGTTGCCCATCGCCACGCCAATTCCGCAGTATTCGAGCATGGTCTCGTCGTTACCGCCGTCCCCGAACGCGATGGCCTCGTCAACCGAGAGCCCGCAGTGCCGAAGCGTCTCCCTGACCCCCGCCGGTTTGCTGCTTGCCTTGGGCACGACGTCGCAGAACAGATCGTTCCAACGCGTGGTGAACACACTCGTGCAAACATCCGTGATCTCGTGCTCGCGCTCAGGCGGAACAAAGGCGCAGAACTGATAGATGCGCGCATCGAGCGCCTCGTGGATGTCGCCCTCGTCGTAGGTGAGGCCGGCCGCGCCCTCGATCTCCCGCACCGCATCTGTGTGCCGGGTGATGTAGGCGCGATCAGCCTCGAGCACGAGCGCCTCGTAGCGGCCGGCCTCAACCTGCCCAACGATCGTCTTTACGTCGTCATCGCTGATGGGGCAGTCGTAGTAGATGCCGCCGGCATCGAAGCACACCGAGCCTGTCAGCGAGACAAACCCATCGAAGCCGTCGAATCCGTCGAATCCGTTCACTATGCAGGGCGGAAACTGGTACTTAGGCCGCCCGCTCGCGATGAAGCACTTGATGCCGTCTGCACGAAGGGCGATGAGCGCGCGCTTGGTCGACTCCGGGAGCCTGTGCGTCTCGAAGCTCAACAACGTGCCGTCGATGTCAAAGAATGCAGCCTTGATCACGTTTCTCCCTCGGTTGGGATTCTGCCTCGCTTGCCGTTTGGCACACAGGATAGCAGGCGCTGCGAGGGGGGGGCGCGTCCGGCGGATTCTTGCGGCGGATGCAACACCCGCTAACTAAGCCGCATCCTCCGACTCGTCTATCGGATTCACGAAAAGTTCGCTCGGTTGTAAAAGAAGCCGCCCCCAATGGCAAACGGCCCGCCAATCGAGATGATTGACGGGCCGTTTGCGTGTTGTTAGCTAGGCTTACCCGAGGTGCGCGACCACCTGGTCGCCCATGGCAGAGGTGCCGAGAACGTAATCGGCGGGCGTCGTCTCGTCGGCGATGTCGGCGGTACGCCAGCCCTCGTCCAGCACGGCCTCGATGGCATTGTGGATGGAGTCGGCCGCCTCGCCCATGTCGAAGCTGTAGCGCAGCATCATCTCAACGGACATGATCTGCGCGAGCGGGTTGGCGATGCCCTCGCCCGCGATGTCCGGCGCGGAGCCGTGGCTGGGCTCGTAGAGCGCCACGCCGTCACCCAGCGACGCGCTCGCCAGCATGCCAAGCGAGCCCGTGATCTGCGCGGCCTCGTCGGAGAGGATGTCGCCAAACATATTCTCCGTCACCACGACGTCGAAGTGCGCCGGGCGGTTGATGAGCTGCATGGCCGTGTTGTCCACGAGCATGTCCTCGAGCTCAACGTCCGGATAGTCGGCGTCGTGGATGCGGTGGACGACCTCGCGCCACATGCGGGAGGTATCGAGCACGTTGGCCTTGTCCACGCTCGTCACGCGGCCGCGACGGCGGCGCGCCGCCTCGAACGCCTGGCGAACGATGCGCTCGACCTCGTACTCGCGGTACTCGAGCGTGTCGACCGCGCGCTGGCCGGGCTTGCCGTCTGCACCAGCACCTTCCTCGTCAAAGAAGCGGTGGCGCTCGCCAAAGTAGAGGCCACCCGTGAGCTCGCGAACGATCACGAGGTCAACGCCGTCGATGACCTCGGGGCGCAGCGTGGAGGCGCCGGCCAGTGGCTTGAAGATCTGCACCGGGCGCAGGTTGGTGTAGAGGCCGAGCGCCTTGCGAATGGCGAGCAGGCCCTGCTCGGGGCGCGGCGCGTTGGAGTCGGTCGTGTCCCACTTGGGGCCACCAACGGAGGCGAGCAGCACGGCGTCGCTCGCGTTGGCCGCATCGAGCGTGGCCTGAGGCAGGGCCGTCACGGGCACGGACGGGTCGGCCGCGGCGGCCTCACGCGTGGCGTCGATGGCGGCACCGCCGATGAGGGCGTCAGCGCACTCGAACGTCACGCCGGCACGCTCGCCCACCGCGACCAGCACCTTCTTGCCCTCAGCGATGATCTCGGGGCCAATGCCGTCACCCGGCAGGCAGCAAATCTTGTAGGTGGTCATGGGCTCCTCCCATCATGCGAGGCGGCACGGCAGCCCTCCGGAACCATCCCCGTTCCAGAGGCAACCACCATCCCGCCCCGCATCTATAATCCGTCAGATAATTGGGCCATCGGCTCACTTGGTGGCGGCCAGCTTTGCGCGGGTGCGGTTGACGAGACCGCCGGCCTCGATGATCTCGGCGATGAACGGCGGGAACGGCTCGGCCGTGAAGGTCTCGCCCGTACGCTCATTGGTGATGGTGCCGGCCTCGGCGTCCACGGCAACGGCATCACCCGCGGCGATGGCGTCGACCGCCGCCGGGCACTCGAGAATCGGCAGGCCCACGTTGATGCTGTTGCGGTAGAAGATGCGCGCGAAGCTCTTGGCGATGACGCAGGAGACTCCCGCGGCCTTGATGGCCACCGGTGCGTGCTCGCGTGAGGAGCCGCAGCCGAAGTTCTCCTCGGCCACGATAATGTCACCCGGCTTCACGGTCGTGGCAAAGCTCGGGTCGATGTCCTCCATGGCGTGAGCCGCCAGGTGCGCGTGGTCGGAGCTGTTCAAATAGCGCGCCGGAATGATGACGTCCGTGTCAACGTCGCGCCCATAGCGAAAGACGGTTCCCTTGAACTGCATATCTGTGATCCTTCCGGGTTAGGCGATGTCAGAGGGCAGCGCGATGTGGCCAGCGACGGCCGACGCGGCGGCCACGGCCGGGCTTGCCAGGTAGACCTCACTCGTGACGTCGCCCATGCGGCCCACGAAGTTGCGGTTGGTGGTGGAGATGCAACGCTCGCCCGCAGCGAGGATGCCCATGTAGCCGCCCAGGCAGGGGCCACAGGTGGGCGTGGAGAAGACGCAGCCAGCATCGATGAACTCGTCAGCCAGACCCTCGTGCATGCACTGCTTGAAGACCTTCTGCGTAGCAGGAATCACGATGCAGCGCACGCCGTCGGCCACCTTGCGGCCGCGCAGCACCTTGGCCGCCGCACGCATGTCCTCGATGCGACCGTTGGTGCAGGAGCCGATGACCGCCTGGTCGATGGTGATGTGGCGGCTCTCCTCAACGGGATGCGTGTTACTCGGCAGGTGCGGCCAGGCCACGCAGGGCTTAATGTCGGCAGCGTCGATGTGGTAGACCTTCGCGTACTCCGCATCGGCATCAGCGTGGCACTCCACAGGCGGACGCTGGCACCTGCCCGTCAGCCACTCGCGGGCGAGGTCGTCCACCTCGATGATGCCCGCCTTGCCGCCAGCCTCGATTGCCATGTTGGAGATGGTCATACGGCCTTCCATGGAGAGGCTGCGGATGGCCGATCCCGCAAACTCCATGGCCTGGTAGAGAGCGCCGTCCACACCAATCATGCCAATGACGTGCAGGATGATGTCCTTGCCCGTGGCGCCCTCGGGCAGCTCGCCCTCAATCTCGAAGCGAATGGTGGGCGGCACCTTGAACCACGCGCGACCGGTGGCAAGACCAACGCCCGCGTCCGTGGATCCCACGCCCGTTGAGAACGCGCCCAGTGCGCCGTAGGTGCAGGTGTGGGAGTCGGCGCCGATGATCAGGTCGCCAGGGACGACGGAGCCCGTCTCGGGCAGGAGCGCATGCTCGATGCCCGCGCAGCCCTGCTCCCAATAGTGGGTGATGCCCTGCTCATGGGCAAAGTCGCGCATCTTCTTGGCCTGCTCGGCGCTTTTGATGTCCTTGTTGGGCGCATAGTGGTCCGGCACCAGGCACACACGGTCCTTGTCGAAGACCTTCTCGGCCCCCAGCTCGCGGAACACGTCGATGGCGATGGGCGCCGTGATGTCATTGGCGAGCACGACGTCCAGGTCGCACTCGACGAGCTGCCCGGGACGTACCTCGTCCAGGCCAGCGTGCGTGGCCAAAATCTTCTCAGCCACAGTCATGGGTCGCGTCATATCAGATACCTCTCCTATTCAGCACAGGCCAGCCAACCCCAGGCCATCCCATACACCAACACAAACAACCAAGCCAGATCACCGCCGCGAAGCCAAACTCCCACCAAGAGCGGGACGTAGGCCCCTCGTGGCGCGGGGGCGCATCGCGCAGGGCGAGATTCCGCACGAGCCAGAGGTGACTAAACGTCGCCTCTGCACGAGCTCGGGACTGCCCGAGCCCCGCACGACGCGCCCCGACGCGCGCATGCCCCTA
The DNA here is from genome assembly GCF_901212655.1 of Olsenella uli. GTDB lineage: Bacteria > Actinomycetota > Coriobacteriia > Coriobacteriales > Atopobiaceae > Parolsenella > Parolsenella uli_A. The sequence continues at coordinate 1,983 of NZ_CAAKON010000043.1, read as the reverse complement.
CTTTCCGCTCTTGGCGCGAGCCGTCTGAATCATGCGGTTGATCGCATTCACGTAGGCCTTCGCACTCGAAACAATAATGTCGTTGTCCGTACCGCGGCCCGTAAAGACGTTGCCATCCTCCGCCGCCACGCGCACCGTAACCTCGCCGATGGCGTCAATGCCGCGAGAGATGGCCTTGACCGAAAACTCGGCCAGGTCGCCGTGAACTGACACGACCTTGTCGATGGCCTTATAGGCGGCATCGACAGGACCGGAGCCCGTAGCGCACACCACATGCGTGGCGCCAACCTCGTCGGTGATGGTGGCGGTTGCCGTGGGAACCAGCGGGTCGCCACAGCTCACCTGAAGCGCGTCGAGCGTGTAGACGGCGGCCTCCTCGCGCTGGTGCTCCTGGACCATGCTCTCGAGGTCCTCGTCGTAGACCTCCTTCTTCTGGTCCGCAATCTCGAGGAAACGCTGGTACATGGTCTCGAACTGCTTGTCGTCGAAGGTGTAGCCAAGCTCGGCGAAGCGGTGGCGAAGCGCCGCGTGGCCACTGCGAGCAGAGAGGATTATCTGCGAGGATCCGGCGCCCACGTCCGCCGGATCGATGATCTCGTACGTATCACGGGCCTTGAGCACACCGTCCTGGTGGATGCCCGAGCTGTGGGCAAAGGCGTTGGCGCCCACGATCGCCTTGTTCGGCTGTACGTTGATGCCCGTAATACTGCTCACGAGCTTGCTCGCGTGCGTAAGCTCATGCGTCACGATATCCGTATGGGCGTCGAGCTCCTCGCCATGCATCTTTATGGCCATGACAACCTCTTCGAGCGCGGTGTTGCCAGCACGCTCACCCAGGCCGTTGATGGTGCATTCGATCTGCGTGGCACCGTTGCGGACGCTCTCGAGGGCCAGCGCCGTGGCCATGCCGAGGTCGTTGTGCGTGTGGACGGAAATCGTAACGTCCTCGATGCCATCGACCCGCTCGCGCAGGTCGCGAATGCGCGCACCAAAGTCCCACGGCATGTTGTAGCCGGTGGTATCAGGGATATTGACGACGGTGGCACCCGCCTTCACGGCCGCCTCGATGATACGCACGAGGAAGTCCTCATCGGCGCGACCGGCGTCCTCGGCATAGAACTCGACGTCATCCACGTAGTTGCGAGCATGCTTGACGGCATGAATGGCACGCTCGATGGCCTGGTCCTCGGAGAGGTGGAGCTTGTCGTGCAGGTGGCTCGGAGAGACGCCCAGGCCTGTATGAATACGAGGACGCTTGGCGCTCTTCAGCGCCTCGGCAGCCACATCGATGTCCCTGTCAACGGCGCGCGTAAGGCCGCAGACGGTGCAGTTTTCACCAGCAATGAGACCAATCTCGTGAACGGACTTGAAATCGCCCGGGCTGGAGATGGGGAAGCCGGCCTCAATGACGTCGACGTTCATGCGAACGAGCTGACGCGCAATGATGAGCTTCTCCTCGGTGTTCATGCTGGCGCCGGGGCTCTGCTCACCATCACGGAGCGTAGTGTCGAAGATGTGAACCTTACGGGTCATGATGCCTCCTGAAAACGAACCGACAGATAAGTCCCAATTCGGGAATGGTGCGGTCTGGCCCATAGGAGGATCGAGATGGAATACGAGGTCAGTACCACCTCGCGATATGAAAAAACACCCAACCCGCTCCGCCCAATAGGCAATGGATACGTGTTAGGTGCCAACATGCAAAAAACCGAAGACGAAACCCTAGCGCGTACCCTCAGTACGTAGCGCTAGGCCTAGGAGCTGCATATATGAAGAAATGCGAGCCATTAGCAAGGTCCTTTCGTCAATATTGGATGAAATTTTACCCTGCCCAACAAGAAGACGCAACCCACAGCCGGGAAACGGTCGCAGGCCTAACAATCGCATGCATAATGGCCGTACGTCATTAATAACAGATGCCAATTCGTCGTTATTCAGAAAGCAATAGAAGAGTCCACAGCAGACGCAGAGGGGGCCCGCCCC
>NZ_CAAKON010000042.1 GCF_901212655.1 Olsenella uli | reverse complement strand
CGGCGGGGGGCGTGGCGCTCATGCCAGGCGTGACGCCGGGGACAGGTACCCTGTCACGCAAAGGACGCGTGACAGAGGAGCCAGTTCCCGGCGTCACGCTGGTGCGGATGAGGGTGACCGTACCCTCGTCCAGCTCGGGCTCGAGGGCCATGGCGTCAAAGATGCGCTCCGCGCCCGCAAGAGCCATGAGCAGGAAGTTGCCAAGCTGGGTGACCTGGTTGAACGGCATGGCGGCCTGGCGAACGAACACGAGGTAGCTGGCAAGGCTGCCCATATCCGTGAGGCCCTGTGCCGCCAGAAGCGAGCCCGCCACCGCCACAATCGCGTAGTTGGTGTAGGTCATGCTCACCGTGATGGGAACCATCGTGGCCGCATAGGCCTGGACGGTGGTGCCGGTCTGGCGGAGCTCCTCGTTGCGCTCGCGGAACTCCCGCAGGTTCTCGCCCTCGCGCCTGAAGACCTTGATGACCTTCTGGCCCGCCACCATCTCCTGGATGTACCCGTCGAGCGCGCCCAGCGAGGACTGCATCCTGCCAAAGAACTTTGAGCTCCTCCTCGCGGAGAAGCGGATGTAGCCGATGATGATGACGTCGCAGGCAACAGTGATGAGCGTGAGGCGCCAGTCAAGCACGAAGAGGAGCACGAGCGTGCCCACGGCCTGGATGGCCGCCTGGATCACGTTGGCAAAGCTGTTGTTGAGGGCCTCGGAAATCGTGTCGACGTCGTTGGTGAAGTAGCTCATGACGTCGCCGGGGCGCGTGCGGTCGAAGAACGAGAGCGAAAGGCCCTGGAGGTGCTCGAAGAGGTCGCGCCGGATGTCGAAGACCACGCGCTGGGCGGCGCGCACCATCGTCTGCGTGTACCCGAGCGCCGAGAGGGCGCCCACGGCATAGATGCAGGCCGTGACGACGACGCCCGCGGTGAACCCGTCAACGTCGAGGGTCGTGAGGGCGTTGACGACCGGCTTGATCATGAAGGTGCCCACGAGCTGGGCCACGGCGCTCACGCTTGCGAGCACGCCCACAACGAGCATCTGGCGCCGGGCATGGCCCATGTAGGAGAGCAGTTTGTGCAGCGTGTGCCCCAGATTCGTGGGCCTGCGGCGCCCCATCATCTTGGCGGGCATCAGGCCTCGCCTCCTTCCACGCTCTGGGTTCGATACAGCTCCTGGTAGATTGGGTCCCTGGCAAGCAGCTGGACATGAGTGCCAACCGCATGGACATGGCCCTCGTCCAAAATCACGATCTGGTCCGCATCCATCACGGAAGCGACGCGCTGCGCGATGACGATCTTGGTCATTCCGCCAAGCGCCGCGAGGCCCGCGCGGATCTTGGCGTCCGTTGCCATGTCAACGGCGCTGGTGGAGTCGTCGAACACCAGGACCTTGGGGTGCTTCACGAGAGCACGCGCGATGCAAAGACGCTGCTTCTGGCCGCCGGAGACGTTCACACCTCCCTGGCCGAGGTCTCCGTCGAGCCCACCCGTGCGGTCGAGGAACTCGTCGGCACAGGCTATGCGGCAGGCCTCGAGCAGCTCGGCGTCAGTGGCGCCCTCGTTGCCCCAGCGCAGGTTGTCGCGCACGGTGCCCGAGAACAGCACGTTCTTCTGCAACACGATGCCCACGGCGTCGCGCAGGGCCGCCACGTCGTAGGCGCGCACGTCGTGCCCACCCACGAGCACCGAACCCGCCGTGGCGTCATAGAGCCGCGGCAGGAGCTGCACGAGCGAGCTCTTACCCGAGCCCGTGCCTCCCAGGATGCCCACCGTGGAACCCGCCGGAAACGCCAGCGTCACGCCCTCGAGCACGTTTGCCTCGGCATCGCTGCGATACTTGAAGGAGACATCCCTGAACTCGACCGAACCATCGGGAACCGCCACGATCCCCCGCTCCGGGCTCTCGATGGCGGGCACCTCGCGCAGCACCTCGCCGACGCGCTGGATGCTCGTGAGGGCGCGCGTCATGAGCAAAAACACACTCGAGATCATCATGAGGGAGTTCGTGATCTGCAGCACGTAGCTCATGAAGCCGGTGAGCTCGCCCACCTTGAGCGTGCCGGCGAGGATCATCTGGCCGCCAATCAGCAAGATGAGCACGTCTGCGGTGTACATGATGGCCTGGAACAGCGGCGTGTTGAGCACCGCGAACCGGAACGTCTTCGTGGCCGTGTTGGCAAGCGTCCCGTTCACGACGCCAAAGCGCTCCTCGACCCACTCGCCGCGCACGAACGCCTTGACGGCGCGAATGGCCGTGAGGCACTCCTGCACGACGTCGTTGAGCTGGTCCATCGCCCCCTGCAGCACGCGGTAGAGCGGCGCCACGCGCCTGACGATGAGCACGAGCGCACAGGCCAGCACCGGCAGGAGCACGAAGAACACGCAGGCGAGCTCGGCGCTGAGGGCGCATGCGAGCGCGAGGCCCATCACGAGCATCACGGGGCCGCGCATCATCGGGCGAAAGCCGGTGGTGATCGCGTTCTGGATGACGGTGACGTCGGTGGTCATGCGCGTGACGAGGCTCGACGTGTCGAAGTGATCGAGGTTCTCGAACGCATACGACTGGATGGCCTCGTACTCCGCGTCGCGCAGGTTGGCGCCCAGGCCCATGGCCGCGCGGGACGAGAAGCGGGCGAAGGCCATGCCAAACACCATGGCGGCGACGCCGCAGGCGAGCATCTTGGCGCCGCTCGCCCACACCACCGAAAGGTCGCCGTCGACGATGCCGCGGTCGATGAGGCCGGCCGTGAAGTACGGGATGAGCAGCTCGAGGGTTCCCTCCACCCAGATGCAAACCGCGGCGAGGGCAAAGTCACGCCGATGGGGGCCGAGGTAGTGCAGCAGCATCTTGATGTCAGACATGGCGGGCCTCCTCGCCCAGATTCGTTAGGATGCGGTCCAGATAGGAGCCGAACTGCTCGCGCTCCCGCGCCGAGAAGCCCGTGAGCATGGCCCGCTCGATCTCGGCGCACCTGCGGTCCCAGACCCGAATCGTCTCGTGCCCCGCCTGCGTGAGGGTCACCGTGTTAGCCCGCCGGTTGTTGGGCTGCGCCCGCACGGCAACGTAGCCGCTCCGCTTGAGCCCCACGAGCATGCGGCTCACGGCCGCCGGATCGATCTGGAAGAACTCCGCAATCTGGTTTTGCGTGGCCTCCCCGTGCGCCGCCACGAACGAGAGGATGCGGGGCTGGCCGCTGCCAAGCCCCAGCCTTACCGCCGTTGGACGCACGCAGGCCCGCTGCAGGTGGAAGGCCCGCGAGACCTTCTGGTGGAAGTCGAACAGCGAGCTTCCCTCCGGCAGGTCGTCTGAGCTGCCCTCCGTCAGGCAATCTAATCCGTCCCCTGGCAGACCATCCGACGTCTTGTCCTCTTGCATTGCCACTCCATTAGTTGATGTGTCAATTGTTGACATGTCAATAGTAGTGCGCATGATGGCCGCGTCAACGGAAAATGGAACTTGGCGACACTCGGCCCGCGGAGTCACCCGCCTCGACCTCATATGTTGCCAAGTCGCTATCATATTGCGGGAATGGACGAAGCAGCGCGACGGCAGAGTCCCGGCGGTCAGCCGTCCGCTGCCCACGAACGCGTCACCGATGCCGGCACACCCCATAGAAAGCAGGCGCACCATGCCAACCACCAGCGCACCCAGACCCATGCGGCGCTTCAAGCGCGAGGTAAGCGAGCCGAAGGAGCTCCGCTCGATCGTCGACCGGGCGCGCGTCCTGCGCGTGGCCTTTGCCGACAGCGAGGGGCTCGCCGTCTATCCCATGAACTACGGCTACGAGTGGCACGGCGCCACCTGCACGTTCTGGCTGCACTCGGCAGGAGAGGGTCGCAAGGCGGAGGCCTGGGCGACCGGCGCGGACGTGGCCGTTGAGCTGGACGTGGAGGGTGGTGTCACCACCGGCGACTACGCCTGCGCCTACTCCTATGCCTACGAGAGCGTCATGGCATGGGGCTGCGTCTCCCCCGTCACGTCCGTGGAGGAGAAGGCCCACGGGCTCGAGCGCATCATGGCCCACATGGCGCCCGAGGCTCCCGTCACCTTCTCCGACGAGGCCGTTGCCCGGGTGGCCATATGGCGCATCGACGTCAGCCGCCTCACGGGCAAGCGCAGGGAGGCCAAGGGCGCCAGCGAGCAAAACAAGCTGTCGTCCAAGGAAAAGACGACAAAGAAGAAAAAGAAGGAAGCCATGCCCACGCTGTTGGGGAAAATCGAGGCCAAGCTCAAGGGAGACCCCGACAAGGACGAACTCAAGCGCAGGCAGAAGGCAGACCGCAAGGCCCGCGAGAAGGCCATCGACGAGGTCCTCAAGGGGCAGCGCTGCGACGGATGCGGCCACACGTGCAAGCTCATGGCGCCGCGCTGCGGCAAGGGGAAGAAGCAACGGGACAAGCGCCTTGCCAAGGCGGGACTTCGCTAGGCGCCGCACCAAAGGGCAGAGATACGCGTGACGCGCCAACGCCATGTCAAAAGGCGGGGGCTCGCGCAGCCGCCAGCACCGCGATGACGGGCAGAAGCTAGCGAAGCCGCCAGCGCTGGGGCCAGGGTTACGCGAGCAGCCGCCAACGACAAGGCGCCGGCGCGTCACGCCAGCTCCAAATAGGGTCCGGTCAAACTGCTACCATTTCAATAGCAATTGTCGCACCGTAGATTAACGCGCCCCACGTGGGTGCCTACCCAAGCGAAATCGGAGCCACATGGACATCACCAAGCGAGACGGCCGCACCGAGGCCTACGACGCCCACAAGATCACCTCGGCAATCGAGCGCGCCTTTGCCGAGGTAGCCGAGGAGACGGGCTCCGAGGAGGCATCGCCCGAGGTTCTCGCGGCACTTCTCGAGGACATCGAAGCGACCATGGCCGAGCGCGGCGTGTCCAGCGTGGAGGACATCCAGGACATCGTCGAGCGCGTCCTCATGAGCCAGGGCTTCTTCGACGTGGCCAAGAGCTACATCCTCTACCGCCACCGCAGAAGCGAGCTCAGGCTCGTGCGCGAGGCCCTGTGCGCCACGGTGGGAAACGACGAGCTCGACCCCACGCTCGCCCGCATCGAGCGGGACTTTCCCGAACCCGAGTACGCCCTCTCCACGCTGCTGGCCAAGGCCCGTGGCTTCGTAAAGCCCGGCATGGCCGCCGAAGAGCGCCTCGACGCGCTCACGAAGGCAGCTGTGGAGCTCACGAGCCAGGAGGCCCCGCGCTGGGAGATGGTGGCGGCACGCCTGCTCTCCTTCTCCTTCCACCGCAGGCTTGCCGCAACCGAGGCAGAGCGCGGCATCTCGAGCTTCTACGAGAAGCTCCGCTACCTCACGGAGCAGGGTCTCTACGGCGAGTTCATCCTCGCCCACTACTCCCGCGCCGAGATTGATGAGGCAGCGGGCTTCATGGCGCCCGAACGCGACGACCTGTTCACCTACGCGGGCCTGGATTTGCTTGTCAAGCGCTACGTCATCTGCTCGCACACCCACGAGCCACTCGAGAGCCCTCAGGAGATGTTCTTGGGCATCGCGCTCCACCTCGCCATGAACGAGGGTGCCGCAGAGGGCGACCCGGCAGCGGCACGCGCCACGCGCCTTGGCTGGGTGCGCCGCTTCTACGACATGCTGTCCCGGCTCGAGGCCACCATGGCCACGCCCACGCTGGCCAACGCCCGCAAGCCCTTCCACCAGCTCTCGAGCTGCTTCATCGACACCGTGCCCGACAGCCTGGATGGCATCTACAGAAGCGTCGACAACTTCGCCAAGGTCTCCAAGTACGGCGGCGGCATGGGTATGTACCTGGGCAAGGTTCGCGCCAAGGGCGGATCGATTCGCGGGTTCGAGGGCGCAGCCGGCGGCGTGATTCGCTGGATTCGCGTCATCAACGACACGGCGGTGGCGGTGGACCAGCTGGGCGTGCGCCAGGGCGCGGTGGCCGTCTACCTCGACGCCTGGCATCGCGACCTGCCGGAGTTCCTGCAGCTGCGCACCAACAACGGCGACGACCGCATGAAGGCGCACGACGTCTTCCCCGCCGTCTGCTATCCGGACCTGTTCTGGCGCCTCGCGGAGGAGAACATCGACGCGACGTGGCACCTCATGTGCCCGCACGACATCCTCACCGTGAGGGGCTACGCACTCGAGGACTTCTTTGGCGAGGAGTGGGAGCGCCGCTACCGGGAGTGCGTGGCAGACCCGCGCATCCCCAAGCGCACCATGAGCGTGAAGGACATCGTGCGCCTCATCATCAAGAGCGCCGTGGAGACGGGCACGCCGTTCGCCTTCATGCGCGACACCGTGAACCGCGCCAACCCCAACCCGCAGGCGGGCTTGATTTACTGCTCGAACCTCTGCACCGAAATCGCCCAGAACATGAGCGAGATCAAGGGCGTGACGACCGAGGTTAAGACCGAGGACGGCGACACCGTGGTGCTCACCAAGACCCGCCCCGGCGACTTCGTGGTCTGCAACCTCGCGAGCCTCTCGCTGGGACATTTGCCCGTGGAGGACGACGCCAAGATGGGCGAGGTTGTCGAGACGGTCGTACGCGCACTCGACAACGTCATCGACCTCAACTTCTACGCCCTCCCCTACGCAAAGATCACGAACCGGCGCTACCGCAGCATCGGCCTGGGCGTCTCGGGCTACCACCACATGCTGGCCAAGCGCGGCATCCCCTGGGAGAGCGAGCAGCACCTGGCCTTTGCCGACGAGGTGTTCGAGCGCATCAACCGCCACGCCATTGCGGCAAGCGCCAAGCTCGCCGCCGAGCGCGGCAGCTACGCGCTGTTCGAGGGATCCGACTGGCAGACGGGCACCTACTTCGAGAAGCGCGGCTACACGGGCGACGCCTGGGAGCCGGTGCGTGAGGCCGCTGGCTGCGGCATGCGCAACGCCTACCTGCTGGCGGTTGCCCCCACGAGCTCAACCTCGATACTTTCGGGCACCACGGCCGGCCTCGACCCGGTGATGCGCCGGTTCTTCCTCGAGGAAAAGAAGGGCGCGATGCTGCCGCGCGTGGCCCCCGAGCTCTCGATGCAGACCTACTGGTACTACAAGCCGGCCCACCTCATCGACCAGACTTGGAGCATGCGGGCCGCGGGCGTCCGCCAGCGCCACATCGACCAGGCGCAGAGCGTGAACCTCTACATCACCAACGAGTTCACGATGCGCCAGGTGCTCAACCTCTACCTCGAGGCGTGGCGCGACGGCGTGAAGACCATCTACTACGTTCGCAGCAAGTCGCTCGAAGTGGAGGAGTGCGAGAGCTGCTCGAGCTAGCGACCGCGGGGCGCATCGCCGGCACGCAGCAGCTAGGCCACGTTCGCGGGGTCGAGCGTGAGAGTGTTCGTCGCGGCGTCATAGTCGAACAGCTCGGCGTAGCGGCCCCAGGATACGGCGGTGTCGAACTCGCGACGCGCGTCATCCGCGGAGCGGTCGCCCTCGAGCAGGTCGAGCACGAGGTCAGCATCGAGCGGCCTGCCGCCGTTGGTCTTGAGGGCGCGGTCGATGGAGCGCACGAGGGGAATCTTCGAGCGCGTCATCTTGGCAAAGAGACCCTTGCGCCCCTGCATGTCGGCCGCGGCCCAACGCTCGCCCATCGTCGTGAGTGTGACATGGCCGCGCGCGGTGGTGATCATGCCGAGCTTCTTGGCCGCATCCACAAGCGGAAACAGGTCGTCCACCTCGTAGGAGAGGAGGTCAGCGAGGTCTGCCAGGTCGATGCCGTCGCGGTTGTCACCCGCCACGTCGATGAAGCCGGCGAGGTCGCCCGGGGTCGCCGCCGGCAGGATGTCGCGCAGCGTCACGGGCGTGCCAGACGGCGCGGGCGCAGAAGGCTCCGTCGGCGCCGGCGCGGCACCCGCGGCAGCGCCGGCGGTCGCGGCGGCATATGGACGCGGCGCCGCGGCCTGGCCGGTGAGCGCGGAGTAGAGCTCGTCCACGATGGCCTCGAACTCGGGCGTGTGCTTGTCGTCGCGCGGACGCGGCAGGTCGATGGTGCGCTCGTGGATGATGTGGCCGGGATGAGAGCCAAGCACGATCACGCGGTCGGCCATCTGCACGGCCTCCTCGATGTTGTGCGTCACGATGAGGGCGGAGCGCACGGAGCGCTTGGCCGCGCCCTCCCCGTCCTTGCCAATCGTGAGCAGGTCAACGACCTCGCTGCGGAGGTTCTCGGCCGTCAGCACGTCAAGCGCCGAGAAGGGCTCGTCCATGAAGAGCATGTCGGGCTTGAGCACGAGGGCGCGCGCGATGCCCACGCGCTGGCGCATGCCGCCGCTGAGCTCCTTGGGGTAGGCGTTCTCGAAGCCGTCGAGGCCGATGACGTCGATGGCGTCGATCGCCGCCTTGACGCGCTCCTCGCGGGAGACGCCGCGAGCCTCGAGGCCCAGCTCCACGTTCTGCTGCACCGTGAGCCACGGGAGCAGCGCAAACGTCTGGAACACGAAGCCCACGCCGGGATTGGGGCCGGTGAGCTGCTTGTCGCGGTACTCCACGGTGCCCGAGGTGGCCGGCACGAGGCCCGCCAGCACGCGAAGGAAGGTGGACTTGCCAGCACCCGAACGGCCGAGCAGCGCCACGATCTCGCCATCGTGCAGCTCGAAGCTCATGTCGTGCAGCACCGTGAGCCTCTTGCCCCTCTCGCCCTCGTAGGACTTCTCGACGCGCGTTGCGCGCAGCAGAACTTCGCTGTTGTTCCGAATGGTCATAGTGCGACCTCCATCTCTGTCGAATGAGAGTGTTCTAGTTGAGGGAGAAGCGATGCTCGGCCACGCGCTCGATGCGGCGCCAGAACAGGCGGTTGACCGCCACCACGAAGAAGCTCATGACGGCCACGCCGATGATGGTGCGAGACATGTCGCCCGCCGCCGTGGCGGCCGCGATGTAGGAGCCGAGGCCCGTCGCCGTAAGCGTGGTGCCACCGTAGGTGACCACCTCGGAGACGATGGAGGCGTTCCACGCGCCACCCGCGGCCGTGATGCCGCCCGTGCACCAGGCACCGAGCACCGCGGGCAGGTAGATCTTCGCCCAGCACAGGCGCGCCGGCATGCGGAGGCTCCGCGCCAGCTCGCGCATGTCGTCGGGGATGGCCAGGGCGCCGGCGATGACATTGAACAGGATGTACCACTGCGTTCCGAGCGCCATGAGGAGCGTGGAGCCGATGCCGAGGCCGATGTGCGCGAACGTAAAGAACATGACCACGAACGGAAACGTGAAGTTGGCCGGGAAGCTCGCAAGCACCTGGATGACGGGATGCACGAACCTCGCCAGACGCTCGTTCATGCCAATGAGCACGCCCACGGGCACCCAGATGACAGAGCACACGACGGTAAGCACCACCACGCGCGCGAAGGTGATGAGGCCGAGCACGAGGGCATGGCCAATCTCGCCGAATCCCGCGCCCTCGGCGACGGCAATGCCCATCTGCACCACACCGAACGCCACGATGGCGGCGACGATGACGCCCCACGCCGCGTCGCCGGCGCGACGGCGCGAGCCCGTGGCCTCAAACACGGCGCCCGTGACCCCAAGCACGCGCATCGCGCGGTCGAGCACGTCGCCCACCGGCGTCAGGACGCGGCCGAGCACCTCGGAGATGTGCGACCGACGCAGGAGCGTGAGCACAGCGCTCCTCTTCTCCTCCACCGAGCCGCTCTGCGTGATGCGGAACTTCTCGGCCCAGGCCGTGAGGGGCTTCCAGAGCAGGAAGTCGATGGCAAGCACCACGATGGCCATGACGACGATGGCGGCGCCGATTTTGCCCAGCTCCTGGTGCTCGGCGGCAACGGACACGAACGAGCCGATGCCGGGGAGGGCGTACGTCGCGGAATTGACCGAAATCACCTCGGAGGCGGTGAGGAAGAACCAACCGCCGCCCACGCTCATGATGCAGTTCCACAGCAGAGGGATCATCGAGCAGGGCACGTCGAGCTTCCAGAAGCGCTGCCAGCGGGTGAGGCGCATCGAGCGCGCCATCTCCTGGAGCTCCTTGGGCTCGGAGCGCAGGGACTGGTAGAACGAGAACGTCATGTTCCACGCCTGGCTCGTGAAGATGGCAAAGACCGAGGCGGCCTCGACGCCGAGGATGGAATTGGGGAAGAGCACGAGCCAGATGGTGACGGTGGCAGAGAGAAAGCCGAGGATGGGCACGGACTGGAGGATGTCGAGCAGGGGAATCAGCACCGCGCGCAGGCGCCGATTCCGCGCGGCGGCCAGTCCGTAGACGAACGTGAACACGAGCGAGAAGAAGAGCGCCACGAACATGCGGAAGACGGAACGCAGCGCATAGTAGGGCAGGTCGGAGAGGTTGGTGGAGACCGTCGAGGGAATGCCCTCGACACCCGTGCGGGCGGTGATATCCGGCAGCAGGAACGAGATGACGCCAAGCAGCGCGACGATGCCGGCGATGACGATGACGTCGGAGGCGGCGCGTGCGACCCAGCTGGACTTGCGCCCTGCGTCGCGGCTGGAAGCAGCAGAGAGGATGGTGAACATGGGATGGCCTTCCCGCGACGACGCTCGGGCGAGCGCATCGCTCTTGTCCGAAGCCACGCGCATGCAAACACAAGCGAAAGCAGCCCATATGGCCATCACGCCTATGCGCATGAGCATACGGACCCCGCCCCTCGCACATGCGAAGTGGCCGAAGGTGGCCCCACGGGGCCCGGCAAGTTGTTGGGGAGAGAGCGCCTACATCTGGCAGAGGCAAGCGCCCTGCTCGTCAACGAATATGTGACTGTGACTGTCGTCCATGTACGCTCGCCTCCTCCGTTGTGAGTGCAGCCGCGCCGCACGTGCGGCCACGACAAAGGCTGCGGCAGGCATCGCCGCGACAAAGACCGATGCACGGCGGTCGGATGCGCAGCCGCCATCCGTTGGCCTACGCGGGCCGAAGCCCGAAGCCGCCGGCAATCCTAAGCGGAAGCCCGCCCGCTGTCAATCACAAGTTCTCGTTTTCTCCAAAACGAGCGGCGCCTGAAATACCCTCCCGGCGCCGCCAGCGATGAAGAGCTACAGAGGAGATGCCTGCGCACTCACTCGATCAAGAAAGCGCTTGCGACGCGCGTCATCATCCTTCCCCATGCCCACGCGATCGAGCACGAGCTTCTTCCCACACCTGAGGCTCGTGAGTCATACAGTTAGTTACCTGCAATTTATTGTTTCTGGAATCAATTTGTCTACCAGAGGTGGTTTGCCTCGGACGAGTCGGTTGCCCTCGAAGAAGGTCTCTCACATGGCCTGCGAACTCATGATGCTTGGCTTTTCGGGCATAGAGCAGCGGAGGAAGTCCGAGTTTAGCGAGCCAACGGAGTCGCAGCGCTGAGCGAAAGCATGGGAAAGGTCACGGCAGCAGGGGCAGGGCATCGACGCAAGACGGCAAAACTGTCGTAGCGGGCACACATTTCTGTCCGCCCATTGTGGTCTACTAGGTGCGCATAAAGCCACGGCACGCGCCTGCCAGACGGGACACGTGCCCCTGCCCAAACCACCACGGCTGCAGCGGGCGCACTTCACACAAGGCCACGCCCGCGCACAAGCCGCGCATTCGAGAGGAAGCCATGTCCGACCACGAGATGCCCAAGCTCACCAAGAAGGCCCTGTTCAACCCCAACGGCGACACCGACGTGCGTGCCCGCCGCATGATTGGCGGCAATACAACGAACCTCAACGACTTCAACAACATGAAGTACGCCTGGGTCAGCGACTGGTACCGCCAGGCCATGAACAACTTCTGGATCCCCGAGGAGATCAACCTTGCCCAGGACGTGAAGGACTACCCCAACCTGCCCGAGGCCGAGCGCATGGCCTACGACAAGATCCTCTCCTTCCTCGTGTTCCTGGACTCCCTGCAGACGGCCAACCTCCCCAACGTGGGCGAGTACATCACCGCCAACGAGGTGAACCTGTGCCTGCACATCCAGACCTTCCAGGAGTGCGTACACTCGCAGAGCTACTCCTACATGCTCGACACCATCTGCTCCCCCGAGAGGCGCAACGAGATCCTCTACCAGTGGAAGACCGACGAGCACCTGCTCGCGCGCAACGAGTTCATCGGCAACCTCTACAACGAGTTTCAGGAAAAGAAGGACGCCCCCACCCTGCTGCGCGTCATGATGGCCAACTTCGTCCTGGAGGGCGTGTACTTCTACTCGGGCTTCATGTTCTTCTACAACCTCGCGCGCAACGGCCGCATGCCTGGCAGTGCCCAGGAGATCCGCTACATCAACCGCGACGAGAACACGCACCTGTGGCTCTTCCGCAACATGATTCTCGAGCTGCAGAAGGAGGAGCCCGAGCTCTTTGGGCCCGAGGCCGTGGCCGAGCTCAAGGCCATGCTCGAGGAGGGCGTGCGCCAGGAGATCGCCTGGGGCCACTACGTGGTGGGCGACGACATCCAGGGCCTCACCAGGCAGATGATCACGGACTACATCAAGTACCTGGGCAACCTCCGCTGGAGCTCGCTGGGCTTCGGCACGCTCTTTGAGGGCTACGACGAGGAGCCCGCCGACATGCAGTGGGTTTCTCAGTACAGCAACGCCAACATGGTGAAGACGGACTTCTTCGAGGCCAAGAGCACCGCGTACGCCAAGTCGACGGCGCTGGTGGACGACCTGTAGGCGCTCGTGACCTTGCTCTGCCTGACGGGGCCTTGCCATAACCCTGCGGTCGGGGCCACTTTGCTTCGCGCCTGGTTACTCCTCCGCCTTTTCCACCTGACGGCACCTTTGGCTTCGGGTGTGATTGCGAGCGGGGGTTTATTGGGCGGTGAAGGTGCCGGTGGTGTAGTTGAGAGTGTAGCCGAGGGCGGTGTTGTAGACCTCGACGTGATCGTTGATGGCGCCGTCTGAGGTGAGGATGTCGACGAAGACGGAGCGGGGTATGAGCTCGTCGCCTGCATAGGCGGGCGTGGCGGCGTAGTAAACCGTGCCGTCTGGGTGGGCGGCAAGCCATGAGCGAGCGCGCTCCTCCTCGTAGGCCATGCCGCCCTGGCCGTCATTGGCGCCCACGTTCTGCGTTCGCGTGCCCGTGACGAGATTCTCGCGCGCTGCCTCACCGCCGAGGCTGTCCGCCAGCAGATGGCTCCGATTCCAGAGGTAGCCATGATAGGTCTTGCCTCCCGGCACCTCGATGTCCACCTTGCCGTTGTGACCCCAGCCGGCAGGGTTGTCATCCTTGTCGAGATGAGGCTCATGGTCCCGGGTCGCCTCATACATCCCGCAGGTGACAGTTGCCACCACGGAGTGTGTGCGGCCGAGCGCATCAAGCCCCTCGTAGCGCACCTCGCCCGGAGCTGGGGCATCGCCCACCACGGCCGGGCCGGCCAGGCGGTAGTACTCGGGATACGCATCCGAATCCCACGCCGTGGGCTCATAACTTTGTGACGCAGCGGCATCCGACGTCGCCACCGACACGGTCGCTCCACCGACACCCCGCCCACCCGCGAACGCCGGACCGCGCAGTCCAAGCTCCCCGTCGAGCAACCCCGCGGCAGCAGCAAGCAATAGGGCCGCAGTCGCAAGGCCCGTCTTCGTTCCACGCCTCATACGCCCCAACCTCCCATCATCCATTTCAGCATACGGCCCGTTGCGGACAACAATTCACACACAGCTATCCCTAATGATTGGACAGAATAAGCCGCTCGCCGATACATACTGCTCGTTTACCGACAAATTCTGTTAACACATTGCTTACAAACACAGCCTGTTTTGCCCTTGACTTCAATTCCCACCAGTTCGATAGTATTCGCCAACGAGCGCAGGGGGCGCTCGTGAGCGAACGGAACCCCCGTTCGCAACGACCAAGAGGATTTGCATCATGACTAAGGCCATCGTCGCGCTCATCGAGATTATTCGCGTTATTAGCTAGCACGGATGGCCATATCTGCTGTCCGTGCTAACCCACGGGCAGCCATCGCAGAGACCCGAGGCTGCCATCCAGGCGGTCGAGGGCCTTTTTGCTTTCACGCATCCCCATAACACCTTCGGTCGCTTGGATGGTTGCCTCTCAGGAATCTGCACATGAGTGCGAATCCACAACGAGAGGAGTGCCATGTCAGGCAACTCAGCAACCCTGGCCACACAGGCAGAAACCCAAAAGCGCGACTCGATCGGCGAGATCATCGCCGCCTCCATGGTTGGCACCGCCATCGAGTTCTATGACAACTACTGCTATTCCATTGCGGCGGCCTTCTTCTTCCCCAAGGTGTTCTTCGCCAACATCACCGACCCGTTCCTGGCCACGCTGCTGTCCTTCACCACGTTCGCCGTCTCGTTCCTGGCGCGTCCCTTCGGCTCGCTTCTGTTTGGTCACTTCGGCGACAAGATGGGCCGCAAGAAGACGCTGGTCGTCGCCCTCATGATGATGGGCATCTCCACCTTTGTGGTAGGCGTGCTGCCCGGCTATGACACGCTCGGCGCCGCGGCCGTCGTGCTGCTCTGCCTTTGCCGTGCCTGCCAGGGCCTCGGCCTCGCCGGCGAGTGGAGCGGCGCCGCGCTCGTGGCCACCGAGAACGCTCCGGCCAACAAGCGTGCCCTCTACGGCTCCTTCCCCAACCTGGGCGCGCCCATCGGCTTTTTCTGCGCCTATGGCGTGAACCTGCTGCTCGAGAGCAACCTCTCCAATGACACCATGCTTGCCTGGGGCTGGCGCGTGCCGTTTTTGCTCTCCGCAATCCTCGTGGTGGTTGGCCTCGTCGTTCGTGAGCGCATGAGCGAGACCCCGGTCTTCCAGAAGGCCCTCAAGGAGGACCGCGTGGTGAAGGCCCCGCTCAAGGAGCTCTGCAAGCACTGGAAGCAGGTCGTGCTGGGCACCTGCGCCATGGGCGTCACCTACACGCTGTTCTACATCCTCGGCACTTGGTCGCTGTCCTACGGCGAGAAGACGCTCGGCTACTCCCATGTCCAGTTCCTTGGCATGCAGATGGTCTCGATCTTCTTCTTTGCGGCGTTCATCGTCGTTGGCTGCCTGCAGGCCGACAAGCGCGGCCGTAAGAGCGTGCTGCTGTTCACCACGGTCCTGACCGCCGTCTTCAGCTTCTTCTCCCCGGCCCTGCTCGGCACCGCCCAGACCACGACCGTCCTCGGCGTCATGGTGTTCCTCTGCCTCGGCTTCGTGCTCATGGGTGGCCTCTTTGGCCCCTGCGGCGCCTACCTGCCCGAGCTCTTCCCGGCAAACGTGCGCTACTCCGGCGCCGGCCTGGCCTATAACCTCGCCTCGATCCTCGGCGGCGCCTTTGCCCCGACGATCGCCACGTACCTGGTCACCGAGTACGGCATCATGGCCCTCGGCTGGTACCTCGGCGGCATGAGCGTGCTGGCTCTCGTTGCCCTGCTGCTCATCAAGGAGTCCAAGGACATGGACTACGAGGCCTAGCATCCGGCCGCAATCTGGCCGTAGGTAGCTCGCAAAACGGAGGCATGCGCCTCAAGCACCAAGGAAACGGGGAGGGCCCCGAGCGAATCGATACGCTCGGGGCCCTCCCCTTTACGCTCAAGCCTGATGGCGCGACCCGTGCTATCCCTTGCGACGAAGCGAGCGAACCATGGCGGCCGCGCGGCAAAGATCATGCGCCAACCAAAGATCTCGGCCAGCCAGCCCACACGATGGACATGATAAGGCACGCGTCCAGCGCCCTGTTGAACCCCACCACCCCTTCGCGGCCCGTCAGCTTATCCACTTTTATCTCCCTACGTAGGCTCTCACGCAAAGGGCACGTGGCAAGGCGCCAGTCCCCGGCACATGAGCTCTAGTCTTCGCCGAACAGGGCCTTCTCCGGCGTGATGGGAAGCGTGCGCACGTAGTTGCCGGTGGCATGGGCCACGGCGCTCGCGATGGCGGGCGACGGCGTGTTGATGACCACCTCGCCGATGGACTTCGCGCCAAAGGGGCCCGTGGGCTCGTAGCTGGGGACAAACTCCACGCGGGGCTCGGGTACGTCGAGGCGGCTCGGCACCTTGTACTGCATGAAGCTTCGGCTGCGCATGTGCCCGGCGGGACTGTACTGCACGTCCTCGTAGAGGGCCATGCCCA
Organism: Olsenella uli; assembly: GCF_901212655.1. Classification (GTDB taxonomy): domain Bacteria; phylum Actinomycetota; class Coriobacteriia; order Coriobacteriales; family Atopobiaceae; genus Parolsenella; species Parolsenella uli_A. Next base: position 8,272 of record NZ_CAAKON010000042.1, on the reverse strand, counting down.
TGCCCTGCACCAGGCCTCCCTCCGCCTGCACGCGCGCAAGGTTCGCGTTGGCGACGGTGCCGCAGTCCACGCAGGCGGCGTAGTCCACGACGGTGACCTTGCCCGTGGCCTTGTCCACGTCCACCTCGGCGACGCCCGCCATGTAGGGCGGGGGCGAGACGGGCTGGGCGTTGGAGGCGTGCGCCATGAGACAGCCGGGCTGGATGCCCACGCCGATGGTGCGGTTGGCAAGCTCGCCCAGGCTCATCTCGAGATGCTCCCCGTCCGCACGGGTGACGGAGATGGTCTCGCCGTCGAACTCGACCTCCGCCGGACCCACCTTCCACCACGTGGCAGCCTGGGCACAGATCTTCTCGCGCAGCTCGCGGGCGGCCCGCACAGTGGCCTCGCCCGTGACGTAGGTGCCGCTCGAGGCGTAGGCGCCCGTGTCGAACGGCGAAGTGTCCGTGTCAACGCCGCGTACCACGATGCGGTCGGGCGAGCACTCGAGCACCTCGGCGGCAAACTGGGCGAGAACCGTGTCACAGCCCTGGCCCATGTCGGTACAGCCGATGTTAAGGACGTAGAAGCCATCCTCCTCGAGCTTGAGGTCGACCGACCCCACGTCCACGTTGGAGATGCCGGAGCCCTGCATGGTGATGGCCACGCCCAGGCCACGCACACGGTCGCCGAGGTCTTGGCGCAGCGGCTTGTCCGCCCAGCCGATCATCTCCATCGAGCGGCGCAGGCACTCGTCGAGCTTGCAGCTGCGGGCGGTCTCGCCGTAGTACTGGGCCATGACCTCGCCCTCGCGCACCATGTTCTTGAACCTGAGCTCACAAGGGTCCACGCCCAGCTCGTCGGCCAGCTCGTTGACGGCGCTCTCCACGGCAAAGCATCCCTGGGTGGCGCCATAGCCGCGGAAGGCACCCGCCGGCTCGGTGTTGGTGTAGACCACGTCGTAGGCAAAGCGGCTCGCGAGCGCGTGGTTGTAGAGCGGCAGCGTCTTGTGGCCGGAGAGGCCCACCGTGGTGGGCGCGTGGTAGCCGTAGGCACCGGCGTTGCTGAGCGTGTGGAGGTCGATGGCCACAATCTGGCCGTCGCGCCGGGCACCCAGGCGCACGTGCATGCGCATCTGGTGGCGTGAGTTGCCACAGGCGAAGGTCTCCTCGCGCGTGTAGGTGCAGATGCAGGGACGCCCGAGCTTCCAGGCCGCAAAGGCGGCGAAGGGCTCGTTGCAGCCACTCTGCTTGGCACCAAAGCCGCCGCCGATGCGGGGTTTCACCACGCGAACCTGGCTCTTGGGGATACCGAGGGCATTGGCCACCTGGCGGCGCACGTGGAAGGGCACCTGCGTGGACGCCACCACGCAGAGCCTCCCCCACTCGTCAGGGTAGGCGTAGCTCGTGAAGGGCTCCATCATGGCCTGCTGCGCGGCCTGGCTGGTGTAGGTGCGATCGATGATGACGTCTGCCTGGGCAAACGCGGCATCGAGGTCGCCCACCTCGGAGACTTCGTGAGCCACGAGGTTGCGTTTGAAGTCCTCGCCAATGGGGATGTAGGCGCGGATATCGTCCTCGTCGTGGATCACGACGGGATTGTCGAGCGCCTCAGCCACGTCAAGCACCGCGGGCAAGACCTCGTAGTCCACCTTGATGCGGCGCATGGCGGCGTCGCAGGCACGGGCGCTCTCGCCCACCACGATGGCCACCTCGTCGCCCTCGTAGCGAAGCGTGCGGTCGAGCAGCAGCGTGTCGTAGGGGCTGAGCTCACGGAAGCTCTGGCCGGCAAGCGTGAAGCGCTGCTGGGGCACGTCCTCGTAGGTGAAGACGGCCACGATGCCGGGCGCCTTGCGGGCGCGGCTCGCGTCGATGGAACGGATGCGGGCATGGGCGTGGGGCGAGCGCATCAGGCGCACGACGAGCGCGTCTGTGGGAGCGAGGTCTGCGGTATAGACGGGGCGCCCCTCAAGGACTGCCTGCGCATCCTTCTTCACGTGGGCGTGCGAGAGGGTCTTGAGCTCGCCCGCGCGGGGGTCTGGGGCAACAAAGCGCTGGGTGGGCACGTCGAGAATCGCGGAGGTCCCAAGCTCGGAGGCCATGGTCTGCTGGTTGCTCATCGGGTGGCCTCCTCGGCAAGGTAGCGGCGGATGGCACGCATCTGGCTCGCGTAGCCGGAGCAGCGGCAGAGGTTGCCAGAGAGATAGCGGCGAATGAGCTCGTCGTCCGCGTCTGGGTGGTCGCGGCGCAGCGCCAGCACGTTCATGACGAGGCCCGGGGAGCAGAAGCCGCACTGCTCGGCGCCCTCCTCGGCCATGCAGCGGGCAAAGGCGGCGGACTCGTCGCGCAGAGCCTCGAGCGTGGTGAAGCTGTGGCCGTGGGCGCGGCCCATCGGCACGGCGCAGGAGAGCACGGGCACGCCGTCCATCCACACTGTGCACAGGCCGCAGTTGGTGGTCTCGCAACCGCACTTCACGCTCTTGAGGCCGCGGGCACGCAGGAAGTCAAAGAGACGCAGGTCAGGGGCAACGTCCGCCTCGACCTTCGCGCCGTTGACCGTGAGCTTTACGAGCATCGGGCGTCATCTCCCTCCGCGTGTGCGGCAGCCGTGGTGCGCAAGCTGGCCGCCTCGGCCCTCGGCGCATCCCCCTCCGTGTGTGCACCTGCCGCCTCAAGCAGGGCGCGGCGCCCCAGCTCACGGGCGAGGTGGCGGCGATAGCGCTCGCTGCCGCGCATGTTCGTGCCCATCGGCAGCTGCGCGAGGCGCTCGCATGCGGCGCCAAGCTCCGCTTCGGTGAACTCGGCCGGCAGCGCCAAGGCGTCGAGCGCCACGAGCCGCGCCCGCGTGGGGCGCGCACCCACGGCCACGCGCCAGGAACCGTCCCAACGCGCCGCGCAGACATTGAGCACCGGGAAGTCCGTGGCACTGCGGCGCAGGCACTGGAAGCTTGCGCGATAGTCGCGGTCGCGCACGATGAGGCGCACGAGGATGTCGTGCATGTAGCCCGCCTCGGCAAACTCGGCGATGGGCATGCGGCCGGCGCCGGCGAGCTCCACCTCGCAGTCGAGCGGGAGCAGGGCCGTGAGGACGTCGGAGAAGCCGAAGCGGCCGTAGAGGCTGCCGCCCACGGTGGCGAGGTTGCGCATCTGCACGCCCACGATGTCGCGCGCCGCAGCTTCGAATACACCGCAGGTAGAGGCATTGAACGCCGTGTGCGTCTCGAGTGCGTGGAGGCTCACCATGGCACCGATGCTCCAGGCGTTTCCAGGCAATTTGCCAGGCGCGGCTCCGGCAGCCGCAGCGCCGGCAGCCTCGACGCCCACCGGATCGCCCGACTCGAAGTCGATGCGCTCGATGTGATCGAGCCCGCAGTCACTGATGTCGATAACCGTGGCGATGCGGCGGTCTTGCAGGCGCAGCCACACGCCTCCGCCGATGACACGGGTGGAGCGTCCCCTCTTGAGGAGGTCATATGCCTCCTGGACGCTCGCCGCCCGCACGTATTTGCCAAATTGCAGCACGTCGCTCCTTTGCCCTGACGCCTGGCGCGCGTGCGCCAGGAACCCGCGAGACGGGCCGTTCGTCGATGTCATTGGGGTACCGGGACATGCTACGGCAAATCGGCGTACGGCGCTTCGGCACGGGCAGTTCTCCATGAGGAGGCGCAGTTTTTTCTCGTATATAACGACTACGAAGCCGCCCGACCCAATCCCTCCACATAGAGGGCCCGCCGGCTAATGCCGACGGGCCCTGGGCTTGCCTGGCCTGCCGCGAGGGCGCGAGAACGCGCCCTCCCTCGAAAGGACCATGCGTATGCCGGGCGCCCCCGCCGAATCTTGTGGACGCCCGCACCGACAATGCCGCTAGGCGCGAACCTTGCGCACGGCCTCCATGGCGGCAGCCGCGCTCTCCTGAACCTTGGTGAAGTCACCGTCGGCGAACATGGCGGGCTTGACCATCCAGGTGCCGCCGCAGGCAATAATCGACGGGCTGGAGAGGTACTCCTCGACGTTCTCGGTGTTCACGCCGCCGGTGGGCATGAAGCGGTGGCCAACGAACGGGGCGCAGAGGGCCTTGATCGTGTTGAGGCCGCCGTACTGCGCGGCCGGGAAGAACTTGGTGACCTTAAGGCCGAGCTTGCGGGCGGCGGTGACCTCAGACGGCGTCACGGTGCCAGGAAGGACGGGCACGTTGAGCTCGATGCAGTGACGCACGACATCCTCGTCGAAGCCCGGGCTCACGATAAAGCTCGCGCCGGCGGCAACGGCCTCGTCAACCTGCTCGACGGTGAGGACGGTGCCGGCGCCCACGGCCATCTCGGGATGAGCCTCGTGCATGGCCTTGATGCACTCGGCGGCAACCGGGGTGCGGAAGGTGACCTCGGCGGAGTCCATGCCGGCAGAGTGCAGGGCACCGGCCATCGGCACGGCGTCCTCGACCTTCTCCAGCACGACGACCGGCACGATGCCGAGACCCTCAAGCTTCTTGTAGAAACCCTCGAACATTGCGTTCCCCTTCGTTGGAAAGCCAGACCGCCGCGGCAGGTGCCGAGCGGCGTGTTCTGATGTGAGCGGCCGCGCTCGCATACACGGACGAGCGCGGCCGCACCCGCGCCGGGCGCGGAAGCTCAGCCGCGCCTGTGCGGGAGCGGCCGGCGCGTCGCGCGTGCGGTGTGCGCGACGGCCAAGCTGCGGCGGGCCACCCTGCCGCAGCGGAAGAATCGGTGCTAGCGGGCCACGCGAGTGCCGCCGCCAGACTTGGCGACGCCCTCGATCTCGGCCTCGGTCACGAGGTTGGAGTCACCGCGAATGGTGAGCTTGAGGATGCTCGCCGCGATGGCGTAGTCGATGACATGCTGCGGCTCGTAGCCGTGGAGCAGGCCGTGGAGCAGGCCGGCGTTGAACGCATCACCGGCGGCAACTCCCTCGAGCACGTGCACGTCGTGCGCGGGGCTGAACCAGTGCTCGCCGCTCTCGGCGTCATAGAGCATGCCCATCCACTGCGAGCGCTCGACGCTCTGGATGTCACGGACCACGGAGGCAACCTTCTTGCAGCCGTAGCCAGCGCAGATTTGGCGCGCCATCTCCACGTAGTCCTCGCGCTCCTCGATGCCGTTGGAGAGCGAGCCGGAGACGCAGGTGACGCCGAGACCGGCGGGCGCGTCCTCGTCATTGGCGATCACGATGTCCACAAGCGGCAGCAGCCCGGTCATGACCTGCTGCGACTTCTCGGGGCTCCACATCTTGCCGCGGTAGTTGACGTCGCACACGGTGGTGATGCCGCGCTCGCGGGCGGCCGCGAGGGCCTCCTTGCAGGCAAGGGCCATCTCGTCGGAGATGGCGGGGGTCACGCCGGAGAAGTAGAAGATGCCCACGCCCTCGAGGATGCGACCCCACTCGAGATCGGAGTGACGGGCGAGGTTGATGGCGGAGTACTTGCGGTCATAGACGCAGCCATTGCCGCGCTGCGAGGCGCCGATCTCGAAGTAGTAGGTGCCAAGGCGGTCGCCGGAGCGCACGACGCGGGAGGTGTCGACGCCATACATGGCAAGCGAGCGCAGGGCGCAGTCGCCGATGCGGTTAGCCGGGACGATGGAGACGTACGCGGCGTTATCGCCCTGGTACGCGAGCGAGAGGGCCGTGTTGGCTTCGGCGCCGCCGTAACGCGCGTCGAAGCTCGTGGCCTGCTCGAGGCGGAGGTGGTCCGGCGGCGAGAGGCGCATCATGATCTCGCCAAAGGTGAGGACCTTCGTGCTGGCGTCCATACGCGTTCCTTTCTGTGGGGCCCGCGCGTCGCGTGGCCCGTCGTGGGGCCCGCGCGGCGCGTGACCCGTCGTGGCTCCGCGGAGCCCGTGGGCGCACGGGTTCCCGCACGCCTTTGACCTCCTTGAACCTGCGTTTGCAATAAGCTTACAAGCTCTACGAAATCGATTTCGTAGCCGGCTTGAAGTATACTGCATGAACGGCAGGCCAAGTCAATCTGTTTTCGTCAGACGGCCAATTGTGGAGGGCCCATGGCACGCATGCGCATACGCGACATCGCACGTGAGGCAAACGTGAGCCCGGCCACGGTCTCGCGCTATCTCAACGGGCGCTACGAGGCCATGGGCGCAGAGACGCGCGAACGCATCGCCGGCGTCATCGAGCGCACGGGCTACCGCCCGAGCAATGCCGCCCGCAGCCTCCGCACAGACCGCTCGCGCATGCTGGGCGTGGTCATCGCAGACATCCGCAACCCCTACTCCGGCGCCATGCTCGAGGAGCTGGACGCCCAGGCGGCGCGTCAGGGCTACTCGCTCATGACCGCGGCCAGCGGCAACAACCCCGCGCGCGAGGCGGCCGCCATCGAGCGCCTCGTGGATGCCGGTGTGGACGGCCTCGTGGTCAACACCTGCGACGAGGACCCGGCCCCCCTCGCCCGGGCTGCCAGGCGCGTACCCGTGGTGCTGCTCGACCGAGACACCTCCCCCTCGGGGCTTCCTCTTGTTACGTCCAATAACGCCCAGCTCACAGCCGCGCTCATCGACGAGCTTGAAGAAGCTGGGTGCACCCGGCTCCTCATGTTCACGGAAGCCGACGAGTCTAGCAGCGTGCGCCGCGCCCGAGCGGACGCCTTTCGCTCGGAGCTTGAGGCGCGCGGCATTCCCGGGGCGGTTGTGACGCTGCACGCGGACGCCGCGCAGGCGGCGAATGCCCTGCGCGGCGAGCTCGGGGTCTCCGGCGACGTCCATGCCGCGGGCGCCATGCAGGATTTCGCCAGCGACACCCATGCCGCCGACACTGCGCACGAGAGACACGGTTTTGCTGGCAACCTCCGCGAGCGAGGCGCCTGCAAGCCTGGCCTCATCGCCGTGAACGGCCTCGTGTTTCTGCGTCTCGTGGAGGCGCTTGACGCGCTTGGGCTTTCCGTGCCCGAGGACGCCGCCGTTGCCACCTTTGACGACTACGCCTGGAACCACGTGCTTTACGGCGGCGTCACCACGGCCGTACAGGACACGGCGGAAATCGCGCGCAGGGTTATCGAGCTTCTACTCGCCAAGGGCAGCCCCTCATCCAGCAGCACCGAGGACCAGGCAGCATGCAGGCCCCGGGGCAAGAAAGAGTGCGCACCCCAAAACCAGGCAGGGTATGCAATCCCCGCGGAATCCGGATACGCCCCCAAGAGCAGCTCGGATCGTGGGGCATTTAGCAGCGCCGCCGGGAGCAACGCGAGGTTCGAGGCACCCGGAAACGCCGCGGACGGCAGCACAAAGCACGAGATGACCGGCAGCGGTGGCAGCCGCCTGAAATACGAGGTGCCTGGCGGCGTAATCAGGCGGGCAAGCACGAGCCCTGTTGTCCCTTAATTCTTTTCTGTGCAAAAGGGTCTGGACTGTACGGGCGCCGGCGAAGCCTTGCTTCAAACCCCGGGATTTACAGCATTTATGTAAGCTATTTGTCTTGCCTGGGGTCGTATTGTCCCCTTCTTCGGGCTGCGACGCGCCATCGACCTCTGCATTCCAAGCCCTTTTTCACGAGAGCCAGCATCTCGACTGCAGGCGCGCCCCCGTCTTGCCCGTGTCGCCGCATCTGTCCACGAATGCCGGCAACCCAAGGCGGCTTCTGTCTGGAATAAGTAGTTGACGCGGCCTGAGCCACTCAAGCAAAAGGCTCGCGCCCCCCGTCTTGCCCGTGTCGCCGCATCTGTCCACGAATGCCGGCCGCATCTGTCCACGAATGCCGGCCGTTGCGTACTCAAGGCACGCAAGAGGCCGCCATGGCTCACAAACTCGGGCGATCGCGTGATTGCGGCACGTCGGAACCGCTCCGCGGGCGGCCAAATATGCGCCGCCATACCCTTCGCACCTCAGCCAAAAATGCAAAGGCCATAAATCCGCAGGTAGATTGGGCGCGAATAACGGCGGGGCTCAGATTGGGGTTTCCCGGCCGAGCTGTCCTTCGTCATCGGCAGGGCAATCGGCCGACTTTCTGGACAGACCGGGGTCACAGCGCGCCCCGCCTTCGCAACCGGCCACATTTGCGGACAAACCGACAGAACCGGCAACCCCAACCGCGCATTCGACCGGATTCGTGGACAGCTTGGAAGGACACATGGCCAAGGGGGCCTTCCAGAGAATGTGCTACCAGCAGATGCATCGCCGGAGAACGCGCGGGCCGAGAGCTCGCGACTGAGGATGCACGGGCGAGGGCTCGTGGGCGCTAGGCGCCTCGCAAGCGGGCGCCCCACGGGCGGCCGAACATCGCAATCGGGCGCGCAACGCAATCGGGCGCGCAACGCAGGCGGGCGCGCAACG
>NZ_CAAKON010000041.1 GCF_901212655.1 Olsenella uli | reverse complement strand
GTAAACAACGTCATGGCACGCAACACCTAGCGCGCTCGCGAACGGACACCCAGCTCGCTAGATTTGACCTCAAGCCCGCCATTACTCTCGCGGAAACCTCGTCGGTGCCGCCATGCAACGCGACGTCCGCCTCGGCTCCCGCGGCGTCACCGCGCAATCCCGTGCCTCCCCGTCAAGCCACGCGCCTCGCCGTCAAACCGCACGCCACCTACCGAGAGGGTATGGAACTTTTTCCCATCTCCCTTCTATACTTTTCCGGACTAAAAAACGTCGCGCGAGTCGCGCAGCGGCTCGTCACATGCGGCAGCCTGTCATTCGTGCCTGCTCGCCACGCGCGATTGCGCGTCGCGCGCGAACGATGCGACCCGCACGGCACCGCACGCGCAGGCAAGGCGTCCCCGCACGGCAACGCCCGCACGCGCAAGCAGCCGCCGCGGGATACCGCATCCGCGAGCAACGCCGCACCGCAGCACAACCAAGGAGGTTGAGCATGTTCCTGGAAGAACGCCACCAGAAGATTCTCGACATTCTCGAGAGCGACGGCCGCGTCGCGGTGCCCAACCTCGCCAAGCGCTTCCAGGTCACGGAGGACTGCATCCGCAAGGACCTCAAGCAGCTTTCGGTGGAGGGCAAGTGCCGCCGCGTCTACGGCGGCGCCACCAAGCTGGAGGTTCCCGCCTCGCGCGAGGTGAGCGGCCGAATCTCCCAGGGCAGCACCGAGAAGCAGATTATCGCCCGCAAGGCCCTTGGGCTCGTCAAGCCCGGGCAGACCATCTTCCTGGACATCGCCACCACCAACCTGCACCTGGCGCGCCTCATCGCCCGCGAGGGAATTGCCTGCACCGTGGTATCGCCGATGGTAGACGTGCTCGCAGCCGTCTCGAGCAACTCCAACGTCCGCGGCATCTGCCCGGGCGGCACAATGCACCCCGAGCTCAACGGCTTCGTGGGCCCACTCGCCGTGGACAGCCTGAGCCGGTTCCGCTTCGAGGTGGCATTCATTGGCGCCTGGGGGCTCGACCCCGAGTCGCACGAGGCCATCACTCTGGACCCAGACGACGGCCTCGTGAAGGCCAAGGCCATCGAGCGAGCCGCCCACAGCTACCTCGTGAGCGAGACACGCAAGGTTGGTACCTACGGCACATACCGCTTCGCCACGTTCGAGGACTTCGACGCACTCATCTGCGACGCGCCCGAGAGCGACGACGCCGGCCTGGTGCGGTCGGCGGGACTCGAGGTCATCTAGGCGACATCGCCAGTCAGGCGTCCGAATTCGCCGTGATCGAGGTGGCGGCGCAGGATGGGAGGGTGCTGCTTTTGCCTGAATATGACCAATCCGCTTCCAACATGATTCACCGAAACCACCCTAAAGCGTGATGCCTGACCCGAATCCGCCTTCAAAAGGAAGTAGGGGAAATAAGGCGCGCCCCTCACAGCCCACTGCCAGGCATGCGACTTCTTCCAGAAAGAAGCCGCATGCCTAGCCGACGCTCTCGCCAGCTGCCGACTGGAAATCATCTCGCAGGACAGAATCCCTCGACTCGCGCCGAAGCTCTCCCACCCTCGTCAAAGTCGTATCGAATTCGAACGCATTGCTCTCCCCGCGATAATTTGCAATCGCATACTCGGCAATGCGTCCGCTTTCGGTAGATGCCACCGTTGTGAAGCGATAAATCGGATCGCCCAACGGGACGTCAATGAGAGCCGAAAGGTTCTTATCGGCCTTAAGCACTTCAAGGCGCCTGTGTGCGCGTACGACAGGATTACCGACAGACTCAAAATAGCCGTAAAGCGTCGTTGTTTCGAAATCAACACTCGTAATCCCCGGATAAAGGTCGAGCGGTATGTAGCTGACCACAACGACATTCGGAACGTCGTCTGCGTAGCGCAGCCTCACGAGCTTAAACACGCCCGTATCTTCCAAGATTTGCAATCGTAGCGCTACCTCTGCAACGGCGCGCGCCTTTCGAGCCAGAATGACCGTCGTTTTCGGCACTTTGTTGTTGTCGCGCATCTCGTCATTGAAACTTCGAAGAACCGTCGCATAGCCTTGCTCGATTTTTGGCTCGATAACAATAGTGCCATGATAGGGCCTGCGCTCTAGTCGGCCCATATCCACAAGCATCTGCACTGCCCTACGAACCGTCGGACGGCTCACCCCAAAGGCCTCTGCCAACTCATCCTCAGAAGGAATGCGAGAGCCAACACTGTAGACATGTGAGTCAATCAATTTAAGCAGTTCATCTTTGATGGTGACATAGAGGGATTCCATGGGCGTGTTGCTCTTTCCCTTACCGCATCGCAGGCCCACCGTCGCAACGAGATCACCGGCCCTGGGGGTCCGAGTGCGAGGGGGGGTTATGGCACATCTATCCGGTTAAAAGTAGCAGCTAGCCGGCATCGAGCCCTATTGCCAACTTTCGTAGCAATGTGTAACTCCAATTGTACGAAACTAGTTACATATTTGTACTTACATATCCGCAATAGGCCCACAATTTTGTATATGATGTCAGTAAAGTCGTAGCGCCATCTGGGACGCTGCCCTCGCTCAATCCGTACGCGTCCACTGGCCATCCCAATAGCTGAGGACTTATATGAACCCTTTTTACCTCATCCCCATCGCCGCAATTCTCATTCTCTTCATCGTGGACGGGGTCGTACGAAAAAAGGCTTTCTCTCATGTGCAGCACCTCTATGACCAACACCGTACTGACGAGTTGCTTGGCTACCTCAACAGCAGATATGCCAGGCTCCTCTTCCCCGTCTTCAATAGAAGCAACATGCAGTTCAAGGCCTTTGCCCAAGCGGGTCAAACGGAAAAAGCTTGCGATAAGCTCCAAGAGCTCTTAAACATGAAGGCTACAGACGAACAGCGTTCGGCCTTACTTGCCAGCGCATTTGAGTTCTACCTGTCCAATGATATGGGCAAAGAGGCAAAGGAGATGCTCGGGCTAATCGGGCAGGCAAGAGGTTCGGAAGAGGCAGTAATAGAGCTTACAAAGCTGTACGACATCAAAATCAATCACAGCTCTGCTTACTTGGCAGAAATGGAACAGGAGCTACCCTTCTCGGACGACGCCACTAGGCGCAGACTCCAGTTTCTTATTAAGCTGCAGAAGGAAAACCGCTCGGCAGCAAACTAGCCCAGCATCTCCTCCGCCGACGAGATTCCAAGGTCATCAACCTGGCTCACACGCGCCAGTTCGCCCGTCTGCGCTATTCCTATATTTTCTTGAACTGACTCCGGGTCCTCAACCACGAATTCGAAGGAATTCGTATTGCCCCGGTAAGTCGAAACAGAGTACTCAACAACATTGCCCTGAGCATCCTGACCGCGGGTATGGAAAAGAAATAGTGGGTCCCCAATCGACACATCGAGAAGCATGGATATAGACGCATCCGCAGCAATAACGTCGACATGACGACGCACGAGCTTCACGGGACGCCCGAGTTCGCGCATTCTTGCATACATGCGAGTTCGCGAAAAGTCGACGCCGTCAATAAACTCGGGATACAGAGATTCCGGAACGTAATTCTCCATGAACACATTGGGAACCTCGTCAACATAGCGAAGCCGCACGAGTTTATAAACGCCCGCACCGGGCTCTATATGAAGCACTTTTGCCACTTCATCACTTGCGCCTTCTTGCTTCACCACAACGGGAACCGTGCGAACGACTTTGCCCGAGTCGGAAATCTCGTCCTCAAAGCTGCGAACGCCACGACTTGCCGCCTGCCCAAATTCCGGAATCTCCTCGTGAGTCCTCGTGGTCTTTGGATTTGCCACAACCGTACCGCGTCGCTTACGCCGATCGAGATACCCATCGTTGGCCAGTATATGAAGAGCCTGGCGCACAGTTGGACGGCTCACACCATAGGCTTTTGCCAACGCAACTTCGGACGGTATGACATCGCCCTCGGCATAAGTCCCGTCCTTAATCTTTGCAAGCAAGTCATCTTTGATAGAGATGTAAAGCGTCCCCATACCAACCAGCCTAACCCACCAGAATCCCGGTGATGCACACGAAGGGACGCCCGGATGACCCGGACGCCGCCTCTACTGTACAGGAACGAGATAATTAGCAGCTCGCATGCAGCCTTGCAAGAATATCCGCGTACGGCTCGCCCTTACCAAACAAAGCGTTCGTACCAAGCACCGCACCATCCGCGCCAAGCTTGGCTGCGTTTTGAATTACTTCGGGAGAGCAAGCCCCATCGATAATCACCTTGTAGCCGTAGCGCTCCTTTGCCTCGGCAAACTGAGCAATCTTCGGCGAGCAATAATCCAGGTACTTTTGGCCAGCAAAACCCGGATTGACAGTCATAACCAATACGTAATCAACTACGGGGAGAGATGACTCAACCGACTCAAAGCTCACGCCTGGGTCGACGACGATTCCGGGGCGCGCACCAAGCCTTTCGATTTTCAGAAGTGTTGAGTTGATCGTTCTTTCACCCTCCGGGTGTACGTACATGTTTTTTACTCCGGCTTTGGCAAACAGCTCTATAAGAACATCCGAGTTATCGGCCATAAGATGTACGTCACACGGAATCGTCGATTGCTTGCAAATGGTCTCAATGTCACCCAGACCAAGTCCAAAATTCGGGACAAAATGACTGTCCATAACATCAAGATGGAAGCCGTCTGCCCCCGCAGCGCACAGTTCGTCGACCTCCTCACCAAGTCGAGAGAAGTCGGCGCACATCATGGAAGGAAGAAGAAGCATCGTAATCCTCCTTATGCGGTTGTCATCATGCAGGTGATTTTTCCTGAAATAACGGCTTCGCAATCCTTCGGAACAAGGAAGTGCGAGCCCACGGTAATGGGAACTCCATTGACCTCGCCCGAGCCTCGCACCACGCTTACGAGCTCGTACGTATTCTCCTTAAGCGAGTACGCGTCGTCATCCACAACGAGCCTCTCGATTCGGAACGACGGAGAATCGTAGTACGTCGTCCGTATGCAGCCTCCATATGCCACGACCGACGCCTGATAACGCTCGTAATTATAAGATGAGTCATAGTGCATACAGTCGATAGCCTGCTCGAGATGAAGCTCCCGCTTATTCCCCTGGTCGTCCGTCCGGTCGTAGTCATAGAAGCGGTAGGTAACATCGGTGGACTGCTGGACCTCATAAGCGATAACCCCACCGCAACACGCATGCAGCGTGCCCGCCTCAAGGTATACAAAATCATCCTTGTGAACATTGAGATGACGAATCAGATCATTCCAACGCCCGCCATCGATATAGGAGCGAAGATCAGCCTCATCTTTTGCGTTTTGCCCATAAACGATTTTCGCGTCTTCCTTTGCTTCCAGGAAGTACCAAGCCTCGTTTTTCCCGTAGGCATAGCCAGCAGCCTTTGCATGCTCCTCATCAGGGTGAATCTGAATGGAGAGGTCATGCTCAGGGCAAAGCATCGAGATGATGAGAGGAAAATCTCGATTTGTATCTCCGAAGAGCTCCCCGTGCTCGCGCCAAAGTTCGCCAAACGTCCTCCCTGCATATTTGCCATTTTGACAAACGTTGGACTTGTCACCCTGGTCGGCGAAAGCCCAGGCCTGCCCAGTTCCATCGGGCATCCAGTCATAGCCGTAATACTGCTTAATCGACGTTCCGCCCCACACGGTCCTAAACGGAATGGGCTTAAAGAACAGCGGTTCCATGACGCTCCCTCCCGCCCGCCTCAAGCGCGAGCCCTACTTAGTTTTGTGTTGGTAGTTGGTGTGCTCATTCATGTACGCACCCCTTCATGGTTTGAAAGACAAATCGCAAAAGGGCGCCCACAAGAGCCTCTAAAACATGAGCTGGGACCCGGAGCCCTCCGCAGGAACCGGGCCCCAGCTCACGAGGTATGGGATGCCCCGGGCGCGGGGCAGGTAGGACAAATCTTTAGAAGACGCCGATGGCACAAAGCACGATTACGGCAACACACTGGATGATGAGCACCTTAGTGGCGGAATAGCCCTTCTTATTGAGCATCCACCAGGTAAGGAGAGTCACGATAAGGGCAAGCAGACCAGGAAAAACACCATCGAGCGTATCCTGGAGTGCCCCCATGGTATCGCCATAAGGAATCTGAATCGTCGTCGCCAGAGACACCTTGCCAGCGGCGAGAGTGCCGGTAACGATAATGCCGAGGATGTTGACGGCATCCATCAGCCTCATAGAGTCCTCGCCGACGATCTTGTCGATGGCACCAAGGCCCATGCGGTAGCCATACTGGAACATGCCGTATGAAAGGGCCATTCCAATCACGAGCCAACTCACGATATAGAACAGCGGACCCGCGGGGCTACCGTTTGAAGCAAGGCTCATGCCAATGGAAAGCAGAGTCGGGACAATGATGCCCTGGATAATCGAATCGCCGAGACCCGCAATCGGTCCCATCAGGGTTGTCTTTACCGTCGTCGGCAGTTCCTCCGGGACGTCACCGCCAAAAGCGATGTCCTCCTCGAGCGAGGCAACAATACCGTTAATAAGGGTACCGACCTGGGGCTCGGTATTGTAGAACTGCGAATGGCGAGTAAGGAGGCGCTTCTTGCCCTCAGGGTCATTTGCATAGTACTTTTCCGCAAACGGGATATAGGACCACGCAAAACCATGGGACTCGAGCTTCTCGTAAGAACTGGAGGAGAACCAGCCCACCTGCCAGCGATACCACAGTTGGTTAAGGTCCTGCTTTGTAAGGTGCTTCTTTTCAGTCTTGGTGTCAGCCATTTTCTACTCTCCTCTCCTAAAACAGGTCGGCGTCTTCATACGTTGCGTCATTGGATGCAGAGGCTTCCGCCGCAGGAGCAGCAGGTGCCTTGCCAGAAGCGATGTAAACGATGTAGCAAACGACCAGAGAGATAAATACGACGGGAATGGTGTCGAGCTTTGCAAAAGCAAGCAGGATGAAACCAAACAGGAAGAAAATCAGATGCACGGGCTCCTTGATGACGATATTCATCAGCATGCCGACGCCAAGGGCGGGAAGAACTCCACCAAGAACCTGAATGATGTGCGTGACAATCTCCGGAACGTTGGCAAGCAGGGCATCAACAACGCCCTGACCAGCAACGATGGCAACAAAGACGGGGATGAAACGGAGAAGGAACGTGCAGATATTGGGAATAACGAAGTGCCAGAGGTTGATGCCCTTTGTATCGCCATTCTCCGCCGCCTGCTGCGCCTTATTGTTAAACACCGAGTAGCCGGCCATACGAAGGTTGTAGAAAATCAGGCCAAACGTATTGCCTACCAGGACAGACAGAGTAACTGCAACCGCAGGGTCCTTGGTGGTTGCCATGGCCAAGCCGATACCGCCATAGGAGGCATACGTGATCTCAGAGTTAGTTGCGCCGCCCGTCGACAGATTGGCGATAAATACCGCCTGCACGGCAACGCCACAGAGGACGCCAGCAGTCACATCGCCAAAGGCAAGACCCACAATCAGGCCAGCCACCAGCGGACGACCAAGGCAATAGAAACTTCCCGTAGTTCCGAGCGGGTTGCCGCACTCGATTGCGCCCAAGTAGCAGAAAATTCCGCAAATAAGCGCCGGGATAAACAAGCTTCCCATACGACCCTTCCTTTCTTACGCCTACGGTCGGACCACTCCGGCCGACTGCACCCAACTTGCTAAGCCGATTCGTACTTCGCCTTGTAATCAGCCCAGGTCTTCACACCGTCCTCGGGCGTCATCTGAAACTGCAGCTTCACACCCTGGGATTCGAGATAGTCGAAAGCCGAAACATCCTCGTCCGTTATGCAAACAGCGTGTCCGAGGTTTTTTGTGCCCTCGCGCGTGCCACTAAGATTGCCGACATTCAGGACGTCGCCGAAGTCTCCGCCTTTGCGCTTGAGATTTGCGAACTCTTCCACAGAATCGGAAATAATAAAGAAGCTCTTTGGGGAGGACTTGGCCTTCTCGAGTGCGGCAACCCCCTGCTCAACTGTGTAAATCCCCAGTTTAAGAGCGCCCGCAGCAGCCTTAAGAACCTTCTTGCGCAGTTCGTCAGCCGCCACCTTGTCGCTAATTACAAGGATTGCGTTGCACGGACGGCTTGCGGCCCATCGAGTAACCGTCTGACCGTGGATAACACGATCGTCAATCCTAGCGAGCGTGATTGCCATCTTTCTCTCCCTTTCGCTAAAACAAATCGTCTTCTTCATCCGAGCTTTCTTCGGGCAAATCGCTACCGATAACGCCAGCAGAACCCGCGGTTAACGCTGTCTCATACACCTGGTTAAGCTCACCGCCCGACATTGCGAGAATCCCCGCCTCAATGAGCATCGGAAGGTTAAGGCCGGCGGCAAGACGAATATGCTCGGGATTTTCAAGGAAATGCAGGTAGCTCTCGTTGTAGGGAGTTCCACCCTTAAGATCGGCGATGATAAGAACATCTCCCTTCTCGAGAAGGGATTTGAGAGCCTCATCAAGAGCCACACGAAACGCTTCAACCCCACCATCGTTAGTAAGACTCACGGCGTGGACGTTCTCGGCCGTCGGCGCAAACATGTGAAACGCATCATTAACGCCAATGCAGAGCTGCCCATGAGATACAAGCAGGATGTTCATACCGTTCCTCTCACTGTTTCACTTCTTGTGACTTATTGAGGTGGCTGAATAGCCTATTCAGACCATATCTTCGCTCTTGTACCTAACATATTTTTTATTTGGCTATATGTCAGTTACTAGTGGGCATCCTATCCGCTTTTTCTTCATAGGTCTAGACGCCTTTTTCACAAGTTTCCCGTATTTCCTTGAGCGGTATATATACGCCAGCCGGCGGTCGAACAAATCTGCAGACCTGAAATGATTACATATTTGCACTTCCGTATTGAGAACTATCATGAGGCTATGTTGTGGAGGGCAAACACGGATGATAGGAGCCCCATATGACCAGACGCTATACCCTCGATTACCTCGCCAGACTCATTGACCACACCAATCTGCACCCAGACGCCACCGAAGCAGACATGGAGAAGCTCTGCGACGAGGCGAGGCGCTACCACTTCAAGATGGTGGCCATCAACTCCGGCCAGAGCGCCCGCTGCGCTGCGCTGCTCGCAGGAACGGACATACACGTGGGTGCTGCCATCTCGTTCCCGCTCGGGCAGACTAGCATCGCGGCTAAGGTCTTCGAGACGCAGGACGCCATTGCCAACGGCGCCACGGAGATTGACTACGTCGTGAACCTCACCGAGGTCAAAGCCGGTAATTGGGACTACGTGACCGACGAGATGCGCCAGGTCGTGGCCGTCTGCCGCGAGGCCAGCGAGGACCGCGAAGAGGCCATCCCCTGCAAGGTCATTTTCGAGAACTGCCTGCTCACGGAGGACGAGAAGCTGGGGCTGTGCCGCGTGGCGAGCGAGGTCAAGCCGGACTACGTCAAGACCTCCACGGGCTTCTCCACCGGCGGCGCCACCGTCGCCGACGTTAAGCTCATGCGCGAGCACGTGCCGGCCGAGGTGCAGGTCAAGGCAGCCGGCGGCATCCGCGACGCCGACACCTTCCTCGACATGGTGCGGGCCGGCGCAACGAGGATCGGCTGCAGCGCCGGCATTCCCATCATCGAGGAGCTTCGCCGCCGCTTCGAGGAGCGGGGGATCGACTCCATCGAGCTGTAAGCTGCTGGCGGGGCGCGGGCATTTCTCGCGCCCCGCATCGCTCTATCCGGACATCACAGAGGAGTCAATATGCGCGTTGCGATCACGGGGGCAGGCGGGTACCTTGCCAGTCTCATCCAAATCTACAACGGAGACTCGTTCGAGTTCGTCCCCATCAGCCGCCGCGACGTCGATTACCTCAAGCCAGAAAGCGTTGAGACATACGTCCGCGATCTCGACTTCGACCTCATGCTCCACATGGCCGCCAACGCTACGACAGCAGACTGCGAGAACGATCCGGAGAGAACGCACCTCGTTAGCTGCGACTCCGCCATCGCCATCGCCCGCGCCTGCCAGGACCTCGGCCGACGTATGATCTTCATCTCGACCGAGCAGCTGTATAACGGCAAAACCGTCCCGGGCCCCTTTAACGAGGGGACCGAGCCTTCATGCGTGACCGCCTACGGCCAGCAGAAGCTTGAGGTTGATACGTGGTTGCGGGCAAACGCAAGCAACTATGTCACACTGCGCCTTTCCTGGATGTTTGGCCTGGCGATGCCGGGGGTTCACCCCTCGCCGGGAATTCTCGGCAACGTACTCAAGGCACTCCGCACCAAGACGCCAACAAAGTTCACGGTGAACGAAAAGCGCTGCATGACGTATGCGCAGCACCTCGCGGAACAGTTTGGTGCCATTTGCGAGCTACCGAGCGGCACCTACCACTTCGCCAGCAGCAACGGCACGAGCGAGAGGGACGGCCTTTCCACCTATGAAGCGGCAAGGCTCATCGGCGAAAAGCTTGTGGAGAGCGGTATCGCACGGAGGGAGGACGTCGAGGCCTATATCCTCCCCAATCCCGACCGCTACGCGGATCGCTTCCGCGATTTTAGGCTAGACTCCTCCGCAATTCAGTCACAAGGGATCGAGCTCGGCACCCTCGAGTCCGACATCGAGCGCTGCCTGTCCGACTTCGGCTGGTACTAGGCTTCTGCCGACTGCCACCCCAGCCAACATCCGGCCCGCTAGCACCCCTGCGCCTGCAGCACGCCATTGATGACCTGCGCCAGCATCATGATCCCGAACAGGTCGACGTTGGGCACGAGCACCACCGCGGCGGAGAGCAGCGTGATTGCCGTCGTCATGCCGCGATACGCCGTGTTCGAGGCATCCGCGGCGAGGCCATCCCCTGCAAGGTCATCTTCGAGAACTGCCCGCTCACCGAGGACGGGAAGCTGGGGCTGTGCCGCACGGCGAGCGAGGTGAGGTCGGACTACGTCAAGACCTCGACGGGCTTCTCCACCGGCGGCGCCACCGTGGCCGACGTGCGCCTCATGCGCGAGCACGTGCCGACCGAGGTGCAGGTCAAGGCCGCCGGCGGCATCCGCGACGCCGACACCTTCCTCGACATGGCGCGGGCCGGCGCCACGCGCATCGGCTGCAGCGCCGGCATTCCCATCATCGAGGAGCTTCGCCGTCGCTTCGAGACAGGGGGCATCGACACCATCGAGCTGTAGGATGAAAGGCGCCCGGCGGAGACCGGACGAGCCAGTACGACAGCGTCACCGTTGCCGTACCGGACGGCACATTCCCGTCGGGATCGGGTCTTACAGCGAGAGGAATCAGATGGAATCACGCGTCGAGGCGGCACACGAGCGGCATCGGGCTGGGTACAACTGCGCGCAGGCTGTTGCTTGCACCTATGCCGACCTGTTTAGCATGAGCGAGCAGGACGTATTCCGTGCCACGGAGGGCTTTGGCTTGGGCATGGGCGGCATGGAAGGCACCTGTGGCGCGCTCACGGGTGCCTGCTTCCTTGTGGGTCTGGCCAATAGTGACGGCAACATGGACCACCCAGGCACCAAAGGCAGCACCTACAAGATTTCGCGCCAAATCCTCGAGCGGTTCCACGAGATGAATGGCTCCACGCAATGCCGGGAGCTCAAGGGTGTCGGCACCGACCATGGCCCCCTGCGCCCCTGCCCCGGATGTGTGGAGGATGCCTGCAAACTGGTGGAGGAGATCTTGCTCGCCGATGAGTAGCTACCGAGCCAAGGCGGCGGCCCTAAGCGCCGGAGAGCTCAGCGGCCGCCCCCCCCCCCCGCAATCGTCTCCAGCAGATCTGGACTCAAGGCGGAGGACCCAATGCGTAGGCCTTAATCCGGAGAGTTCAAAGCCGAGGGCTCAAGGGCGGGGCTCAAGGGCGGGGCTCAATATGACGGCCCCGGGCGGCAACGCCCGGGGCCGCTCGTGAGTCCCTTGTTTAATTTTTACGATTGTGTAGTTACTTTTCGGGGATGTCCATGTATACCCCTTTGGAAACCCGCAGGTAAACGAAGCGCGCCCTTACACCACTACTCAACAGACCCCGAAAACCCGCTTCACAGTCGTAATAATTAAACAAGGGACATCTCCGCCGAAGACCGGGAGCCGTCACTAGCATCCCAGCGCCCGCAGCACGAAACCGTAAAAGGGCGAGCCATAATCCGCGCCCGCTAGTACCCCAGCGCCTGCAGCACGAACATCACCGCAGTCAGCACGACCACCACAACCACGATGAACCAAGTAAGCACCGTCCACGCGTGCGAGTTGGCGTAGGCGCCCATCACGTGCTTGTCGTCAGCGATGCGCACCATGAACACGAGCAGCACCGGCAGCAGCACGCCATTGATGACCTGCGCCAGCATCATGATCCCGAACAGGTCGACGTTGGGCACGAGCACCACCGCGGCGGAGAGCAGCGTGATTGTCGTCGTCATGCCGCGATACACCGGCGCCTCGGCCCAGCTCTTGTCCTGGCCGCGCTCCCAGCCAAAGGCCTCGCACACCGCGCTAGACGTGATGCCCGGCAGCACGCAGGCGGCAAGGAAGCTCGCGCCCACGAGGCCCGCGCCAAACAAAACCTCGGCATACTGGCCGGCCAGCGGAGACAGCGCCCGCGCCGCATCCTCGGCCGAATTGACCTCGATGCCCGCCGGATGCAGCACGCTGCCCGTGCACACCACAATGAAGAACGCGATCAGCTGTGCCACCACGGCGCCGCTCACGGTATCGATTCGCTGGTATGGTAGGTCGTCCACGTCGCAGTTCTTCTCAACCACGTTGCCCTGGCCCATAAAGATCATGTACGGCGAGATGGTGGTGCCGATGTTGGCCACCAGCAAGCTCACGTAGGCAGGGCTGATGTTGACGTGCGGCAAGAACGTGTCGCCCAGGACCTCGCCCCAGTTGGGCCCCACGAGGAAGCTCGCGGCAACGTACGTCACAAACACGCACGCAATGGCCAGCAGCACCTTCTCGATGCGCTTGTACGAGCCGCTCATACCCAGCAGCCACACGGCAATACCTGCGATGGGCACGCTCACGATCGTAGGCACGCCAAAGAGCTGCATGCCAGACGCAATGCCCGCGAACTCAGAAAGCGTCACAGTGGTGTTGCTCACGATGAGCGCCAGCATCGCGAAGGCACTCTTGCGCACGCCAAACTGCTCGCGAATGAGCGCCGCAAAGCCCTTGCCCGTCACGCACCCCATGCGAGCTGCGGTTTCCTGTACCACGATGAGCAGGAAGCACATCACCGGAATGCTCCACAGTTGTCCGTACCCAAAGACGGCGCCGGCGTTGGAGAACGTGGCCACGCCACCGGCATCCATGCCGGCAAGGGCCGTGAGCAGGCCGGGGCCCATGGCGCCAAGCACCGCGGCGGCTCGAAGGGCGGTCTTGGGGCGCGGCCCCACGGTGGCGTCGGCTCCCACGGCGTGGACGCCGTGCAGGTTCTTCCAGGTCTTGAGACTCCTCATGCCCGATCACCGTCCCCGCGAGCAGCGGCGGCAAAGCGGCAGGCAGACATCACGTGCATCATCTTCACCACGCGCGCCTCCCTAGCCCATGACCGGCATGGCCAGCACGCCGGCAACCGCAATGAACACCGCCAGCGCCACGAACAGGGCAACGCCATGGAGTACCAGGCCGCTCGTGTCCTTGCCCGCGTCGTCGCGGCGGCGCAGCACCACCAGGTAGGCGGGCGCGGTCACAAAGCTCGCGAGCACGGCCACCGCCACGGCCTCAAAGCCGCGAAGCAGCTGGAACACGATGGCGCCGAAGCCCTCAGTGGCCGTGTTGATCACGCCGTTGGCGCCCAGCACCACGAGCAGCACAATGGCCGCCCACAGCACGCCCAGCGCGATGCCCTTCACGGCAAAGCCGCCCAGGCTCGGAGCGTCGTCATCGTCCTCGTCGTACTCGAGGAAGAAGCTCGTGACGTAATGGACCATCTCGTCGGCAACGAGCAGTGCCACCGGCGCGGCAAACGAGACCGCAAGGCCGTCGTATGGCCCCAGCAGCAGGGCCAGCGCAACCGCGCCCACCACCCAGAAGAAGAACCACATCTGGTGGCGCACGAAGCGCACGAGCTCGCCGGAGTTGGCGTCAGAGCCGGCATCGCCCGAGCTTCCACCTGCAATCTGCAGGTCTTCCTCGTGCTCCTCCTCAAGAACATCGAGTGCGTCGTCAACCGTGACGATGCCGAGGATCTTGCCGGTCTTCTCGTCCACAACGGGCATGGCCAGCAAGTTGTACTTGGCGATGTCCTCGGCCACGTCCTCCTGGTCGTCGTCCGGCTTGGCGGAGATAACCTCGTCATCGCCGGCGAGCTTGCCGAGCGTCTCGTCCGGGCTGGAGACGAACAGGCGACGCACGGAGCAGACGCCGGCGAGCTTGCCCGCCTCGTCCGTGACGTACACGTAGTTGACCGGCTCAAAGTCCTCGGGCAGCTCGCGCATGCGGGCCGCCACGTCGGCCACCGTGGCCTCGCGCGGCACGGCAACAAACTCAGAGGTCATAATTCGACCAGCCGTGTCGTCCTTGTAACCCAGCAGCTGACGAACGGCGCGCTGTTCCTTGATGCCCATGAGCGAGAGGAGCTTCTCGGCCTTCTCATAGTCCAGCTCGCCCACCAGCTCGGCGGCGTCATCCGGGTCCATCTCGGACAGCATGCGCGACGCGTCGACGTCGTTCATGTCGCCCATGATCTTGGTGGCCATCTCGTCATCGTCGAGCTCGGCCATGGCTTCGGCGGCCTGGGCGTCGTCGAGCTGGGCAAACACCTGGCCGCGCAGGCGTGGGTCGAGCTGCTCGATGATGTCCGCGACGTCGGCCGGGTGCAGGTCGTCGAGCGTCTGGTGAGAGACCGAGAGCTTCACGTTGGAGAGGTCGCGGTCGATGAGGTCCATGTAGTTCCACGCGATGATCTTCTCGGGCATCTCGTGGCCGAACATGTGCCCAATGCGCAGGGCGAGCTTCTCGAAGCTGGGCGAGAGGGCGCGCAGGATGCCACGCATGCCCACCTCGGCGCCAAGCAGGCGCAGCTGAGAGGAGCTCGTGTCAGAGAGCTTGAGGTCGTTCACGCGTACGACGCGCATGCCGCGCGTGTCGACGATTTGCTTGTTGAGCAGGTCTCGCGCGATGAGGACCTCGTTGGGCTGCAGGTAGGAGAAGCGAATGTCCGTAGCTGGGACGGCGAGGCGGACCTCGTTGTCGTCGAACGTCTCGACGTACTTGCGCCAGCTGATCATGAACGGCGTCTTGCCCGGGCCACGGAAGGCCAGGGACGTAACGCGCGGAAAGACCTCGCGCGTGGCGATGCCAAGGTCGTTGACCACGCCGATCTTCTCGCCGTTGGCATCAAGCACGGGATTGCCCAGCATCTGGGACAGATAAATCATTCGCATTCCCCTTCATCGAGCGTGTGGTTGGGGACAGGCCCTTTTGCAAGTTTCCTGAAACTAGGAGACCTTCCCGTAGCTCAGAAACAGCGCGCTAGTATCCAGCGCGCAAAAAGGAGAGCTCAGCCACCAGGCGGCCCGCCCGAGGGCACGCCGCTCACACAGACTTTTCGGACACCCCGCACGGCGTGCCCGAGGAACACGTCACGCAGGGTCATCGACACACAGGTCGAGGTTTCATCAATGACCCTTCTCTTTGCCTACAGAACGGCCGGGCGTGAGCCGGCACAAAGACGCGCGCCCAGCGGACGCGCGCCAAACGAAGGTATTGTACACACGCGGGCGCCCGGGAGCGTCACGTCGTTCTCATGTGCACGTAAAGAATGCGCGAGGCCCGCTCCGCACGCAGCTGGAGTAGGCCTCGCGGCAATGGCTGTATGTGCGAGTGACACCGGGTTACGCGTCGGCGTCGAGTCTCACGACCGCACGCGGCTCCATTCCAGCGGCGCGCCAGCAGCGAACAAAGCCCAAACGCGACGCCTGTCGACCGCCTACTCCTTCAGGAACAGCGAGCCGGCGACAGTGGCGGCGGAGCCCAGGCGCGACATGTCCGCGACCTTGCCAATCCACGGCATCGACAGCCAGCCCTGCAGCATGAAGACCACCGCGGGCACGGCGCACAGGGTGAGCACGAGAGTGGCGCGCAAGCGCGTTGGCGTCGCCAAGGCCGTAACGAAATGACTCGGCCCAGACCCTCAGCTCACCGAATCAGAGACCAAGCCAGAAGGGTTGCTCGAGGTGGATGATGTCGGCCGGAACGACGCGGGCACGTCACCGCGCAAGCATGCCAGCGTCTGTCGAAGATTGCCGGCCGCTCATGCATTCGCAGTCCGTAAGAACCTTCCACTGGAAATAGAGGCCGTAGATACCACAGGTGACGATGGTCAGCAGGATGTACATGACCAACGAACGGTCCGTCTGCGCGGGCACCGTGAACTGCTGCTGAAAGGCGGCATTCTGCTGGGACGCAGGCTGTTGATACGAGGGCGCCTGCTGGTAGGCGCCGGGTTGCTGGTAGCCCGCGCCCGGCTGGGGCGCGGGCCGGGGAGCACCCGTCCCAGAGGATGCAGGAGAGCTTGCGGGTGCAGCGGTGCCAGACTGGTCACTGGGGGCAACGACACCCCGACCATGGCCGTCGAGCCTTGCACCACAAACAGGGCAGAACTTGGCGCCGTCGATGACGGGGAACCGCAATCAGGACAGAACATGGTTCCCCTTCTCTTGTCGTAGTACGACATGACACGCCGCGCAGGGCGGCGCTACGCAAGACTCACGCGTTAATGACGAGGCCTAGTTGTTGGCCCCATTCGTCCACTCGGGTGCGTAGCGAGCCGCCCAGTAGCCGATAGCACGATTATTGAGCATCACGAGGAAGGCATAGGCACAGGCAATGCCAACCGCCGTCAGTGCCACGGCGATGAGGATGAAGATAAACGCGATGCGGTACATGGCGGCAGCCATGGCGCCAAAGATGGCCCACACGAGCAGGACCGCGATTGTGGTCGCAGCGGCGACGATCAACGAGGGCAGGACGCTCGCGCAGAAGAGCTTGCCAAGGTCGCGCTTGTAGGCGTTCCAAATCTCCTTGAGCTCAAAGCCGGACTCGACCCGGTTCTTCACCGCAAGGTGCATGACGGAGACATCGGAGAACATGCCAAAGAAGATGGAGAGCACGAAGCTGGCAAGCCAGGCAAGGAAGATGATGAGGACGACGCCACCAGCCGCGGCCGAGGCAGAGCTGGCATAGCTGTGGTAGGCGCTGCTTCCATACAGGCTCGCATACGAGCTCTGCCTAGCAAGTCCCATGCCAAGGCCCGCGATTCCGCCAATCGCAAAGAACTGGACGATGAGGCCGGGGATGAACGAGAGCAGCGACCAGAATACGCTCAGGGCACTGGCAAAGAAGCCAAGCGAGAACCGCTTTGTGGTCCACGGCTTCTCGGCGCCGTCAAAGGACCTGCCGTGGGCGAGGCTACGACCCCACTCGATGGCGAAGCCCGTGACGCAGACGCCCATGATGGCAGCGACGACCCAACCAACGACCGGGACGATGGCGATGAGGCCGGGGATGAGGGCAATCTGCATCACGCGAGCAAGCATACCGGGGGTGTGCATCAGGTCATCGAAGGCCTGGGCGAGGCAACCCTTGGCTGCTTGGGGCGCCGGGGCCGAGGGCATGGGCGGCTGCGGGGCCGTCCGCTGCTGGTTGGGCTGCTGGGCGTAGGCCCACTGCTGATTGGACGCCTGCTGGGCCGCGCCGGGCTGCTGCGCCGTAGCTCCGGCGCTCTGCGACTGGCCAGCGCCCGGCTGCTGCGCCGTAGCTCCGGCGCTCTGCGACTGGCCAGCGCCCGGCTGCTGCCACTGACCCTGCTGCGCATCGCCCTGGGGCGGCACCTGCGCCGCGTGCTGCATGAACGGAACCTGACCCGGCTGGTACGCAGGCTGGGCAGGTGGCGTCACCTGCGTCTGGCCGGCAGCCGGAACCTTCTGCGTGGGCTGGCCGACCTCATCCGTCGAGGCCGCGACATAAGCGCCGATGGCGGGCTCAACCGGCGCCGAATTCCCAGACACTGCCGCGGTCGTCGCGTCGGCAGCCGACGCGACGGGGGCCTCGGGCTTGGCGCCCCGGGCCCACAGGTCCGTGCCGCACTTGGGGCAGAATCGGCCCCCCTCGTCGATCTGCGCTCCACATTCAGGACAGAACATATGCTCCCCCTCTCTCCGGCAATGCCGGAGGCTTCCTTCCGGCGCACAACACGTGCGCTTAGGTGGCTCAATACTGACAGTCATACGCCGCAATACCCGCACGGACCCCATTTTTGCGAACTCTTAGCCCTCCTCAACCGGCGAGTCGCCCCACCCGATGCCTGCCGTCTACTTTGACTCATTTTCCTGACAAATCGGCACCCCTCCCGCTTGGGCTGTCCCAAACCAAAGGCCCGGCGGACCATCCCACTTGTTGGGAAAATGAGTCAAAGGGGATGGCAAGGTGACTCGTAGGCTAACTTATTATTGTTGGAGAAATGAGTCAAAGTAGACGGCAGACTGCTGGCAAGGTGACTCATTGGGAGGTCAGCTGGCCAGCTGGCTGGCCGCAATGGGCGGCTTACCCGCTGCTTCTGCGCCGAGCGCGCGGGCGCCGGCTGCTTGGCAGACATCGCAGACGAGGTAACGCCGACCGCCGGCGCGGAGCCAAAGCTCACTTGTCCGTGTCGGATCCTCTGCGTGCCGTGCGCCGCGCCACGAGCAGCACGCCGCCGCCGATGGCGGCAGCCAGCGCAATGAGCGACGCCACGAACAGCTGCGTGTTGGTGAGCCAGAGCGTCAGCGGGTCGGTGGTCACAAGCACGTTGGTGGCCTTGATCTCGTCGGAGGCATTGCCGGCGGCGTCGTACACCACCACGGAAACCTCCTGCGGCGTGGCGCTGTCGTTGAGGTCGATCTCGTGCGTGCCGCTTGCGACCAGCTGGTTCGCGTTGAGCTCGGCGTAGGTCGTGCCGTTCACCTTGATGACG
Organism: Olsenella uli; assembly: GCF_901212655.1. Classification (GTDB taxonomy): domain Bacteria; phylum Actinomycetota; class Coriobacteriia; order Coriobacteriales; family Atopobiaceae; genus Parolsenella; species Parolsenella uli_A. The sequence continues at coordinate 119,064 of NZ_CAAKON010000041.1, read as the reverse complement.
GCATGGTCGAGCTTGATGTTGTCCTCAAAGTTCACGAGCGCCTTGTGCGTGGCCTCCGCGTAGCGCCCGCCGCTGGAGAGGTCCACGAAGCTCGCGAGGGGCTTCGTGCCATCAACGGCAAAGGTCACCTCGGCTGTGGACTCTCCGTCGACGCCCCTACCCATGCCCGTGTTCTCAGAAGAGTTGCCGGCCACGTCCTTGGAATGGAACAGCAGGCGATAGGTGCCGTCCTGCTTGTTGAAGTTATCGCTCTTCACCTGGTAGGTGTACTCGTACCACCCGGAGCTGGAGTCCACGCTCGCGGTGTAGTTCTCATCCTTGTTGAGGGTCACGTTCTCCGTGTCGCGCGTGAGCTCCACCGCGGTCTGCGTCTCGATGAGACCCGAGGGGTTGATCTCGGTAACCATCACGTCCGAGACGGCGTCGGGCTGCAGGTACTCGTCGACCATCTTGTTCGTGTCATCGGAGAGCACGTAGGTGGAGCCAAATCGGTTGATGGACCACGAGACGGCCTGCGACTCAACGTTGCCCGCAAGGTCCACCGCCTGCACCGTGAGGGTGTAGACACCGTCGTGCCCCTTGGTGGCAGACGGGTTCGCGTAGGCAACGGACATGTCCGTCTGTGACCTGGAGGGCTCCGTCGTGTAGGGATTCTCGTCATCGGCGTCCATGGGGTGGCTCACCTTGGTGACCTGAATCGTAGACTCCTCGGCAAGGTTCGTGTCATGGACGGTGGCGGAGGGGGCCATGTCGCCCGAGTACGCCTGACGGTTCTCCACCCCGTCAATCTTGAGCTGGGGCTTGATGGTATCCACCACAAACTCCGGGCTCGCATAGGGGGTCATCCTGTTGGTGGCGAGGTCCTGACCGGAGATGGAGAGCGTGTAGATGCCCTGACCTGGGAAGGTCACGCGCGCCGTATGGAAGTCGCCGTTCGTGGTCCAGCCGGAGATGATGGTCTGGCCCACGTCGGTGCCGTTGCCGGAGTTGGCCGTGGTGAAGATGCGCACCATGTCGGGCAAGAAGTTCTTCTCGGTGACGGAGATTGTTGCGGTACGGGCAGCCTTGTAGTACTTGCCGTTGTGCACGTCGTTGTTGTCGAAGGCCACCTGCATGGCGGGCGCCGTCTTGTCGATGACGAACGAGTCGCCGTCGAGTGTGGCCTCACGGTCGATGAGATCGTAGAAGTGCACGTCGCGCAGCTCGTAGTCGCCGTCCTCGCTGAGGGTGACGGTAATGCTCCAGTTGTCACCGCCCACGTTGGTCCAGCCATCGTCCGTAACGTCAACGGTCTTGAAGACCTGACCATCGCGCATGATGGTGGCCACGGTGGAGCTCTTGAGCGTGCTGGCGTACTGCTGCTCGTCCGCGAAGTACTTGAAGCTCACGGTGAGCGTGAGAGTGCGATTCGCGTTGAAGTAGCGGCCGTTAAAGACCGTATTGTTGCTCCAGCTCTTGGTGAGCGTGGGGCGCGTGGCCATGGAGACGAGCGTCAAAACGTCGGCGGGAATGTTGGAATCCCCCTTGTTGAAATCCTTCTGGTTGCCCGCGTTGTCCGTGACGCGCACCTTGATGCTGTTGGCATCGACCTTCTGGTCGCCCCCGATGTTGAAGCCATAGAGCGTGAGGCTGTCGCCGAGCGGCGTCGGATTCATCTGACCGCGAGAGAGGGAGCGACCGCTGTACTCGGCAGACACGGAGTCATCGTAGACGCCCGAGTTGACGTCGCTCGGCACAAAGGTGACATCGAAGCCCTCGGCGCCCAGATTGGTGCCGTACTTCTTATCGTTTTTGCCATCCACGCTGAGCGTCTTGAGCGTCGGCATGACGGAGTCGTACATGAAGCGCACGCCCGTCACGGTTCTGATGACGCCGTCATCGCCCTTGATGAAGATCTTGCTGTCCTGGCTCTGGGCGCCGGCGGCGCTATGCGACGGCGCAAGTGACCGCCCCGCCCCGTCAAACGTGCCCTCATCCAGCTGAATCGTGCCGGCAGCATTGTCCGCCGCCTTGGCGATGACGCCCGAGCCGTCGAACTTCAGCTCCGGCTCACGCGTGCCGTTGAGCCAAAGGCTGTCGCGGTTGTCCGCCGTGACCTTGACCTCGCCCGAGCCGGTGCCCGCGAGGCCATTGCCCATGATGTAGAGCTGGCCCGCCTCGGGGTCGTCCTTCCAGTCGCGGCTGTCGGCGGCCTTCACCGTAATGGCGCCCGGCTTGCCCACAACCTCAAAGTCCGCATCGGCGTTGGGGTCGTGCTCAGTGTAGGTGAGCAGGTCGTTCTTCACGATGTCCACGCCGGTGGTCACGCCGGCGAGGTACTGCTCCTTGGCATCGTCGTCCATGAAGTCAACGGAGCCGTAGAAGCTCTCGAGCGAGCTGCCCGCCGCAGTGGCCCGCTCGTTGATGAACGAGTTAAGCCTATCGCGGATGGCGGATGCCTGGTCTGCCGGCATCTTGTACGGAAGGTCCGTGAGCTGGAGGGTCGAGAGGTCAATCTTCTTGCGCTCGACGTCCGGCAGGGAGACCGTGGTGGTGCCGGCAGAGCCGCCCACCTGGTCGCCATTGGGATACTGCCAGGTAATCGTGAGGGTATGCCTGTCGCCGTCTTTGGTGTGGCGCCCGGGCTTCACGTTCACCTTGTAGACGGAGGCGCCATTGTCGCCAGCAGACTCGCTCACGGAGTCGCCCACCGTGTAGTTGTCTGGGCTGTCGGTGGTGACGGTGCCCTTGAGTCCCGCCCTATCCAGCACGGCAACCTCGTAGTCCTTGCCGTCGTCGCCATAGGTGAGTGGACCGTCGATGGTGGCGGTGGTGGGGATGCTCAGGTCCGCCCAATAGTCCACGGCAGAGACGGCGCCGCTCGTGAGCGTCACGAGCGCGTCCTGCCCGGAGGCGGGACCAAGCTTGTCCTTGGCGTCCTGGCAGTGCTGCTTCTTGGCCTCGTCCTTCTGCTTGGGATACGTGCTCTTCTCCGTCGTGGGAGCGACAGCGATGGCGGCCGTAGTAGCGGCGTCGGTCGCGGCGGCGTCGGTCGCGGCGGCGTCGGTGGGGGCACCCGTGGTGGCCGCGTCTGCCGAAGGCGCGGTGGCCCAGGGCCATCTGGTGCTCGGCGTGGAGGCCTTTTCCTGCAGCTGGTAGCTATAGGAGAACTGGTACTTGTACGAGACGCCCTTCACCTTGAGGGTGAGCTTCACGTCCTTGACATCGCTTCCGGCAGATACCATGAAGCCACCATCGTCATTCTTGGTCACCTTGATGGCCTGGTTGGGCGAGGTGAGCTCCGCATCCACGCCCGCCACCTTGCCTGTGACCTCAAAGACGCCCTTGTCGTCCTTCTCGAGCTTGAGGGAGTCCTTCACGAGCTCCCTGCTGGCGTCGAGCTTGAGCTGGGTCCTGAGATCCTTGTCGCCAGAGTCGGTGAGCTCGGAATCCTGCACCTGCTCGCCGCGCAACAGCCTGAGCATGAGGGCCAGCTTGGCATCGACCGCCGAGGTGACGGCGCTCTGGTCCTGGGCCTTGCCCGCCGCACCCGTGGTAGCGGCAGAGGCCGTCGCTGCCGTGCCGTAGCCGCCCTGGGCAGACGAGGACGACGCGGGGCCAGAGGATGACGCCCCAGCATCGGGCACCGTGCCCGTGCCGTTGTAGGTAAGGGCCTTCTTCACCTCGTCGGTATTGCCCACAAGTTCGCGGATCCTGTCCGCGCTGATCTTGAGGGAGCCGTCCGCCTGAGGGTGCGTGTCGAAGGTGATGCTCGCAGCGTCCGAAAAGTTCCAGCCCACGTTTACCGAGGCATTGTTGACCGCGGCGGCCGGCTTGGCATCCTGCTCCTCGGCGATGGCCACCGCCTCGGCAAACGGGAGCATGGGCATGCTGGAGACGGCGAGCACCGCCGTCATGAACAGCGCGAGCGGACGCCGCGCGCAGCTGGAAAACATCGTGTACCTGCGCATTCTCTGACCCCCTCACCCTCGACCGCGTGCCCCCTGCACGTGAGCGACTACCACATCCTGCTTAAGAGTAAAGCGGAAATCGACCCCTTCATGCTGCGCAACTTTTTGGGCGATTGCGTGATTTTGCTCAGTTTCAGGCTTTGTACCTGCGGGTTCTCCACCCGCGCTCTCGTCAGTAGGCGCCCCAAGAGATTCCGTCTGACGCTCCGAGTCCCCCTCGTCGGAGGCCAGCGCGGCGGTTGGGCGCTCGGCCTCATCCTCGGCCACGGCTCCAGCACCCTCGGACTCATCCGCGAGCTGCTCGGATTTCTCGTCGCCCGCCGAGACCTCGGCATCGGCCTCTTCAGCCTCGTCCGCCTCGCTCGCTTGCGGCTTCTCGGTGGCGGCGCGGGCCATCTGCTCCAGCAGCGCCACGACGCTGGTGGGGCAGTCGTCCGAGGACATGTCGGCGCCCACCACGGTGGTGGGGGCGTCGTTGGCGGCGCCAGACACCACGGCGCGCATGGCCGGGCCAGACGGTGCGGTAGCGCAGGCAGTCGGCAACGCCGTGGCGCGGCCGTGCACCTCGCCGTAGCGGGCACGAGACGCCGGGTGCAGCCTGCGGCTGCGCTCGGGCCTGGCACCGTGGCGCCGGCCACGCAGGAATCGGATGGCGTCCGCCACGTTCAGACGCACGAACACCACGGCAGAGGCCACCAGCAGGGTTGCCCCCGCCACGAAGGCGACGATCGCAACGAGCGTAAACGCGCGTTCCATGGCTCCGTCCTCTTCCTAGTTCTGTCCGTCGGCCGTGGCGGGCGCGATTGCGCTCGAGTTCTGACCCACCAGCGCGTTCGAGTAGACCGCCGTGATCTTGCGCCGCGCCTCGTTCTCAAGACGCGAGAGCGTGTTCTGCCGGCGCTGTTCGGCGTCGGAGTCCTTGGGGCGCATGCCCGTCAGCCCGTCGCAAAACGCCTGGTAGAGCGTCTGTGCCTCGTCCTTGGTAACCCCCGTGTCCATGAACTTGTCCATGTAGGTCTCGATGCCGTTGGTGACGAGCGCGTAGCTATCCAGGCGGATGGTCTCGTTGGACTCGCCATCTGCCAGCTGGGCCAGACTCATGAGGTTGTCCCAGTACTGGCGATACATCTCGTCGCTGTCGTCGTCGGTCTTCACCGCCGTGGCGATGTTGGTCGTGAACGACGCGACGCCGTCGTAGATCTTGGCCTTCTCCACCTTGTCGAAGTTGGCGTCTGCGACGGCCGCCTTGAAGTGGTCTGCCGAGGCCTTGACGCGCGTGGCGCGGTTGCTGTCCACGTCTCCGCTTGACTCGCCGTAGTCGTAGAAGTACCAGTACAGGCGGCCAATCTCATACTCCAGCTCGGCATAGCGCCTCGAGCCCCTGAGCTCGCCGATGTTCTTCTGGTACGCGTCGTTGAACTGCGACGCCTCCTCGGTGGTGAACTTGTTGTCCACCTTGTAGCACTCGATGAGGCCCTCGTAGGCATCGACGTTCGCCGGGCGGTAGGCGATGGCGCCCAGGTAGGCCTGCTCGGCCCGTGCGGTGTCGGAGTGCACGAGGCCCGCGGCGGTGGTCATCTGGTTGTCGAAGTTGTGCGAGATGGAGAGCTCGCGCGCACCCAGGCAGCCAAAGCCCAGGCCCAGGCACAGGACTCCCGCGATGGCCGTGGCCGCGAAAGCCCGCACCTTCTTGGCCCGCCTCTCGCGGTACTCGCGCGTGAGCTCGTCATATATCTCCAGATCGGCGGCAAGTTCCTCGGTACTCTGGTAGCGCCGGCCGCGGTCGAGCTGGCAGCACTTGGGGATGATGACCTCGGCAAAGCCCTCGCTGACATTGGGGTTCTTGGTTCGCACGTCTGGCAGCGGAAACTCAACGGGAGGCGCCTGGCCGGCGAGCAGGTGCCACATCGTGGCGCCGATGCCGTAGATGTCTGTTCGGGCATCCGTCTGGGCCTTGCCGTACTGCTCGGGCGCGGCATAGCCCGTGGTGCCAAAGGCGATCGTGTCCCTGCGCGCCTTGTCGCGGCACTCGCGCGCCACGCCAAAGTCGATGAGCTTCACGTAGCCGTCTGGGTGCAGCATGATATTCGTCGGCTTCATGTCTCGGTAGATCACCGGCGGGTTCTGCCTGTGGAGATATGCCAGGGCATCACAAACCTGCAGCATCCAGTGCTGCACGTCCTCCTCCGCCTGCAGGCCCTCGTGCCGTACCACCTGGTCGAGCGGCTCGCCCTCCACATGGTCCATGACCACGTAGATGAAGTCTGGCGTCTCCACCGTGTCCACGATACGCACGATGTTGGGGTGGTCGAACCTGGCGAGGAGGTTGGCCTCCCTGGCAAGCGACTGCTCCATGGGCCGGCCGGTGGGGTCGCAGGCGTTGCGATCCACCTCCTTGATGGCCCACTGCTTGTTGGCAAGGTCCAGGTCCATGGCCAGGTACACGCGACTCATTCCGCCGCGGCCAATAAGCTGCAGCACCTGGTACTTACCCTTGATAACGTCGCCCACCTTCACGCGCCGGGCATCGATGGACGAGGCCTTCCTCGGAGCTATCTTCTTGGTCATCAGCGCGTACCCTCCTTCTGGGCGCGCAACACCACGGCCGTGATGTTATCCGCTTCCTTGCGGTCCATGACGAGCTGGGCGGCGTCCTTGAGCGCCTCGGTTACGCTGCCCTTCGGGAAGCCGTCGGCCTCCTCGGCCTCGAGCTCCTTGAGCTCGGCCTTGGCAAAGCCGGGACGCGTGCGCTCGGCCTCCCACGCCGCCTCGTCAAGCACGGCGGGACCCAGGCGGCGCTGCAGCTCGCCCTCCGTGAGCACGTGACGGAAGCCGTCCGAGCACAGCAGGTACGTAGACCCGGGCCTCACCGCGCCGTGGTAGAACGCGGGCACAACCTCCTTCGTGGAGCCGAGGCACTGCAGCAAGACGTTGCGGCGGGGATGCACGAGCGCCTCCTCGGGCGTCATCCTTCCGGCATCCACCTCGCGCTTCACGAAGGTCTGGTCCTCCGTGATCTGCCTGGGGACGTCGGCGTCAATCTCGTAGGCGCGTGTGTCGCCCACGTGAGCCACCGTGTAGCGGCCGCCCACCAACAGCATCGCCGTGAGCGTGGTGCCCATGTTCATGTGGGCCGCCATGCTGCGGCGGATGAGGTCCATATTCATGTCTCGGATAAGGCCCGCCCACTGGCCGTCCACAAGGCGCTCAAAGCCCGCGTCCGAGAATCCCATGGTCTCCAGCGCATCCGGAAGCTTGTGGTCGAACCAGTATGAAAGCATGCGGATGACCTCGGCCGATGCCAGCTCGCCGTGGTCGAGACCTCCCATGCCGTCGGCAACGGCCACAAGGGCAACGTCTCCGAGCTCGGTTGTGGCGACCTTGATGGCAAAGCTGTCCTGGTTGGAATCGCGCGTGGTACCCACGCACGAGTAGCCGGCGGCTTCGAACAGCATGGCTAGCCCCTCTCCGGAATTGCCTCGAACACGGAGCTGGCGCCGCTCATGCGCACGGCGCCGCTCGCCCGTGCGCCCGCTCGGGCCTCGTGGCTCCGCATGTGCTCCAGATGGTAGCCACATCCTCGGTGCACATAGGTTCTCGCCCAAACAAGGTGTTATGGTGCGCATCTTTTCTGCGCAAGCACCCGTTTATCTTGCCGGCGGGTTTCCTTGGCGCCGGCGGCGGCGCGGTGGTGCGCGCTGGCGGGGCCTTCCGGGTGGGACCAAGCAATATCGGCTAAAAGCCTACTTGCTCGACGTCGTTGCCGCAGTGGTTGTCGTCGAAGACGAGCTCGTCTCGTCCTTCTGCACAATCTGCGTGGGCCACACGGAGTCGTCTGGCATCTGCGCGTCGCCGTTCGCGATGTCCTCGGGAATCGTGTTGTCAGACTTCATGAGCTCCGTCACGGTCACAAACTCATAGCCCTGCCCCTGCAGGTCCTGGATGATGCGCGGCAGGGCCTCGACGTCCTGGTCGCGGTTGCCGCCACCGTCGTGCATGAGGATGATGCTGCCAGACGTAACGCTCTTCTCAGAGTTCTTCACAATGACGTCCACGCCTGGGCGCTTCCAGTCCAGCGAATCCTGGTTCCACAGCACCGACACGCTGGCGAGGCCGCCGGAGTTCAGCCACGTGCTCTCCTTGAAGTCGCCGTACGGCGGGCGGAAGGCCGTGGTGTCAACCCCGGTCTTCTCCTTGATCATGGAGAAGGCGTTCGAGAACTCGCTCTGCAGCGCCGATGCGTCCAGCTTGGAAAGCTGCTGGTGCTGATAGGTGTGGCTCATGACCTCGCTGCCCTGGTCCACGATCTTCTTGGCCAAGTCCGGATACTCCTCGATGCTCTGCCCAAGGTTGAAGAACGTGGCGTGGATGCCGTACCGGTTGAGGATGTCCAGGTAGGCCTCCGTGTACTTCTCCGCCGGGCCGTCATCGAACGTGAGCGCCACGAGCTTGCGACCGTCCGTGGGCTTGATCTGGTGGATGCTCACCACGGCGTTCTGCGTCTCCTGCAGGGTGTCGCCGCGGGCCGTCTCGCCAGACTGCTTGCCAGTGCGCATCTCATACTTGCCGGCCTTGGGCCACTGGGAGATGTAGCTCAGGTTTCCCCAGGCATCACCGCCCATCTCGAGCTGCGGCTGGTCGTCCACCACCTGCACGTCATAGTCCTCGGTGCGGTCACGGCCGTCCTCGATGGAGAGGTCGTCGCCGTCGGCCACGCGATAGGCGGCCGTGCCCGCGCCGTCCAGCTCGTTGCCACCGAGCTTGGCGATGTAGGGATAGCCCGCGCCATCCTGCAGCTTGTTGCCCGAGACCGAGATGAGGTTGCCGGCGGTGGGCGCAAGACCCTTCTCCTGAATGACCTGGTCGATGGTGGTGCCCACACGCATGCTCGTAGAGCTGCCGTTAAGTGTGATGGTGACGGTGCGGTTGGTCCACATGAGGATGCCCACGATGACGATGGCAGCCACCACGCAGATGCCGATGATCGCGGTGGTCACACCTGTGTCACGCCTGCGGGAGCCACCGTCGAGCGCGGGACGCACGGGCTGCGTCGACACGCCGCCCAGGCCGCCGCCCATCTGTGGCAGAGGCAGGCCTGCGCCGCGCGGGCTGCGGGGCTTGGAGCCGCCACGGGCAAGCGGGCGCCTCACGGGGTGCTCGAGGGTCGAATCCGGACGATAGGCGGTATCGCGGCGGGAGCGATAGGTGCCCGCGCGCTCACGGCCCTCCCCATAGGCATCGCTGCGAGGACGTTCGCTCGAGGAGCGTCGCGGCGCATCAAACTGCTCGGAACGCTCGACCGCCGCCCGACGGCGACGCATCTGCTCCGGTCGCTCGCGGTAGTCGCGCCCCTGATGGACCGCGCGCGGGGTGGGCCGCAGGGAGCTCGCGTCGAAGGACTCGCTGCGCACGGCATCCTGGCCGTACGGGGCCTCGCGACGACGATGCGCCACAGGATGGGCCGGCGCGCGGTGGCCGTTCGCCATGGGCCTGTTCGCCGGGGTGTACGAGTCTCGATAGCTGTAGCGGTCGTTCCCGGAATTGGGAGCGTAGCGGTTGTCGTTCCGAGCCATCTCAATCCATTCGTTTCTGCTGCGAGACGAGCGGCGCGCCACGGCACCGCAGGTCAGCGTGGTGTGTTTGAGGTACGTTCTTGCAGGCGGAGGTTGGGGTCCTGGCGTGGGCGCGGAAGCCAGCCGGCCCAGGTTCCGGCCAGCCGAGCAGGTCCGAACGCTCTCCGGCGCCGCAGGAGCCTTCGCTCGCGCCGGGTGACCCTACTTGCTCGCGTCCTTGAACTCGCTCAGGAAGCTGGAGAACATGCCCTTGGTCTTACCGAGCTGCTCTCCTACCGCCCTCGCGGCCTTCTGCCCATTATCGGCAACGGAACCCTTGGTCGCCACCTTGTTTCTGCCAGTGGAGGATTTCTTTGCGGAGCTTCCACCGCGGGCTGCGGGGGAGCCTCCAGCCGAAGGCTTCCCGGACGCCACGCCCTTACGGGCGCCGTCGGACTTCCCAGGCACGGCCGCCGTGGCCGCCGAAGCCTTATCGTTACCCGCGCCCTCATTGAAGTCCGACGCCATCCGCCGCGCGCCCTGGCGAGCCTTGCCAATCATGCGCCCAAGCCCGTGGCTGCCCTTGTCCACGGCGACGGTGGCCGCCGCGCCTGCCTTCTCGGCCGCCTTCTTGGCGCCCTCCTTCGCGGCCGCGTAGCCCTCGCCGGCCTTGCCGGCCAACCCACCAGATGGCTGCAACGTTGCGGCTTCGTCGCGCACGATCATCTTGCCGGCGCTATAGCGCACCACCCAAGCCGCGGGAATCTCAAAGTTGCCCACGATGGCCGTGGCGGTTGCACCCTCCTGCGCGCAGAAGCAGTCCACGTCACCCGCGGCCTCGGAGAACCGCGCGTCCAGCACATGGCCAAGGGGCTTGCCAGACTGCGTCACCACGTCACAACCGCCCCAAATGATGCACTGGTCCAGGTCAATGTCCATGCGCCTGCACGCAGGGACATCGAAGCTCTCCTCGCCGCGCACGCAAACGAGCCCACCCTCGTGCAGCTCGATGGAGTCGAGCGCGAGGAACCGGTCCTCCTGCTTGATCATGCCCGCGATGTCCGGGCGCTTCACCATGAGCCCCACCACGCGACGACTATCCGGAGAGAAGACCAGGCAATGCACCTTGCCGAGCTTCTTGGGCTCGGGTCGCACACCCTTCTTCTCATCCTTGCGCGACGGCTTGCGCGGAACGTAGACGCGCATCCTTGTCAGTTGGTCCATCGTGAGCATTCAGCGCACGCCCCTTCATGCCAGGCTCCGGGGCGCCACGAGGTCGTGGTGAGACCCGCCCGACGCCCTTGATTGCCGGCCTTCATAGCGACGGGGCGCCTGCGGTTTCCCGCCGGCGCCCCAAGTCACTTCATGTACTTGCGGCCGAGCTAGGCCTCCGTGGCCTCGTCCCCGGACTTCTCGCCCTCAACAGTCTCGACGCGCACATCGGCGGCCTCGGTGCTCGGGGCCTGCGGCACGGCGGCGCCAACCTTGTCGGCAACGGCGCTCATGGCGTCGTTTACGGAGTTGGAGGCAGCCGTCACGTTCTCGGAGAGCGTATTGCGCAGCTGGTCCATGCGCTCGCGCGCGAGGTCGATCTTGGCACGCAGCTCATCGGTGGTGGCATCCACGGCGGGACGGACGTTATTGAGGCGGTCGGCAACGACGCTGCCGCCCTTCTCGTAGGCGTCAGCGGCGGCGTCCCACGCGTCGTTCATGGCGTCGGCGGCCATGGCGCGGCTCTCGGCGCCCGAACGCGGAGCCAGCAGGATGCCGGCAGCAGCTCCCACGGCGGCACCGAAGACACTACCGAGAACGAACCCAATTCCACCCTTGCTCATAGCAGCCTCCTTGTGGCGGCGCCGCAAGATGCGGCGCGTCGTTTCCTGCTTGCGTTGCACGCGATTATACCCGCGGGGCCCTACGTCTCACGGGTATGGCATAGCCTATTCCGTGGCCGCAAAAACAGTCGGCACCAACCATGTGCGCCGGCCCAGGCAGCTGACCCGCATCGCATGGTCCCAACAACCCAGAGATTCGACTGCGACGCGCCTACTGCGCGACTTCCGCCGCATGCTCGTCGCGCTTCTCCTCGGCCTTAGCCACCTCATCCGCGTGGTTCACGAGCTCACGAATGCCGGAGACAATGGCATCCACGTCCGGCTTGGGGTCGGCGCCGCCGGAGTAGGCCCACTGGAGAATCCATGCCGCACTCGAGAGCGCTGAGGCCACCAGCACGTCGTCCGGACAGGCGAGCTGGATGTCGAACGTTCGCGGCTCGCCAACCACGTCCCAAGTACGGCCGCACGAGATGTCGCCTGCGAGGCCGGTGCGCGCCATGAGCTCGATGGCCACGTGCTCAAGCAGGTGGGCCACCTCGGTGGCTCCCATGGCGTCCTTGAACGTGGTGCCAGCGTCGCCCAGGCATGTGTGGTCGCAAATCTCGGGCAGGAGGCGATAGACGTGGGTGGTGCCCACGAGGTCCTGGTCCGTCGTGAGCGGCCCGCCGTTGGCAATGCGCACACGCGCCGTAAAGTGCCTTGGCGCAACCGCCACCTTCTCGATTTCAATGAGCTGAGCCATGCGCACTCCTAGCCCTTCGTGGTTTCCGTATCAGCCATGGTATCCGATGCCTGGCCCTTCTCGCGCGAGCGGCCCTCATCGGCATCCCCATGGCGACGCTGGCGGCGGTGCCCGCCCGCGGCCGCCCCGTCATGGCCGTCCTCGTCCTCATTCTCCGCGGCCTTAGCGGCCTCGGGCTCGGGCGCGGTCACACGCAGCAGCGCGATGCGGCGGCCGCGCACGGACTGCACGCGGAAGCGATAGCCCTCCACGTCAAAGACCTCGCCCGGCTCGGGCACGGAGTCCGCGAGCTCAAGGATGAAGCCAGCCACGGTCTCGTACTCGTCGGAGTCCTCGATGGGCCAGCCAAGGTCGATGGCATCATCGATTGAGAAGCGGCCGTCCACCAGCCACTCGCGCTCGGAGAGGCGCGTGAGGTACTTGTTATCCGGGTCGAACTCGTCCTCGATCTCGCCCACGACCTCCTCCACGATGTCCTCAATCGTGATGATGCCGGCCGTACCGCCGTACTCGTCCACCACGATGGCCATCTGGTCGTGACTGCTCTGCATCTCGGAGAGCAGCGGGATGATGTCCTTGGTGTCGGGCACGAAGATGGGCTCGCGCACGTAGCGGCGCACGGGCACGTCGGAGGCGCCCTTGTCGACGATGGGGCCCAGCAGATCCTTGATGTGTGCCACGCCCACGATGCGGTCGACGTCCTCGTGATAGACGGGAATGCGCGAGAAGCCCGTGCGGCGCATGAGGCCCAGCACCTCGCCCAGGGTCTCGGTATCCTCCACCGCAGTCATGTCCACGCGCGGCACCATGACCTCGCGCGCCACGGCGTCACCCAGGTCGAAGATCTCGTGGATCATCGACTTTTCCTTGTCGGAGAGGCCGTCCGCGTCGGTGACCATGTAACGAATCTCTTCCTCGGAAGCCTCCTGACGGTCGTCGGCGCTCTTGATGCCCAAGAGCTTGGAGAGGCCCTCGGCGGAGGCGCTCGTGAGCCAGACCAGCGGCTTTACGACGCGCGAGAAGCCGGACAGAAAGCTGGCGACGGACTTGGAGACGCCCTCGGCGTTGGAGAGCGCGATGCGCTTGGGCACCAGCTCGCCGCAGACGATGGAGACATAGGACACGATGATGGTGACCACGGAGGGAGCAATGGCGTAGCTCAGGCCATCGGGGGCACCAAGCGACACGGCCCAAGAGGCCAGCGGGTCGGACAGGGTGCTGGAGGCGACCATCGCAGAGAAGAAGCCAACGAGCGTGATGGCAACCTGGATCGCCGCGAGGAACTGGCCCGAGTCGCTCGAGAGCTCGAGGGCAACCTTGGCCTTCTTGTCTCCCCCCTCGGCGTCATGCTCGAGAACGGCGCGTTTCGCGGCCACGAGGGCGGCCTCGCTCATGGAGAAGTAGCCATTGGCCAGGGTGAGCAGGAACGTGAGAACGATACTTAGCAAGACATCCATGCGCACGCCTCCTTGTGCTCGACAGGACGGCAGTGCGTAAGGTTCAGGTCACAGGTGCAACTGTGACAGTCCCCAGAGTCTTTCTTTGCGTTCATGTTCTCCTCGTTTAACGGAGTGTCGCGGCACCCATGTGCCGCGATACACGTAATGGTCAGTATACGGCAACGGCGCGGGGAGCTGCTCCCCACGCCGCTGAACAGCTGCCCTATGTCACGGCGCGGAATCGGCCTACACGCGAACGAGCTCGTACTCGTGGCTGCCCAGGCCAATCTTCTCCGCATGGTCGATGCAGCTCTTCCAGTCCGTGTCGGGGTGGGTCACGTAGAAGTGGTCGTGCGCGTGCTCCTCATCCAGCTCGCCGGCCGCCTCGAGCTTGTCGCGCATCTCCGTGAGCTCGGTGTTGGGCAGGGCGGGCTGGGCCAGCACGGCGTCGATGCAGGCCTGATCGATGGCCACCGGGTCAAAGCTCGCGAACATGCCGATGTCCCCAACGATGGGAGCGTCGTTCTCGTTGTGGCAGTCGCAATTGGGGCTCACATCGATGGCCAGCGAGATGTGGAAGCTCGGGCGGCCATCCACCACGGCCTTCGTGTACTCGGCGATCTTGTAGTTGAGCACCTCGACAGCATGGTCGTAGCCGGGCTTGATGGCATCCTGGTTGCATGCGGCGATGCAGCGCCCACAGCCCACGCAGCGATTGTGGTCGATGTTCGCAACGTGCACGATGCGCTTGCGCCCGTCCACCCCGATGTGCTCGCCTTCCTCGTCAAAGCTGAAGGCGTCGTGGGCGCAGATCTTGGAGCACTGGCGGCAGCCTATGCACTTGGTCACGTCGACGCTTGGCTTGCCGGCAGCGTGCTGCTCCATCTTGCCGGCGCGGCTGCCGCCACCCATGCCCAGGTTCTTCATGCAGCCGCCAAAGCCCGCCTGCTCGTGGCCCTTGAAGTGGGTGAGGCTAATCACGATGTCTGCGTCCATGAGGGCACGGCCGATCTTGGCGTTCTTGACGTACTCGCCACCCACGACGGGCACCTCAACCTCATCGAGACCCTTGAGACCGTCGGCGATGATGGTGTGGCAACCAGTCTGGAACGGATTGAAGCCATTGGCGTACGCGCTGTCCAGGTGGTCCAGGGCGTTCTTGCGACCGCCCACGTAGAGCGTGTTGCAGTCCGTGATGAAGGGCCTGCCGCCCAGCTCGCGCACAAGGTCAACGATGACGCGGGCGTAGTTGGGGCGCAGGTAGGAGAGGTTCCCGGGCTCGCCAAGGTGCATCTTGATGGCCACGTACTTGTTCTCGAAATCGATTTGCTCGATACCCGCCTTGCGCACAAGCTTGTCGAGCTTCTTGGGAAGATTGGTCTTGCCGTGTGTTCTCAAATCGCTGAAGTAGACCTTCGACGTAGCCATGTATACCTCTATTCTTTGTTAGCTGGGCATCCGCAAATGGCATTTCCGCAGATAAATGACGTCTATCACCTGGTGCTTATACTTAGCTGACACTGCGTTGCTAATTCAGTATACGACAATCAGACGCACGATTAACTTATTGTGCGTGCTCGACCCAAGCACCAGCCCGACCTGTGCCTCGTCCCGTCTCACCGCATCTGCCCCGCCTCACAAGAGCCCCTTGTATTATTTTTACGAGTGTGAAGCGGGTTTTCCTGGTTGGCCATATATGAGCTTTGTAAAGGGGCAGGTAGATGAGTCGTGTTTTTGTCCCAATACTCGAGGAACCCCAAAAAGTAGCTTCACACTCGTAAAAATTAAACAAGAGACTCTGGAGAAAGCCTTCTGAGAGGCCCAAACGCCCGGCTTGACCTGTCAGCGCATTAGCCACGGCTCTGCAGATGGCCCAGATTTTCGCTTATCCCACGGCTCCCTCACGCGCTCAGCTTCTCTCAGTCCCTGCGCGCCACTCGATGCTGCTTGTCCGCGATTTCGTTCGGCCGTTATCGTCAGCATCAAGCAGACACACAAGTCGCAGTGAGCCTTGTACCAGAATTCACGCGCAAGTACCTAACAGCCCCCGCGCTCCACCTTGTTTGACATTGCCTTGAACGCCACCATAAGGTCGCCTTGGCGAATCCTCATGCGCACACTCTGCGGCCCCAGTCTCACGCCGTGCTTCTTGCAGATATAGCTCGCTATTTCACCCATCGCCGAGGGGCTGCAGAGCTGCTCATCCCACACGCGCACTGTCTCGATACCCATCATCAACAGTGCGTTACTCTTAGAGTCGTCCCTCTTTCTGTCGCTAGTCTCACCATGCTGTTTGCCCTGGTACTCCAGGCACAGGTCCGCATCCTCATACAGAACATCCGGAATCACATATCCGCGGCCCGCCAATTCCACAAGCTCATCCGGCAGGTAGATGCGCTTGTTAAGCACCGGCTTCGGGCACCCAAACCCACCACGCGACCTCGGCAGACTCAGCAGTGCCGCCAGGCGAGACTCCATGGGCGACCAAGAGTTCGCGATTACGTCCTTGGCTACCAAACGCGCGTTCTTGATGCCCCGCGCATGCCGAAACAGGCCACATACCGCCGCGAGCCGTTCGGGAGAGGTGAGGGGCCGATACTCCTCCAAATGTCTCCCCTCATGCAGCGCCGTGCCAAGCCGCACGAAGTCACCGCAAAGC
The DNA here is from genome assembly GCF_901212655.1 of Olsenella uli. Taxonomy (GTDB): domain Bacteria; phylum Actinomycetota; class Coriobacteriia; order Coriobacteriales; family Atopobiaceae; genus Parolsenella; species Parolsenella uli_A. Next base: position 102,887 of record NZ_CAAKON010000041.1, on the reverse strand, counting down.
TCATAGGCCACATCCAGCAGGCTTGCATACGAGAGCTCGCTCGCGAGCTGCAGAAGCACAAGTTCGGGCGAGCACACAATATGTTGTCCTCGACGTGCGCAAGCATGGCCTGGCTCAGCCCACGGCACCAGGTTCTCGCCAGAACGCCCGAGCCCGACGCGCGCTTTTCCGGCCTGTCTACAACAAGGCTCACGGGCGCGTCGAGGCCAAGTAGGCCGGCTACGCATCCCGCGCCCGCCGACCGTGCCGCGGACGGACTCAGAAAGGGGGAATCTTCGAGTAGGAGCGGGTTGACGCGAAACTCCTCAAGTAGAGCGTCCGGGGCAACCTGGCCCAACGGCCCCTCGGCCGACCCGTTGCCCGCCACCCACGCCTTGCGCCAATACTCCAGACCGGATTCGAAACCAACTATCACAGGGGGTGTCGCGGCCATGGTGGCTCCTCACGGGTTTTGGCGGGCGCGTGCCAGCGAGTAGGTCAACGGGTAATCACCAATAGCTTGTCACCTGCGACAACGTCTCCGGAGGCCGCAACCTCAACGCGAGAGAAGTCATCTGTGTTCGAGACCACCATCAATACCGTGCTGTCCAGGCCCGCAGCGACGATGGCCTCCTGGCTGAAGCTCATCAGCGGCTGACCGACCGCAACCCGCTCGCCACGAGCCACGTGATAGGCAAAGCCCACGCCTCGCATACCAACCGTGTCGATGCCAACGTGAAGTAGCAGCTCAACGCCATCATCGGTCGTAAGGCACAGCGCGTGCCGGCTCGACTCCATCGTCACGGACACGACACCCGCCGTCGGCGCAACAAGCGCCTCGCATCCGGGAGCTGGCACAATGCCGCATCCCTTACCGAGCATACCCGCAGAAAACACCTGGTCGTTCATAGTATCGAGCGGCACCACGCGACCGGCTGCCGGCGCGGCAATGCCAAAGCCGCACTCACCCATGTCCCTCACCCCTCGTTCGCCCCGCAACAGGCAAGCACATCGCGCGGCAGAGCCCTCGCGGGCACCCGCCACACTAGGACTGCCGATTGCAAGCCCGCCACGCGAGGGGAGTCCCCCGCCCCGTGCGCTTCCTCTGTACGTACCCACCCGAGGCCGTCCGCCAAACGTTCGTCCCAGGGCAATTGGAATTTGTCGGCCACACCGGCAACATCTGAGCGTAGGCGCGGCCCTCGTCGGACGGTGAGGTCGCCACACCCGCTCCGATAGCCCAAACTCCAGGTACGAGAGCTTTGCTCCGCACCAGAATCACATCCCAAGTAAAAAAGGCCGGACGCGGCAAACGCCACGTCCGGCCCCCTCATCATCCAACGGAGCGACCCCAGGGTGGCCCCTCAATAACTTGCCAGCCCTACTCGGCCTTCTCGATCATCTCGCGAACGGTGGCCTGCAGGTTGTCCAGGTACTCCTGGCTCGGGATCCAGTTGCAGGTGACGGTGTCAACTGGCAGCTGGAATCCGGCGGCCTCGAGTTCCTTGCCCACGTTCTTGGGGCCGCTCGGCGCCCAGCCGTAGGAGCCAAACGCAAGGCCCACGCGCTGCTTGTTCTTAGGCGAGAGACCCTTCATGTAGCACAGGAAGCTCGCCACGGTGGGCAGCATCTGGGAGTTGAGCGTCGGCGAGCCCACGCAGACGTACTTCGCGTCGAGGAGGTCCGTCATGATGTCGGACTGGTGCAGCTGCTTGAGGTCGATGTAGCGCGCCGGCACGTCCTCCTCAACGAAGGCCTCGCAGATGGCCTTGGCCATCTTGGCCGTAGACTCCCACATGGAGTCATAGACCACAAGCGCCTTCTCTTTGACCTCGCCCGAGGTGAACTCGGTGTAGGCGTCGAGGATGTCGGGGATGTGCTTGGTCCAGATGATGCCGTGGGACGGTGCGATGACCTCGAGATCCAGCGTCTTTACGGCGTCGAGGGCCTTGCGCGCCTGCTTCTGGTACGGCTGCACGATGTTGGCGTAGTACTTGCGTGCCTGGTGCATGATCTCGCAGAGGTCGTTCTCAACGTCGAAGTGCTTGGACGTGGCGTAGTGCTGGCCAAACGCGTCGTTGGAGAACAGGATCTTGTCCTCGGGGCAGTAGGTGACCATGTTGTCGGGCCAGTGCACCATGGACGTGGTCACGAAGTGGAGCGTACGCTTGCCGACGGAGATGGAGTCGCCGGTCTTGACGCCCTTGACCTCGATGCCAAAGTGGGCCATGACCTCCTTCACGCCGGCGGGCGCGGAAGCGTAAATCTCGGCGTTCGGGGCAACTTCATGAATGCGGGGCAGCGAGCCGGAGTGGTCCATCTCGACGTGGTTGGTGACGACGACGTCAATCTTGGACGGGTCGATAATCTGGGAGATACGCTGCAGCAGCTCGTCGGCGAACTTGGCCTTAACGGTGTCGATGAGCGTGACCTTCTCGTCCATGATGAGGTAGGCATTGTAGGTGATGCCAGCCTCGGTGGTGTAGCCGTGGAACATACGCTCGTTCCAGTCGATGCCGCCAACCCACCAGATGCCGGGCTTAACCTCGCGTGCAGTGAGCATGGATACCCTCTCTCTCGTTGTTGGGCGCGCACGGCGCGTCCTGCGGCGTGAACCCCGCGCCGCCCCTATTGCCACCAACAGTTTAATGATAGATGATTACAATTGGTAGTCATTTAGTAGCATTTGCACACGACACCGACAGTGCAGCGTTTCCCCACGCTGAAACACATGCACAGGAGGGTTGTCTGCGCCGCGGGGCCCATCGGCGCTACGCCCCGGTGTCGAGACTTCGCTTGCCGGCGAGCCGCCCATCATGGCAACGCCCGGGAGCGACGGTCTGACCGCATATCATGGCAACGCCCGGGAGCGGCAGTCCAGCCTCCGTTAACACCGGCGCTCCCGCCGGCGCAAGCGCACGGCCTAATTCGTTGTTGCCGCGGCATCCCCCGTTGTCGCCGACGCGTCGCCCACCTCGTGGTAGAAGGTGTCGATCACCGTCTGGTACACGCTGTCCTGGTCAAGGGTGAACTCCGCGTGCTTCTCGCCCGCGCCCGCCGTGCCCTGGAGCGACGTGATGTTGAAGTCCGTCACGCCCTTGCCAAGCATCGTGCTCGCGAGGTACGACACCTCATCCACGCCGAGATTGGTCCAGGTATAGTCGCCCGCGGTCTGGTAGAGGTCCACAATCAGCGCCGGATTGCTCTTGGCCGTCTGCAGCACCTTGGACGAGAATGCCTTGAGATACGACATCTGGCGCTGCTGGCGCTTGAGCGAGGAATCGGGGTCAGTGATGTCGCGGTACTGCACGTAGTACTCGGCGCTCTTGCCCATGAGCGTCACCTCGTCTCCCTCGGTGACGTTTGCCTTCTCCACCGTCTGCGTTGGCACCACGGTCACGCCGCCGATGGCGTCGTTGATGGGGCCCACGCCCTCGACGTTGAGCGTGAAGTAGTAGTCGATGGGAATGCCGGCGAGCACGCGAGAGGCACACTGCGCCACAAGCTTGGAGCTCTGCTCGGGCGTGCTGCCGTAGGAGTACTGCAGACAGATCTGCATCGTGGACTGACCGGTGTAGCTACCGTCCACATACATGTCCACAGGCACCATGCTGTCGCGCGGAACCACGATGGCATCGGCCGCGCCGGTGTCGGTGTTAAGTGCCAGCACGATGATGGTGTCGCTCTGACCCTCGGTTGCCTCGCCGGTGGTCTCGTTTGTGGTGCGATTGTCGAACCCGATGAACGCCACTGTCACCATGTGCTCGTTGAGCGCATAGGACTTACCGTTGTACTGCACGGTGTTGGCGTTCTGCTCCATGGTCTTCTGCATGGAATCCTGGAACGCCTGGCGGCCACGCTCGATGGAGCTCTGGATGGCCCATGCCGCCCCGCCCGCGATGAGGCCAACCACCGCCACGACGATGCCGAGGATCTTGAGTGCGCGCCGTCCCTTGCGCCGGCGGCGACGGCGCTTGCGCGGCATCTCATCGAGCGAGGGCCACTCGGCGGAATCTCCGGCAGCCGCGGTGGAATCCTTGGCGGACGACGCGTCCCCGACGCCGGCGCCAGCAGAATCAGTGGGCGCTCCAGACACCGTTGGGCGCGCCATCTGCGGCTCATCGTCTTCGGGTACCTGCGCCCCGGGAGCAAAGTGCTTGGCCATGACTACTTGGTCTCCTGGTCTGAGGTGAGCACGCCAGCCACGAGATAACGAGACGGGCCGTGATACTCGTTCAACATGCAGGTGCTGAGCTGCACGATCTTGCTGTCTGCGTTCACGTCCACGCCCTGGCGCACGTTCTTCACCAGCGACTCCGGGTTCTTGACGAAGTCCGCGTACTGCTGACGCACGCTCTCCTTGGAGAAATCGAAGGAGTTGAGGATGTGGCGGTCGTCGTACTTGTAGGCAGAGACGATTGTGTACGTGAGGATGTGACCCGGCGTGTAGATGTAGAAGTTGGGGTTGTTGTTGAAGAAGTCCGCGTCCTCAAAGTAATGGAGGTTGCGGAAGTAACCCTGGTTGTCGTGGCCATAGACCACGGTCACGGGGTCGGAGAAGTCACGCTTGTTGGCGAGCTGCGTAAACACCGCGCCGGTGATGGAGTCGTTCTTTGCCTCGTCGTGCGTGAGGTAGTAGGAGTCGTCCGTCGTGCTCTGCTGAATGGGCGTGTTGATCTCAGTGTTGGGGATATAGATCCACGCGTAGCTGTCGACGTTGGTCTCCCACAGCTTGGAGAAGTCGATGGGATTGTCCGCCAGCTCGGTCGTGTCCGTGGTAGGCGCCTCGACGCTGGTTGCCGGCGTGCCAGCCTGCTGCATGCGCTGCTCGGCCTGCTTGAACTGATACTGCTGCCAGGCGAGGTAGCCGGCACCGCCGCACGCCACAAGGACGAGCGCCACAAGCACGGCAATTAGGACCGGACGTCGGGACTTCTTCGAGTTGGCCATACTTCCCTCTCCACGCGGGGCGGTCCAACACACAGGCCGCGGCGGCCCGCCCTCTTCATACAACAGGGGCCCGCACGGCGGCGGGCCCCATCAGGTCAATCTTGCGTACGCCACAAAGGCGCGCGATGGCTGCTAGTTGCGGGCCTTCTTGAGGGCGACGGCAACGCCGGCAGCGGCCACGGCGGCAGCGACGGTCACGCCAGCAACGAGCGTGGTGCTGGTGCCGGTCTGCGGGGACTTGGAGCTCTTGTCCGTGGAGGCAGCGGCGGAGCTGGCCTTCTTGGCGCAGACCGTGTGGATGGACAGGGCGTCCGTGGTGAAGGTGACGGTGCCGTCGGAGCTGGCGGTCTTCTGGACAACCTCGTTCTCAGCCTCGCCCTCGTGGTCGACGTAGACGATCACGTCAGCGTTGGCGTACTCGGAGCCCAGGTTGTACGAGAAGTTGTACGGAGCCTCGACTTCGCCCCCCTTGGTGATCTTGAAGGAGCCAACCTCGGTGTAACCATCGGTGACCTCGGCGTTGGAAGCCTTGGTGTCAGACTCGGAAACAGTGATCTTGCCGGTGCCGTTGGCAGCGGCGACAACCTTCACGGGCACGCCGGCGGCCGTGGTGACCTCGAGGGTATTGCTGCGGACGTCACCAGACGGGCTCTCCCAGGCCAGCGCGGCCGTCGGCAGCGCGAGGGCAAGCAGAGCGGCGCTCAGCGCAGCTACAATCTTCTTCTTCATATCGCTCTTCTCCTTAGCGGGGCACGGAGCAACCCTCCTGGGCTGTCCCAGCTACTTACAGGTGAAGTCAGTATAGGCCTCAAACTCAAAAATGTTCAAATGCCCCCGCTAGCTTTTTTATCTGCTAACAATTCCATCACGACCGAATAATGCGACGGATAGCATTCGACATCGATCGAATCCGGAGGCGCCCACCCCAGCTCTTGCAGCGCCATTCCATAACGGCGCGCGACGTCCGCACATGATGCACGGGCGCCGCGCGTCCAATCCCGCTATGTTGGCCCTACGGGAAAGCCGTTCGTGCTGGCCGCGGCGCCCACCTGTTCGCGCCGGCCCACGGATGGCCTATCCCCGCTGGCCCCGCTCGCCGCAAGCGCGGCAAGGAGGCCGCTCAGGCCCATCGGCCTCTCCGGCCAACTCGCCCACCGCGAAGGTGATGCCAAAACGATCGCTCGTTACCTTCCGGCGGCCCTGCGCTCCTGCCATTCCTGCGCAAGCTTGGCCTGCACGTCGTGCGGCACCTGCTCGTAGCCCTCGAGCTCGAGCGTGAACTCGCCCGTTCCGCGCGAGAGGGAGCGCAGGCGCGTGGCATAGTCCAGCACCTCGGCATACGGCACGCGCGCCTGAATCGTGGTCTGGCCGCGCTCGCCGGCCTCCATGCCCTCGACGCGCCCGCGGCTCGCGCTCACGTCGCCCATCACGGAGCCGGCGTAGTCCTCCGGCACGGTCACCCTGAGGACGGCCATGGGCTCCAGCACCACCGGCTCGGCCTGCGCGGCCGCCTTCTGGAAGCCCAGGCGCGCAGCGCTCTTGAAGGCCATCTCGTTGGAGTCCACGCTGTGGTAGCTGCCGTCGTAGCAAGCCACGCGCACGTCAATCATGGGATAGCCGGCCACCACGCCCTCGCGCATGGTCTCCTGGACGCCCTTGTCCACGGCCGGGACGAGACCCTTGGGGATGCGGCCGCCCACAACCTCGTCAACGAACTCGTAGCCGCCGCCGGGGTTGGGCTCCAAGCGCAGCCAGCAGTCGCCGTACTGGCCGGCGCCGCCCGTCTGCTTCTTGTGGCGGCCCTGGGCGCTCGCCGTGCGGCGAATCGTCTCGCGATAGGGCACGCGCATGGGCACCACGTGCGCCGTGACGCCCGCACGGGCAGCCATGCGGTCAAGCAGCACGGCAACCTGCGCCTCGCCGATCGCGGAGATCACGGTCTGGCCGGTGTCCTCGTTGCGCGTGACCTGCATCGTGGGGTCTGCGTCGCAACTCTTCTCGAGGAAGCTGTAGAGCTTGTCCTCGGTGCCGCGCTTGTCGGGCTCGATAGCCACGCGGTAGAGCGAGTTGGGGAAACGGAACGCCGCCGCCTCCACCTTGCCGGTGACGGAGAGCGTGTCTCCCGCCATCGCGGCAATCTTGGGAACCACCACGATGTCGCCGGCAACGGCACTCTGCACCTCGGCCAGGTCGCGGCCCACCATGTGGTAGATATGCGCGAGGCGCTCGGGTTTGCGGGTGCGGGCGCAGGTGAGCTCCAGGCCCGGCGTGAGCGTTCCGGCAAGCACCTTGATGAGGGCGAGGCGGCCAGACTGCGGATCGTTGAGGACCTTGAAGACGAAGCCCACCGGACGGTCGTCGCCCTCGTCGATGTCCAGGTAGTCGCCGTTTACCAGCGGCACGCCGCCAAAGTCGCTCGCGGCCGGGAAGTAGGTCTCGATGTCGTCGAGCAGGCTCGTGACACCCTCCTCCATGGTGCAGGAGCCGGCAAACACGGGCACGAAGATGCGCTCGGCGATGGCCTTGGCAAGCAGGCCCTCGAGCTCGTCCTGAGTGAGCTGCTCGTCGCCCTCCAGGTACTTGAGCATGAGCTCGTCATCCGCCTCCACCACGAGCTCGCAGAGGTGGGCGCGGGCCTCCGCGGCGGCATCGAGCATGTCGGCCGGGATGTCCTCCGCCACGGGCTTGCCCTTGTCATCCAGGTGGCGGGCCTGCATGCGGATGACGTCGATAACGCCCTTGAAGTCATCGCCAACGCCCCACGGCAGGGTCACGGCGCCCAGACGCGTGCCAAAGCGCTCCTGCAGCTCGGCGAGGGTCTGGTCATAGTGAGCCTCGGAGCGGTCCACGCGGTTCACGAACACGGCGCGCGCAAGGGAGAGGTCCTCTGCCGCATACCACAGGCGCGTGGTGACGGCACCGGCGGTGCCGGCGGCGTCAACAACGAAGATGGCCGTCTCCACAGCGGACATGGCGGCATAGGCGTCGCCGATAAAGTCTGGGTAGCACGGGGCATCAATCACGTTCAGGCGCGCACCGTTCCACGGGATGGGCGCCATGGCAAGCTTGATGGAGAAGGAGCGCTTCTCCTCCTCGGGGTCGTAGTCGAGCGTGGGCTTGGTGCCCTTGTGGCCACCCAGGCGGTTCGTGACGCCCGAGAGGTGGAGCATGGCCTCCGCGAGCATGGTCTTGCCCACGCCGCCTTGGCCCACAAGGGCAACGTTCCTGATCTTCTCGCTCATGGTGACTCCCTCCGTTGGGGGTGGACGCGAGGCGCACGCGGCGGCCCGCGCTTGGAGGGAAGGTTGCAGCGGGCACGATGCCTTTGCTGGCAGCGCAGACCATGGCGTCGCGACGCTGCGGGCGCGGCACGGCATGCCAGCCGCAGGCGTCACAGACGTTGGCGTGCATCGCCCAAGGAACCATGGAATCCCCGGCCGCAGTACCTCCCCGCCCGTTCGTTACCGCCACGGTACCCAACGAGCGGACAAAAAAGCCCCGCTCTGCCATCGATATTGGCGAGCGGGGCGTATGGGCGGTCGGGCGGCTGTTTGATGGGCTCGAGGGCGGCCGCGCGGGCATGCCGGCTTACGCGCGCGAGGTTCTATCGGCCAGTTCACGGAAAGCTCTTGGCGTATGCGATGCGGCCCGCGCGCGGGCAAGGCCAGCGGCTACTTCACGCGGCTGTCGGCCTCCCACCACTCGCCAAGGCGGGCGATGTTGCCCTGAATGTGCTCGCAGCTGGCGGCGAAGGCCTTCTCCTCGCGCTCGTTGAGCGAGAGGCTGTAGACCTCCTCAACACCGTCGGCACCGATCACGCACGGCAGGCTTGTGAAGTGGCCGCTCTGGCCATACTCGCCTGTGAGCAGCGTGGAGCACGCGGTGACGTAGTGCTCGTTGCCCACAACGGCCTGCACCAGGCGCACGGCAGCGAGCGACACGGCGTACTCGGTGCACTGCTTGCCGGCGTAGGTCACGTAGCCGCCGCGGCGGGCAAGCTCCTCCACCTCAGCCTGGTCGAAACCAAAGCGCTCGGGCTGTTCGGAGGCGAGCTCGGCCAGAGGCTTGCCGCCAAAGTTCACGGCAGAAAAGGCGGCAAACTGCGAAAAGCCGTGCTCGCCCAGCATGTAGGCACAGATGGAGTGCTGGTCCAGGCCAACCTTGCCGGCGATGGCGTTGCGCAGGCGCGCGGAGTCCAGCGCGGTGCCGGAGCCGATGACGCGGCGCGGGTCGCAGCCGGAGAGGCGCCAAATCTCGGTGCAGACCACGTCGCACGGGTTGGAGACGGACACCCAAACGCCCTTGAAGCCGGCGTCGGCGATGCGCGCGACGAAGGTGCGGGCAATGTCGGTGGTCACGAACAACTCGCCGTCGCGGTCCTTGGCGCTCGAGGTGACGTTGCCGGCGGCGTTCACGATGACGTCGCACTCGGCCAGGCGCTCGTACTCGTCGCCCACGGCCTCGATCTTGCAGGTACGCGGATAGAACGAGAGCGCGTCGTTGAGGTCCTGTGCCTCGCTCGTGAGCTTCTGCTCATTGACGTCTGCGAGGTAGAGCTCGTCGGGAATGCCCTGCATGAGAAGGGCGTTCGCCACGTGCGCGCCCACGTGGCCCAGGCCAACGATACCAATCTTGCGGATGAGTGCCATGTCTCCCCCTGTTCGCGCGGCGGCAGGGCGCTCGACGACACAGCGCGACGCCCAGAAGGCCGCTTACTCCGGCGCGTGCCCCCTGGCGCGCGTGCCACATGAGTTGCAGCTACGTTAGCACCACACAGCCTGCGGAGATGGCAAAATAGACGGTTGCAGATGAAAAGTAGGGACCGCCTGGGAGCAGCATGGGATTCAAGACATACACGTGTCCGATCGCGAAGTCGTGTGGCGGCTGCGAGTGGCTGGCAGTGCCGTATCCCATCCAGCTGCGTCGCAAGCGCGATGCCGTGCTCGACCTGTTCGAGGACGTGCTGCCACCGGCGCGCTCGCCCGAGGAGCGCGAGCGCAGGGTTCCCATCGTTGGCATGGACGCGCCGCTGCACTACCGTCACAAGGCCGCCACGCCGTTTGCGCCCGGCACCCGAGGAACCATCCGCTCGGGCTTCTACGCCCGCGGAACGCACCGCATCGTGCCATGCGGAGACTGCCTGGTGGAGGCACCGGGTGCCAGGCGCGCCCTCTCCGCCGTGGCACGGGCGGCCGAGGAGCTGCGAATTCCCGCCTACGACGAGGACCGTGGGCGCGGCCTGTTGCGGCACGCGGTGGTGCGCATGGGGTACGCCACCAACGAATGCCTGCTTACGGTAGTCACCAACGGAAAGAGCATCGGGCGCGAGAAGCAGTTCGTGGAGCGCGTGAAGGCACATGCGCCGTTCGTGACCGCCATGGCTCAGAACGTGAACCAGCGCCGCACGAACGCGATTCTCGGCCATGAGACGCGCACGCTGTTGGGCCGCGGGCGCATGAGCGACAAGCTTTTGGACTGCACGTTCGAGATTGGTCCCACCTCGTTCTACCAGACCAACCCCGAGCAGACGGAGAAGCTCTACTCGCTGGCCATCGAGGGCGCCCAGCTGGCACCAGGCATGCGCGTGCTGGACGCCTACTGCGGCATCGGCACGATTGGCATGTGCGCCGCCAAGCAGGTCGCGGGCCTTGAGGTTGTGGGCGTGGAGCAGGTGGAGGGCGCCGTTGCGGACGCCCGTGCAAACGCAGACCGCAATGACCTGGAGGACCGCTGCCGGTTCATCTGCGCCGACGCCACGGCTTACATGAAGGATGCGCGCCGCGACCGTACCGGATTCGACGCCGTGATCATGGACCCGCCGCGCGCGGGCTCCACCCCGCAGTTCCTGAACGGTGTGATGGGCCTGGCGCCGGAGCGCGTGGTGTACGTCTCGTGCAACCCGCAGACGCAGCGCCGCGACGTTGAGCTGCTGCTTGGCGGCGGGTATCGCATCGAGTCGCTCACCGTGGTAGACATGTTTCCGCACACCAAGTATGCCGAAACGGTCATGGTGTTGCGGAGGCGGTAGGGCGGCGCCGACCCCCGCCATCATCACACACACCTCATAGCTTTGAACACCAAGCTCGGCGCCCGGTTATCACCCTCATTTCCCGTGCTTCTTGTGGCGCCCCGAGATTGGAATCAGCGCAAGGCAGCCCACGATATGAGGCGGCATCGAGCCAGCATGAATCGACGTTGGGATCGTGTCGTAAACCAGGCCACGACACGATCCCATCCCCACGCTCTCACAAACGCGCGTCTATGCCTCGGCAATCTCCACGACGTTGTCCGGGCGAACCTGCACGCGGCCCTCGGTGAGCAGCTGAATCGCGTCCGGGTAGAGCACGTGCTCCACGTCGTGAATCGCCGTCTCCAGCTCATCTACGCTCCAGCCCTCACGAACAATAACCGGGCGCTGGGCCACGATTGGGCCCGCGTCGTAGGCCGCGTTGGCAAAGTGCACCGTCACACCCGTGACCTTGACGCCCCGCGCGTAGGCGTCCGCGATGGCATGGGCTCCCGTGAAGCTCGGCAGCAGGGCCGGGTGCAGATTGACCACGCGGTTGGGGAAGCTCACGAGGATCGGCGCGTGGACCATGCGCATGTAGCCGGCCATGATCACGTAGTCGACCTTGTGCGAGTAGAGCTCGCTGGCAATGACCTCGTCCGCCGCCATCGGGTTGGCGTAAATCTCCTTGGAGAGCGTGAGGGTCTGAAGCCCGGCCGCCTCGGCACGCTGCAGGCCATAGGCGCTGGGGCGGCTAGAGACCACGAGCTCGATGGTGGCATTGAGCGAGCCATCCGCAATGCGGTCGATGATGGCCTGCAGGTTGGTGCCGCTGCCCGAGAGCAGAACGCCCAGGCGCAGCGGCGTGTTGTCGCCCGCAGCGCGGCGAGCCACAATCTCGGCCTGCAGCTCGTTGCCCGTCTTGGGGGCGAAGGCCTTGCCGGCCTCGGCAGCCGCGCGCTCGGCGTCGGCATGGCCGGCAGCAGCCTCGCGGGCAGCCTCCTTCTCGCGGCGGGCGGCGAGCTGCGCCGCGTCCACCTCGGCGTCAACGGCCTTGCTGAAAAACATGTCGCTCGGAAGCGCCTCGGAAGGCAGGCCAGCGGCCTCCACCAGCTTGCGAGCCTCGTCGTCGAGGAAATCCAGCGGCTTGGAACTATCTACGTCAGACATGCGACCTCCTGGCCAGGTTGCGATTTGCTTCATGGTAGCAGGGCGTTTGTGCGGGCGAGTCCGACCAATGTCGAGGCATCACGCGTCGATAGCGGGATAGCGCTGCGGACAGTGGGACACAGGCACCGCGGCAAAACGATGAGGCCGGCACCACACCAGGGCACCGACCTCGTTGACATGCAGATTAGCCGGCGTAACTAGTTGGTGTAGCGAACCTCGCCGGTGCCGGGGACGCACTCGCCCACGCGGAAGGGGTGCTCGCCGGCGGCCTCGAGCGCGGCACGGACGCTCGCCTCGTCCTCGGGCGCGCAGATGACGCATAGGCCAACACCCATGTTGAACGTCTTGCACGCCTCGTTGGCGGAGAGCTGGGCGCGGCGGCATACCTCGGTGATGACGGGCGGCACGTCCCAGCCAAAGCCGAAGTCGGTGCCGGCGGCATCGGGGTCGCCAGCAACGTGGCGGTCGACCAGCGCGTCGACGTCACCGGCGAGCGCACGGTTGAGGTTCTCGGTGATGCCGCCGCCCGTGATGTGCGCGAGGGCATGAATCGGGGCGCCAGCGCGCAGGGCCTCCAGGACCGGCTTCACGTAGATACGGGTCGGGCGCAGCAGGGCGTCGGCCATGGACTCACCACCAAGGGCCTCGAGCGGACGTTCGAGCTCGGCGCGCTTCTCGTCCGCCTCGGCCGTGCCCGGCACCACGCCGTCCACACCAATGACCTTGCGCACGAGCGAGTAGCCGTTGGAGTGGACGCCCGTGGAGGCCAGCCCCAAGATCACGTCGCCGGGACGGACGTTCGCCGGGTCCAACATCTTGGCGCGGTCCACCACGCCCACGGCAAAGCCAGCCAGGTCGTAGTCGTCCGGACGCATAACTCCGGGGTGCTCGGCCATCTCGCCACCCACGAGGGCACAGCCGGCCAGCTTGCAGCCGTCGGCCACGCCCTTCACGATCTGGGCCATGTGAGCGGCCTCGATATGACCGATTGCCACGTAGTCCAGGAAGAACAGGGGCTCGGCGCCAGAGGCGAGGATGTCGTTCACGCACATGGCAACCAGGTCCTGGCCCACGGTCTCGTGACGGTCGAGGAGCTGTGCCAGCACGAGCTTGGTGCCCACGCCGTCTGTGCCCGAGATGAGAATCGGGTCACCCATGTCCTTGATTGCGACTGCGGAAAACAGGCCGCCAAAGCCGCCGATGCCACCAATGACCTCGGGACGGTTCGTTGACGCCACCATCTGCTTGATGGCGTCGACGGCACGCGCGCCCTCCGCGGTGTCCACGCCGGAATCGGCGTAGGTTACCTGGGTGTTCTGCTCGTTCTCGCTCATGCGGAACTCCTATCTACGTCATGTAGGTTGTCTCATGTAGGTTGTCGCTGACAAAACCCTCGTGCCACCCCCGCGCTCACATCGGCGCCGGCCACCACGTGAGTCACCTCGCCCCGCTGCCTGCCGTCTACTTTGACTCATTTTTCAAACAAATTGGTTTGTTTGAAAATGAGTCAAAGTAGACGGCAGGCTGACTCACGTGGGCCTAAAGGACGTCGTTGGCCTTGGCAACGGCGTCGACGTGCATCTGACTGGCGGCGCTGGCGTGGCTGAGGTTCTTGGGCTGGTAGCCTTCGAGGAACTTGCCCTTGGAGAAGCTCTTGGGAATCTCCACCGGATACTCGCCCGTGAAGCACGCCTTGCAGTAGCCGTCACAGCTGCCGCCGCATGCGCAGCTTGCGCCCGGCACGCCGGTCACGTCGTCGGCAATCTCGGGCACGCAGCTCACGAGGCCTTCCGGCGAGAGGAACGCCAGCGAGTCCGCACCGATGTACTCGCAGGTCTCCTCCACACTCTTGCTCGCGCTGATGAGCTGGTCCTGTGTGTCTGTATCGATGCCATAGAAGCACGGCCACGTGACCTCGGGCGAGTTGATGCGCATGTGCACCTCAGTGGCACCGGCATCCTTGAGCATGCGAATGATCTGCTTGGACGTGGTGCCACGCACGATGGAGTCGTCGATGACCACGAGGCGCTTGCCGGCCACGTTGTCCACGAGAGCGTTGAGCTTGAGGCGCACGCCCATCTCGCGCAGCTCCTGCGTGGGCTGGATGAAGGTACGCTGCACGTAGCGATTCTTGATGAGGCCCTCGCCAAAGGGAAGCCCCAGCTCGTGGGCAAAGCCCTCCGCCGGCGGCATGCCGGAGTCTGGCACGCCGATAACGAGGTCTGCATCCACCGGTGCCTCGCGGGCAAGCTGCTGGCCCATGGCATAGCGCATGGAATAGACCGAGCGGCCGTGGAACTTGGAGTCCGGGCGCGCAAAGTAGACGTCCTCGAAGATGCACTCGGCTCGCGGCTCGGGATCGAGCGCCTGCTCGGAGACGGGACCGTCGTCGGAGATGCGGAGAATCTCGCCGGGGCGGATGTCGCGCACGTAGCGGGCACCCACGATGTCCAGGGCACACGTCTCGCTGGCAACGACCCAACCTTGGTTGTTGGGCAGCTCGCCCAGGCACAGCGGGCGAATGCCGCGCGGATCGCGGAAGGCATAGAGGGCGTTCTCGCGCACGAGGGCCATCGCGTAGCCGCCCTCCATCATGGCCATGGCATGGGCGATGCCGCTGCGCAGGCGGTGCTTCTTCTGCGTGAAGAAGCCGATGAGCCGGGCCGCCACCTCGGAGTCCGTATGCGTGCGGAAGGGCACGCCCATGTTGATGAGCTCGATGCGCAGCTGGTCAAAGTTCACCAGCGTGCCGTTATGCGCCAGCGCGATGATAACGTCGTTGATGGCAGAGAGGTGCGGCTGCGCGCTCTCCCACCCCTTGCTGCCCGCGGTGCCATAGCGCACATGGCCGATAGCCACCTTGCCGGGCAGGGCAGAGAGATCGGAGTCCGTGAAGACCTGCGTCACAAGGCCAAGATCCTTGCGCACCATCACCGTGGAGCCGTCGCCCACGGCGATGCCAGCGCTTTCCTGGCCGCGATGCTGCAGCGCGTGCAGGCCAAAGTAGGTCATGCGGGCCACGTCGCACCCAGGTGCCCAGATGCCAAAGACGCCGCACTCGTCGTGGAGGTCGTCGTCCCGCTCGCTGAATTCGCAGGTCTCAATGTCAATCATGCGGCGCCTTCCGTTTGCAATCCGTACGATTCGCTTGCCTAGTAGTGCCTCGTGCCCAATACCATTGCGCCGCTTGGCGCCTCGCGCGCGGCCCCTCGGCACGGCCTCTGCCTCCAGAACCGCTTCGGGGGGTCGCGTGTCCGTCGTGCTAGTTTCCAGAGGTCCCGGTACCCGAGACCTCGCTTTTGAGTGCGCAGACCACAAGGCCGCGGCCGTTGCCCTGTCCAAAGTTGTTGTCGTAGTCGCAGGTTGCCAGCGTAACCACCTTGGACACCTTCGTAACCGCCTCGCCAGCGTCAACGCTCTTTGCGCTCGCCTGGTCGAGGAGCCCCTTCAGGTAGGTGTGGAACTCGTCATCAGACGCAAAGCTGATGTGGCGGGCCTCGCCGTTGGTAGCCGGCGTGCGGTAGAAGAAGAGCGGCTCGAGCTCGTAGGTAGCCCGCTCGGTGACGTACCACACGGTGCTGACCTTATCGAACTCCGCCTGGTCTGCCATGGCATCCACCGGCGTGAACATGGTGCCGTTGTAGAGGTGGTGCCCGTAGATCACGGTCTGCTGCTCGGCCAGGCCAGGGGCGGTGTTCTCGTAGTCCAGGAAGATCTGTCCACCGATGGAGGAGTCGCCGTTGGCGTCCTTGTGGAGGTACTCATCGTTGTCCGACCCCTGGTAGACGGGGTAGTTCACGACGGTCCCGGGAATCTGCACCCAGCCAACCACGTCCGGGTTCACGCTCTTGAGGCCCGCCCAGTCAACCTGCGGCCCCACCCGGGAGGCTGGGTCATCAGAGACGGTGGCATAGGCTGCGAGCTGCTCGTTCACCTTGTCCTGGGCACGATACTGCAGCTGCGCGTAGCCAAACATGCCGCCGGCCACGAGGAGAAGCGCCATACCCGCGATGATGAGCAGGTTGGAGAGGAATCCTCGCTTCCCACGCTTGCGGCGGCGCTGCGCGTAGGCGGCGGCGCCAGCCGCGCGGGAACGCTGGTCTTGCCCAACGAAGCCCGCGCCGTCAAAGGCACCCGTGGCGTCCACGTAGCTCGCCGCCCCGCCAAAGCCACGCGTGTCGCCAGCTGCGTGCTGGCGCGCAACCTCATCGCGACGCGAGCGACCAAACAGGCCGCGCTTGCGCGCCGGATGCTTGGGCTTCACGTTGGCAGACGCCTCGGGCGAGACCACCCTGCCAGCACCTGCGTGGGCCCCATATGGGCTTGTCCCCGCGGGCGTGGGACCCGCGGGCATAGGCGGCACGGGACGGACCACCCCGCGCGCCGCGCGAGCAGGACCCGTCCCCTGCGGAACGGAAACGGGGCGGGGCGTCGTCGGCGCCTCCGTTCCATAGGTGGACGTGCGGATGTCTTCGTTGAAGTGCCTGCCGTGCTTCGGCATCGAGCGATCTTCCTCCCTTGCGGCGAGGCTTAGGCCTCGGCCATGGCGCGCTTGAACTCCGCGACCCTCTCGCGCCAGTTGGGGTCACCAGCACCCAGGATCTGCGCGGCATAGATGGCGGCGTTCTTGGCACCGTTGATGGCAACGCAGGCAACGGGCACGCCAGAGGGCATCTGAACCATGGAGAGCAGGGAGTCCATACCACCGAGGTCGCTCGTCTTCATCGGCACACCAATGATGGGGAGCGGGGTATAGGCGGCCACGACGCCACCGAGGTGGGCGGCCTTGCCGGCGGCGGCGATAATCACGCGGAGGCCACGATCGGCCGCTGTGCTGGCCCACTCGTGCACCTTGGCGGGATTGCGGTGCGCGCTCGCAATCACGAGCTCGTAGGGGATACCAAACTCGTCCAGTTGCTTGGTGCAGCCCTCCATGGTGGGGAGGTCGGACTTCGAACCCATGATGATGCCAACGAGCGGCTGCTCTGCCATGCTGAGCTCCTTCTGGTTGCGGCGTATTGGCGGCGCGAGAAGGGTCCGCGTGCCTTACGCCGCGACGCCCATCGACTGACAGCCCCAGGCTTTCGGCGCATGAGCCAGCAGGCCGCAGCCGCCGAGCCCCGCACGCGAACTCCCGGCGCTGCCGCGCCTTTCGCATGTACCGCACTAGTATATACGCCGCCTTACGCGATGCGCCGAAGTGCCACATGAGGGGACAGGCAAAGTATCCGAGCCATCCTAGACCTTATGGTAGAACGTGCGGGCAACAGGCGCGCGAACGTTCTCATCCAATGCTGGAGAGACGCTCAAGGCCTCGTAGTATTCTGTACCTCGCACGCTGGTCCATCAGTCCGCGTCCGAAAGGAATACCCATGACAAGCGCCAAGGACCTCGCACCCTATCGGCGAAACGGCTCCTACATCCCACGCGTGGCGGCCGTCCACGACCTCTGCGGCTACGGCAAGTGTTCGCTCGGCATCGCCATTCCCGTGCTCAGCGCGGCCGGCATCGACGTGTGCCCAGTGCCCACTTCGCTGTTCTCGGCCCACACCAAATTCGACACCTTCTATATGCTCGACACCACGGACATGCTCGAGCCCTACCTCGACGCCTGGCACGAGGAAAACATCGCCCTGGATGGCATCTACAGCGGCTTCCTAGGATCGGCGGAGCAGGTTGGGGCCATCCAGCGCCTTTATCGCGAGTATCCCGGCGCCTTTCGCATCGTTGACCCCGTCATGGGCGACGGCGGCAAAAAGTACCAGACCTACACTGACGAGCTCTGCGACGCCATGAAGGGGCTCGTGAGCGGGGCCGACGTGCTGACGCCCAACCTTACCGAGGCCTCCATCCTTACGGGTATCGAGTACGCCGGACAGGACGTGAGCGACAAGTACGTGCGACGCACCATCTACACCCTGCTCAACATGGGCGCAAAGAGCGTCGTGCTCAAGGGCATCGTGCGAGCGGGGGAACCGGTCATCCGCAACTACGTGGCCGTGGCCAAGGGCGACGGTGCGCCCGAGGAAATATCGAGCGAGCTGCTCCCCTACATGCTGCACGGCACCGGCGACCTGTTTGCAAGCGGTCTCACGGCCGCCATCTACACAGGCAGGAGCCTTTACGAGGCAGTCGAGTTCGCCGGAAAGCTCGTGCGTGATGCCATGACCATCACGCCCGACCAGCCGGATTACCAGGTGCGCGGCGTAAGCTTCGAGTCCGTGCTTGGCGACGTGACGGAGCTACTGAGATAGGTTTTGGGGCGAGGGAGACTCAGGGCTCGTCTTGCGGCCCCTTCACAGATTAATCGCGCGCACAGCGTCCCCGAGCATCCTCGGTCTGTCCTCACGTTGCCCCAAGTGCCACTACACGCCAGAGCACTAAACCACATTCCCAACCTAAACGCCAAAAGGCACCCGTCAGAAATGAGCTGCAACCCAAAACCTGGACGGCCTGCATAAGGAGCGGCTGGAGTGGTCAAGGTTTCCTGGACATTTATTTAAGCATCTTCAGGCGGCATCTCGCTCTAAGTCGCAAGGCGCCATATATCCGTTCTTGGAATGCAGTCGCTGCCTGTTGTAATAGAGCTCGATGTACTTGAACACCTCCTGCCTCGCCTCGTCCCTGGTTTTGTATCTTCTGTCATTTATCAGCTCTCGCTTGAGCGTCTTGAAGAACGACTCGGCCACCGCATTGTCCCACGGATTTCCAGGCCTTGACATTGACTGGGCTATCCCGTGCGACTCGAGACATCTCTGGAATGCGCGCGAGGTGTATTGGGACCCCTGGTCGTCGTGGAACACCAGCGAGAAGTCATCCGGCGGGTCCTCCCTTCCGACGGCTTGCTCAAGCGCATCTATGGCCAGCTTCTCCGTGATCCTGCCCGACATCGACCATCCGACGACCTTGCGATGCCACGCGTCTGTCGCGGCCGCGAGGTAGAGCCAGCCCTCGTCGGTGTCGATATAGGTGATGTCGCCGACCCAGAGCCTGTTCCTGGCGTCCACGTCGAAGACGCGGTTGATGAGGTTCACGCGCGGATCGCCCTTCTCGACCGGCTTCGCCCGCCTGTGCTTTCTCGCCGTGCCCTTAGCCTGGAGGCCCAGCCTGCGCATGACGGCCAGAACGCGCTTCTCGCTCACGACCATCCCGTCGCGCCCGGGCTCGCGGTTGATGCGGCGGTGGCCGTGCCGGCCCTTGCGCGGCTCGAACTTCTCGACGACGAACCCCTCGGGCGCCTCCCGCTCTATCTGCGCGTTCGACTTGGGCCTGTTCGAGTAGTCGTAGTACTCGGATCTGGAAACGCGGAGGATCTCGCATGCCTTCCTGATGGGGCCGAACTCGCCCCTATGCGCCTTGATGAGCTCGCACCTCACGCATGGTCTTGACTCAAGAAGGCCCGGAAATTTTATAGGAGGTCGTTCTCGCGCCCCGGCTCCTCGACCTTCTTCCTGAGCCTCGCGATCTCGTAGTCCTTGTTGGCCTTGGGACTTCCGTTGCCGGGAAAGGCGGCATCGCCCATCTCCTCGTATTCCTGGGCCCAGCGCCTGAGCGCGGAATCCTTGACCCCAAGCTCCCTTGCGAGGCCGACGACCCTCGTCTCTCCGCCCGGCACCACCCGAGCGGCAGCGACCTTGAACTGCTTGTCGTAGCGCTTCCTTCTTTGGGTCATTCCGAACACCTCTCACCCTTAACTTGGTGTCCAGAAAACTATACCCTCTCCAAGCCCTGGTCCTAACGCTTTCGCACGCTTGCACACCTCAGCTTGTCTTCTTCAACTCCCAAAGCGCTCGCCTTCAATTGCTGGAGTTACGCCGCACAGACATTGTGGTGGCAGCCGCGCCATCTAGCGCTCGCCGCATATAAAAAGGCGCCGCACCAGGAACCATCTCCCGATACGGCGCCCGGCGCGCGTTATGTCACGAAGGCTTCCAGGCCCGGCGCCCGACGGCGACACTTGCCTACTTGCCCGCCTGCTCCGTCGCGGCGTCGCCGGCGGTCGCAGCGGCAACCTCGGCCTGGGCCGTAGCCGCGTCAGCCGCAGAGAGCGACTCGGTGGTCGCGGCCTCATCCGTCTCAGCCTCACCCGTGCTTGCGCCCGGCATGATCACGTCCAGGATGTTGTTCTGAACCGTGAGCTTGTCGCGCAGGTTCTCGGCAGACGTCGCGTCAAGGCCGGTGATCATGCATGTGAAGTTGAAGCCTCCGTCGGCCGTGGTGCTCTTGGTCCACACGAAGGTGGCGAACTGCTTGATGTTGCCTGTGGGCTTGAGGAAGCCAAAGAGCGAAGACTGCTGGAACTTGCCGTCGTCGCCCACATGCACGTTCACATGGTAGACAACCTGGTTGATATTCGGGTTCAGCAGGGCGTTGACCGAAAGCGCCGCGGCCTGAATCTGCGAGCCGGAGAGGCACTCCATCTCGTTCTTGCTCGCCGTGTCCACAACGGTGACCTCGATGTGACCCGTGCTCTCGTCGGCCTCCTGAACGGAGAAGTCCTCGGGGAACTGGGTGAAGCCGTTGCCCCACTCAACGCCGTTCTTGAGCGCGGAGGCCACGCTCTTGACGTCGACGTCCTTAGCAAGCTGGGCGGTACCCGCGCGACGCACGATACCGCATGCAACCTGCGAGAGAACCACCACGAGCAAAAGGATGACCACGAAGCTCACGGCCGTCTTGGTGATGATCTTGCTGACGTTGGAGCCAGACGGATCGTCGCCCGACAGCGGGTCCACGTCCACCGCGGCCTTCTTGGCCTTACGGCGGCGGCGCTCCTTGCGAGCCTTTGAGGCGTTGGTGTGGCCGGTCTCGTCGACGTCGGAGAATATGGCCTCGACCTCATCGGGGGTTGGGGCGGTCCTCTGCTTGTCCTTCTTGGCCATGTGTTCCTTCAGCCTTTCGGGTCATCCCGCAGGTAGGCGGGTGCGCGGGCGGATATCCGCGCAAATCGTGCGTGTAGCAATGGCGGGCGCGCCATGTGTCTCGTTGCGCAGCTGCGGTGCGTCTCGACGCACCGCTCCGCGCTGCCACCATGCGTCTCGATGCACCGTGCCGCACGTCCCCGGTGCGCCCCTTCGAACAGCTAGCTGCATTAGTATAGGCAGCTCACTGGGGTAAGCATCCCTCAGCTCACATATCTCGGTGCTTATCGTCCAGTTTACATAGAGCTTGGCACCGCCTGCGCACACGTGTCAGCCGTACGCAGACCAAACGACAGAGTCTGTCCAATTCGAGTTTGCAACTACCCCTCAAGAAGGCCGAGGCACCCCAATGAGCGCCCCGACCGCAGCACTGGCACACCATTCATCGAACAATCCTCTCGCAGCGCAGCCGCTAGCCGCCAAACTGCATGCGGTAGTACGTGGCATACGTGCCGCCAAGCGCCAACAGCTCGTCGTGGGTGCCGCGCTCCACGGCCTTGCCGCCCTCGATGGTCACAATCTCGTCGGCGTCCTTGATAGTCGAGAGCCTGTGCGCGATCACGAGCGTGGTGCGCCCGTGAGCCAGGCGCGCGAGCGACTCCTGCACCGCATGCTCGCTCTCGTTGTCAAGCGCGCTCGTCGCCTCGTCCAGCACCAGGATCTTCGGGTCCTTCAAAAACACGCGCGCAATCGCAATGCGCTGCTTCTGGCCACCAGACAAACGGGCGCCACGCTCGCCCACCTCGGTCTCGTAGCCCTCGGGCAGGCTCTCGATGAACTTGTCGATGTTGGCATTCCGCGCCGCCTCGACCACTTCCTCGAACGTGGCATCCGGGCACCCATACGCAATGTTCTCGCCAATCGTCCCATCAAACAGATAGACGTCCTGCTGCACGAGGCCAATCGCCTCGCGCAGGCTCTGCTGCGTCACGTCGCGCACGTCTTGACCGTCGATGCTAATGGAGCCTTCGGCCACATCGTAGAAGCGCGGCAGCAAGCTGCAGGTAGTGGACTTGCCGCCGCCACTAGGGCCAACAAGCGCGATGGTCTCGCCCGGCTTGATGTCAAGGTTGAGCCCGCAAATCACGTCATGCTCGCCGTCGTAGGAGAAGCGCACGCCGTCATAGACCACGTGTCCCTCGGTAACCTGCAATGCGGGCGCGTCAGGTGCGTCGAGCACGTCCGGCTTGGTGGCGAGAATCTCGTCGAAGCGGCGGAAGCCCGCCTCGGCCTTCTGGAACGTCTCGGTGAAGTTGAGAAGCTGCTCGATCGCCGCCGTAAACGTGGTGATGTAAAGGGCGTAGGTGGCGAGGTCTGCCGGAATCATCTCGCCCTGTGCGATAAGGTAGCCGCCGTAGACGACGACCACCGTGAACAGCAGACCCATCAGCGCGGCAATCATGGCCTGGTAGCTGCCCATGACGTGGTACATCTTGGCCTTGCTTTCCAGATAGGCCTCGTTGCTGTGGGCGAACTTGCGCTTTTCGACCTCCTCGTTGGCAAAGCTCTTCACCACGCGCACGCCACCAAGCGAGTCCTCCAGCTGCGAGTTGATGCCCGCAATGCGCGTGCGGTTCTCCATGAACACGGCGCGCATGCGCTGGTTGGCGCGGGCATTGTAGAGCCACAGCACGGCCGTGATGACAGCAAGTGCCAGCGATAGCTTCCAGTTGATCGTGGCGAGGATGGCAAACGAACCCGCAATCTTGACGCCGCAGATGATGGCATACTCGGGGCCATGGTGCGCCGCCTCGCAGATGTCAAAGAGGTCGGAGACCACGCGACTCATGAGGTCGCCGGTGTTGTGGCGGTCGAAGTACGAGAAGCTGAAGCGCTCGTACTGGTCAAAGAGATCCTGGCGCATGCGGCTCTCCATGCGCGCGCCCATGACGTGACCCCAGTAGCCAACGAAGTAGCGGCACGCGTAGCGCACGGCATACATGACCACGAGGCCAGCCGCGATGACCCAGAGCTGGGCGAGAATCGCCGCCGGGCCCTCGGTGAAGAGCCCACCCGTAAGCGCTCGCAGGATGATGGGAAACGCCAGGTCGACGGCCGTCATCACGAGGGCAGCCACAGAGTCGATGGCAAACAGGTGCCACTGGGCGTGGTAGTACGAGAGAAACACACGATAGAGGTGGCCGTTCTTGTGCGGCTCGGACGTGCCGCGGGTATTGCTGGACACTAACTAGCTCCTTCTTGGTTCAGTGGCTGGGCGGGGGCTCCGCTCTTGACCGGCCGGATAGAAAGATCGTTGGCGAGCAACGAGGCACACCAGACAGTTTCATCGGGCAAGGGCGGCGACGCGAACGGCACAGCCAGGCTGCGGCAGCGCCGGATGGCATCGTCGGGAAAGGCCGGCGCCAGTCGATGGTTTGCGCTGGCCAGACTCTATGTGAGGGGAGACTCGGCACCGTCTACAAGCGGATTGAGACGATGCGCCACGGCGTCGCAGGCAAGAGCGCCCACGACGGTCTTCGCATCTTCCACGCGCCCGTCGAGCACGGCGTCGATGAGCTGCGGCAGCTCCACGAGGTCCACGTTGATGAACTCGTCAGCATCCGGGTTGGAGCGCGTGGACTCCAGGCCCGTTGCCATGTAGATGTGGATAATCTCGTCGCTGAACCCAACGGAGCTGGCGATGCTCGTGAGGTAGGCCATCTTGCGAGCGGTGAGGCCGGTCTCCTCCTCCAGCTCACGATGCGCGCAATGCAGCGGGTCCTCGCCCGGGTCGAGCTTGCCGGCGGGAATCTCAACCGTCACGCGGCCAAGGGCCGTGCGGTACTGGCGCACGAGGCAGATGCGACCGTCATCGGTGAGGGCCACGATGGCAACGGCGCCCGGATGGCGCACCACGTCGCGAATGGCCTCACGGCCGTCGGGGAGCTTCACGTGCAGGCGGCTCACGGAGAAGATGCGGCCGGTCCAGGCAGTCTCCTCGGTCAGCGGGTGCTCTGCGAGGGCGGCATCACGCGGGTCATCGTCTCCGCGGACGAAGTCGCGGCGCTGGGGCTCGCCGCTCGCGTGGTCGTGCGTGGAGCGGTCGCCGTCGTAGGTGAATGCCTCGGCCGCATCGAGCACGTCTGCCGCGGTGGTGTCAGGCTCGGCCACGCCGGCGCCTCGCTCGGCTGCGGGGGAGACGTCGACATGATTGCCGTCGGCGCGTGACGCCCCCCGCTCGGCCGCCTCCGTGATGTCCTTGCTGTCCTTAGCCTCTTCACTCATGGTTACCCCCTATATACAGGTGGTCCGCCGGCTAGCGCCCGCGGACCACTCGCGATTGGCGTGAGGTTGGGAATGCGATCCCATCGAGGTTTGCTCTCGCCCGCATCGAGCTTTGGCCCGCATCCCTTCTCAAGGTTGGGCTCCACTCTCCTCGAGCTTCGAGCCGCAGGCCTTTTAGAGGCCCGCGGCGCGCCCTCCCGAAGGCAGGAGCGTCCCCCAGGATGAAATACGCCCCTCTCTCAAGAACGCCTCAACTCACATTTTGGCTGGAAACTGATTCCGCACCTCCCGAACTACCAGGAAAGTCGCAGAAGAACCCGTCCCCACTGACAGGCTAGAGCTCCCAGGCGGAGCGGCCGCGAAGGGCGCGGGCACCGATGTCGTGACGGAGCGTCTTACCCTCAAAGTCGATAAGCTCGCACGCCTTGTAGGCCTGCTCGCGTGCGCCCTCGAAGCTGCCGGCTACGGCTGTCACGTTGAGCACGCGACCACCGTTGGTTACGAGCTTGCCGTCCACCATGGCGGTGCCGGCGTGGTAAACCGTGACGCCCTCGAGCTTCTCGGCCTCCTCGATGCCGGTGACCTCCTTGCCCTTCTCGTAGGAGCCGGGGTAGCCCGCGCTCGTGAGCACCACGGAAACGGCCCAGTCGTCGTCCCAGCTCACGTCCGCGCCGTCGAGCGTACCGTTGTCGCAACGCATGAACACGTCCACGAGGTCGGCCTTCATGCGGGGGAGCACCACCTGGGTCTCCGGGTCGCCAAAGCGCGCGTTGAACTCGAGCACCTTGGGGCCGTCCTTGGTGAGCATGAAGCCGCCGTAGAGGCAGCCGGAGTAGGTGATGCCGTCAGCCGCGAGCTGCGCCACGACCTTGCGCTCAACCTCGACCATGGCCTCGTGCTCCTCGGGCGTCACGAAAGGCACCGGCGAGTAGACGCCCATGCCACCCGTGTTGGGGCCAAGGTCGCCCTCGAGGGCGCGCTTGTGATCCTGCGAGCTCGCGAGCGGAATCACGGTCTTGCCGTCCGTGAGAGCCAGCAGCGAGCACTCGGGGCCCTTGAGCATCTCCTCAACCACCACGGTGTTGCCCGCAGCGCCAAACTGGCCGGCGAAGCACTCGCGCACGCCGGCGAGGGCCTCGTCGGTGGTCTGCGCCACAATGACGCCCTTGCCCGCAGCGAGGCCGTCGGCCTTCACCACGCACGGGCCAGCGAGCTCGCACACGTAATCCTCGGCGGGACCCTGCTCGGTGAAGCTCTTGTAGCGAGCCGTGGGAACGCCCGCACGCTCCATGACCTGCTTGGCAAAGAGCTTGGAGCCCTCCATCTGGGCAGCATCGCCACTCGGGCCAAAGCACGCGATGCCCGCGGCACGAACCGCGTCGCCCACGCCAGCCACGAGCGGGGCCTCTGGGCCAATCACCACGAGCCCGATGCCGTGCGTCTTGGCAAACTCAGCCACGGCGGCCGGGTCATTCTGGTCAAGGCCCTCGGCCAGCTCGGCCTCGGCGAGGATGCCGCCGTTGCCCGGTGCGGCCCAGAGCTTGCCCGCGCGCGGGCTCTCGGCCAGCTTGCGGAGCATCGCATGCTCGCGACCACCGGCGCCTAGCAGGAGAATGTCGACCTTCTCGGCAGTGCTCATGGTGAATCTCCTATCCGTTGAAGTTGCTCGTGAAACAACAGTCGTGGGTTCCCGCTTGCAGGGAGCCCCGCCGGCAGGGGCACAGCCAGGCCACCTCGGAACTCCGCCCTTCTCCGCGGGACCCAAGCCTGGTCAGCCCACACGCAAGTCCTCCGGCCTACGTATAGAGCGCGTCGGTGGGAACGCAGCCAAAGCCGATGAGCCCGGCACCCGTGTGCGTGGCGATGACCGGGCCGGCATTGTAGGTGGCCACGATGTCGAGGTCGAAGCCGCGCTTGCGCAGGATCTCGACCATCTCGTCGCAGCCCTTCTGGTTGCGGACCGTCAGGAGCGTGGCGGTGAGCTTGGCGCCCTTGCCGTACTTGTCCTCGACGAGCTTGGCCATCGCCTCGAGGGCGCGCTGCGTGCCGCGGCCCTTGCCCACCGGCGAAAGCGTGCCGTCATCGCCCACGGCCAGCACGGCCTTGATGTTGAGCAGTGAGCTCATGAGGCCCTTCGCACGGGAGCAACGCCCGTTCTTGACAATGTTCTCCAGCGTGTCGGGCACAAAGATGAGCAGCTCCTGCTCGCGGAGCTTCTCGAGGTGATCAAGCGTGGCCTCGAGCGTCTCCCCCGCATCGCGCATGCGGCAGGCCTCCTTGACCAGCATGCCATGCGTCATCGTGGCGGTGCGGCTGTCCCACACGCGCACGGGCACGGGGGAGTCCGCGGCGGCAAGCCGGGCCGAGTTGGTCGTGCCAGAGAGCGCGGAGGCGATGTGGATGGAGAGAATCTGCTTGGCTCCGGCCTCGGCCATCTTGGTGTAGGCGGCCACGAAGCTGGTGGGCGAGGGCTGCGAGCTGTGCGGCAGCTCCTTGGAGGCTGCCATCTTGTCATAGAACTGCTCGGACGTAATCTCGATCATGTCCTGATAGCTGCTGTTGCCAACAAAGACCTGGAGCGGCACCATCTCGACGCCCAGGCTCGCAAGTTCTTCGAGCGACAGGTCGCAGGTGCTGTCGGCCAGAATCTCAAAATCGTGCTGCAAGATGCCTCCCCCAACAAAAGCGGGCCCAGCTCACGCCGGGCCCGTCATGGACGTCGCTAGTTCCAGAAGCGATTGATGGTCTGATTGCGGTCCGGGCCAACGGCAACGAGCGACACGCGCACGCCACTGAGCTTCTCGATGAGCTCGATGTAGTCCTTGGCGGCCTGCGGCAGCTCGTCGAAGGTCTTGCAGCCGGAGATGTCTTCCTTCCAGCCGGGGACCTCGGTGTAGACCGGCTTGGCCGAGCGGAAGATGCTCTGGTGCTCGGGCACGGTGGTGTACTCAACGCCGTCGCACTCGTAGGCGGTGCAAACCTTGATGGTGTCAAGGCCGCCGAGGACATCGAGCTTGGTGAGCGCGATGTCCGTGAGGCCGTTGATGCGGGCGGAGTAGTTGACGATCACGGCGTCATACCAGCCGCAGCGACGCTGACGACCGGTGACCACGCCGTACTCGTGGCCCTTGTCCAGCAGGAACTTGCCCACACCCTCCTCCTCGGAGAGCTCCGTGGGGAACGGGCCGGAGCCCACGCGCGTCATGTAGGCCTTCACAATGCCCAGGACGCGGTTGATGTTGGTGGGGCCAACGCCCGAACCCGTCACAGCGCCGCCGGCGGTGCAGTTGGACGAGGTCACGAACGGGTAGGTGCCGTGGTCGATGTCGAGCAGCGTGGCCTGGGCGCCCTCGAAGAGGATGTCCTTGCCATCAGCGAGCATCTCGTTCAGGAGCTTGGAGCTCTCTACGATGTAGGGACGCAGGCGCTCGGCGTACGGGAGATAGGTCTCGCAGATCTGGTCGACGGTGTAGGTCGGCAGCTCGTAGACCTTCTCGAGGATGGGGTTGGTGTAGGCGAGGGCCGACTCGAGCTTCTCGCGGAACGTGTCATCGTCCAACATGTCCTGCATGCGCAGGCCGGTGCGGTTCATCTTGTCCATGTAGCAGGGACCGATACCGCGCTTGGTGGTGCCGATGAGGTTCTTGCCGAGCTTCTGCTCGTGGGCGCCGTCGAGCACCTTGTGGTACGGCATCACGATGTGGGCGTTGCCGGAGATGCGGAGGCCCTTGCAGGAGATGCCCTGGCCCTGCAGCGTGTCGAGCTCGCCGATGACGACCTCGGGGTCCACGATGCAGCCGTTGCCGATGACGGCCAGCTCATCCTCGTGCATGATGCCGGAAGGAATCTGGCGCAGGGCGAGCTTGTGTCCGTTAGCGATGACGGTGTGACCGGCGTTGGCGCCGCCCTGGTAACGGCAGACGCAATCGAAATCACCGGAGACGAGGTCGGTAATCTTACCCTTGCCCTCGTCGCCCCACTGGGTTCCCACCAGTACAGTAGCCGGCATGAAGATCTCCCTCTCTTGCGGCTCAAACATCGATGCCGAGCAGCGAGCGCCGCCCGTGCAGTGCGGGCGATCCGCACCCGCTCGCAGGGCAACGTAGCGCCACCCATGCAACTCGTAAAGTATACGGCAGCAGGCATGGCACACAGCCCACGTCATTCTGGGGGTTTCGTAGTCTTCCCCCTAACAAGCTCCCGACCCCGCCAGCACGACGACGAGCAGCGAAAGCGAGTTAACGCAGGTCAGCCCGGGACGTTCCGTACGCGAGGGTTAAGGGACTTGCGCAGCAAGTGACCCGAACGTATGGAATGCCCCGGGCTGACCGGAGAGAGCAGTCTGGCGCTATTCGTCGTCGTGGTGCGTGTCGACCTCCATGAATTTGGTCTTCTCCGCAAAGAACGCCATGTCGATGATGCCCAAGGGGCCAGAACGGTTCTTGGCCACGACAAACTGCGTCACGCCGTAGTCCGGACGGTCCTCGCGCTCGCCCTCCTCCTCCGTCATGGAGCGGTCGAGCAGGATAACGATGTCGGCGTCTTGCTCGATGGAGCCAGACTCACGCAAGTCGGAAAGCTGCGGGCGCTTGCCGCGGTGTCCGGTTCTGTCCTCGTTCTTACGCGAGAGCTGCGACAGCGCGATGACAGGAATGCCCAGGTCCTTGGCCATGATCTTGATGCCACGACTCATCTCGGACACCTCGGTGGCACGCGAGTCGGAGCGCTTCGACGGCGGCGGGCTCACAAGCTGCAGGTAGTCGAGAATCACCACGCCGCGCTCCTTGTTGCGGAGCATGCGGCGCGCCTTGGCACGAACCTCGGTCACGGTGGTGCCGGGCGTGTCGTCGATGAGCAGGTCGAGCTTGGAGAGGTCCTGCGTGGCCTGTAGGATCTGGGTCCACTCCTCGGGCTTGATGTTTCCGGATCGAATGTCCTGCAGGGGCACCATCGAGTAGGTGGAGAGAAGCCGCTGCGCGATTTCCTCCGAGCTCATCTCGAGCGAGAAGAAGCAGACCGTGGTGCCGCCCTGCGCCATCTGCACGGCGAGGTTGAGGGCGAAGGACGTCTTGCCAACGCCCGGTCGGGCACCGATGACGATCATCTGGCCGGCGCGCAGGCCAATGAACATGCGGTCCATCGTTGGGAAACCCGTCATGATGCCGGCGGCCTGACCGCCCTCCTGGCTCATGCGGGACAGGTCGTCCTGCAGGCTCACCATCGCGTCCTCGATGGTGACGTACGTCGTCTTGATGTCGCGGTTCGTGACGTCGAGCAGCATCTTCTCGGCGGTGTCAACGACCTCCTTGGTGTCCTCGGGCGCGTTGATCGCGAGGTTCGCGATCTTGGCGGAGGCATCAATCATCAGGCGGAGGGTCGAGTCGCGATGAAGAATCTCAGCATGGTGCTTCCAGCTTGCGATGGCAAACGTATCCTCGCCAAGGCGCGCGAGGGCGGCAATGCCTCCGGCGCGCTCGAGCTCGCCCGTAGACGTGAGATAGTCCGCAAGGGAGATCGGGTCCAGGGGGTTGCCGCGCTCGAACATCGTACGCATGGCCTTGAAGATGATGCGGTTGGCGTCGAGGAAGAAGTCGTCCTCGCCGATCTCGACAAGCGCAGATTCCAGGACTTCGGGGGAGAGCAGCATCGCCGAGAGCACGGAGCGCTCGGCGGCAATGTCTTGGGGCATACGCTTGATGGAGTCGAAGGATGCCGGTGAGGGCGCGGAGTTGTAGGCGTTGTCGTCCATAAGGCCTTTCGGGAGTTCCCTACGTGCAAATATGCACGTCTATAGTACATGGGCGCCATTTGTGACCAGCAGGTCCGTGCGCATCTCCGCTTCTCTGCCATAGCCGGGCGGCGGCACTGCAACTCGGTTTCGTAAGCGCCATTTAGGCATTGTTAATTCCTCATGCCTTCTACCTCGAGCGTTTTGAGTTTTCACACTTTTCAACAATTGAGAAATGGGGGCAGCGCATGTTTTCAACATGAACGAACAACCTGCCGTCCGTCCATACGTGAAGCCAAGCGCCGCCTTGTGAGTCGCCCATTTTACCAGCCTTTTCGTATAGTCGCAGGTAAATGCACCTATCGAGGTAAAGCCGCCGTAAGGCGTACCGCAAACCAAAACTCGCCGGCACGATTGAAAGTGCGAGTGAGCAACACACCCTACGAGGATTGTCAGAGCTTGTCACAAAGAATGTCGAAGAAGGCAACCCGCCGATGATTTGCCCGCGGGATGCCGCATCACGAGCGGGAATACGCACAACTCGCGAAACTCCCCCAAGGGAGACATCTTCGCCGTGAGGTGCGAGTTTCAGCCACCGAGGCCAGCTGCGCTCGGGCCCCTCGGGCACAGAATGCGACCGCCGGAACCAGCCTGCCCCAGCCGTAAAGCAAGCAAAAAGGCTCGCAGCCAATGGATGCGAGCCCTCAGCTCAAATCAAATTCGAGACTTGAAGCGTGCCTACTCGGCAGCCTCGGTGGTCTCGGCCTCGGCAGCAGCCTCGGTCTCGGTAGCCTCGGCGTCAGCCGCGGCCTCCTCGACAACCGGCTCCTTCTCGACGGGCTTGCCAACCTGAAGGTTGATCTCGGCCGCGATCTCGCGGTAGAGGCTCACCTTGACGGTGTGCAGGCCAGAAGTCTTGATGGCGCGGTTGAGCTCGATGCGCTTACGCTCGACCTCGACACCAAGCTCGTTCTTGATGGAATCGGCAACCATGACGTTGGTCACGGAACCGAAGAGCTGGCCCTCGTCGCCAACCTTGGCGTCGATCAGGACCGTCTTGCCGTCAAGGGCGGCCTTGAGAGCCTCGGCATCAGCGATGCGCTGAGCCTCGCGCTTCTCGATGTTGTGACGACGCTCCTCGAGCTGCTTCAGATTGCCCTTGGTGGCCTTCAGGGCCATGCGGTTGGGGAACAGGAAGTTCTCAGCGAACCCCTGGGCGACCTCGACGACGTCGCCCTCTCCGCCCTTGCCCTTGAGCTCACCCAGAAGGATGACTTTCATGGACACTCCTTACTTAGTCGCGGTTGCGACGGCCACCACGGCTGGACACCACAGGAACGGTGTACGGCAGGAGGGCCATCTCACGGGCGCGCTTAATGGCGTTGGCGATGTCGTGCTGGTGCTGCGTGCAGGCGCCAGTGACGCGGCGCGGCTTGATCTTGCCACGGTCGGTCATGTACTTGCGAAGGAGCTGAGTGTCCTTGTAGTCGATGAACTCAGTGTCCTCCTTGCAGAACTGGCAGAACTTGCGACGCGGCTGACGCTGGTACTCAGTAGCCATGTCTCAATACCTTTCTGTTGGCGTGCGGCCGGCGTGCGGCCGGACGCCGGTTCTCTCGGAGACGCTCCCGCGAATGGGAGCGCCAACCACCATTGGCCGCGTAGCTCGCGAACCTAGGTGGCCTAGAACGGGATGTCCGCGTCGTAGACGTCCGGCGAAGGCGGGACGGCGACGGGGGCAGTGTTGGTGGGCGCCGGTGCCTGGTAGGGGGCAGGCTGCGTGGGCTGCGGAGCCGGAGCACCGTAGCCAGCGTCCTGCTGACCGTAGCCGCCCTGGCCGCCCTGACGAGAGCTCATGAACTCAATCTCGTCGACAACGACCTCAACCTTAGAACGCTTCTTGCCATCCTGCTCCCAAGAGCTATAGCGAAGACGTCCCTCAATGGCGACCTTGGTCCCCTTGCTGAGGTAGCGAGAGATTGCCTCGGCACGACTGCCGAACATGACACAGTCGATGAAGTTGGGGTAATCCTCCCAATTGCCGGTCTGCGGATTGCGGCGACGGTCATTGACCGCCACGCCCAGGCGCAGAATCTGCGTTCCGCTCTGGGTAGCCCTCAGCTCGGCATCCCTGGTCAGGTTGCCCGTAATGTTCACTCGATTGATGCTCACAGCACTCACTACCTTCCTCTGGCGGGCTCGGCGACCCTACGGGACAGGGCCCGCTCCGTTGCTAACTTACTCGCTGTCCGGACGACGCACGACCATGTGACGCTTCACCGCGTCGTTGATGCGGAGAATACGGTCGAGCTCGGCGATCTGCGAGGGGTCAGCCTGGAAGTTGACGAGAGTGTAGTCACCCTCCGTGAGCTTGTCGATCTCGTAGGCGAGCTTGCGCTTGCCCCAGTTGTCGACGTTGTCGATCTTGCCACCGTTCTCGGTGATAGCAACCTCAACACGCTTCATAACGCCAGCGCGCACCTCGTCGGTGATGGTGGGGTCGACAAAAAACAGCAGTTCATAAGCCTTCATGTGGTCACCTCCTCTGGGCTAATGGCCCCGGGACGTGAAGGTTTGCGCCCGGAGCAGGAAAGGTTCGGTGGCGAATAATACCACGTATCAGACAATTGCGGGCAGAAAAACCCTGCGGGCCAGCGTCACCCCGCACAGGCTGCACACAACTGTCACCCCTCCAAACTTTCCAACCCCCGCGCCACGCTCGGCCTTCTCCGTACCTACCGTCTCGAGCCTATCAGGCCGGTCTGACAAAACTCCCCTTTGGCACAAACGGAGACCTGACACCGCAGCTAGCGGTGCCGGGTCTCCGTGAAATTCAAGAATTTGGAATTATGTTCCAGCCACCGGAGGCTCCCAGGCTACCGTTCACCTGGAAAACGCAGACGTTTTTCATCGAACGGAACGATTCCGGGGTCTTCGTCCAACAACAGACAAGGGCGCCTCAACGGCCCGCTATCGCGTCGCTCCAGCATCGGGAGGAAGCTGGGCGGCGCACGGCAGCGGATCCGAGGGCCCACCCCATTCGGGAACGTTAAACTTCGCCATCCACAGGCCAACCGCGTTCGCGCGAAGCAGGAGAGCCGCAACCGTCACCACAGAGATAGGGAAGCCAAACACCACCGCAAGCGGAATCGCCACCTGCAGGATCTCTATCACAACCTGGACAATCTGCACGCTCATGCCCACCGGAACGATACCGCCCATCATCTGGAGGCCGCTCGCCTGAATCTCGGCAAACTGCACGAGCCCCGTGAACTGGTCTTCCCGCAGCGCCACGAGCGCGAAGAATCCGGCCGCAAGGAGGGCCCACACGATGCAGTCACACACAAGGTCGATGCCGATGAGCTTGAACAGCCCCTTGGGGTCTCTCGCCACGAGTTCCCAAACGCGAACCGGATTGAGGCCCGCCGAGCACTTCTGGTAGACCGCGGCACGGACCATGGCCACCTCCATGATCATGCCAACGAAGAGCGAGGGGACGAAGACGGCAGCGTTCAGGATACCCGCCGCATCCGAGCCGAATCCAGCCATCAGCGCAGACCCGAGCAAACCCACGAGACAGCCCCAGACGAGCGACCAGCAAAGGGCGACGACGAACGTGCGCCACCCAGACACGATGCAGCCCCCAACCTGAACCTTGCTCTGCTTTGGCGACGAGTCGACACCCCAGGCCGACAGGCGCGCCCACTCGAGCGCGTAGCCAAGCAGGGCAAGCGGCCCGGCGATGGGC
The DNA here is from genome assembly GCF_901212655.1 of Olsenella uli. GTDB lineage: Bacteria > Actinomycetota > Coriobacteriia > Coriobacteriales > Atopobiaceae > Parolsenella > Parolsenella uli_A. The sequence goes on along the minus strand of NZ_CAAKON010000041.1, from coordinate 69,159 downwards.
ACGAGCCAGGCAACAGACAGCACGAGAATGGGCTTCACCCAGCCGCGCCGACACGTCAGCATGCGCCAGGAACGCAAGAAATACCGCTTTGAGTCATCCATGAGTTTCCCCTCGTCGATTAGGACAAGAGTGTACCCGGCATCCCCGCACAGCATCGGCGGGCTGTGGCGCCCTCGCGGGTTCAAATCCCCGACTTGCAAAAAAAATAGCAGGCCGGACGTCTGTCCGACCTGCAGTCATACCCTGGCGGAGAGGGAGGGATTTGAACCCTCGTAACCACAAAGTGGTTAAACGGTTTTCGAGACCGCCGCATTCAGCCGCTCTGCCACCTCTCCAGAGATATGGAAGCGGCGCCTCATCGGGCGCCGCGGTAAACTCTGGCGGAGAGTCAGGGATTTGAACCCTGGAGACGCTTTAGGCGCCTACACGATTTCCAATCGTGCTCCTTCGACCACTCGGACAACTCTCCAATCAAGTGCGCTGGTTAGTATAGCGGAAATCGGACTCATATGCGCGAGAAATTTTGCAATTTTTGCCAGGGGAGCGCGGAACGACAGATCGCCGGGACATCCGCTCGTGCCCTCCCGCCACTCGCCACCCCATATGAGTCGGCCCACCATCATGTCTGCCAGCTCCTTTGACTCATTTTCCTGACAAGGCCTTGTCGGGAAAATGAGTCAAAGGAGCTGGCAGACTGACTCACTGGCAGGCCGGCCAGGGGCGGCTCGCAATCAAAAAAGCCCCGAGGCGCGTCTTGAGACGCCTCGGGGCTCAGTGAGCATATCGAGCGAAACCTGACTTTGACCCGCCTCAGGTCTTACTTCTTCACCAGACCAGCGCGGACGGCAGCCTTCTTGCGCTCGGTGGCGTTGAGGATGCGCTTGCGCATGCGGACACTCTTCGGGGTAATCTCCACCAGCTCGTCGTCCATGATGTACTGCAGCGCCTCCTCCAGCGTGAAGGTGCGCGGCGGCGTGAGCTGCACGGCGATGTCGGCCGTGGAGCTGCGCTGGTTGCCAAGCTGCTTGGTGCGAGCGATGTTCACGACCATGTCGCCCGGCTTGGAGCGCTCGCCCACGAGCATGCCCTCGTAGCAGTCGTCACCGGGGGCAACAAAGAGCTGGCCGCGCTCCTGCAGAGTACCCAGGGCGTAGGCAACGGCCTTTTCGGTGGTCATGGAGATCATGGCACCGTTCTTGCGCAGGTCGAGCTCGCCCACGAACGGGCCGTACTCGAGGAAGGTGTGGTAGAAGACGCCCTCACCGTGCGTGACGTTAAGGATGCGGTTCTTGAGGCCCATGATGCCGCGTGTCGGAATCTTGAACTCGATGTGGCAGACGGTGTCGCCTTGCTCCATGTTGGTCATGGTGCCAGAGGCATCGCCAAAGACCTCGATGACCTTGCCGGAGTACTCACCGGGGCACTCGACGACGGCCTGCTCGAACGGCTCCATGCGGTTGCCGTTCTCGTCCTTTTTGATGAGGACGCGCGGGCGGCCAACCTGGAACTCGAAGCCCTCGCGACGCATGGACTCCATGAGAACGGACAGGTGCAGGATGCCTCGGCCGGCAACCTCGACGCCCGTCTTGTCCGGCAGCTCCTCGATGCGCATCGTCACATTGTTCTCGGCCTCGGTCATGAGGCGCTCCTTGAGCTGGCGCGCACCCACGATGTCGCCCTCGCGGCCAACGAGCGGGGAAGTCGAGGCCTCAAACACAATGGCGAGAGTCGGGGGGTCAATCTCGATGGGGTCGAGCTCAACGGGGTTCTCGGGGTCGGTGTAGACGTCACCGATGTCGGTGCGATCGATGCCCACCACGGCGCCGATGTCGCCGGCCTTGACCTCGCTGCACTCCCTGCGGCCAAGGTAGTCGAAGGTGAAGAGCTGCTTGACCGTGGCCGTGGCGCGGCTGCCGTCATTCTTCACGACGAGAATCTGGTCACCGTCGTGGACGGTACCTGAGTAGACACGGCCGATGCCGATGCGGCCCACGAAGTTGGAGTGGTCGATGGTGACGCACTGCATGGCAAGGGGGCCGTCCGGGTCTGCGTCGGGGGCGGGCATGTCGTCGACGATCATGTCCAGCAGGGGATACATGTTGTCGTTGTCGTCGGACGGGTCGAGGCGCGCGAAGCCGTTCATGGCAGAGGCGTAGACGACATGCTCCATGGCAAACTCGAGCTGCTCGTCAGTGGCTCCGAGGTCGGCCATAAGGTCGAGGCTGTCGTTGTAGGCCTTCTCGGGATCGGCACCCGGACGATCGATCTTGTTGACGACAATCATGATCGAGAGGCCCGCGTCAATGGCGTGACGAAGCACGAAGCGGGTCTGCGGCATCGGGCCCTCGAAGGCGTCGACGAGCAGGAGGGCGCCGTCGGCCATCTTGAGCACGCGCTCCACCTCGCCGCCAAAGTCGGCGTGGCCCGGAGTGTCGATGACGTTGATCTTGACGTCCTTGTACTCAATGGAGATGTTCTTGGCCAGGATGGTGATGCCGCGCTCGCGCTCCTGGTCGTTGGAGTCAAGAACACGGTCCTCGACCTGCTGGTTTGCACGGAAGGCATCCGTGGCGCGCAGCAGCTTGTCCACGAGGGTGGTCTTGCCGTGGTCGACGTGCGCGATGATGGCGATGTTGCGGAGGTTCTCCTGGCGCATGGGCTCCTCAATCCTAGACACGCGCGCCCGGAGGCACGCGACTACAGAACGTGGTGAATGCCGATACCAAGCCGGGCGTCATAGCCCCGGCTTCTCGGCCAACGGTACAGTTTAGCGCGGCGAGCGGAGTCTTGGCAGCTCACACGGCCGATACATAAAACCACGTGATACGGACCGGACGTCTGGTGTGCGAGGGACTGCGAACGTCGCCGCGGGTCCGCCGCAGAGCGCCCACCCTACAGCAGGCAGGGAAGCTCGCCCGCAGGCTCGGGGTCCGTATAGCGGAACTCATCGCCCGCACCAATGCCATCCACGAGCACATAGGCGGAATAGGCCGTCTCGGCCTCACGCTCGCCAAACTCAAGGATGAGGGCATCGTTGAAGGTGTCGCCCGTCTCGGGATCATCAATGGCACCCTCGTAGGCAATAGCGTAGTAGCAGGCCTTGCCCGCCAAGGACTTCCCAGCCTTGGAGGCCGTGCCCGAAGCCTTGCCACCAGAGTGCACCCATGTGCGCGCCGCCTCGAGGCACATCTCGGGCGAGTCTTCCTCGAAGGCACAGGTGAGACGGTCCCCCGACGCATCCATGACGCTGGCGACCGCGGCGATGGGGGTTCCCTCGGCAAGCATGTCAAGAGCCTCGCCCATGAGCTCGCAGGACAGTTGGTCGAGTTCCTTGGAGATGGGCATGGGCGTCCTTTCTAGGGGTGTTGTCGATAGGCCTCATGCGCAAGAACCGCGTAGGCCCTCGTAAAGGCTTCGTCCATGGTAGACGATTGGCCCACCCCTCACACAAAACGACCCGGCTGTTCATCTCCACACAAGAGCCGCCGGGCAGACGCGGCACTTCCTAGAAGCCCCCTGGGCATAGGCCCGTGAGCCCAAAAACGGGAAACCAGGGTTCGCGCCGGGAGCCGAGAAGGCTTATCGCCGAGCGGCCGGGGTAGGAGATACAAAAAAGCCGGCGAACTAAGTCGCCGGCTGCAACGTTCATGGTGGAGACGATGGGGATCGAACCCACGACCTCAGGCTTGCAAAGCCCGCGCTCTCCCAACTGAGCTACGTCCCCGCAGGTGCCAGAACATGATAAAGCATTTTCTGGCGCGTCAAAACCAGAGACGCATCCAAAAGGCCCCATCACAAGAACTCGGCATTGCGATGTCTGCCAGACGGAACCCGTCGGCAACCTCCGCTCGAGCGCTCCGCGTGCGCGCAACTCTCGCTAGAAAGTAATAAACACCCCAGCGGCGACTCGGCTCACGCTGGGGTGTTTATTGACAAAAGGTGGTGGGCCCGACAAGGTTCGAACTTGTGACCTCCCGGTTATCAGCCGGACGCTCTGACCAACTGAGCTACGGGCCCCTGTGCGGTGCGTGTTCCACATCGCGCTCCGCTATAGTACCCGAAGCCCTTCCAAAAGGTCAACAACTTTTTTGAGAATTTTTTTATATGCCCGTGACCAGCTGAAATCCCGATTTCTTGGCACCGCTACCGGCGAACGGTAAGCTGCACGCCGCCAACGGGTAGTATTGAGCACTACGTACTGAGCGCCTTCATGAGGCGTCCATGAGACCTGAGGCGCCGCAGGAGACGATGCCAAAGGGCCCGGAGCCATGTCCCGCCAGGATGGTGACCCCGCACGCGGCAAGGACTATGAGACGAGAGGAGACTCCATGATTCGTATGCGCATCAAGAACGTCATCGTGGGCGCGGGTCCCCTCCCGTCCGCCGTCGTGCTGCGCCCCGCCGAGGCCGGCGAGGGCAATCGCTACGACAAGGACAGCCTTGAGGTGGAGGTGGCTGACGAGCAGGACCGTGAGCAGGCGTCCCTCAACGTGCTGCCCCTCAGCGTGGGCACGGTCGAGGCAGCCTGCATCGCCCGCGGCATCGATGGCGTCGAGCGGCCGCGCCCGATGACCCACGAGCTCTTGCGCACCGTCATCGATGTGCTGGGCGGCAAGCTCGAGTCCGCGAGCATCAACCGCGTGGAGGGTGCTACCTTCTACGCCTCGCTCAACGTTTTTGACGCGAGCGGAGCCGAGCACCACATCGACGCCCGCCCATCGGACGCCATCGCGCTCGCCGTTCGGGCCGAAGTTCCCGTCTATGCGGCCGAGGATGTGCTCGAATCCGCCGGCATGCCCGACTTCGACGCAATCAAGCGCGACGAGCAAGCCCGTGAGGAACAGGACTTCCACGACTTCGTCGAAAACCTCTCACCCGCCGATTTCAACACCGCCGGCCAAAAGTAAATAGGGGACTGCCACCCGGCAGTCCCCTTTTTTCATCAAGCTAGAATCGCTACTCTCGGCGAGCAGCCTCTACAGCGTCACCAACAGGCCGAGCGACCAACCCCGAAGCAAGGGGCAAAGGGACTTGCGAGGCAAGTGACCCTGAGCGCAGGGGTCGGCCGCTCGGTCGTCAGGCGTCTACAAGATGGCGCTACTCGTCGATCACGGACTCGTCAAACTGCTCGTCCCCACCAATGTCCACCGGATCATCGCCGCTCGGCGCCGTGGCAACACCGTGGTCCGGCTGGGCCGGGTTCGGGTCGGCGGGCTTCGCATCAGGCCTCGCGGCCACCATGCGGGCAATCGCGCAGACGCTGTCATTGTCAGCCACGCTCATGATCTTGACGCCCTGGGTGGAGCGCCCAAGCTTGGAGATGTCGTTCACCTTAACGCGAATGACGACGCCGTCGCCGGACACGATCATGAGCTCGTGCTGCGGACCAACCACGCGGCAGGCTGCGAGCTGGCCCTTCTTGGCCGTCATCGTGATGGTGTAGACGCCCTGGCCACCACGCTTGTGCTCGGGATACTCGGCAACCGGCGTGCGCTTGCCGTACCCCTTCTCCGTGATGATAAAGAGGTCTCCCTTGCCGTTGGTGATCTCCATGCCAAGCATCGTGGCGTCGCCCTTGAGCGTGATGCCGCGGACGCCACTCGTGTCGCGGCCCATCGGGCGCACGTCGCTCTCGGGGAACATGATGGCCTTGCCATCCGTGGAGACGAGGATGACCTTCTCGCCCTCTCGCACGCGGCGCACGTTCACGAGCTCGTCGTTGTCGCGCAGGTTGATGGCGATGATGCCATCCTTGCGTGTGCGGTCGTAGGCGCTCATGGCCGTCTTCTTCACGGTGCCGTTCTTGGTTGCGAACATGAGGAAGTCATCCTCGGGGAACGAGCGGCAGGTGATGACAGCCGCCGAGTGCTCGCCCTCGCTGAAGGGCACCAGGTTGGAGATGTGGCTGCCGCGCGCAGTACGCTGGCCAATAGGCAGCTCATGCACCTTGAGGCGGTAGACCTTGCCCTTGTTCGAGAAGAACAGCACGTAGTCGTGCGTGCTCGCCACGAACAGCTCCTCGACGAAGTCCTCTTCCTTGAGGTTCACGCCCTGAACGCCCTTGCCGCCGCGCTTCTGGGAGCGGTAGGTGTCCACCGGCGTGCGCTTCACGTAGCCGGCGTGAGTCACGGTCACGACCATGTCCTCGTCGGCGATAAGGTCCTCGACGTTGAGCTCCTTGGTGCCCTCGGCCGAGATCTTGGTGCGGCGCTTGTCGGCGAACTTGCGCTCGATCTCGCGCATCTCGTCCTTGATGACACCCAGAATCTTGACCGGGTTGGCCAGCAGGTCCTCGTAGTAGGCGATGGCCTTGCGCAGCCCCGCCAGCTCTTCCTCGATCTGGTCGCGGGAGAGGCCGGTCAGGCGGCGCAGGCGCATCTCGAGGATGGCCTGGGTCTGCTCAGGCGAGAAGCCAAAGCGCTCGATGAGGCGGGCGCTGGCCTCGGAGTCCGTGCGGCTCGAGCGGATGATGCTGATGACCTCGTCGATGTGGTCGAGGGCCATGAGGTAGCCCTCGAGGATGTGGGCGCGGGCCTGGGCCTTCTTGAGGTCAAAGCGCGTGCGGCGAGTCACCACGTCAACCTGGTGGTCGATGTAGTGCTGCAGCATCTCGCGCAGGGTCAGCAGCTTGGGCACGCCATTCACGAGGGCGAGATTGATGACGCCGAACGTGGTCTGGAGCTGCGTGAACTTGTAGAGGTTGTTGAGGACGACCTGCGGGATGACGTCCTTCTTGAGCTCGATGACGAGGCGGATGCCCTTCTGGTTGGACTCGTCGCGCATGTCGGAGATGCCCTCGATGCGCTTCTCGTTCACGAGCTGGGCAATCTTTTCCTGCAGCGTGCCCTTGTTGACCTGGTACGGCACCTCGGTGAAGACGAGGCGGCTGCGCCCGGTCTTGGTGGTCTCCACGTGGGCCTTGGCGCGAACCGTGATGGAGCCACGGCCGGTCTCGTAGGCGTCGTGGATGCCGTCGGTGCCCATGATGATGGCGCCGGTGGGGAAGTCCGGACCGGGCAGCACCGTCATGAGCTCGTCGGTGGTGGCGTCGGGGTTGTCAATGAGCATGCAGGTGGCCTCGATGGCCTCGCCGAGGTTGTGCGGCGGGATGTTCGTGGCCATACCCACGGCGATGCCGTTGCAGCCGTTCACCAGCAGGTTGGGGAAGCGCGCCGGCAAGACGGAGGGCTCGGAGAGCGATTCATCGTAGTTGGGCTGCCAGTCCACCGTGTCCTTCTGAAGGTCGCGCAGCAGCTCCATGGCGGGCTTGGCGAGGCGGGACTCGGTGTAACGCATGGCTGCCGCGGAGTCGCCGTCGATGTTGCCGAAGTTGCCGTGGCCGTCGATCAGCGGCGTGCGCAGGCTGAACCACTGGGCGAGACGGACCATTGTCTCGTACACCGCGGAGTCGCCGTGCGGGTGGTACTTACCGATAACTTCGCCGACCGTCCACGCAGACTTCTTGTGCGGACGGTTGGGGAAGATGCCGGACTCGTTCATCGCGTAGAGAATGCGGCGATGAACTGGCTTCAGGCCGTCTCGGACGTCCGGGAGGGCGCGAGCCGTGATGACCGACATCGAATACTCGATGAAGGACTGGCGCATCTCGTGGCCGAACTCCTTGATCTGGAGGGCGCCACCAAACTGGTCGGTCTCGCCGGAGTCGGTGCCGGTGCCGGCCTGGCCAAACTCCTCCTCGAGCTCGCCGTCATCGTCGTCGTCCTCGTCATCGTCGCCCTCGACGTAGACGTCGGCGCCCTCGTCGTCGGCCTGGGCGCGGTCGAGCAGGCGCCTCAGGTCCTCGGGGAGGTCAGAGGTGTTGCCAGCCCCCGCGGCGGGCGGCATCAGGCCGTCGTCGTTCTTGTTGTTGTCGTCTGCCACATGTGGCCTTTCTCGCTACGCAGCCAGCCGTACGGCCATCTGCGGTGTTTCACGTGCAACGCTCAAAGTGCCAGGAGTTCCCGTTGTCGCCCCATCGAACAGGGCGCTTCTGTCACCCTTGCCTGCATCCCCTCAGCTCGGCGAGGGTTTCTGAGGCTCCGGAGGCTGGCCCAGAAGAGGAGCACCGCGTACCGAGGCACGCAAGCGACGAACCAGGCGACGGAACCCCACCTCGCCCGGCCCCTTCAGGTCGGCGAGGGCTTCCCTTGCCCCAGACTGTCACGAAGGCCGAGCGCCGAGTAGCGAGGTACACAAGCGAAGGCCTGAGGACAGGATGGGGCGCCGGGGGGCCGCCCTAGGCGTCCAAGAATCGAGCGTCATGTGCATGCCGCTCGATATAGTCTCGGCGATACTCCACCTGCGAGCCCATGAGCTCGCGCACGGCCTTGTCGGCCATGGCGGCGTCATCGATGGTGACGCGCTGCAGGATGCGGGTCTTGGGGTCCATCGTGGTGCTCGCCAGCTGTTTGGGGTCCATCTCGCCCAGACCCTTGTAACGCTGGACGGTGTAGCCGCGCTTCTTCTTCTTGAGCTTGCCGGAGGCGTCCTTCTCCCCGGCCTCGTCCTCGTCGTACGTGAAGCCCAGGCCCTGGATGGCGTCGCGGAGAATCTCGTCTTCCGCCTGGCGTCCGTTGGGGTAGACGTAGTGGATCTTCTTGCCAACCTTGATCCCAAAGATCGGCGGGCAGGCGGAGTAGATGTAGCCGGCGTCGATGAGCGGGCGCATGTACTTGTAGAAGAATGTCAGCAGCAAGATGCGGATGTGCGCACCGTCAACGTCGGCGTCCGTCATGATGATGATCTTGTGGTAGCGGGCCTTGGAGATGTCGAAGTCTCCGCCGTCTCCGGAGGCCGTGGTCACGCCCGTGCCGATGGCCGTGATGAGCGACTGAATCGTGTCGGACGAGAAGGCGCGGTGGTCGCCCACGCGCTCCACGTTCAAGATCTTGCCGCGCAGGGGCAGAATGGCCTGGATGTCACGCCGACGGCCGTCCTTGGCCGAGCCGCCTGCGGAGTCGCCCTCCACGATGAAGAGCTCGGTGAGCTCGGCGTCGCGCACGGAGCAGTCGGCGAGCTTGCCGGGCAGGCTCGCGGTCTCGAGCAGGCTCTTGCGGCGCGTGGCCTCGCGGGCCTTGCGGGCCGCGGTGCGGGCCTTGGACGCCTGGACGGCCTTGTTCACGATGGTGCGGCCCTGCTTGGGGTGCTCCTCGAGGTACTCGGAGAGGCCCTCGGACACCACCTTCATCACGAGCGGGCGCATGAAGGAGCTGCCGAGCTTGGCCTTGGTCTGGCCCTCGAACTGCGGGTCGCCCAACTTGACGGAGATGACAGCCGTGAGGCCCTCGCGGATGTCGTCACCCGTGAGGTTGGCGTCCTTCTCCTTGAGGATGTTCTGCTTGCGCGCGTAGTCGTTCACGACACGGGTGAGCGCCGTGCGGAAGCCCTCCATGTGGGTGCCGCCCTCGGGGGTGAAGATGTTGTTGGCGAAGCTCATGACGGTCTCGGAGTAGGAGGTGTTCCACTGGATGGCCACCTCAACCTCGCCCATCTTTGCCGCGTCGGAGGCATCGTTTTTGCCCTCGAGGTAGATGGGCTTCTTGAGGCCGTCGGCGACCTCCTTGCCCTCGTTCAGGAACTGGACGAAGTCGATGATGCCGCCGGTGTAGCAGAACTCGTCCACGCGCGGGGTGAGCTCGCGCTCGTCGGTGAGGGTGATCTTGAGGCCGCGGTTCAGGAACGCCATCTCCTGGAAGCGGTCGTGCAGGGTGTCATAGTCGTAGACCGTGGTCTCGAAGATGTCGGCGTCGGGCCAGAAGGTGATCGTGGTGCCTGTGGTCTTGGACTCGCCCACGATCTTCATCTTCTCGGTGGTCTTGCCACGGGCAAAGGCCATCTCGTAGATGTTGCCGTCGCGGCGTACCTGCACCACGAGCTTGCTGGAGAGGGCGTTCACGACGGAGCTGCCCACGCCATGGAGGCCGCCGGAGACCTTGTAGGCCGCGTTGTCGAACTTGCCGCCGGCGTGCAGGACCGTGAGGACGACCTCAAGCGTCGGGATCTTCTTGGTGGGGTGCTTGTCGACCGGGATGCCTCGGCCGTTGTCGGCAACGGTGATCGAGTTGTCTGCGTGGATGGTCACGGCAATCTCGCTGCAGAAGCCGGCAAGCGCCTCGTCGACGGAGTTGTCGACGATCTCATAGACCAGGTGGTGCAGGCCGCTCGCGCTCGTCGAGCCGATGTACATGCCAGGACGCTTGCGAACCGGGTCAAGGCCCTCGAGAACCTTGATCTCGCTACCGTCGTAGGCGTGCTCCTCTTTCTTGGATGCCACCCGTTTCCCTTCCCTCGCGTTTGCCCGCGACGAGAGCGGCCGAACCGTCGCCTGGGCAACGGCCCCAGGCGCGCCTCCGCCCGACGCGGATTTGCTTAGCCTTCTAATTCTAGTTGATAGGCTCAATTTGTTACAGCCCAAGTACAGAAAGGACGTATGGGAAAGGCGGTTTGGCCCGATTAGGCCCTATCGGCCACTCTGGGGCGGCATCTGCTTGTCTCCGGTATCTTCGGCCTTTCTGCGCCGGAGTGACAGACTCATGGCCTCAGACGCGCTTGCGCGCAAACGGTCCGGAAGGTTGGCGCAGGCCTGCTTCACCTGCGCGCGCTCGAGCGCGGTGAGAGGCGGCAGGTCTTGGGCCCGCGGCTCGCACTCGGCTCCCGCCTGCGGCTCCGCGGGGCGCTGGCCCGCCTTGCGCGAGAGCCTGAAGCGCACGCGCGCCACGGGCAGGCCCGCGTAGGCAAGGCGCTCCACGTAGAGCTCGGCGTTGGTGGTGAGATCTTGCATGAGGGCGTTTCCATCGAGGTAGACAACCATCTCCGGCAGCCCCTCGCCCGTCTTGGGCCGGTTGAGCCACACGGCCATGGTGTGCTTGGCGGCACGGCGCCCCGCGATGCGACGCCAGGTCACGAGCGCACGCGAGGCGTCCGAGGCACCGGCGAGCATCTTGCCGTCGAGGTAGCCGGACACGAGCGCTCCGGCAGAGACCACCGCATGCTGCTTGGCCGGGTCAAGCGGGTCATACTCCGCCCGCTCGAGCCCTCGCTTCGACCTAACCCTCATCTCGACCCCCCCCCACTTTGGGGCAGGCCCTTTCAAGCTTTCCTGAAAGCCGGGAAGAGGCCTGTCACCAACCCCGCGGTTTTCAGGAAAAGCTGGAGAAGACCCTGCCCCCAATCCCACACGTCATTGCCCGTAATGGACGACCCTCATGCGCTCGAGGAGCTCCGGAGTGAAGTAGCCCAGGTTGGTGGTGGTAATCACCGTTTGGATACCACCCTCCACGAAGCGCGTCACACAGGCGCGACGGCTCTCGTCGAGCTCGCTCATCACATCGTCGAGCAGCAGTAGCGGCCGCTCGCCCAGCAGGCGCTCGCAGAGCCTAACCTCGGCCATCTTCCAGGCAAGCGCCACCGTACGCTGCTGGCCTTGGCTGCCAAAGGTGCGGGCGTCGCGTCCGTCGATGGCAAACTGCACGTCGTCGCGGTGCGGGCCCACCGTGGTCTGGCACCGACGCACGTCGTCCGGGCGTGCCGCCGCGAGTCGCTCGCGAAGCACCTCGGTCAGCTCGCCTCGTCCAAGCTCCGCAAGTGGCCGGCCGTCTGGAGCCACGGGAACGCCGTCAGGGCCTGCCTCGTCCACGCTGGCCTTGTAGCGGCACGCCAACCGCTCCGTGGGCACAACCTCGCCGTACACCTCGCTCACAAGCGCCGAGAGGCGCGCGAATAGGCTCAGGCGATGGTAGAGCAGCGTGGCGCCGCCAATGGCCACGCTCTCGTCCCAAGCGTCCAGCAGAGCGCCGCCCACGCCGTCGCGCAGCAGACGGTTCCTCTGCTCCACCGTGCGCGTGTAGGTGGCGAGCACCTTGCGATAGCCCGCGTTTGCCTGGGCGCCAAACGCATCAAGCTCCGTGCGGCGCCGCGAGGCGGAGCCCTTCACAAGCGAAAGATCGTCCGGGCAGAACAGCACGGAGAGCAGCGTGCCGGGCAGGTCGCGTGCCTGGCACGGCTTGCCGTTGCGCAAAAAGCGCCGCTTCTCGGGCGTCACGCGCAACTCCACGTCTATGACGCGGCCGTCTCCCTCGAGCCGTGCCGCCACGCGCGCCTCGGCGGCACCGGGGGCCAGCAGCTCGGCCGGCGAGGGCTTGCGGAACGACTGGCCGGCCGTGAGATACTCGAGCGCCTCCACCGTGTTGGTCTTGCCAACGGCGTTGGGCCCCACGAGCACCGTCACACCCTCGTCGAGCGCAAGCTCTCGCTCGCCCAGGTTGCGGTAGCCGCTGAAGCTGACGTTTCGGACGGTAAGCGACACGGCGGTTACATCCTCACCGGCATGAGCAGGTAGAGGTAGTTGATCTTGTCGTAGCTCTTGAAGACGCCGGGGCGCATGGACTCCTGCAGCTCCAGCGTCACCTCAGAGCCCTCCTTGAGGGCGCCCACGCAGTCACCCACGTAGCGATAGTTCATGCAGATCGAGTTGGGCTGGCCCTCAACGGCCACGCCAACCACCTCGCGCGCGTCACCCTGGTCCGGCGAGGTGGAGGACAGGGTAATCTGCTGGCCGTCCGGGTCCACGTCAATGCGCACCGAGGAGTTGGACGTGGCGATGGAACTCACGCGGCGAAGGGCGCCCGAGAGGTCTGCCACCCGCATCTTCACGGACGTGAGGCACGAGCTCGGCAGCAGCTGCTTGTAGTTGGGGAAGTTGCCCTCGATGCGGCGCGAGACGTAGGTGGTGTTGCCAAAGACGAAGACCACCTGGTTGGCCGTGGCTCCGATAATGATGGTGCCGGACTCGCTCGGCAGCGAGAGGACATCGTGGAACACACCGCCGGGGATGATCATTTCGAAGGTCTCGGCGAGGTCCGGCGTGTCGACGTTCGTGTCGCAGACCACAAGGCGGTAGGAGTCCGTGGCCACGAGTCTCACGAGGTTCTGCTCCACATTGAGCAGGATGCCGGCCAGGATGGGGCGAGAGGCGTCGCGAGAGGTCACCTTATAGACCTTGTTCACCATCTCGGAGAGAAGCTCGCTCGGCAGCTCAACGTTACGCTCCATGGCAACCTCGGGAAAGCTCGGGAACTCTCCCGGGTTCAGCGTGTTGAGGTGGAAGGAGCTCTTGTCGCACGAAAGCTGGATGGTGCCCTCGCCGCCGTCAAAGGTCACCGAAGCGTCTGAGAGGTTCTTGACGATGCCGGAGAGCATCTTGCCGGAGATGACCGTCTCACCCTCCTCCTCGACGTTGGCGGCGATCTTGTGACGGATGGAGGTGTCCAGGTCCGTCGCCTGCATCTCAAGGGTGCCGTTGACCGCGCGCATGAGGATGCCTCCGAGCACGGGGATGGTGGAGTGCGTGGCTATGCCCTTGGAGACCACGGACAGTGCCTTGGCAAGCGAGGACTGGCTGACGGTGAAGCGCATGGGTTCTCCTCTATCTGTTCTTATATAGATATATAAAAGGCTAGTGGTATTAGTAAGCCGTGTCGAAATGTTGAGAAGCGAGAGAACCTGCCGCTCAGAGCCCAGTTCTTCGCAGATTTCCTTGAAGAGAACCGAGCCTGTTCGTCAACGTTGAAAGCCTGTTGACGAGTCTTTCGACACCGGGGGCGGGGTTTTCCCCTCCTATCGAAAGCTTTTCGACAGTCCGTGGGGAAAACTAATCGGGCGCGTGCGCGCCCCTCCTCATGAGCTCGTCATGAGGTCCTCCTTCATCCGCGATGTCTTGTCATGGATGATGCGGTCGTCCGAGCGGCGGTCCTCCACCCACTTGATGCTGTGCTTGACAGTGGCGTGCGTGCGGCCGCCGAACTTCTCTCCTATCTGGGCGAGCGTGGAGTCCGTGAGCTCGCGCGCGAGCCAGATAGCCACGTGGCGCGGCTCCATGAGGCCCTTGTTGCGCTTGCTGCTCACGAGCTCCGCGTGGCTGATGTCGTAGCGTCGCTCGATGAAGTTCTGAATCTGCTCGATGGTAAAGGTGCGCTGCTCGCGCCCCCACTTGGTCTCTGCGATTTGCGCCACGTCCTCGCGGGTGAACTTCTCGCCCCGGTGCTGGCGCGTGGTGGCGGAGAGCAGGCATGACTGGCAAAACGCCTTGATCATGCGGATGTTGGTGCCTGCGCGAGACGCCATGAACTCGAGGTTGTCCTCGTCGATGACGCCGTCGAACCCCGCGAGGCCGTCCTCCACGGCATCGGCCTTCATGCGCTCGTAGAAGGCCTTGATGAGGCCGTACTTGAGCTCGTAGTTGGGCACCTGCACGGCCAGCGTCACGCCGGAGTCCAGACGGCTCGCCACGCGTTCGGCCAGGCCCAGCTCGCTCGGGCTCTCGTCTGCCGCCAGCACAATCTGCTTGCCGTGGCTCGTGAGGTAGTTGAAGGTGTCGAAGAAGAAGTCAACGGACTTGGCAGCGCCACGAAAGCCCTGGATGTCGTCGATGATGAGGACGTCGATGTCGTGGTAGTTCTGCTCGAGCGCCTCCTTGACCCCGCGCGAAGTGTCGAGCATGGCGCTCGTGTAGTCGCCCACGAAGTCGCGTGCCTGGCGGTAGACGCAGATGCGCTCGGGGTCGTTCGTGGCCAGGTAGTTCTGGATGGCCTTGAGCAGGTGGGTCTTGCCTAGGCCGCTCTTGCCGTAGATGAACAGCGGGTTGTAGCCGTGACTGCCGTTGGCTACGGCCTTGCAGGCCTGGAGCGCCAGCTGGTTTTCCTCGCCCTCAACGAAGCTGTCGAAGGTGAGCTGGGAATCCGTGGCGGTGACGCCCTCCGCCAGCGGGTTCTTTGCGCGCGGGCGAGGGGAGTCCTGCGGGCCGGGCACGGGGCTTGTCGTCGCCGTTGCCATTCGGGTGACGGGCGCCGGGGCGGCCGTCTGCTGGGCACGCTGCTCCTGCTCGCGCAGGCGCTCGAACTCGCTTGCCGAGATGGTGGTCTGGATGGGTGCCGGGGAGGGTGCGGCGGCCGTCGTTGCCTGGGCGCCCTCGCGGGCGCGCGTGAGCTCCACGCGCAGCTGCATGGGCTGGAAGGCAGCTTGCTCGAGTACCGCCTCGATGGTGGCAGCGTTCTTCTCGACATTGCGCTTCACGAAGCCCGAGCCTGCGCCCAGCACGAAGGTGCTTTCGTCTATGTCGAGCGCGGTGCAACTTTTGAACATTGCGAGGGTGGCGGGAGCCATGCCCTCGTCCTCGAGCATGGTGATGACGTCTTCCCAGAGTATCTGGGCGTCCGACTCTGTTTGCGTGCTGGCGTCTTCCATCGGCGTACTTTCTCGACGTTCCTACGTTTAAGCTGCGTGACCTGCCTGTCTGGGTTGGATTGCTGGCGTGTTCGTCAGCTTGTTCGCCAGCTTGGCTGGCGGCATCTTCCCTCCCAATCGGACCGGCCGTCGAAATGATGAAAACTCAGTATATATGAGATTGGACGTTTACCCTCGGCAATGTTGAAAACTATGCGCCGATGTCGACAAGTGGCTTCCGGCCGCTGGGCGCTTGGTGCCTGCCGAACGCTTGCCGGTAGGTTGCGGGTTGCTTGCTGCCCTGCGTCCTCCTGTCGCCCGCCGCGGCCTTTACGTCTTGGGCTTATCTGCCGCAACGCAGTGTGAGCCTCGCCCCAATTAACGAGGGGTGAGGCTCACACCGTGGGGGGGTGATGTTGTTTACCCGAATAGGCGGCTCTTTGGCGTCGTTGCTCGCCGGCGCTAACGGTACCTACGCGTCGTCATCTGCCGCGCGGTCGCCGGGGACGACCTGCCCGGGGCTGCGTTACAGCGACTGGCCCACTTGCCTGCCAATCTCGGTGAGGAAGCGCTTCTGGCCGTTGCGACGGACGAGGCCCTGGTCCTCGAGACGCTTGAGCTCACGGGTCCAGGTGGACATCGAGCTGCCGTAGAGCTGGGTGAGCTCGGTTGGGCCCACGGACTCGTGGGAGAGGAGGTATGTCACGGCCTCTCGTCCGCGTTCGGTGAGCGAGACGTCCGGGCTCCACGGCTGGCCTGCGCCGCCTGTTTGCGGACTCTCTGCTGGTAACGGCATCCCCGCCGGCGCTCCCGTCATGGGCTGTGGATATCCCGGCGCCGTCTGGTAGGCAGGCTGCTGGGGATACGGCATCCCATAGGTGGCATAGGGCTGCCGCGGGTACGGTTGCTGGGGCCAGCCCGGATAGCCGCCCTGCTGGGGCCAGGCCTGCTGCGGATAGCCCTGCTGCGGGTATGCGGGCTGCTGCGGGTATCCTGGCTGTCCGTAACCCTGCTGGTACGAGGGTTGCTGCGGATAGACGGCTTGCTGGGGCTGCGGATACGCGTGCTGCTGACCCTGTGGGAATCCAGGCTGCTGGGGCTGCGGATAGTCTGGTCCCTGGGGCGCGTGCTGTCCCGCGCCTGCCTCCCCCGCGAGCGGGGAATGCTGCGGGGCCCCTGGCTGGCCAGGCTGCATTCCCATCTGTGTCATCAGCGCGTGCTGCTGGTTAAAAGCCTGGCCTGCCATCTCATTCTGGACTGGTTGCAGACCCGGCTGCGGGACACTCTGTGCGCCCGCCAGCTCCGAACTCAGGTCGTCTCCCGGCTTCCCTGGCTGCGGCACAGCCAACATGGGCCCTTCTTGCAGGTTTGCCTGCCCCGGCTGCAAGCCGGTCTGCAGGCCCGCTTGGGCAACCGTCGTGCGCTCCCCCGGCATCGAGATGGTGACGATCGCGCCGCCCGAGATGTTGTCCTCGATGGTGAGGTCTCCGCCGTGGTCTCGCATGTACTGCTGCGCGTAGGGCAGGCCACTGCCGACGCCTCTGATGTAGCGCTTCATCTCCTCGGTGGCCGAGGTAGTGCCGTACTCGAGCGCCTTGGCCTTCTCCCGGATGCCTGGTCCCTGGTCTGAGAAGCGGATGGTGTTGCCGCCGTCCAGGATGGAGATGGTCGGTTCCTTGAAGTAGGCGTGTACGAGGTTTTCGACAACCTCGCGGATGACGGAGAACGAGATGCGACCGCCCTGCTCGTTGGCGAGCTTGGTGACCGTGGCGGTGATTTCCTCGAGGAACGAGCGGACGTCTTTGGGCTGCACCACCACGACGCGCGGTGCGGCCGACTTGTCGTCGAAAACCGCGATGCGCGCCGGGCTTTCGACAATGCCTCCGAGGTGGGGGAGCGCCGGGGGCTGTGCCTGTGCCGGTTGTGTGGCTGATGGAAGTACCTGCGTATTTGCGGGAATACTGCCACCAGCTATGTTCGTGGGTCCCTCGCCTACAAAGGGGTAGAAGGCGTCCGCCATGACCATCCTCGTTCGTCGAAACTATCACGGTTTTCAACAACATTCCGACACGTGGTGAAAACTTGCGGAACATTTCTGCCATGTCGATTTGAGTTTTCACCATGTGACAAGAACTTGTTGATAACCTGCGAATCCATTGTGGCACGCGCTGTGAAAAGATACAGGAGCACAGGCAAACCTTTCACGGGTTTTCGGGGTAATTGGGCATTCTGGTGAAAGTTCTTGGGAGAAATGAAAGCTGCCGGCAACCTGCTGCCACCTTGCGAAACTGCCGAAAGCTTGTGAAAACTCGCATGCCCTGCTCTTTGTCGCGCCGGTTTTCATCGCGTGCGTTCCCCTTCTCCCTGCTTTTGCCCTACATAATTGGATGAAAACAGCATGTTCTTGTTGACGGGGCGCGAGCCGCACCCCTACAATCGGAGGGCTTTGCTGCTAGAACGCAGCTCTTCGGTTCCACTCAGGAGGATTCACAATGAAGCGTACGTACCAGCCTAATAAGCGCAAGCGCGCTAAGTGCCACGGCTTCCGCGCCCGTATGGCCACCAAGGGCGGCCGCAAGGTTCTCGCCCGCCGTCGTGCCAAGGGTCGCAAGCGCCTCACCGTCTAGGAGACCACATGAAGAAGACCATCAAATCCAGAGAGGATTTCGAGAAGGTCTTCAGGGGTGGAAAGAGACTCAACCATCGTCTGGTGCGGGCTACTGCGCTTCGCATCTCGGATAATGCTGAGTCTAGGATTGCGATCGTGGCCGCCAAGCGTCTTGGCAACGCCGTTCACCGCAACCGGTGCAAGCGGGTGCTGCGGGCTGCGGCATACGAGGCTGGGTTTCCGCCAGCAGGGTACGACGTGATTCTCTTCTCGACGAATGCAACGCATGACGCCTCGTCTGCCGAGGTGGCATGGGCTCTTGGCAAGCTCGCCAAGAAGCTCGGCGCATGAGCGCTCCGGGGGAAGGTGGGAGAGGGATGTTCGCTCGTCCGCTCATCACAGCAGTGAGGGCGTACCAGCGTTACATTTCTCCCCTCCTCCCCCCTTCGTGCATCTACACCCCAACCTGCTCTGATTACGCCATACAAGCGTTGCAAAAGTACGGCGTCCTCAGAGGCGGTTGGCTCGCCCTTAGGCGGATTGTCCGATGCAATCCGCTGCATTGTGGCGGCTACGACCCCGTTCCCTAGGGCGCGGGCGGTACGGAGGTACCATGTGGGATTGGATTATTAACATCATCGCCCAGATTCTGACGTGGATTCAGATGCTCGTGGGCGACTGGGGACTTTCCATCATCGTGCTCACGTTCCTGATTCGTCTCGCGTTGACGCCGCTTCAGGCAAAGTCGATTCGCTCCACGGCCAAGATGCAGGTGCTGCAGCCAAAGCTCCTGGAGATTCAGGAGCGTTATTCCGACGATCCTCAGCGCATGAATGAGGAGATTCAGAAGTTCTACTCCGAGAACAAGTTCAACCCGCTCGGAGGCTGCCTGCCTGTCGTCATTCAGATGCCCGTCTTCTTCTCCCTGTTCACGGTCCTTCGCGACCGCCTTCCGGAGGAGGCTCACTTCTACGGCATCTTTGACCAGCTCTCCATGTCCCCGCAGGGCGCCGTGGCCTCGTTTGGCTGGGGTGGTGCGTGGGTCTATCTGCTCTTCCTTCTCGCGTTTGGCATCCTGACGCTCGTCCCCATGCTCTTTAATCAGCAGAGCGGTAACGAGTCCCAGCAGGGTCAGATGAAGGTCATGAGTGCCGTCATGGCCCTGATGATGATCTGGTTCGGCTGGAGCGTGCCCATCGGCGTCGTGCTGTACTACGTTACCTCCTCCGCCTGGGGTGTTGTGCAGCAGGTCTTCATTACCCGCAAGGTCATGGATAAGGCCAAGGCCGAGGAGGCTGAGCGCCTCAAGAACGCCCCGGTTCAAGTTGACGTGGTTCGCAAGGAGCGCAAGCAGCGTCCGCGCAAGCAGGGTTAGCCAGATTCGTTTGTCCTTCGTCGCGTAGGTTGAGAGGCCTGCGCGACGTTTCGCTATTTGGAGGTTCCCATGAGTGAAGAGTCTCAGAACGAGCCGCTGGTCACGGGGCAAGATGCCCTTGAGGCGGCGCGTGTTAGCTACGAGGAGAAGGGTGAGCTCGGCGATGACCAGCTCGACCTTGTTGCCGATGTGGCGGTGTCTATTCTTCGCTCGATTCTGAACTGCTTTGGTGAGAACAAATGTTCCATTGACGAGTACGATGGTGACGAGGGGGAGCTTATCCTCGATATCAACGGTGGCAACCTCGCGATTCTCATTGGCCGTCATGGTGTGACGCTCGATGCGCTTCAGACGGTGTTTACAGCGCTGCTCGGTAAGCGTCTCGGCTTCCACTACCCCGTTGTTGTGGATGTCGAGGGCTATAAGTCTCGCCGTCGTGACAAGGTGCAGTCCATCGCCCGCAACGCGGCCTCCCGTGCTAAGAAGACCGGACGAGCGGTTCGACTTGCTCCCATGAATGCGTACGAGCGCAGGCTTGTACACCTCGCGCTCCGTGGTGATGAGACGGTCACCACTCACTCTGAGGGTGCCGACCCCACGCGTTGCGTGGTTATTACGGCGGTTAATGCCGAGTAATATTCGGGCTTTGTATTGCTTATTGTGGCTCCTCGCCTCGTGCGGGGAGCTTTTTTGTACTTGTTTTGACTATTCACGTAACTCGGGTTTTATGTGTTTGCACCGCTTGATTATGGCGCTTTCGTTCAGCGAGATTGTCCTGCTTCTTTCTTAGCTGGCGCACAGGTTCCTAATCGTCTCTTTGCCAATGAACCATCCTTTGGCCGTAATCTGGACTCTCTCGTCTTGTCGGCTCGGTCCCCTTCTTTCTCTCTGCTACTCTCATTACTGGGTATCTTGCTCTGCGACCTCATTTGTTGTTCTCTCGATACTCAGCTTCTGACAGAACTTCCCGTATCGGGAATTCTTGGCAACGATTCTTGGAGCAACTGTGGCATTTTCACCTACTGACGAATGGCTTGAAAGCCATGTTTCGGACGATTCTTCTCTGAGCTGTTTTAAGGCGATTTCAGACCTAGTTTCCAGCTCGCAGGTATTTGGTATCGAATTAGATACCAATCGGGCTGCAGGCGTCGTTAGACAGCTCCAATTGATGCTCGAGAAAAATAAGGTTGTCAATTTGACTAGCATTACCGAGCCCCATGATGCGCTGGTCTTGCATAGCTTGGACTCGCTTTTGTTCCTTCCAATCATCGAGGAGATTACTGATATCTCCCCTGATTTAGAGATTCTCGACATGGGAACAGGTGGTGGTTTCCCAGGGATTCCACTTGCCTGCTGCCTTGATGCCAGGGTCACCTTGCTGGACTCGGTTGGTAAGAAAGTGAAGGCCTGTCAGGAATTCGTCGATGCTCTGGAGCTCTCGAACCAGGTTATCTGCGTACACGATCGTCTTGAGGATTATGCTCGTGATACGCGCAATAGGAATCGATACGACGTGATCGTTGCTCGTGCCGTTGCTTCTCTCGATGTGCTTATCGAATATGCCACGCCTCTGCTTGCAAAGGGTGGATGTCTTGTTCTTTCAAAGGGCTTCCCTTCTGAGGAAGAGTTCGATCACGCCAACAAGGCTTCTCAGATATGTGGCCTTAAGCGTGTTTTTCATGAGCAGGCCGAGCTACCTGATGACTTTGGTCATAGAGAGTTCTTTGTCTACAAGAAGTTTGCTCCCTCGAGAGTAAAGTTGCCGAGAAAGACCGGTGAGGCCCGTAAGAATCCCCTCTACCTCCGATAGACAAAAGCTCTCTGCGTTATTTTGCATTCGGGTGTCATCTTTAAAGAGGTGGTGCCCGAATTCTTTTTTCTGCGCACTGTTCGTTTGGCTTTGAGAGCATGTCTCGATGTCTCGATGTCTCGATGTCTCGATGTCTCGAAGGTTGAGTTTGGGTTTTCGTCTTGTGCTTTTAAGATTAATGCATGCGTTTACTGTTTAATGTTCGAGGATTCCACTCTATATTTTTCTTCAAGTACTATGTATGCTCTGCTATCACCTGTCCGCATTTGTATTCATGATGCCTTTTATGTATTTCGATGGCAGTCGAGTGATTGTTCGACTTAGCCTGTGTTCTGTGTTCTGTGTTCTGTGTTCTGTGTCTAGCGTCAATGTAAGCGCTCGCTTTTGGCAGTTTACAAGCGCAAGAGCACTGTTGCGTGATGCTTAGCATTCAGTACTAGTTTTTACTTTTTCTCATGTACTCTTATGTTTGAATCTTTAAAGTTGGTGTGACACTATTGGTATCAGTCTGCACATATATCAAGTTATGTGGTTCCATCTAGTATTTAGTAGACTATGGAAGATTCAGCTTCTAGGTATAACTGTTTGCAGGCCGCTTCTACGCACACTATTTGTTGTATCGTTGCGTGGAGCAGTAGGGTTGAGACGATTTGATCGTTTCTTCTCCCGTGAGTATGAAAAAGGCTGGCGTTTCTCAAGTTATTGAAACTTATGGAATCTAAATCTCTATCGCTATCTTCTTCTTGTCGTTTTTCAGTTTGCAGATCGACTTACACCTGCATTTTTGATGTTATGGTCAGCTGAGAGCTTGTTCCACGTGAAACTCTGCCAAGTTACCGACATTCTGACCCGTAAAGCGCATACAAGCTAAATTAACGCAAAGAACATTAGAGAATAGTCCATTTGAATTGGATTGAACCGAATCCTATTGTTTAACATGAAACATGACAGGTATTTACATGTGATAGAAGTTTCACGTGGAACACCATTAATCAAGTTGATAGTACCCATAGAGACAAATTGCTCAAGTTTGTTGGGTTTAGTTAGTATCAAAACAGCTAGAAGTATCAATTCGCGAGTATTGAGAACCATCTTGATGAAATAGCAAGTAATCAAAAGAAACTAAACGTTGAAAAGTCAACAAAGAGAGCTTACTAAGTAAATAGCCTGCTCACGAAGTAAATACACAGAATACAGCCGGCCTTGAGTTAGAGTAGTACCTACAAATAAAGGGCTGAAATAGGCTCAGTGGTTTCACGTGGAACAATAGATTGGCGGAAGATGGGCTATCAGGAAGTCAAACGCGGTAATCCAAGTAAGCCACCTAAGGTTATTGCGATTATCAACCAGAAAGGCGGAGTAGGTAAGTCCACGACAGCGATTAACCTGTCTGCTGCCCTTTCTGATGAGGGGAAAAAGAGTCTTGTTATCGACTTTGACCCTCAAGGAAACACAACAAGTGGCTATGGCATCGATAAGGATGAACTTGAGCATGATGTCTACGATGCATTAATGGATGGATATCCGGTCGATGAGCTAATCGTCGATACTCCCTGTAAGAAGGTGTTCGTGATTCCTGCGACAATCCAACTTGCGGGTGCTGAAATCGAGCTCGTATCTAAGATTGCTCGTGAGAGCATTTTGAAGAATATTGTGGATGGCATTAAGGACGATTTCGACTATGTCTATATTGATTGCCCCCCGTCGCTTGGGTTGCTTACGATCAATGCTCTTTCTGCTGCGGACAGCCTTCTGATTCCTATTCAATGTGAGTACTACGCACTCGAAGGTGTCACAAAGCTCCTTGAGTCAGTGAAGCTCGTAAAAGGCAGCCTGAATAAGGATCTCGATGTGTTCGGCGTTCTCATGACGATGTATGACAAACGTACGACACTCTCAAATCAGGTTGTAGACGAGGTTCGAAAGTATTTCGGCAAGACAGTCTTTAAGGCAATGATTCCGAGAAGTGTCAAGGTGTCTGAGGCGCCGAGCCATGGCCTTCCTATCTCGATGTATTCAAACATGAACAAGGGGGCAATTGCCTATAGGAATCTTGCTCGGGAGGTGATTCGTCGTGGCTAAGAAGGCAGGGCTTGGAAGGGGCTTGGGGGCGCTGATCAGTGAGGCAAATGTCGAAAGCGGCAATACGCCAGAGACAACGCTATCGATCGAGAAGATTCATAGGAATCCCGATCAGCCACGGAAAACTTTTGATCAGACAGCGCTTGAAGAGCTTTCTGATTCGATCAGGCAAAATGGTGTGCTTCAGCCCATTCTTGTTCGTAAGAAGGGCTCAGGCTATGAAATAGTCGCAGGCGAACGTCGATATCAGGCAAGTAAGCTGGCTGGCCTAAAGGAGATTCCTGTCGTCATCAAAGAGATTGATGATGCCGAGGTAATCCAGCTGGCACTCATTGAGAATCTGCAACGAGCGGATCTTACGCCGCTCGAGGAGGCCAAGGGCTATCGCCAGCTCTTGGATTCTCAGGGGCTGACGCAGGAAGCTCTCGCAAAGATTCTCTCGAAGTCACGCTCAGCAATAGCCAACACCTTGCGTCTCATGGACCTTCCGGTTGAAGTCCAGGAGATGATGGAGCAGGGGCTTCTGACAGCAGGTCATGCTAGGGCAATCCTTGCGGTCTCCTCAGAAGAGGGGAGAATAAAACTTGCTGAGAAGGTCGTGAAGGAAAATCTGACGGTTAGGCAGACAGAAGCTCTTGCTCCGCTGTTTTCTGGCGAAGCTGCCGAGAGCAAGCCTCGAACGCCAGCTCCACAGTCCTTCAAGCGGGCTGCGCGTCAGCTACGCCAGATGCTAGACACCAATGTCAAGGTCAAGCAGGTTCGCGGCAAGAACAAGATTGAGATTGAGTTTAAGGATGATGATGAACTCATGCGTATTATGAGTCAGATTCAGCCTGGTCAACTTGGGGACGTTGACGATGCTTAAGCTGCGTAGATATATAGCGAGCGGCGCTTTCATTGCCGGAGGGTTGGCCTTTCTCTGGTTTGGGCTCTTGAATCAAGAGGCCAAGGCTAGTTTGCGGGAGGTGACAGCAAGCTCAGGCCGTCTAGCTAATAAGCTTATCGACGGATATATGAATCCCGACGGAGAATCAAGTGATGAGGTATCCGCCCAGGCAAACCGTGAGTGGATTGAGTATCAGTGGAAGAAGGCCGGATATTAATCCCAAACTATTGATATTGAAATAACTGCAGCAATTCTGCCTAAAGAAACGCAAAGAGGAGGGGAATGAGAACATGTGTTCTCATTCCCCTCCCCATACTTCACATGAAACAAGTCTGCATGCCCAACGTGGCACAAACAGTCTCAACGACCGGAGCCCCTGCCTCCATCAGGAAGAAAGAGGCGCCTGAGCTACTTGGAAGAGTGTTTCTGGGAGAGCTGACCGCAGGCGGCATCGATGTCGTTGCCGCGGGAATTCCTGACGGTAGCCTCAACGCCAACGCGGGCAAGTGCCCTTACGAACATGTCGGCCTTCTCAGCGGTTGAGGGCTTGAGCTTGGAGCCCTCGAGGTCATTCAGCTGAATGAGGTTGACATGCGCGAGCGTGCCGCGCGTGAAGTCGCAAAGGGCCTCGAGCTCGACGGCGTTGTCGTTGACACCGCCGATAAGCGCGTACTCGTACGTTGGGCGGCGTCCCGTGCGCTCGACGTACTCCCCCATGACCTCGTGCAACCTACCGAGCGAGTACTTGCGCACGCCAGGCATAAGAACGTTGCGGGTGGCCTGAACGGCGGAGTGCAGCGACACGGCGAGGGTGAACTGCTCTGGCTCCTTGGAGAAGCGTCGAATCATAGGGACGATGCCGCAGGTGGAAACCGTGAGGTGGCGCGCACCGATGCCGGCGCCATCCGGCGAGTTGAGGAGACGAAGGGCGGCGAGCGTCTCATCGTAGTTGGCAAACGGCTCGCCCTGTCCCATGAAGACGACGCTCGAAGCGCGCGTCTGGAAGTCATCGGCAACGTGTGACACCTGGTCATACATCTCATTTGCCGTAAGCGAGCGGGTAAAGCCGCCCTGGCCCGTGGCGCAGAAGACGCAGCCCATGCGGCAGCCCGCCTGCGTGGAGATGCAGACGGAGAGGCGGTTGCGCGTGGGCATGCCAACGCACTCAGCTTGGACGCCGTCGGCAAACTGCAGGAGGTACTTGCGGCTGCCGTCGGTGGAGACCTGTCGGGCGGTCTCGGTGACGCCACCAAGCGTGCAGCGGGCGGCCAACTCTGTGCGAAGTGCCTTCGAGAGGTTTGTCATCTCGTCAAAGGAGCTCACGTGCTTTTTCCAAACCCACTCCTCCACCTGCTTTGCGCGAAAGGCAGGCATGCCTAGTTCGGCCATGAGGGCCACGAGCTCCTCGTGCGAGAGGGAGCGCAGGTCAAGCATGGGCGTTGTTGAGTCGGTATCATGAGAGGGCATGTCGCGGCCTTTCTGGCGTGGCGAAGGGATAGGACGATCGGCCGTCGGCCGAGTTTCAGGTATCGAGTGTATCGCAGGGGTGTGAAAACGTCCTGCATACGGCTCGTTCTGAGGAGGTATCCATGGTCGATGACGTAACTGCCAAGCGCGTCGCGCTGCTCTGTGGAGGCTGGTCTGACGAGCGGGAGGTCTCGCTTGCCAGCGCTCACGAATGTGCAGAGGCCCTTCGTCAGGCTGGCTTTTCGGACGTGGACATGCTTGACGTGGCGGACCCCGCCTTCGTCCATACGATTGCAGATGGCGAGTATGACGTGGCCTTTGTTGCCCTCCACGGCAGGTATGGAGAGGATGGTTGCGTGCAGGGCTTTCTCGAGCTGCTTGGCATCCCCTATACCTTCTCTGGCGTCCTGGCGAGTGCCGTTGCGTCGGACAAGGCCATGGCCAAGGACGTCTACCGCGAGAACGGTATCCCCACGCCTAAGGACATAGTTCTGTTTGAGGGTGACCCCCTTGAGCGGGATGTTGTTGTGGAGGCCTTGGGACTCCCCGTGTTTGTGAAGCCCGTTTCGAACGGATCGAGCTACGGCATCACGAAGGTCAGCAGAGCCGAGGACCTTGCCGCCGCGGTGGCGGAGGCGTTCAAGTACGACGTACGCGTGCTGGTGGAAAGCGCCGTGACGGGTACGGAAATCACGATTCCCGTGCTGGGCAACGAACACCCCAGCGCCCTGCCGGCGGTTGAGATTCGCGTGTCCTCGGGCTTCTACGACCTCAAGGCCAAGTACGAGGACCCGTCGAGGCACCATGTCATTCCGCCTGAGCTGCCTCAGGCAACCGTGACGCGCGCGCAGGAGCTCGCGTGCCGCGCCCACGTGGCGCTTGGATGCTCCGGTGCCTCTCGCAGCGACTTTATCGTGGACGATGACGGCACGCCCTACATGCTCGAGACCAATGTGGTGCCCGGCATGACGGCAAACTCGCTGATGCCGGACGCCGCGCGCCGCGCAGGCACGGGCTTTGCCGACCTCTGCAAGAAGCTTGTCGAGCTCGCCCTTGAGCGTGGGGCCCGAGGACAGCATACGGCTCCCTGTGGCACGGCGATCGCATCCGGCGTCGGTTGTGGCTGTGGTTCGAATGCCGAGGAGGCCACGTGCTAGAGGACATACTGCTGCCGGGAACGCCCGAGCGCACCGTGGAGGCCTATCGAGGCCTGGCGAGGCGTGCCCAGACTGAGGACTTTGGCCTGCTCGAGGACGACGTGATCGTTCTCGACACGGAGACGACGGGCCTCTCGTTCGCCACGTGCCAGCTCACCGAGATCGCAGCCGCCCGCCTGCGTGGCCGCGAGATTGTCGACAGATTCCGCACGTTTGTGAATCCCGGGATGCCCATCCCCGCGAACATCGTGGCCCTGACGCACATCACCGACGCGGATGTTGCTGGCGCGCCTTCTTCCGAGGAGGCCGTGTCGCAACTTGCCGAGTTTGTGGGCGGTGCGCCGGTGCTCGCCCACAACGCCACCTTCGACCGTACCTTCATCGAGCGCGTGCCCGGGGGTCGCGAGGTGAGTGAGCTGTGGGTCGACACCCTCGCGCTCTCGCGCATCGCGCTGCCGCGGCTCTCTACGCATCGCCTCCAGGACATGGCGGACGCCTTTGGGTGCGCAAGCGTCTCCCATCGCGCGATGGACGACGTTGAGGCCCTGGCTGGCATGTGGCGCGTGATTCTCTGTGGCCTCACAGAGCTGCCCCCGGGCCTCCTGGAGCATCTCGCCAACATGCATCCCGAGGTTGAGTGGGCGTATCGCCCCATCATCTCCCACCTGGCCTTGGCAAACCCCGGCGTGCCGTTCTCGCTCATCGGCGTGCGTAGGGACCTCGTGGCGCAAGAGAAGGCCCACGCCCGCCCCGACGTCGATGACATGGATGCCGAGCCCGTGGCGCCGTTACCGAGCGAGGTCTCCGCGGCGTTTGATGCGGGTGGCGCCGTCTCTCGCATGTACGAGGGCTTTGAGGCTCGCCCGCAGCAGGTTCAGATGGCGGAGGAGGTTCGCTCGGCGCTTGAGGGCGCCTCGATGCGCGCCATCGAGGCGGGCACGGGTGTGGGCAAGTCCGTGGCGTACCTGCTTCCCCTGGCGCTCTATGCCAAGCGAAACGGCATCACCTGCGGCGTCGCCACAAAGACGAATGCGCTCACGGACCAGCTTGTCTCGCACGAGCTGCCCGCGCTGGCAGCGGCGCTGCCGAACGGCCTGAGCT
This sequence comes from Olsenella uli, assembly GCF_901212655.1. Lineage (GTDB taxonomy): Bacteria > Actinomycetota > Coriobacteriia > Coriobacteriales > Atopobiaceae > Parolsenella > Parolsenella uli_A. The sequence goes on along the minus strand of NZ_CAAKON010000041.1, from coordinate 41,454 downwards.
TCCATAGCCTCAAGGGTTATGACCACTACCCGTGCCTTCGCCGCCTGACGCGCGCCGCCGAGGCGGAACTGCCCATCGGAGAGGTCAACGCCCATGGAAGGTCGGAGAACACTATTGCCTCCGACATGCTCACGGCCATCGCGACGACGTATGCCTACGTGAGCGAGTCCGTCGAGGGAGACCTTGATGCTCTCGGGATTCGCTGGGGTAGCGTGCCTCGCCATCTGCTCACGGTGAGCCCCGGGGAGTGCCAGCGCTCCCGCTGCCCCTTCTATCCCAGCCTCTGCCTGCTGCACGGCGCCCGCCGCAGGGCGTCATCGTCGGACATCGTGGTGACGAATCATTCCCTCTTGCTGAGAAACGTCGAGGCCGAGGGCCGTATCCTGCCGCCGGTTCGCAACTGGGTCGTTGACGAGGCCCATTCCTTTGAGGCAGAGGCGCGCAGGCAGTGGGCCCTTGAGGTGTCCGCGGAACGCATGAGGGCCGCCCTCGAGCAGCTTGGCGGCACGAAGACAGGTGTCATACACGCGTTCTCGACGCTTGCCTCGAGCAACGAGGCGGCCATGCCGGCTCTGGGTCTGCTTGCCAAGGCGGCTTCCAGCGCTGCGAGCCTTTCCGTCGCCTCGGCGGACTTCTTCGACGCTGTCCGCGGCCTGGCGCGTATCGCCAAGGGCGGTGGCGGATATGACTCCGTGACCCTCTGGCTTGGCGGGGAGGCGCGGCAGAGCGACGCCTGGAAGCTGGTGGTTGAGGCGGGGGAGTCGTTCGTCGACCGTCTCGACGCCTGCGCCCACGACCTGACAGATGCCCAGCGCGTGTGCGCGGAGGCTATCGAGAACCTGCCCGGCGACCTCGAGGATGTCTGCCGCACGCTTGCGGAGACCCGCGACGGGGCACGGACGATCATCGAGGGCACGGACGACTCTTTCGTCTATTCGGCCGAGGTATCCCGAGCCAAGCGCCGCATCGGCACCGAGAAGCTCGTTGCGGAGAAGCTGGACATTGGCGTTGAGCTGGCAGACCGGTGGTATCCGGAGATGAGGAGCGTTACCTATACGTCGGCCACAATGACGGTGGGCGGCGACTTCTCGCACTTCACGCATGCCGTGGGATACGACAGGCTCTCCCCCGCTCGCCATCGCGAGGTGGCGCTCGAGAGTTGCTATGACTTCGACAGCCACATGTCCGTCGTTGTTGCCCGGGACATGCCGGACCCCTATAGCCCGAAGTACCTCGAGGTGCTCGAGCAGCTCCTCTACGACGTGCACGTTGCCATGGGCGGGTCTGTGCTCACGCTGTTCACCAACAGGCGCGAGATGGAGCAGGTGTACGCGGGCCTGCAACCCAGGCTCGCAGCCGCCGGGCTCGATCTTGCCATGCAGGAGCGCGGATCCAGCGCGAGGCGCCTGCGGAATCGCTTCGTCGAGGAGGAGGCGCTCTCGCTCATGGCGCTCAAGTCGTTCTGGGAGGGTTTTGACGCCGCCGGCGAGACGCTCAAATGTGTGGTGATTCCCAAGCTCCCCTTCTCGAGCCCAAAGGATCCTCTGGTGCAGGAGCGTGGCGCGCGCGACCAACAGGCGTGGCGCAGGTGGAGCCTCCCGGAGGCGGTGCTCTCGGTGAAGCAGGCGGCCGGCAGGCTCATCCGCACCTCTACGGACACGGGCGTCTTGGTGCTGGCCGACGGCCGCGTGACATCCAAGGGGTACGGCAAGGTGTTCCTGCGCTCGCTGCCCAGCAAGAACGTGTCGACGCTCGGCGTCGACGTGGTGGGGCGCTATATAGAGGCCTGGCGGAGGGACCGCTAGGCCTAAGGCTCCCTGCGCCAGGTGCGCCGCGCCTGCCTGATGTCATTGCGCGCGATGGCCCGCATCTCCTGGCGCAACTGCTCGTTGTTGTGGGTCACGTCCTTGCCAAGGGCGAGGACGTGACGGGGGAGCCAATCGCCGCGGAAGTAGGGGATGTCAATCTCGACACGTCCGTCGCCGAGCTGGGCCACCTCGCGCGCGCCACTCCAGAGCCGCACGCGCGCGGCGGCCTTTGGCGAGCAGGTGAGCCGCACCGTTCCGCCGCCGGGTTGCTCTGAGGTGTGGCGCGGCGCCGAGCCAAGCTCGTCGAGAACGCACAGGTTGCGCATCTTGGATGCCAGGAACGTTCTCGACGCGCGGGCGTCAAGGTCATGGGCCCCCACAAGCCACAGCCCCTCCTTCAAGCTGATCTCGCGGGGAATGACCCTTCTCGAGCGCGCCATCTGGTCGTTCTCTCCGCGATAGGAGAAGGCGACGATAGGCTGGCTCACGAGGGCGGGTTCCTCTGGGCTCACGCGGGCGGCGATTATTGACTTTGCGCAAGTCATGAGGGTATCCAGGGGACAGGCGTCGCCCTCCCCCACGGCTTCGGCTTCGTGTGCCTCTGGCGCGATGGGGTGGGGCGACCCGGTCGCGTCAAGTGGAAAGAACGCGCGCTCGATTGCGCCCCGTAGGGGGTCGCTTGGCTTGAGGCCGAGCCGGTCGAGGGCGCCTGCGGCGGCCGTTGCCTGGGGAATCGTAAGGCGCAGGGGAGGTACTGGCGCCGAGGTGAGCGTTGCCACGCGTGCCATCGAGCCATCTGACCCGGAGGCATAGAGGGCGAGCATGGGACCGGAGCTTTCGTCGTCGACGCTACCGCAGCCCGAGTCGCTCGAGAGGCAATGGAGAATCTCCGAGGCACGTGCCTCGGTCACGCCAAGGAGCTCGGAGATGTCGCGGGGGCTGGCGCCGGCGCCCTCTCGGGCGAGCGCGCACAGGACCGCGAGGTCCTCGCCGAGCCTGGTGTCGCAAGGCCTTCCGCGGCCCCGATCTCGAGCCATCACAGCTCACCTCCTGCTTGCGTAAGGCTGAGCCACGCCTCTACGAGGCTGTCGGGCCCGAGGGGCAGGGCGCCAACCTCGATGAGCCACGAAGCCGCGCCGGGCATGTCCCGGGCGGCGATGGTCCACACGATGGCGCCTCCGCGATGGGCCTCGGCGAATCCCCGCTTTCGCGCCGCGGCCTTGAAGGTGGGGCCGGCCGTGCGCGGGACATAGGCCTTGATGGGTACGGCCGGCCCCTCGCCGATCTCGAAGGGGAGCAGCTGGTAGTCGGTGACGTCAAAGTCTGTGGGAATCTCGTAGGGGGCGAAGTCCTCGCGAACCGTGGCCCTCTTAGCACGGGCGAGGTTGAGCGTCCTCATGGCATCGGACTGGCCCTCGCGGCTGCGCAGCCCCACAACATAGATGGAGGACGCGAGCTCGAAGATGCCAAAGACGCGGATGAGCCTGGAGGTGGACCGGCTGTCGGAAAGCGCCTGGTAGCTGAGCTCGCAGGGGAGCCTGCGTTGAAATGCCTCGTGGACGGCATCCATGACGGCGCGGTCGCAGACGTGGGCCTCCCTCTTGATGGCAGGGCTGATGTCTCGGCCGATGCGTGCGACGGCTGCCCCGAGCGCCGAGGGGTCTGCGGTTGCTGGGTCGGTGACGAGCGGCTGCATGATGCGAGCGAGCATGCGGGCGCTATCGTCGTCAAGCTCGCTTAGGTCGGCGATTGTGCGCTTGCGGTCCAGCGTCCAGGTCTTGGAGGTCCCATGGGTTTCCTCGGCAAGGTAGACGCCCTCCGCCTCGAGGGAATCGCGGTCTCGCTTGAAGGTCTTATGGAAGGAAGAGGGGGACACATCTTGGTAGTAACGCCCGAGGATGTCTTGGGTGGAGATGCGTTTCCCCCGAGCGAGGTCGAGGACAAGCTGCATGCGCTGGGCGTCGCGGTGGCCGAGGCGCTTGGTGCCGGAACGACCTGCCATCTGTCCTCCTCGAACATGCCGAAACCGCGGGCGGCGTCGGCTAGCTGGTACCATGGACAATATTCATGGCGGAACTATGCCGTCATACCTCGATTATGCGGCTTCGATGGCCGCGGGGGAAACGAGAGCTTTGCGTATGGCCGAGCATGCGAGTTGGCCGGCCGCATGGGCGATTGGGCGGGCCCGAGGGGACCGTCTCGGCTGCTCTGCGGTTGGGTGGATGCCTGACGGCAGGATTCGCGGTTCGGACTGCTAGACGTATACTCTCTAGTCAACGACTACAGGTAGCGGCCCTGCCGCTATTCGGAAGGTGAACGAATGGGCAAGACGAAGGACTACCTGGACTACCTCAACAACGAGATGGGCATCTCGCCGGCGAGCAGCCAGGAGGAGCTTGACTGCGCACAGTCGCTTGCCAACGAGTTTTCCTCGCACGGCCTGAACCCCCAGATCCAGGAGTTCTCTGCTCCGGCGCTGGGGCTTTTGCCCTATGGCGTTGCCATGGTATTCCTCTTTGTGGGCATCATCCTTGCGGGCATTGGCGGCGTGGTGTCGTTTGTGGGCATAGTGCTGGTGCTGATTGGCGTATGCGTGCTTGCCATGCGCAACGCCGGCAAGGACGTCTTTGCGAAGTTTGGCCCGCGATCTCACAGCCAGAATGTGGTGGCCCTGCGCAAGGCGGATGGGGACGAGAAGTCCCGCGAGCGGCCCATCGTCATCATCGCCCACTACGACACGCAGCGTAACGACCTCTTCTCTCGTCCTGGCCTCGCATCCATCAAGCGCACCCTCGTGCGGGTGTCGCCGTATGCGACGATTGCCGTGGCGGTCTGCACGCTGGCGCAGCTGCTCGTGTTCCTGCCCGCTCCGCTCCGCCGCACGCTTTGGGTGATCGGCATCGTGGCTTCGCTGCCCATGGTGCTCTGGGGCGTCTCCCTCATCGCCTCCAAGTTCATGCCGTACTCCAACGGGGCCATCGACAACAAGTCCTCCGTTGCGGCGATGCTGGGCGTTCTTGACTACGTCACCAATGGAACGGAGCCCCTTGCCCACCGCGAGGAGGAGCGTCGTGCCCGCGAGCAGGAGCAGATGCGCGAGGATGACGTCTCCCCTGAGCCCGCCCCTTCCGTTCAGGTGGCGGCCGCCGCGCCCGTGCGAGAGTCTGCCGTGCGTCCTGCTGAGCCTCGCCGCGAACCTGCCGTTCGCCGAGAGGTTGAGAAGGTCGTCGGCACCCGACACGGCGAGAGCGTTCTTCGCGCCCTCGGCATCCTTCCCGAGACGTGCGAGATCACCTATATAGCGCCCGAGGTTCGCGTGGTGCCGGTTGTCGAGCCCATGGAGGAGCCCACACCGCAGGTCGCTCAGGCATGCCAGCCGCAGCAGGGTTTCGTTGAGGCGCCCGCCGCCCAGGCTGCTCAGTCGCAGCAGGGACACTACGCCGATACGAGTGAGGGCGAGGCCTCCCAGCCGCAGCAGGCTTATGCCGAGGCGGGCGTCGCCCAGGCTCCCCAGTCGCAGCAGGTCCCCGCCGCTCCGTCTCAGCCGGCAGTGACAGACGTTGCGAGCCAGGCCACGAGCGTGGCTTCCTGCGCCGATCAGACTGCGGTGGTACCGCGCGCTGCCGAGACGATTCAGATGCCGGCCGCAGGCGTGACGACCCACATTCCGGCCTCCGTTCCCGTGCCTGCCGAGGTTCCCGTACCCGCCGTGCCTCAGGTCGCAGTTCCCGAGCCCGCGGCGGTATCGACGCCCGCCGCGGTTCCCTCTGTGGCGCCTGAGTCCGTCTCGACTCCGACGCCGAGGTCCCAGCGTGTGGAGCACGCTGCCGAGCCTGCCTTTGTGCCTGAGCCCGCGCCGGCCGCTCCGAACGCCGCTTCGCCCTCGTCCCCTGATGCGGCCGAGTCCGCCGCCGCGTCGACCTCCAATTCCGTCAAGGCCGCGCCGGCCGAGAGCGCGGCCACGGCCGCCCGGGTTGTCGCGCCTTCCGCGCAGCCAGCTGTAATCGAGCCCGGCTCGACGTCTTCCATGCCCGTTGCCCGCCCGGCCTCCGTGGTTCTCAGGGAGCAGGAAGAGGCGGCTGCCGAGCCTGTCGCGACTGCCGCCAACAGTGAGTTGGGCGAGGACGTCGTGACGACGGTCTCTGGCGAGCAGATTGATTACTCGAACAACCCCTACGTCGAGCGCTCTGGCGAGGAATTTGACTACAAAGGTGGCATCGAGAATACCGAGCAGGGCTTTGAGCCCAGCAATGGAACGGCTCCGATGAGGCCGCTGGGCGTTGCCGACCGCATCAGGGCCGGCGTGCAGCCTGGCGCCGGCGAGGGCAAGGAGGCCCCGAGCCCCAAGGAGGTCTTTGCCGGCATCGTCAGCGTGGTGAAGGCCTTCGGCAAGTCCATCGCGGCCGACAAGGTCTCCTTGATGGATGCCTCCTTTGAGGAGCTTCCGGACGACGCGCCGGTCGAGAGCGAGCCGGTAGAGGACGTGCCTGCCCCGGACGGCGCCTGGGACGAGCCCGAGCCGTCTTCCGTCGCTGCGCCTGAGGCCGAGGGTTGGGCCGAGGAGCAGCCGGCGGAGTTCCCGGGGGACGAGGCACCTTCCGATGACGAGCACGCCGATGAGGACGAGGCGTACCCCGAGACCAGCGTTCACGCTTCCGCAACGGCGGAGTCCGAGGCACAGATGTCCGCACCTGAGGCCCAGCGCCAGGAGCCTGCTGCGGAGCCCGAGGATGAGACTTCTGCAGACGCCGACGCCACCGTCGTGATGGGCGCCCAGTCTGAAGATGAGGGGGATGCCACAACGTCTCTCCCCAAGTCCTCGGTGTTCGACCGCTTCTTCTCCAACAGTCTGGACAAGCTTGAGAACGGGCAGCGAACGGACGAAGGCCCAACCGGGGAGACCGACCAGACCGGCCTCAACACCATGGTGGAGGAGGATGCGAACTCCGCCGCCGAAGCCGACCGTCCCGAGCGCACCCGTCCTGCTGCGATTGATGACCCCAACTGGGGCAAGAGCACCTTCACGCCAACGCGACCGGCTCAGCCCACGAAGCCGATGCAGCCCGCCCAGCCTATTGGCCGGCGCTCCGCACTGTTCGACTTGCCCGACCCGTTTGCGGTTGCCGACCCCCTCTCGTCGACGGCCTCCCTTTCCACCGGGGACTCCGACGCCACCGCGCCGATGAAGCGTCGCGTGCCGAGCATTCCTGCCATTGCAGATGACGAGGCTTCGGCGGACTCGACGGCTCCGATGGCTTCCCGCCCGCGCGTTCGCGTCCCCGCCGTCGATCAGCCCTCCGAGGGGGCATCTGCGCCCATGGCGGAGCGTCTTGCTGAGGCGAGCCGCTCTGTGTCCGTGCCTAATCCTGTGAGGATCGAGGGTACGGAGGCCCAGGCGCCTCAGACCGGACGGACCCCCTCCCGCTCTGCCGGCAATTCGCTTTCCTCGTACGTTCCCGCTTGCCCTGAGGGACAGATCAAGGTTCTCAAGTCTGATGCGGGGCAAGCAGGCCAGGATGGCGGCCACAAGAAGCATCGCCTCTCCGGGTTGTTCGGTCACAAGCGCGAGCAGCAGGAGTCCATGTCCGAGTGGCTTGGCGTCGACGAGGACTTCAACGCCAAGACCGATGGCGAGCACATCGGCTCGTGGGACAACTTCGACAGCGACGAGCGCGATGGCCGACGCTGGAAGGGCGGTGCTGCCCGTTCCGTCGAGCTCCGTGGTGGGGCCAATGGCCGCGACGACGACGTGGACGTCGAGCTTCGCGACGCCGTGCTTGCCATGGACGATGATGTCCTGAGGGCGCACGACATCTGGTTTGTGGCCACGGGCGCCTCTGCCCTCGACCACGCCGGCATCAAGGAGTTCGTCGAGTCGCATCGGCGTGACCTTCGCGGCTCGTTCATCGTGAACCTCGAGTGCGTTGGCGCCGGTTCTCTGACGGTACTGACCCGTGAGGGCCTTGGCGTCATTCGTCGAGCCGACCGCCGTTGCTCTGCCCTGCTGTCTGCGGTTGCGAACGACCTGCACATTCCTCTCTCCAAGGAGGACCGCGCGTGGGCAGACACCGAGGCCACGCCCCTCATGCGCAAGTCGCTGCGCGCCGTCACGATCATGGGAATTGGCGAGGGCGACCTTCCGGCCTTCTCTCGCACGGATTACGACGTCCCCGAGAACGTCGACGAGGCCCAGGTCGAGGATGTTGCTGCCCTCATCACCGAGATGATTCGTCGCGCGTAGTCTTGAATCAAGAATGCTCTTAGGCGCCGTCCCGTGTGGGGCGGCGCCTTTTTTCGTGCGAGTTGGGCAGTGGGGTACGCGCGGCTCTACCTCACCTGGGACACCATGTATTTCGTGCGGTAAGCAGGGAGGCTTGCGGTTCCGTATCGCCCTAGATCGAGCGGCGCGACCTCATGATGAGGATTCCTACCAAGAGGCTGGCCGTACCGATGACCCCGGCGATGAGAGCCACTCCCCGGCTTTCGCCTGTCTTCGGGAGTGCCTGGGTGGGTTTTTCGGGCTCCCCTTGAGGCTCCTTGGGCTTCTCAGGCTCTTCAGGGGTCTCCGGGGGAGTCTCGCGCTTGATGACATTCACGCTCTGGTCCGCATCATCAAGGTTCTCATGGCTGGCTACGAGCTTGCCGTCTGTCTCGAGTCTCTCAAAGGCCACAAACGTCGTTCCCGCCATGCCCGTGGTGTCCACCTCGAACTTGACTTGGATGCTGCCGGTTGGGCTTTCTGGGGCCAGCTCCACCGTCGACGTGACCGCATTGCCGTCTCCATCCGTCAGTGGCTCCCCCGTTTCCTTCAGCATCAGCGTGCCAGTGAGCTGGTAGTCGAGACCCGGGGTAAGCCCGCTGTAGGAGACCTCGTCCACCAGGGTCACCGTCTCCCCCTCGGTCACCTCGTGCTTTCCGGAGGCAGAGTCTGTCAGCGTGGTGCCAATGGCGGGCTGCTCCTCATCGTTGTCATCAACAGTGCCCAGGTTCAGGGTCACGGCATTGCGCGAGACGATGACCTCGAAGGCTGCGAGCTGCTTGCCCACATTTGAAGAGCAGCGAAGCTCGGCGAACCGATAGGTGTCGTAGGGAAGGGCGCCCAGCGCGTCATTTGGCTCCGTGGCTTCGTCGGCAGTTCCGCTGAACCAGACTCCGGCCCTGGGGTTGAGTCTCTCCTCATCGACCGATCCATCCGCTCCAAGACACGCGTCGTTGGCATTGGTGTCCGAAGTGTGGGGGTTCCAGCCGCTGCTGGTGTTTATATGGCCGTTCTCGTCGGTCACGACTACATGCCGCTCTCCCGTGGCCTCCGCCGTCACGAGGAAGGGGACGCCCGCGAGGCGCTCCATGGTCTGCCCGTCGACCTTCACCAGGCGCACGTCGCCGCGGATGACCTGCTCGCGCGCCTCCGCCACGACGTAGCTCTCGATGATCTCCTTCGAGCCGGACCCCGTGATTTTCTGGATACTCACGGCATCGCTGACGGGCAGATATCCGCGCGGCGCCTTCGTCTCGCGAATGGCCACGGTGCCAAGCGGCAGGGTGGGTTCACCTTCGGTGGTGATAAAGAAGTCGTCACCGCTCACCAGGTGCTCGGCATCGAAGCTCGCCATGCCGTTAGCGTCGGTCCGAAGGACCCAGGTGCGGTTTGGCTTCTGCGGAAGCTGGCCTTCTGAGTCGTAGTGGCCCGGATACCAACTCACGGTGAATTCGGCGCCCTCGAGGGTGCCGGCGCCAAGCGCGTGTGCACTGCCCGTCTCGGCGTCGAGCTTCGCGAGGACGGCGAGGGTTGGGTCGTGCTGCGGATCGTCCGCGACCTCGATGGATGCGGTCTGCGCGGGGTGAACGGTTATGGGATAGGTTGTCTCGGCAATGGCGTAGCCCCTGCCGGGCAAGACCTCTCGGACGTAGTAGGTGCCGGGTACGAGCTCCACGGCATCCGTGCTGCCGTCCGAGCGGGTGGTGAGCGTTGCCTTGCGGTTCAGGTCCGCGAGGGCATCCCCCTCGCTGGCATAGACGCCATATTGTGCACCGGCGAGGTCGTAGCAGGGATTGTCTGCGGTAAAGGAGCTGTTCGTGCTGGACTTGCGAAGAGACGCCTTGCCGAGCCCGGCGAACACGGCACAATCCTGCACGCCTCCCTCACCGTCGGTGACGATAAGCGCGGCATCCTCAGGCGTATTCGGGTCGTTGGCATGGGCCTTGCCGTCTAGATAGAGAGACTTGGCCACGGTCTTCACATTCTGGGATGCATGCTTCCAAAGCAGAAGCTCTTGGCCAAAGTACGTGGCGCAATACTCGTTTTTCTTCGTGATGACGATGCCGTTCTCGTCTATGGCGCCCTCCTCCATGTGGACGGCAAGCCCGGTGGCGACGAGGGCGTCGTTGCCGCTGACCGTGGCCCCGCCGGCCGCAACCGTGTCCCTGTAGGTGTTCGCTCCGTTGAGGAGGATGTAGCTCAGGATGTGCCCGCCCGGCCGCACCTGGGTGAACGTCACGTTGGATGCGTCGCCCTCGAGGGCTCCGTTGAATGCGGCGCCCTGCTCGTGGCAGTAGACGCGCTGCCCGTCGAACTCGCCTCCCGTCACGCGGAAGACGGACATGTCTGCTGCCCACTGTCCGTTCTCCTTGAGCACGACCATGCCGGAACGTTGAACCGTGATGCTGCCGGGAAGCGCCTGCGCCTGTGTGGGGAGGGTAGCGAGCATTCCGATTATGAGGCCTATCGCCAGCATGGCTGCCCTCAGGAGACGTGCGAATGCCCCTGTCTCTGGCGCGAGTGAGCGTGCGGTGCTGTCACCTGCGACCCCTCCTTGCCGTGATTTGCCGGTTCTTGTCGCGTCCATGTGACCTCCTGTCGTAGTGACCTGGAGGCCGAGCATATGAGGGTGGTCAAACAAAAACCCATGCTGGCGCAAACAGAGGTCTAACGCTGCAGGTAAAGAGGGCAAAAAAGATTGAAAAGGAAGAAGCTTGCAATCTGGGCCAATCGCTCGGGCCATCTAGCTGGCGTGTTGCGGCCTATGTTCCCGGAACTGACCACAGCCTCTTCACACTCCTCCTTTATGGAGCGCCAAGATGTGGGAAGTCCCAGGCCCGGCCGGGAAACGTCCCGTCACTTTCTTCGAGGAATGCGGAGAGGTGAATATGTTCGAGCTGCGTAGAGCCGAGATCGTTCGTGCCGCACAGAAGTGGGATTGCGCTTGCCTGTTCTCGCCCATCCGGGGTACACTCAATCTCACGCCAGCTTCATGGCGCAGATGCGGGCATCGCCAAGTGGTAAGGCAACGGCTTCCCAAGCCGTCATCCGCGGGTTCGAATCCCGTTGCCCGCTCCAGAGCACGTGCAAGGGCAGGCCGGCCGGCCTGCCCTTTCTCTTTCTGGGGAGGATGGCGTGCCTTTCGCAAATCTCGGCCTGGCAGAGGAGCTGCTCAGGCTGCTTCGCCTCTATGAGCTCCCGAACGGCGAGTTTCGGCTCCCCTCGCGCATCTAGCCGCCCGTCCTCTAGCCCCCTGTGCCTCCCTGCACGTCATCGAGACGTTGTGTGCGCTTGCGGCTCGCAGATTATGGGTGCCCGGGCTCGGGTAGCAGCATCATGGTCGATTGGACGAATCTGGAGGAACGATGACCGAGATACCCATGAGCGAGTCCGAGTGCGCCCTTGCGATGAGACAGCTTGAGCCAAGGCTCGAGCAGTACGCCGAGCTTGTCGTGCGAAGGGGCGTGGCCATTCAGCGCGGTCAGGAGCTTGTGGTTACGGCGCCCGTCGAGGCGGCGCCGTTCGTGCGCATGGTGGTTGCCGCGGCCTACGAGGCGGGTGCTGGCCATGTCACGCTCATCTGGTCTGACGACGATCTGTCGCGCCTCGAGTACGAGCACTGCCCTATCGAGCGGTTCCGTGAGCTCCCCTCCTGGAAGGTGGAGCAGATGAACTCGCTTGCCCGCTCCGGTGCCGCGTTCCTGTGGCTTGACGGGGCAGATCCCGACGCCATGCTCGGTATAGACCCCGCCAAGCCCGCCGCGCGCGTGTTGGCCTCGCACAGGCAGTGCCCGGATTACCGCCGTGGCCTGGACTTTGGCGAGAACGCCTGGTGCATCGCCGGCGTGCCGGTTGTTGCGTGGGCGAGGAAGGTCTTTCCGGACGCGTCTCCCCACGAGGCGGTGTGCAAGCTCTGGGAGGCAGTCCTTGACGTTGCCCGCGTGGCGGATGGCGACCCCGAGGACGCTTGGGAAACACATAACGCGGCGCTTGCGAAGAGCAAGCGCATGCTCAACGAGCGCCGTTTCGTGAAGCTTCACTACACCTCAGAGAACGGAACCGACCTGACGCTTGGCCTGCCGAACCGCCACATTTGGGAAGGTGGCGCCGCGTGCACGAGAGGCGGGGTGTTCTTCTTTCCCAATATGCCCACGGAGGAGGTGTTTACCTCCCCCGATCGCAGTCAGACGGAGGGGATTGTGCACTCGGTGCTGCCGCTTGTGCATAACGGCTCCGTGGTTCGCGACTTCTGGCTGCGCTTTGAGGCAGGCCGCGTCGTGGAGTTTGGCGCCGAGCAAGGCAAGGCGGTGCTCGAGAACATCCTGGGGACCGACGAAGGCGCCCGCTACCTTGGTGAGTGCGCGCTCATCTCAAAGAACACGCCAATTCGCCAAAGCGGCCTGCTCTTTTACAACACGCTCTATGACGAGAACGCCAGCTGTCACCTTGCCCTGGGCAGGGGATTCGCGGACTGCTATGAGGGCGGCACGGACATGACGAAGGAGCAACTGCTTGCGGCCGGCATCAACGACAGTGCGCAGCATGTGGACTTCATGATTGGGGCAGACGACCTGAATGTGACCGGTATTACCGCTGATGGCCGCGAGGAGCCGATTTTCGTCCACGGTCAGTGGGTGTGGGAATAGGGTTGCCGGGTTGTTCGGCCGCCCCCAGTTCCGCGCCCGCCGCAAAAGACGACATCGGCTAGAATCTAAATCCGCACCGCACGGCTCAAGCCGCAAGCGGCTGCCGCGCCGTTAGCTTAGTTGGTAGAGCAGGGGACTTTTAATCCCAAGGTCCAGGGTTCGAGACCCTGACGGCGCACCAGAGAAGACGCAGGCCGGAGGGCGTGAATGCTCTCCGGCCTGCTTTGTTTTCGACAAACCCTTGGGACGAAATGGGGCTAAAGTCGGTTTTCGACAAAATAGCGGATACAAAAAGCTCCTCCCCGCCCGAAGGCGAGGAGGGGTGTCGCACCTATGTCGCACCTGTGTCGCGCCTAGGGCAAGGCGCCGTAAATGACGATGTGAGTCTCGGCGGGCGGGTCGGTCACGACGGGCCTGAGGTCTGAGTCGGGGCCGGCCGCTCCCGCGGACATGGTCTCCGCGAGCATGACGGCCCACAGAGCGAGTTCGAGCGCCAGGAAGGCGAGCAGCTCCCCGATCGCGCGGCGCACTAGCCCACCCTCACGAGGTAGTCGTCCGCCTCGGGCTTGCCCGTGGCCCTGCCGACGGCGACGTAGCGCTCCTTGCCGCTCGTGGCCCCGGTGTAGCGGCCCCAGACGTAGCCGTCGGCGACCTTGTACCAGCTGTCGAGCACGACGGTCTGGTTCTTGTGGTAACTGGCCACGACGGAGCCGGACAGCCCCGGCTCGTCCCTGACGTTGAGCGTGCCGACCGTGCAGCGGTAGGTGCCGCCCGCAAAGCCCGTTGAGCCGGACTCGGGCGCGCCGCCGGTGACGGTGCCGCCCGTGATGCGGGCGTGGAGGGCCACCCATGCGTCGTGGTGCTGGACGTAGTAGAGCGGGCACATCTTGCGGCTCGCGTCGTAGTGACGCACGACGCGCTCGGCTGGCACGCCGAACCGCGTCATGAGGCGCTGGACGAGCCACGTAAGGCGGTCGATTTCGGCCTCGGTGTAAGGCCCGCCGTTGTTGCAGACCTCGATGCCGACGCTGTTAGCATTGGTGATGCCGTAGCGGCCGTGGCCGTCGCCCACGTGCCACGCGGCGTGGGCGGAGGGGTCCGCGTACTCGTAGATGGAGCCGTCGTCGATGAAGTAGTGCGCGCTCGCCTGTCGGTCGCCGCCCGCGAAGTACATGCAGTTGCGCTTAGCGCTGCCTGCGGCGCTCGTGCCGTCGCCCACGTAGTGCACGACGATGTAGCGCACGGCCTCACGGCGCGGCGAGAGGTTGTAGCCGCCGTGGTAGGTCTCGATGGGGTAGCCCATTACTCCTCGCCGCCCTCGTGAGACGGTCCCGGCTGCGCGCCGTCCACCTCTGGTAGGTCGGTCGCGACGCTGGTCAGCAGCGACACGACGGCGGCGACGCCCGCCACGCTCGCGATCTGCAGCCAGTCGAGGTCGGTGAATCCGACGCTCCCGGTGCCGATGAGCGCCACCGCCGTCTGGGCCGCCGTCTTGACGGCGCGGGTGAGGGCCGCGACGGCCCATTCCTCGTACTTCTCCATGCTAGTCCTCCTTGTCCCCCCTGACGGGGGCCTCTATGATCTCCTGGTAGTAGTGCGTGCCGGTGCCGTTGCCGCCCATGCCGTGGTAGGCGTCGTAGACCTGCGTCGCCTCGCGCTTGGCCCAGTCCGGGCAACCCTTGCCGCTGACCACGTAGCGCTCGTGGAGGTCCACGAGGCGGCTCCGCAGCATCGTCCTGGTGCCCTCCTGCATCGCGTCCATGACCTTGTACAGGCGCATGATCGCGCCCGCGAGGGCCGCGAGCGCCGCCGGCACGGCCCACTGGACGGCCGCGTTGGCCAGTTGTTCCACCAATCCCTGTCTCCCCTCTCGCCGCGCCGTTGGCGCCGTCCGACTGTCCGGCAGACCGTAAGCCTCCCGTAACGCGGCGGAATCCCCGACGCTTCCGGTGGCGCGCGCCGCCGGGGCGCGTGGGATTTCCGATTGAATCGAGGTCGAAATGTTGTTTGAAACCGCCGTGCGCGAGTACATGGACGACAAGGCGAGGCGCCTGCGCGCCTGCACCATCGCGGGCTACGAGTCGGCGCTCGCGCTGCACGTGCTGCCGAGGTGGGGAGGGGTCGAGCTGGAGTCCATCGCGCCCGAGGACGTCCAGGCCTGGGTCGATTCGTTCGACCTCCCCGGCGCCGCCGAGAAGGCGTACAAGACCCTGCGGCAGGTCGTCCGATGGGCGATTCGCCGCCTGGGCGTGCGGATGTACGACCCGACGGCTTCCGGCGTCGAGCTGCCGCGCAAGGCCGCGCGCCGCCCGCGAACGATGGAGGCGGGACAGGTGCGCTCCTACCTCCGCGCCCTGTGGGGCCACGAGTGCGAGGCCGTCGCCATCTGCTCGGTGACGCTCGGCCTCCGTCGCGGCGAGGCGTGCGGCCTCAGGTGGTCCGACATCGACCTGCGCACGGGCGAGGTGCGCGTCAGGCGCTCGCGGCAGGTGGTCCATGGCCGTGAGGTCGTGGAGTCTCCGAAGACGGAGCGCTCGGCGCGGTCCTGCTGGCTCCCCCGCTTCGCCGTGAGGCGTCTGCGCGCGCTGCGCAGGGGCCGCACGGGCTGGCTCTGCGAGCTGTCGCCCGACGCCGTCGCGCGGCGCATCCGGTCGGCCTGCCGACGGGCGGGCGCGGCCTGGACCTCGATGACCGAGTGCCGGCACACGTGGGCGACGCTCGCGGTCGAGGCGGGCGTGGGCATCGAGACCGTGGCCATGATGCTCGGCCACACCGACATAGGCACGGCCTACGAGCATTACATCGTGCCCCGTCCGCGCATATGCAAGGACGCGCAGCGCGAGGTCGAGCGGTTGCTCCTCAACGGGTAGGGCATTCCGTATCCCCGATAGAGACTCATGCCTTCGACGGCCTCCTCGTCGAGGGAGCGGCGCGCGGCGGCAGCGTGACGGTGCATATCGCGGGAAACGATGCGCTCACTAATACCCAAGGCATAAAGGTCGGCTCCGTTAAAACCGCCTACCGTCCAAAGGTTCCTGCCCGGGCCATCTTCGGCACGCAGGACACGTCGTGGGGCATCGTGTCCATCGACGTCGACGGCGTCGTCAAGCTGATTCACCGCTACGGCAAGGACACGCTGACGTGGGGCACCGTCGACATATCGCTGACGTACACGATCTAGCATTCCGTATCCCGGGTTTCCGCAAAGGCGGACGCTGCAGAAGCGAAAGCGAATCAAGCGGCAAACTCAACGAACATGGCGAAGCTGCTTGACGATTACACGCGCCCGGGAGTTCACGCCATCGGCATCTCGTGGGACGGTAAGAATCTTAGGTTCTACGTCGACGGGAACAACGTCAGGGCGCTCTAGACCTTCGTGTTCAGCGCGAGCATCCAGTTGATGCGCAGAAAGCTCGATACCACCTGCCCGAACTGAACGCGGATCATCTTCCGCGAGTCGTCGAACTCGGCGTGCATGGCACCGACGGTCTTCGTGGACGGGTCTCCGTTGCTGACGAAGCAGGCGAGGCGCGCCGAGGGCAAGCCGCTCTTGGCGAAGTCCGCGACAGAGCACCCCAGCTCGCTTGCGGCCTCGCTGTAGCTCATCAGGTCCCAGAAGACGTTTTCGCCGACTTTAATGACCGTCGTCCCGACGGCAAGCTTGACAGGGGAAACCCGGGATACGGAATCCCCGAGGGTCTTCAGAGTCGACGCCACCGGCGCGATCCTCACGGGAGCGCCGGGCGTGATGCCGTTGAGCGGGATGCGCCACAGCGGCATCACGGCGCTTGCGGAGCCGCTGGAGATGTCGCCCTCGGTCACCTTTGGGTCCGCGGCCGTGCCGGTGGTGGGCGTGCCCTTGACCACCTCTGCGGCGAAATTCTCGACGCCGGTGGATGCGTTCTTGGTGTAGCGGCACACAACGAGGTCGTTGCGCTTGTAGCCTGACGTGCCGCTCTCGACCGTGAGGTCGACCGCGGCCTCGTTGGTGACCACGCGGCCGTCCATGACAAGGTCTCCGGTGCAGACGCGCACCTTGTTCGCGGTCTGCATCTCGGCCGTCATCTGGTCCAGCGTCGGCAGCACGTAGCGGCCCTTGCCGGCGACTCCCTCGACGATGCGACCGAGCTGCGAGGCGGTGATGTGGTCCTTGCCCTGGAAGGCGAAGACGCCGTCGAACGCCATGCTACTCACCCCTCTTGGCCATGAAGTCTCCGAACGCGGCGTCCTGCGAGGACGCGAGCGTGCGGTAGCCGTCGTAGCAGCCGGGGCACAGCAGGCGCGAGACCTCCGTGCCGTCGGCGGTGTAGCGCTTCACGCTGCGCCAGCTCTGGGCCTCCGGGGCGTTGTCCGTGGCGTACAGGGTCTTCGCGCACCTGTCGCAGACGAGCTGCGAGTAGCCGCTGGTCTTTGCCATGCTAGGCCTTCCTTTCCCACTTGAAGGCTCCGAGGCTCGGAACCCTCTCCCATGTACCGCCGTATGCTCCCGCCGGGCTAACGGCCGATGTGCTCTCGAAGACGCTGCCCACGGGGTGGGCGGCGAGGAAGCCCGCGGCGGCGCCCCGTCCCTCGCAGGTGATCGTGACGTCCTCCGAGCCGTCGAAGGAGGCGGAGCCGGTGACGGCGCCCGTGAGCGTCACGGTGCGGGCGTTCCTCAGCCTCGTCGCCGTGGCGGCGTTGCCCGTCGCGTTGCCCGTGCCTCCTCGGGCCACGGGCAGCACCCCGGACGAGACGTCGGAGGCAGCGTGGGTGTGGGAGGACGCGGCGTAGTCTCCTGCCGGCTGGTAGTCCCCCGCCGGCTGATAGGTCGATGGGGCCGCGTCGAGGGCCCTCTTGTCGGCGGCGCTCATGAGCCCGTCAGACGTATGCGTGGCAACGGCTGACGGGATGGTGACCGAGCGGCCCTGGGCCGACGTCACGTGGCCGCGGGCGTCGATGGAGAGCCGCGCGCCGACGGTGACCTTCGAGCCGAAGCCCGGGGTCGAGTCGGCGGTCGGCCCGTAGGCCCCCGCCGACACGCCGGACGCCGCGTGGGAGACCGTGACGGCCATGTCGGCGCCAGTCGAAGCCGCGACCGCGCCGGAACCCGTGACGGAGGCCACGCGAGCCGCGACGGCCTCGGAGACCTTGGAGACGGCGCCCTGCCTGGCCTCGGCCTCGGCGTCGATGCGCTTGCCAAGCGCGGAGTCGGCGGACTCGCGCGCCTCCGCCTCCCTCGCGACTGCGGTGGACGCCCCGGCAGCCGTGTTGGAGGCGCCCCTGGCGACCTCGGCCAAGGCGTCGAGCTTCGCCTGCGTCACCTCGGCTGAGATGGTGCGGCCGACGATGGAGATTCCCTCGCCCGCGGCATACGCCGCCCCGCCGGAGCCGGAGGACTCGGAGGAGCCGGAGGACGCGCCGGACTGCGCCGTGCCGCCGGCCCTGTACGTGACGGTCGCGCCGAGCTCGTCGACCGTGGCGTCGACGGTGCCGACCACCACGCTCACCTCGGTGCCGGTGCCTACGTCGGTGCCGGGGACCACGTCCCCGACGGCGTAGGCGCCGTCGACGTCCAGGGTGGCGTCCATGGAATCGGCCTGCTGGTACTCGGAGAGCTTCTTCGGCCCCTTGACGGACAGCTCGTCGGCGCCGGCGTTGGAGTAGTCGTAGGTCGTGGCCCGCTCGTCGACGCCGAAGAGGCTCTGCCTGCCGGAGACCTTGCCGGCCTCGTCGGCGTACCAGTGCTGCACGACGCGGTCGCGCAGCTCGCCCGAGCCGAGGCACACGAGGTGGTTGTAGGGACGGCTCACCCTCGTCACGTCGACGCCCGCCTGGTCGGAGGTCGGGCCGTCGGACCAGTCCACGACGGGGACGGCGGAGAGCACTGCGCGGGAGGCTGCCGAGTCGTAGGCCACCGCGAGCCTCGCGCCGGACGCCGAGAGCATGGCGCGGATGCCGGAGTAGGCGTCGCAGAACCGCTCGAACTGGTGCCTCACCTCGATGCCGGACGCGGCGGAGGAGACCGTCATGACGTCGGAGAGGCCCATGCGCGAGACGAGCGAGAGCAGGACGGCGTTGGCCTCGCCCGATACCGTCAGGTAGTCGGCCCCGGCGTCGGGGCACAGGACCCGGTCGCGCAGCATGCCGTGCCAGGAGCGGCCGCGGTACCTGATCGTGCCGTCGGACGAGCTCGCCTCGCGCTCGTCGACCACGCCGCCGTACTCGGTGCCCTCGACGTAGACGAGCGCCCCGTCCTCGATGCGCTCTGGCGACGCGATGTCCACCGTGAGCTCGAAGTCGTTGCCGGAGTCGCCCCACACGGTGTTCAGGGACGCGCCGCGAAGCACGCCCACGTCGACGCGGCTCGCGTCGGTGTAGCAGATGTCCGGCATACCTAGCCCTCCTCGTAAGGCACGGCGGTCCTGACCTCGTAGGTGACGAGGTCCATGCGGCAGTCGTTGCCCCACGCGAGGTCGGAGTCGCCGCAGGGCATCGGCTCGAAGATGTAGGAGCCCGAGCCGGACGCGCCCCGCTCGCGCTTGCTGTAGGCGTTGACGTGCGTGCCGTCGCGCAGGACGAGGGCGACCGTCCTCTCGCGCGAGTCGACCTCCAGCCTCGCGCCCTCGGGCACCTCGACGTTCACGCGGTATAGGTTGCCGGCCACCCTGATATACGGCGAGGTCACCGGGCCGTAGGCCCGCCACAGGAACGGGGACGGGAACTCGCCCGCCACGCTGAGCGTGGCCGACGCCCGCTCACGGCGCAGGTCGAGCGGGAAGTCGCGAGGGAAGTCGCGGCCGCCGCTGGCGGACGCCGTCTCGGGGACGAAGGCCCTCTCGCTCGGCCTCGCCCACGACGGGTCCTCGACCAGCAGGGTGAGGGTCATCTCGGCGTATCGGTCGTCCTGCCAGTACTTGCCCGGCTCGCCGGCCACGATCCAGCAGCGCATCGACCAGCCGCCGACCCACAGCTCGCCCGGCTCGCCCGCGGCGACGTCCGGCTCGCCGATGGAGAGCACGAGGTTTCGCAGCTCGATGCCCTCGGCGGCGGTCTTGGCCGCGATGCCTACCGGGAGCTTGACCTTGGTGGGCTTGGACGGGCGCCGCGAGAAGGACGTCACGCGCCCCGACCCCTTGCCGGTGGAGAAGCTCCACTCCCAGTTGCGAAGCTCGTGCTTCAGGTAGTGCAGGGACTCGACGGAGCCACCGAGCTCGATGGACTCGCCCCTGCGGTTCACGTAGCGCATGTCGGTTCGCATTACGCGCTCACCAATTCCCTCACGATCTTGCCTGCCTCCCTCTTGTTGACCGTCATCTCGACCGGCTCGCCCAGCGCGCGCTCTATGCGGTCGCCGACGGCGTCGATGCGCTCGCCGATCGCATCGGCGATGGAGCGCTCGCGGTCCTGGGCGCCGGAGTCTGGCGCGCCGCCGGAGAGCTGGGCGCCGAGCGTGGCCATGACGCGCTGCGCCGGGGAGTCGGCGAGCGGCAGCGCCTCCCAGTCGACGGCCGGCGCCTTGGCCTCCGGCACGTAGGAGAAGACCCCGTCGACCGACCTGCGCCACTCGTCGGCCTCCATCTCGACGCCGGCGGCGGCTCCGAGCGGGATGAAGCGGCCGACCTCGTCGCGGAACTTGCGCGACGGCGAGGCGATGCCGAGGGCCCTCTTGGCGGAGTCGAGGGCGTTCCTCGCCGCGTTCGCCGCGGCGTCCACCAGTCCGCCGATTGCCCCGCCGATGCCGTTGATGACGCCCTGGATCATGTTGCTGCCGACGCTCGCGAAGTCGAAGCCCATCATCGCCTCCCTCGCCTGCTCGATGAGCGAGCCCACGGCGGAGACGAGGCTGCCCACCGTCTGCGGCACGGCCTGCGCGATGCCGAGGAATAGCGTCACGGCGGAGCCGATGATGAGGCCGATGAACGTCGGGATGTTCGACACGACGGTGCCGATGAGCGACCCCACCGCGGAGACCACGGACGGCAGCACCTGCGGGAGGGCGCGGGCGATGCCGAGGAACAGGTTCACGGCGGCGGAGAGCACGAGGCCGAGGAAGGCCGGCAGCGCGGCCACGACGCCGTTTATGACGACCGGCAGCGCGGCCACGACGGCGGGCAGCACCTGCGGCAGCGCCTGCGCTATCGCGAGGAACAGCTGGCCCGCCGCGGCGAGCAGCGCGGGGGCGTTCGCGGCGAACGTCTCGGCAAGGCCGGAGACGAGCTGCGGCACGTAGGGCGCCGTCTGCGCGGCCACCTCGGACAGGGCCTGCAGGATGCCCGCGAAGAGCTGCATGGCGCCCTCCAGCAGCGCCGGGGCCGCCGCCACGAGCGTCTCGCAGATGACCTGGGCCGCCGCGCCGGTGAGCTCGACGAGCTGCGGGACGCAGCCCTCGACGCCGGACACGATGGTCTGGGCGAGGCCCGCGACGGCCGAGGCGATGGCCGGGCCGTTCGCGGCGAGCGCGGACGCGGCGGCCGGGGCAGCCTGCGCGATCGCGTCGAACACGGGCCCGACGAGGCCGGAGAGGCCGGAGACGGAGGACGCCACGCCCTGGAGCGCGGAGCCCATGTCGACGCCCAGCATCTGGCCGGCGAGGGCGGCCCCTCCCAACGCGGCGGCGAGGGCGCCCACGACCACGACGGAGCCGCCGAAGGCAGATGCCACGCCGGCCGCGGCGTTAACGGCGGCGGGCCCGATGCGGGAGAGCGCTGGCCCGGCGGTCGAGGCGAGCCTGCTGAAGGACCCCGTGATGCGGTCGAGTGGGTCCTGCTTGAACGCGGCCAGCGCCACGTCGGCCTCGGTCAGGCCGTTGACGACGACGTCGGTCGCGCGCTTGGCCCCGCCGGACAGCGCGTCCCACGTGAGACCGGCCATCCCCTCGGCGTCCTCGCGGAAGAGCTGCACATAGGCGATGCACTCGCCGACGGCCCCCCTCACGGCCCCGAACGCCCCCGACGCACCCCTGGCCGCGGCGGGCAGCGCCGTTCCGGCGGCCTTCGCGGCGGCGGTGCTGGCCGGGGCGAGAAGGCCCATCGCCTTCTCCAGCGCGGCGGCCGGGGCGGCGGCGGAGCCGAGCGCCTTGCCGGCGACCATCAGCGCGGGGCCCGCGGCGGCCGCGAGGCCGAGCGCCTGCGCGACGGCCGACACCTGCTCGGGGGACAGCTCGGAGACGGCGGAGGACAGGCCCGAGACGGCGCCCGCCGCCGAGGACATGGCCCCCTCCAGCGTTGGCATGAGGTTCTCGACCAGCTCGCCGAGCGGGTCGGCGAGGTCGGCGAGGGTGGACGCGAGCTCCTTGTAGGCGTCTGTCTTGTAGGCCTCCTTCACGGCGCCCTCGGCGGCGTCCCCGAGGTTGGAGAGCGCCCCGGAGAGGGTCTTCGACTGCTCGGCCATGAGGCCGCCGAAGTCGCCCTCCATGCCGGCCTTCAGCGCGGCGATGCCCGTCGCGGCGTCGACGCTGCCCTTCGTGACCATCTCCTGCGCACCCGCGACGTCGGTGCCGAGGGCCTCCGCGAGGTACTTCCAGGCCGGGATGCCCTGCTCGGTGAGCTGCAGCATCTCCTCGGACATGACCTTGCCCTTGGCCTGCATCTGCCCGATGGCTCGGGTGCAGGCGTCGATGCCCTCCTGGCCTGAGCCGAGCGCCGCCGTGGCGTCGCCGACGGCGGTGAGCGTCGGGATGACGTCCTCGGCCGCGAAGCCGTATGCCAGCAGCTTCTGGGTGGCGTCGGTGAGGCCGCTCATCTCGAACGGCGTCTTCTTGGCGAAGTCGGTGAGGTCGGCGATCATCTGCTTGGCGCGCTCGGGGCCGAGCATCGTCGAGAGCGCGATGTCGGCCTGCTCGGCGGCGCTGGCCGTGGCGAGCGCCCATTGGGCGGCCTTCACGCCGGCGGCGGTCAATGGGGCCGTCACCGCGGCGGAGAGCCCCGCTCCCCACCCGACCATGGACGAGGAGACGCGAGAGAGCGCGGAGGACGTCGACGCAGAGAGGCCGGACACCGCCTCGTTGAACTTCGCCGGGTCTCCGAGAATCTCGATTACAACCTTGCCGTCAGCCACCAGCTACCCCCTAGAACCTCGCCTCCGCGGACTTGCGCAGTTCATCATCCGTTGGCGATAACGCCCAGGCGCGGGCCCGGCGCGAGTGCTCGGCGCGGGCCTCCTTCGAGCCGCCGTGCAGGGGCGAGCGGGCCGAAACGGCGGCCGCGACGAGGGAGTCGGGCGTGCGGAGCAGCGAGAGGAACAGGGCCATGAAGCGGTACCAGTGGAGTTGGGTGGCGGGGTCGGCGAGGTCGATGCCGTAGAACCGCGAGAAGTCGGCGGCGACTATCCCGGCGTCCTCCGACCAGTCGAACACCCGGCGCGGCGCAGGGCGCCCGGGGCGGTTCGCGCCGCCGGGCATCTCGCCGTAGCCGACGAGGCCCCACGCGGCGTCATGCCACGCAAGGCCCGCGGACAGCGCCTCTGCCGGCCTGCGCGATACCTCGCGCGGCAACTCCCCGCCCTTGGCGTAGAGGCACCTCAGGAGGTCCGTGCGGCCCTCCGCCGTGCCCCTGTCGAGCGTCTCGGCGAGCAGCCCCGCGCGGAACCCGCTGCGCACATGGACGGGGGCGCCGCCGACCTCGACGGTCGACGGCGCCCCGTGAAGGATCACCTCGAGCAAGGCTAGTCCTCGTCGAGCGTGTCGGTGGAGCCGGCGGCGGCGCGCATCGCCTCAATCGACTTGTCGGAGCCGACCACGTCGACGAGGATGCGGATGACGTCGATGATGCGGTAGACGTTGAGCGCGTTCGGGCCGCCGACGAGGCGGTCTGCCGCCTGCTCGCCCATGGCGGACGCGACGATCTCGCGGCCGCTCCTCGCGGCCTCGCACAGCGCCTTCATCTGGTCGTCCTCGCCGAGCTTCTCTGAGATTCCGGTGAGCGCGCGGCGCCACTCGTCGGCGGCGAAGATGAAGCTGGGGTTGCCGAGCTCGACCTCGTACTCCTCGCCGTCGATGGCGATCTGCTCCGTCGGGTTCTTGCGCAGCGTGTAGCTCTTGGCCATGGTTTCCTCCCAAGGGTCGTAGGCCGTTTACGTGGCGGCATCGTCGGCCACGGGTAACGCAAAAAGCCGCCCGGCGCTCTCGGCTCCGGGCGGCTCCCTTGGGAGGGCTTCCTCGCGGCTACGCGGACGCGGTCGCGGGCGTGAAGGTCGCCTTTGTCGCGTCGAAGGTGCCGGTGTCGTACTCGGTCGTGATGGTCAGGGTCGGGTTCATCACGATGGGCGCGATGTCGTCGCCGGAGAAGGGGTTCATGTTGAGCGTGGCCTGCGCGTGCTTGGCCACGAGGGCGGTCTGCGCGACCGCGGTCCCCTTCCCGAAGTCGTAGCCGATGGTGCGGACGTACTCGACGGCCACGTCGGTCTCGTCCTCGTACTTGGCCAGCTTCTGCTGGATGCCGCCGGGGCCCATCGCGTCGATCTCGAACTCGACGGTGTCGGTGCGGCCGAGCACGAACTTGGGCTGCACCTTGCGGTCGAGGTAGGTCGGCTCGTAGGTGTTGGTGTCGCGGCTGGAGTCGGCCTTGGTGTCCTCGGTGACCTGCACGTAGGCGGTCTCGCCGGGGAACTTGACCCAGTGCTGGATCTCGTAGATGGATACGGGCTTGCGGGCGGTGCCCGCGGTGTCGCTTCCGGGCATTTCTTGCTCCTTCCTCGCCTACGCCATGTAGGTGATCGTCGCTTGCATCTGGTACGCCACGGCCCCGTCCTGCTCGGTCGCGTACTGCGCCGGCAGGCTCGTGACCTCGTGGCTGCGCACGGAGACCCCGTCTGGGCACTCCCCGGACTCGACCGCCCTCTGCAGCAGCCGGAGGCGCGCGAGCGCGTCGATGCGCGGCCCCTCGTCGCCGCGCGGCATCACCCGGAGGTAGACCTCGTAGCCGAAGCGGCGCACGCCCCCGCCGGAGAGGTAGCGGCGCACCCACGGCTCGCCGGGGGACGCCTTGACCATGCAGGCGTCCGCTCGGCGCGTGAAGCAGCCGTAGGCGACGTCGATGTCTGGGCCGAGCACGCCGGATACCCAGTCGGTCACGAGCCTGGAGATGTCCGTCGCGCTCATAGCCTCTCCTTCATGGCGGCCCCGAACACGCGGTTCCACTCGTCGCCGTGGTCCGCGTGCGCGTGGTCGTACCAGTGGTCCGTGGCCCTCGGCGCCCTGAGGGCGTTCTGGGCCGTGTCGTGGTTCAACGCGTTGTAGTACTGAGTCCTCGCGTAGCGCGAGGTCTCGCCGTCCCCGCCCCACTCGACGTAGGCCTTGTCGCCGGACTGGCGGGTGGCGCCGGAGGCCTGCAGGGCGCCCGTGTCGTAGGGCACGTACTCGGTGCAGCCATCCAGGACGTTCTCCGCCGTGATGCCGAGGGCGGCGCGCCTCGCGGCGTCGACCTTCTCGGCCGCGCCGGAGACGTCGACCGACCTCAGCCTCAGCCTCAGCCTCATCTCGCCGTCACCTCCGTGTGGTGGTGCCCGCCCCTCATGTACCAGGGCCTCACGGTGGCGACCGTGAGCGCCTCGGCGGGAGGCTCGGCCTCTCGGCTCGCGCCGACCTGCAGGGCGTCGCCCGGCCTGACGTCGGGGTCGACCGGGAAGAAGACGCGGGTGGCGCCGGCGGTCGTCGGCCCCACGGCGGACGGGGCCTCGCCCTCCTCCTGCTCGACGCGCACGCCGGAGTAGAGGAAGCGGACCCAGCGGCCGGAGCCGCGCCGCCACACGGTGACGTTCTCCCAGCCCATCATGCCAGCCCCCTGTAGAGCAGGCCGGTCCCGGCCAGCCACGGCGAGACGGCGTCGAGGTCGGTGGACCCCGAGCGCGACTCGTCGTAGGTGACGCTGGTCGAGCCGACGGTCTCGGACTTGACGCCCTGGCCGTCGACGCCGCCGACGCGGTCGACCATGGCGCACAGGGCGCCCATCCACGCCCGCGCGTGCCCGGCGGGGACGTCGGCCCCCGTGAGCTCCGTAAGGCGGGCGCGCGCCCTGGGCAGGGCCGCCATGAAGGCGTCCTCGCCCAGCGAGCCGCGGTAGAGGTCGCCGGCGTAGTCGGCGAAGGTCAGCTCGGGCGCCATGCTACGCGGCGGCCTTCGGGTGCAGGACGCCGGCGGCCCTGGTCGCCTTCACGGCGAGGCCGCAGACGAGCTCGCAGTCGCCGGTCTTGACCGCGCCGGGGGCGGACCAGTCCGGCAGGGTCACGGACACGGCGTTGCCGCCGGCGAGGGTGACGCCGTGGACGCCGTCCATGCCGAGGCAGCAGGCGTAGACGTCGCCGGTGGAGAGGGCGCCGTCGCGCATCTCCTGGATGGCGATGCCGCCGTAGGAGGGGACCACGCGGCCGGCGGTCTCCATGGTCTGGGTGCCGAGGCCGACCACGCGCAGGCAGGCGTTGAGCTTGACGCGCTGCGCGGGGCTCATGAGCAGCACGTCGGGGGTGCGCATGAGACCGGAGAGCATGGTGTCCAGCTCCTCCATGTAGGCGAGCGCGGCCGCCTGGGTGACGGTGGTCAGGTCGGTCTTGGAGGTGGACTCGGTGGAGGAGCCCTTCAGCGCCTTGGCGAGGCCGTCGAAGCCGTTGGTCTCCTTGACGGTGTCGCCGGAGATGAAGGTGGAGTTGAACTTGCGGATGATCGCGTTCTTGGACTCCTCCAGGTACAGCTCGTAGAGGTCGCCGGCGGCGTCCTTGGCAACGCGGTCCATGGTCCACTTGTCGGACAGGATGCCGACCGCGGTGGACTTCTTCTCGACCACGGGCGCGGTCTCGGCGGGCTCGGCGCCGAGGGCGCGGAACGCGGCTGCGGCCGGGGTCTTCACGCGCTTGTAGTTGTAGACGAGGTCGGAGGTGCCGTTCGCGGTCATGCAGTCGTCGAAGGTCAGCGCGGAGAGCAGGTAGCTGTCCGTGATCGTCTCGTTGACGAAGCCCTGCACCATCTTGTCGGTGGAGTTGGCCGCGAGGTCGGCGAGGGTGATAGCCATGTTGGCTCCTTTCTGGGGTTAGCGGTTCGTCTGCCGCAGGGCCTCCTTGATGGACTTCGCTTCGGCGTCGGCGGCGCCCGCCTGCCTGCCGCCCGTGCCCATCTGGCCCTGCGCCTTGAAGAGGAAGGGCTTCGCCTCCGCGAGCTTCTCCACGTCGCCGTCGAAGGCGGCGAGCGCGGTCCTGCCGAGCTCGCAGTCGACGCAGCCTGCCTTGGTGAGCGCGGCGTCGGCCTTGGCCTTGGCCGCCTCCTCCTTGGACGCGGCGAAGGACTTCTCCAGCTCGGCGAGTCGCGACTCGTAGCCGGCGCCCTCGTCGGCCCTGGCCTTCAGCTGCGCCTCCAGCTCGGCGATGCGCTTGTCGCGGTTCGCGACGTCGCGCTCCAGCTTGTGGACGTTGGGGGTGTTCTTGCCCTCGGCCGGCTCGGGGTCTTGGGGCTCTGCGCCCTCTCCCTCTCCGGTGTTCTGGGGCTGGTCGTCTACCTCGGTGTCTTGGGGCTCTGTGCCCTCGACCGCGGCGGCGTCTGCTTCGTTGCCCATGTAGGCTCCCTCCCTGGGACGCGAGGGGCGTCTCCCCTCTTCGGGGAAGATGGTCGCGCCGCGCTAACGGGGGCACGGGCATGAAAAAGCCCCGCTCAGGGCGGGGCCGTAGAGTCTTGGGCGTGTGTCGTGCCGAGCTTACGCGGCTGTTCCGGCGGGTGGGAGGAGCGAGAGGTCGAACCCGGCGACGAAGTCCTCGGGCAGAGTCCTGACGAACCTCTCGCGACCCTCCTCGTCGAGATATTTGAGGTGGTCGTAGATTCCCGCACCGGGACGGTCGTCGATGACGAGGCCTCCCTCGAACTGCCTGTCTGTATCGTAAAAGTCCCAGAGCGTCAGAGTCTTCTTATCCTCAGCCATCTCTCCACCTCATTTCTCCCGTATAGCTCATCGAGGGCCTTCATTTCGATTGATTCCTCGGGGAACGAGCCCGCGTATTTGGCCCTGCATTCGCTCAGTATACCGTGATACGCCTTGATGAGCTGGGAAGATGTGCCGGAGATGACGTAGACGGTGCCGTCGTGGCACAGGACGAGCGACGCCCTCACGAAGTCGTGGGCCGCCACGCTCTTGAGGTCTGCCCACGACGGCCTCGTGCTGGCCGGGTGGTTGTGCAGGACGACCACGCCGCCATCGGTCGAGGCGGCCCGGCGGTACTGCCCGAGCGTCAGGCCGACACGTTCCGCCTGCGTGCCCAGCCCGAACGTGTCGCACGCCCTCTCGCCCGTCCTCCACGAGACGACGCTCATGCGCTCGCCGTCGGTGCCGTCGCGGTCGCGCAGGATGCGGCGCGCCTCGACGTAGCAGGACGCCGCGGCCCTCTTGGGCAGCCCGGCCGCGTCGAACTTCCCGCGGTAGGCCCTGCCGTTGACGGCCCTCCTCGACACGTCGTACGCCGTGCCCCTGGCCTCCTGCTCGCGCGGGATGAGGCGCTCCCGCTGCTCGAGCGGCAGCGACCGGAGAGCCCTCGGCTGGGACATGCCGCCCGGCAGCCCGTAGGCGCGCTCGCGCTCGTAGTCGCGCCGGAGGTGGTTCGCCCGGCAGTGGTCGCGCAGCCTGCCCTGCAGCTCGCCAAGGCGCACCCGGGCGGCCGTCACGTCGGCGCCCGCAGCCTGCCCGATGGCGACCTCGCGCTTGGCCTCACGGACGCGGGCCTCCATGCGGCGCTGGACCTGGGTGGCGGCGTAGTACTCGTCGCTCGTCATGCCGGTGAGCCGCTCCTGCTCGGAGTAGTCGGTGTCCGGCAGCTTCGAGGCGCCCTCGACGTAGGGGACCATGCGGTGGCGGCAGTTCACGCCGCACAGGCCGGCGGCGGTGCCGTAGCCCGTAGCCTCGACCAGCGCCGGGTACTTGGCCGACCTGCCGGAGCGTGAGAACACCCTGCCCTGCCAGACGGCGTGCGTCGGGCGGGCGCCGTAGTGCGCCGTCGTGTAGACGAGGTCGCACCCCCACTCGTCCATGCGGCGCCAGAGCACGTCGTTGCGCGCCTGGTTGGCCTGCGTCACGAGGTGGCGGCGCAGCGCGGCGTCGACGGGGGTCGACACGCCGCTCTTGTAGTCGATTGTCGTCATCCCGAGCCTGGAGAGCCTGGACACCGCGTCCCCTATGGCGCGCCTGGGCGAGTCGCCGCCCTCGACGCGCAGGACCGCCTCGGCCGTCGCCGCGTACCACTCGCGCTCCGCGGACGCCGCGAGGGCGACGTTCTCCCGGCGCATGACCTCGGCCATGCCGCGGGCCGCGCTGGCCGCGACGTTCGCCGCGTAGCCGGTCTCGTAGCTCCTTCCGCCGAGCCGGCGCGTGAGGGTCGAGACGACCTCGTCGTCCTCCTCGGCCATGGC
Organism: Olsenella uli; assembly: GCF_901212655.1. Classification (GTDB taxonomy): domain Bacteria; phylum Actinomycetota; class Coriobacteriia; order Coriobacteriales; family Atopobiaceae; genus Parolsenella; species Parolsenella uli_A. The sequence goes on along the minus strand of NZ_CAAKON010000041.1, from coordinate 12,387 downwards.
CTCGCGCCACGCGGACTCGACGCCGGAGGTCACGCGGCCCTCCCACTCGGCCCACAGCCTCATGGCCCCAAGCGGGGACACCCGGCTGAGCAGGCGGAACTCGTCCGGGTTCTCGCAGGCCCTGGCCAGGGACTCGGCGGCGAGCCGGGTCAGCGCGGACACCCACGACTCCTGCGCGCCGTTGACGACGTCGGCGGCGAGCCGGTCGTACAGGTCTGCCATGGCCTACAGCCCGAGGTCGCCGTAAGGCGCGGCGGCGGACGGCTCGCCCTTGGCCTCGCCGGTGAACTCGCGGGCCTCGTCCTCGCTCATGCCGTAGTACTTGGCCACGTAGCGCCACCTCGGGCACAGTCCGCGCGCGACGTCGTCCTTCATGGTCTCGCGCTCCGCGTCGGCGTCCTCGACCACCGAGTCGTCCCACGTCACGTCGACGGAGACGCCCGTGGGCGCGGAGCCGGTGCGCACGCCGCACTCGGCGGCGTAGGCCCCGGCGAACAGGCGGCGCAGGGCCTCGCCTACCTTGCCCTCGTGCTTGCGCAGGTTGCGGTAGAGCACGGAGTTGTCGGAGACCACCTCGCGCGAGGTCTTCAGGCCGCCCTGCCGGGTGAAGCTGAAGTAGTTCGGGCCGAAGCCGCACTTGACCGACAGCATCGACAGCGCGGCGTTCATGGCCGTCTCCGACTCGTCGGCGCGGGTGCCGGGGTCGTAGACGGTGAGCGGGCTGGACTGGCCGACCTTGCCGGGCAGCGCCTTGAACAGCTTCTGGTCGATGGTGGAGCCGAGGTCGGCGGCGCCGGTCTTCGGGTCGACCTTGATGCCGGACTCCTCGCAGATCACGCGCGGCAGCCCGAGCCTCGTGCGCCAGTACATCGCATCGAACGTGGCGTCGACGAGCTTGATGGTGTCGACGGCGTCGTCGAACACGGAGACCCCCAGCGGCGTGAACTCCTCGTAGGTGTTGGAGAGGGCGGGTCGCACGATGGCGTAGGTGGGCAGCGTCGAGCGCGTGTCGAGGTCGGCCACGACGAGGCCGCTGCCGACGGGCTTGCCCTGCAGCGCCGGGTCGAACAGCCACGTGCGGATGTGGTAGGTGCCGCCGGTCTCCTCGACCGGCTCGTGCACCTGCACGCGGTCGAGCGCCCGGCCGCCGACGAGGCAGCGTGAGACGAGCGCCACCGAGACGGAGTCGCAGCCGTCGCTCGTGAGCGGCACGACCTTGCCGGCGTCGTAGAAGTCGACGGACACGACGGCGTCGGCCCCGCGGCCGTCATCGCCGACGCCGTCGACGCCGACGGCCCAGCAGCCGGAGCCGAGGGCGAAGGCGAGCGCGAGGTTGTCGGCCTGCTCGGAGACGAAGGCGGCCGCGCGGTCGGAGAGCCACTCGGACAATGCCCGGTCCTGCGAGCCAATGGAGGTCTTCTCGTCCATGACGAGGCTGGCCCACTCGTCGCACACCGCGCGGGCCGGGCGGATTGAGAGCCTTCCGGACGGGTCGGGGCCTCGCCCGGTGTCGGCGCGGTCGCCGGCGTAGAAGCCGTTCGTCACCTGGTACCAACTCCACCACGCGCGGATGTGCCGGTCCATGACGTTCCTGGGCTGGTAGCCCTGCCTCTTCAAGAAGCGCACGGCCCACTCGGGCGCGCCGTCGACTCTCTTCACGCATGCCTCCCGCACGTTAGACCATCGAAGGATCGTCTATGAGTCTCGCGACGGCGTAACGCAGGGCGTCTATGGCGTGGTTGTCGGCGTCAGGCAGCATGCCGGTGGGCTTGCCGTCGCGCGTGAGCACGTACTGGTAGCAGGTCAGCTCGCGGGCGGCCACCTCGCAGGAGGGGTCGACCACGATTGACGCGCGGTCCTGCAGCCAGCGGACGGAGTTGCGCACGTTGTGCGCCCCCTGCTTCGGCACGGGGACGGCGTTGACGCCCTCGGCCCTCCAGTCGGCCACGCTCTTCGGCTCGGCGGAGTCGCACATGACCTCGGCGTAGGGCTCGGCGTCGGCCACCACGCGGGCGGCGTCCGCGGCGGCGTCGCCGGTCGGCTCGTAGCCCGCCTCGTAGGTGGGGCGCGACATGCGCTCGACGGCCATGGCGGCGGTCTCGGCGTTCGACAGCCCGACGCCGCTCATCTCGCCCAGGACGTAGAGCGTGCGCGCGCGGGCGTCGTAGGCGACCTCCAGCCAGACCCACGGGTCGACGGAGAAGCCCCAGTCGACGCCGTAGAGGCGGTACTGCAGGCGCCGGCGCTCGTCGGCGGAGACCTCGCGCACCTCGGCGCGGGGGAAGACCTCGGCGCCGTAGCCCGTGGACTCCCCGCCCCACTCGTGGCGCCACGCGTCCTCGTCGAGCTCGCGCAGGGCCTCGGCGTCTCGGTAGACCTGTTCGGGCACCCACTCGCGCGGCATGTCGAGGTAGGTCGTGGAGATGACCGAGCCGGGGGAGCTCGCGGCCACGCCCGCGACGTGCTCGTTGACCCATGCGTCGCGGGAGCGCGGCGGGTTGTAGTCGAAGAAGCGGAAGTAGACGGCGCCCTCCGGCGCGTCTCGCGTCACGGACTGAAGGACGGTGCGCACGTCGGGCATCCCGCCGAACTGGTCGACCTCGGATATCCACTGGTACGCGTAGTACGTCCCGGACGGGGCCTTGATGGCCTTGGTCTTGTCGGAGCGGTCGCCGCCCTTGAACGTCACGACCTGCCCGGTCGACGGGCGCGCGAGCTTGCACGGTCGCTTCGTCGCGACCCACTCGTCCTCGCAGCCCAGGCGGCGGAACGCCCACAGCATCTGCTCGAAGACGCCGCCCTCGATGTCCTGCCCGATCTTGGGCATCACGAAGGCGGAGCGGCCGGGGTGGCGCATGAGCCCGTAGGCGACCTCCAGCGAGATGACGGAGGACTTGCCGGAGAAGCGCCCGCCGCGAAGCCACCGCTCGATTCCCTCGTCGCGCTCCACGTCGCGGTGCAGCGCGAGGTACGGCGGCGCGAGCAGCAGGCCGAAGTCGCGCTCGAACGGGGCGTCCTCGACCTGCTCGGCGAGCCTCCCGCGCTCGTCCAGCTCGACGAGGAACCGCGCGGCGTTCGCGTTGCCGCCCTGGGCGGAGGAGATCTGGCCGGCGACGACCGTGGCCGCGAGCGTCGCGTCCTCGTCATCCAAGCCGGGCGCGACCTCGCGCAGGGCCTCGCGGGTCTCGCCGGTGGCCTTGCTCGACAGCAGCGCCGTCGCTATGGCGGCCATGTCCCTCTTGCGGCGCCTGGCCACCCCGGACGCCTTGCCGGCCTTGCGGGCGTTCTCGCGCCTCTCCTCCGGCGTTCTCTCGGAGTTGGGCACGAGGTTCGCGATCCCCCCGCGAACGGGCTTGGCGGCCCCGCCCGAAGGCTGGCCGCCGTGGTTTCCGCCCTTGTTCCTCTTCCTCGCCATGCCCGCATCCTCAGCCCGCGGTCACGCCGCCGGCGAGGTCAGCGCCCGTGCCTGCGCTTGAACTTGCGCTGGCGGTACGCGTTGTCGCGGGCGGTGAGGGCGGGCCCGCTCCTCTCGCGGTACTCGCGCTCTTCGATGGTGCAGGCCTTGCACAGGCCCCAGCGCCTGCCGTCGGCGGCCGCCTCCCAGACCGGGTGCTCGCCGCACCTCTGGCACGGGGGCATGAAGCCCTCGGTGCGCCACCGCCCGTAGCGCTCGCGCGCGCGGCTCACCGCCTTGGGCGTGCGGCCCGGGAGCAGGCGGGAGAGCTCCTCGGCGGTCATGGACGGGTTTGCCCAGACCACGGAGAGCTCGGAGTACTCCCACGGCACGTTCCTGCGAATTCTTGGGGCGTTTGGGGAGTTTTCCCCATGCCGCCCGCAGTCGTCGGTTCTCGGCAACGTCAAGGCACCAACCTCACTCGTGAGTCTCCCGTTCGGCCACGCCTCGCGTCTCGCGTGGAGCACGAGACGCGGCCTCTATTACTTTCCCTCTTGCTCGAACGCCGTTCATTCCCCGCGCCTCAGGTACGCGAGCTCGTCCCGAAGCTCCTCGCGCTCGGCGAGCGCGTCGAACACCCACGCGAGGAGCTGCGAGCACGAGATGCTGGCGAACTCCTCACCCATCAGCTCGTAGCCCAGGGCCTCGGCGCGCAGCCGGTCCAGCCCCTCGTGCGCCGTCATTCGCACCACCCCTCGGCGAGCTCCCTCATGTCGACGACCTCGGCGGAAGACGAGCCGAAGAAGCCCCGCAGCTCCCCGCGCACGTGCCGGTCGCACCGGTACTCGCGGCACACCTCGGGCCTCGCCGGGTACACGGCGCACTCGCCGGAGTCCGTGAGCCACGGGCACGTGAGGTCGACCTCGCCGCGCGGCTCGTGCGGCGTGATGCCTCTCCCGCGCACGTAGGGCTCGAGGCGCCGCCGGGTCGCCGTCGAAGCACCCGGGCGGGAGGTTCCACCCGCTGGTCGGCTCACGGTTAACCGCGCCCGTCATCGCGCCACCTCCCAGTAAGCCGCTCGGCGGCCATGTCCCACAGCAGCAGCGGCAGGCACACGACGATGAGCGGCAGGATGAGGACTATCGCGACCGCCCACTCGGCATCTTCTCTCGTCGGCCTACCCATTGCGCGTCACCTTAGCTCCGCAGTTGGGGCAGTACCTCGCGTGGTAATCGTCGCAGCTGTCCACGTACGCTATGTCGACGTGCTCGCCGCACTTGCTGCACCAGAACTCGTCTGCGGGCTTCGCCGCGAGGTTCCGGCACGTCGGGCAGTCGATAAGGACTGCCGTCTTGTAGAGCACCTCGTGGACGCATACCTCCATATCGTCGAAGCCGAGAGCCGTGAGAATGCTCTCGGCGAAGTCATGGTCTGACATGCAGAAAACGTCGTCGTCTTTGCGATAATCGCGCCAATGGTCAGCCTCGACGCGCAAGCGCTCGGCTACCTCGCGGCGCTCGTCATCGCTAATCGCCATAGATGACCTCCAGCCCGTAAGCCAGCGCCGCATCGTGCTCGATCTTGCACCCGCGCGCCATCTCCCAGCCATTGCAGAAATAGGCCACGTTGCACAGGCTCATGTTTTCGAGCGACTTCGCGAGGTAGCACAGCGGGACCTGCACCACACCGCGCTCCTCCATGGCCTCGTCGCTGTACCACTCGTCGGTGAACAGCGTGTTCACGACCTCGTATCCCATAGCTTCGAGGCTTGCCGTCGCCTTCTCGCGAGTCGCCGCGATCTGCTCGCCTGTCTTGCCGGCCATCGGCTGGCTTATCATCGCCTTCGTCATCATTCGTCCTCCTTGAACCACTCGTCAGGGCTCTCGCAGTCGTCGTCGCCGTGTCGGCCGTGGTCGTAGACCCAATCGAGCGTCTCGCCGGTCTCGCACCCGTAGTCGAGGTCTCGCTCGAGCTCTAGCCAGCAGACGCCGAACCACCTGCACGGGTCGCGCGGACGGTCGTCCAGCACCGTGAAGTTCACGCAGTTGCCGCAGATCCTGTCGCACATCTCCGCCACCCCCCTAGAACGGGATGTCGCTGGCGTACAGGTCGTCCGCCGGGGCCGCCGGGGTCGCCTCGGCGGGCGTCGCCCGCTCCGCGGCGGGGGAGGGCGACGCGGCGCGCGCCTCGCCGGACCTCTGCATCAGGTCGACCTCGTCGGCGACGACCTCGATGCGGGAGCGGTTGCGCCCGTCCTGGTCCTGCCACCGGTCCTGCCTCAGCCTGCCGTGCACGGCGACCTTCGCGCCCTTGGCGAGGATTCGCGCCAGGGCCTCGGCGCGGTTGCCGAACACGACGCAGTCGACGTAGTTGGGGTAGTCGCCCCACTCGCCGGTCGCCGGGTCCTTGCGGCGCTCGTCCACGGCGACGCCCATCGAAAGGACGCCCGTGCCTCCCGCCGTCGCCTTGAGCTCTGGGTCCCTGGTCAGGTTGCCCGTGATGCTCACGCTGTTCACTGCCATCTCTTCCTCCGTTCGCCGCCCCTCGGCGGCATCGATTCCCGCGGGCGTCCCAGGGGCCGTCTCAGGCCCGGTGCCGCCATGCGCGGGCACTCACTCCAACCGGACCGGGAGCGCCCGTCAGCCGCGCCCACAGGCCACCTCCGGCACGTCCCCGCGCCACGCGCGGAGCCGCCAGTCGTCGCCCGTCACCTCGATGCGCTCGCAGGCCCCCGCCAGGCGCGAGACCAGGCGCTCGCCCGGCATCCCGCCCCACGCCTCGCCGAGCCGGCCCAGCGGCAGGTTCGACGTGCACACGATCGGGAGGCCGTCGGCGACCCTGCGGTCGACGAGGCGCGTCAGCTGCTCGACGGCCCAGTCGGTGGCCCTCTCGGCCCCGATGTCGTCGAGCACGAGCAGCCCGGCCGACGCGGCCCGCGCCATCGCGCCCGGCTCGCCGCCGTCGAACGCGGCGCGCTCGGCGGCCAGCAGCTCGGCGGTCGTCACGATCCGGGCGGGGAACCTCGGAAGCCCGGTGCCGCCCACGACGGTCCCGAGGCCGTACCCGGCGCGCTCCATCGCGAGCCTCGCGGCGCAGGCGGCGGCGTAGGTCTTGCCGCGGCCAGGGCGGCCCCACAGGTACGCCCCGCGACCGCGCCGGACCAGCTCGTCGACCCGGCGCCCCAGCTCGCTGTCGGCGTCGAGGTACGCCCCGCCGAGGCCCGCCTTGCGCAGCCTCGACCTGCGGACGGCGGCGACGAGCTCGGCCTCAGAGCTCGGCGTACTCATCGCGCACCGCCCCCCTCGGCGCCTGGCCGGACGGGCCGGGGCGGCCCCGCCCGCCGTCCCTGCGGCACCAGTTCCGCACCGCGGCCCTCCAGTCGCGCATCGGCGACGTGCCGACCTTCCAGCCCTTGGCGGAGTAGAAGTCGACGAAGGCCGCGGCGTCGATGTCGAGCCCGCGTCCCGCGGCGTAGGCGGAGACGTCGTCGACCGACGGTGGCGAGAAGCGCGCCCTGGCGCGCCTTGCGCCCTTCATCTCTTTCTCTTTCTCACTCTCCTTCTCACTCTCACTCTCACTCTCACTCTCAGGACGATGCTTGGCGTCGTCCGCGCATGATGCCTGGCCGCAGTCGTGCATCGTGCTTGCGTCGCCGCCGTGCACAGTGCTTGCGTCGTCGCGTGCATCATGCTTGCCGTCGCCCGCGCATGATGCCTGGTCGGGCGCGGCATCCTCGTCCTTGCCGTCGCGGCCCTGCCAGCGCGCCTCCGCCATGCCGCGAGCCTTGCGCTGCTTGGCCACGGACAGCTCGACGCGGCCCTTGCACGCGACGAAGGTCGGGTACCACGGCTCGCCCGGCTCCGGCTCCTCGCCGGTCATGCCGAAGCGCACGAGGGCGTAGACGAACTCCCGCGCCTGGTCCTCCGGCATCCACTGCGCCGCGTCCCAGAAGTCGTCCTGCACGTTCACCGACATCAGCCTCGCCCTCCCTTCCTCGCCCTCGCCGCGTCCCCCAGGAGCGCGGCCGAGGCCGTAATCCGCCTCGAGTTCTCGGTCCACGGGTAGCCCCCGCGGACCAGGTGCACCACCGTCGCGAGCGAGACCCCGCAGGCCCTGCTCACGTCCTCCGCCGACATGCCCCGCCTCATGGCGGCGACCACGACCTCGCGGGCGCGGTCGCCGTCCGTGCGGCGCATGTCGCTAGCGCCCGGCACGACGCTCCTCGAGCGCCCCGAGCACCGCGACGCGCTGCCTGGCCCCCAGGCCCCTCACGCGGCGCGAGGGATTGATCCGGGCCTCGCGCATGATCGCGTCGGCCCTGGCCGTGCCGATGCCGGGGAACGCCCGCAGCCAGGCGAAGACCTTGCAGCTCCTGAGACGCGGGTCGTCGAGGCTCGCCTCGGCGTCGAGCGTCCCCGCGCGCACCTCGTCGAGCGCGGCCCTGCGCTCGGCCCTCGCCTCCAGGGCCCTCGCGAGGGCCGCCGTGCGCTCCTCCTCGCCGAGCTCGGGGAGCTTGTGTCGGTTCGTGTTCTCGTTCTCGTCCATCTCTGTGCCTCCTAGAAGTCGACCGCCTCGGCGGCCTCGTCGCAGTTGCCGTCCGTGGCCACGTACTCGTCGGGCCCGTCGTCCTCGACCGGCGCGGGCCCCGCCTCCGGCGCCTCCACCGGCTCGGGCTCCGGCACGGGCGCCTCGAGGACGTCCCCGGCCGGTGCGGGCGGAACCTCGGCCATCCTCGCCGCGGGCATCTCGTCCGAGTCGTAGACGCCGCCGTAGGCCCCCGGGTACGCCTCGCGGAGCGCCTGCACCAGCGCGACCTTGCGAATCATCGTCGCGGGCTTGGTCCTCCACAGGCTTCTGTGCTGGTCGTACTCCTCGAGGCTCACCTCGGCGCGGCTCGGGTGGCCGCGGCGCTTGTCGTAGACCTCGGCCCAGCCGCCGACCAGCTTCTCGGTGCTGCGCCCCACGATGCAGCCCTCGCGGTACTGGATCGCGCCCGTGCGGTCGACCACCACGACGCCCGCGCGCAGGCCGTCGAAGCCGGGCTGCTGCGTCGCCGTCCGCACGAAGTAGTCCTTGCTCACGATCACGCTCGCCTCGACGCGGCCCGTGGCCTTGTTCATGAACGCCGTCATGTAGGCGTCGCCGGCCAGCGGGTTCAGCCCGCGCGCCTGGCACTTGGCCATGAACGCGAAGACCTCGCGGTCGTCGACGCGCTGCCCGCCCGTGACGATGTAGCGCTGCACGATCCCCGGCGTGAGCTTGACCTCGCTGCCGTCGCTCGCCTGGTACCTGACCAGGCCCCTCTCGTCCGTCATGCGTTCCTCCTGGTCCCGTGGATGTCGTTAGCGCGCAGGAAGGCCATGAGCGCGGCCAGCTGCGCGTCGTCGCACTCGAACTCGAACACGTAGCGCCTGCGCGGCGCGGGCCCCGCCGTGGCGTCCGGTGCCGCCGGCCTCGGCGCGGGCCTCTCGGGCCTCCGCGGCGTCCGCGCCCGCTCCGGGGCGGGGGAGACGTCCATCGACGTCTGCGCCCCCTCGAGCGACGCGGCCTGCGCGGCCCTCTGCGCGTCCAGCTCTGCGATGCGCGCCAGCCTCTCGCGCTCGTCCCTCACGCGGCCCACCGCCGCGCCCAGGTCGAGCGTGCGGAAGTACTCCGCGCGGCACGCGTCGCGCTCCTCCGGCGACATGTCGAGCGCCTGGATGGTGCCCTCGTCCCTGGCGATGCCCTCGACGACCTTCGCCAGGTCGTCCATGCACCGGACCTCGCCGGTCGAGCGGTTCTGCCACTTGAGGCCGGGGCCGCGCAGGTCCCACACCAGGTCGAACGGGCACAGGCCGTCCGCCAGCGCCGGGGCCATGTCCGCGTAGGCCTCGCGCATCGCGGCGCGCCTGCGGTCGATGACGCCCGCGTCCCACTCGTCGAGCTGGGCCTTGTAGCCGCGCTCGACTTCGCGCAGTGGCTCCAGCGCTTCGTCGGCCCCCGTGCGGAACCTCGCCACCGCGTCCTCGACGGCGCGCGTCATGTCCATGCGGCGCTGGTCGATGCTCGCGATGTCCTTCCGCAGGAGCGTGCGCGACTGCTTGATGTCCCTGTAGTCCGCCCGCGTCTCGATGGGGCGGGTGCCGTACTTGCCGAGAAGCGCGCCCACCTCTTCCCGCGCCTCCGCAAGCCACTCGTCCGCGGCAGTCAGCTCGGCGGGAACGTCGAAGACCTCGGCCTCGACCTCGACGGCCTCGCCCCTCTTCTCGTCACTCATTCGAACCTCCGTTCGGCCTGACGCTCACGTACATGCACTCGTCCACGCCGCGCGCCCGGTCCATCTTCGCCACGTAGAGCGTCGTCACCTGCGCGTCGTCCTCGAGCACGACGCCCTGCATCGCGTCCATGACGAGCTTCGCGACGTTGTCGACGTCCGGCGTGTACGTGTCCGGCTCCGCCTCGACGCGCTTGGGCCTGCTGCCGGGCAGCGGCCTCCACACCGTGACGCCCACGGCGACCGGCTGGCGCCTGCCGAACAGCGGCTGCCCGGCGCCATCCGGCAGCGCGGCCCTCGCGGCGGCGGCCACGCGCGCCTCCGCCTCCCTCGTGCTCCTCGGCGTGAAGCTGCCGTTGCGCGTGACGCGCGGCCTCGCCTTCCCGACCACGGGCCCGTAGACCCAGAAGCCCAGACTCCCCGTCTCCATTGCGTTATCCTCTCGTTGGTCAGTGGCGCGCGCCCAACCTTCCCAGTCGTCGCGCGCCCTCCGTCGCGGCCCTGCCAGCCCCAGCTGGCGGGGCCGTCTCTAGTACTCCGTGAACATGTACAGGTCGATGCTGTCGGCGTTCACGACCCGCTCGCTGCGCATCCGGTCCGGCCTGCCGCTCATGCGGGCCGCCACGCTCGGCACGCTCTCGACGCACCCCTCGGCGACCAGCTTCCGCATGGTCCCGACCCCGCAGCTCGCGTAGAACGCCGCGTCGCGGATGGTCAGCCAGCCCTTGCCGCGTCGCGCCGGGACCGACATCGCGGCCTCACCACTCGCCATCGCGCTCACCTCCCTCCCGCGCCAGGGACCTCGCCAACGCCACGGCCACCGCCGCGCAGGCGGCGACGAAGGCGACGAGCACGGCGTCGAGCAGCGCCTCGCCGAACAGCGACCACAGCGCCCACACCGCCAGGCACGGGGCGGCCCCGCTCAGCGTCAGGCCGATAGCCGCGGCCTTGGCCGCCTCGCGCGCGCCATCAACGAACCTCTCCATCACAGCTCTCCAATCCCTTGCCGCCGGCCGTTCCGGCGGCGCGTTACGTCGGGCCTAACCTGCGACCCATGCAGAAGGGGAAACCGACACATCGACCCAAGCACCTTCGCAAGCGCCCGCTTGGGCGCCTGCTACTCGGCCTTGCCCTGCTCCTGCTCAGGTCGTCCATCAAGGCCGCGCTTGACGTGCTTTGCTCGGCGCTCGCCCCGCCGCTCAACCTCGCGGGCTACGCGCTCGTCGAGCTTCTTGACCCGCTGCTGGACAAGCTCAAGCTTGAGGAAGAGCCCGAACGCGACCGACAGCGCTAGCCAGTACTGCCACTCGCCGCTCATCGACGCTCGCCCTCCTCATCCCGCAGCCCTGGGGTGCCGTCGCGGCGACCGTGTTCTATGTCGTCGACCATTACGCGAATTCGAACCACCTCGAATAGGATCCCGAGGCACAGGCACGCGGTGAAGTTCACCGCCCAGTCCGTCCAGCCGCCCATCACGCCTCGCCGCCCTTGAGGCACGAGCCCCCGCGCTCGCCCCACCAGTGCACCCTCCAGGTCTTCATCGGTTCCTCCGTTTCGTTAGATGCAAACTTTAACTTTCCTCTGTTGCCAAAAAAATATCGTCGCGAGTGATGCCGAGGAACGTCAGGACCCTTTCGAGGTCCTTGGCTCGCATCTCTCCGGGATAAAGCTCGTAGCGGTCGTAGGTCGGTCGGCTAACTCCCAACATCCGCTGAACTGCGACTTTCTTAACCCCTTTGCTCTCGCGAACATCTCGCAGGGTATTCAAGTGGCCTCCTCTCTCTTGCTGAACTAATAGTAAGCCTTTCTTTGCATCGTGTAAACAAAAACTTTTCTAGAATGCAAAGTCTTCTTTTCTAGAATGATAAGTAAAGTTATACATAGGCAAGGAGAGGCCCATGGAAATCGGTAAAAACCTTCGCCGGCTCAGAAGCAGAGCTGGACTGACCCAGCAGGAAATAGCCGACAAACTCGATGTGTCGCGAGTTGCCATCGGCCAGTGGGAATCCGAGAAGTCGATGCCGAGAAAAGCGAACCTTGAGCAACTCGCCGACCTCTTCGGCACCACGGTCGCGGACCTCATGGGCGAGGACGGGGCCACGGCGGCCCTGCGCGGCACATCCAGGATGGTCCCGCTCCTGGGCCACGCGCACATGGGCGAGCCGTGCGACGAGGGCACCCTCGCCGACGAGGTCGAGGTCCCCGCCTCAATCGCCGACGCGCACCCGCGCGGCTTCATGGTCCACGCGCAGGGAGGGTGCATGGACAACCGGTTCCCGCACGACGCGCTGCTGCTGGTCGACCCCGACATGGAGCCGGCCAACGGCCAGCCCGTGCTCGCCGAGACGGAGGACTTCGGGGCCGTCGTGCGCAACTACACGCGCGGCACCTCGACCGTGATGCTCACGGCCGACAGCCATTCCGGCGAGTACGACGACATCGTGGCCGGGCCGGACGACCCGCCGGTCACGTGCCGGGGCCGCGTCGTCTGGTACATGGGCGAGCGCGACGAGCGCGGCTAGGCGAGCCGCCATGGCGACGGATTGAGATTTCTACGCGTTTTCAGCTGGTCTGGGCGCATTTTGGTTATAGTAGTGGCAGCGGTATTGGCGCGGTGATCCCAAGGGACCCGCGTCCGCCAGGGCGGCTGCCTCAATCGAGGTGGCCGCCCTTTGCTTTAAGGAGGGAACAGTGGGCGCGTTTGCGTTCTTGGTTGATTTCCGATCCCAACCGAACACAT